>NZ_JH414709.1:470115-495281 GCF_000238655.1 Bacillus sp. 7_6_55CFAA_CT2 | reverse complement strand
CTAGTTAAAATAAAAACAAGAAACCAGCCTATTTTATAGGCTGGTTTCTTGTTTTTATTTAAGCAATTGCTTTATATTCTCTGCATGATACACTTCACAAATATAAAATACACATTTGCAGTTACTTACAATTTGATACTTTCTAGTTGGATACACATTCGCTGTAACAGAACATCCATCAAACAATTCAATAATATTTCCAGATGGCTGATATCCTTCATATAATACGTTTCTTCTTACTTCCATCTTTTCTATGAGCTTTTCAACAGGAATATTTCCACTCTCTAATTCACTCTTTATTGCGTCCGGTAAAAACGAAGTGTCTGCAAAAATTAGATTTTCAGATAACACCTTTCCTTTATAACTAACATTAGATACACGGTAAAGAAATGTTCCATCTTTATCAAAGAAATTCTTTGCTTCTTTCGGAATGTACTGTCTACCAAGTGCCTCTTGTTCAAGAACATCAAACTGAACTGTATCATTTAAAAGCTTTTCTAAAGCATGAATGGATGATGTATCTCCAGAAAATAAAATATTTTTAATTGCTTGTACATTATAAGTGAATTCATTCTTTCTATTTTCCGCTACTAACATGAGGAACACCTCTTCTGTAATTTTTTTATTTAAGATTTAAAAGTGCTGCCGCGTCTAATTGCGTAATTTCAGTCACTTCCTTACTGAATATTGCAACAGAAGCCCTATAATCTAAACTAGGCCTTACATCTTCCATCATTGTATTACTTGCTAACTCTTGTCTATCCTTAAAAACCAACAAGTTTGGAGGATCATTTGGAGCTGATACTGTAATATGTACTGGTGGAATCATTAGTCCTTCACCTGTCGCTTTCAGCACCGCTTCTTTTCGAGTCCAATATGTTAAAAAACCTTCTATTTTCTGTTCATTTGGCAGTTTTATAACTTGCGCTATTTCAATGTCTGTTAATACACCTTCTGCCATTTTCATAACATCTATACTTGGATTCATTTGTTCTACATCTATGCCAACAGGTGCAGATTTTGTAAATGCAACGACAACCCACTCACCTGAATGCGAAACGGATAATTGCGGCATACCTTCTGGTAATTGTGGTCTTCCATGCTGCAATTTACATACTGAGCACATTCGATCAATTGGTACTTGGACTGGTGACATAGAAAGTATCTTGCCGAGAACTAATCTACTTATTACGCAACCTATTATAAAACGAGCTCGATCTGCCGAATGATGATACGAATTTGCTTTCTCTCGCTCTATATCATTTAGTAAATTGTAATGCCATGATTGTAAATCCGAAATTCTTGCCCACCATATTTGACAATCATTCTCATTTAAAGTTGGAATAGAATCTACAACTTTACTTTCTATCATGTAAACTCTCCTTTATTCAACGAATATCAATTTTTATAAAAAAGCATACGTATATTGTTATTCATTGACAAGTACTTTCTCTTTTTCTGATACAGATAATGTTTTTTCTTTCTTCTTTGACATTACCTCTTTATCGGAAATACGTAAAGAAAATAGTAGTGCTATGAGCAAAAATATTGCTGCCCCAATTAATGCTGCTTGATATGGTAAAAAATCGGATTGAACGTTATTACCTCCAAAACCAGCTAGTATACTAGCTAAAACCGCTACTCCTATTGCTGAACCTAGTCGATTTTGCACATTGAATATAGTAGTCGCTCTCCCCATAGAAGGCGGCGTGATATTGTTAAAGGCAGAAAATTGAACCGCACCGACAGATTGACCTAAGAAAATACCGATACCAAACAATAATGCCCGGATTTGCCACGGATTCGTATCGTGATTTACAAAACTCAATAAAACAAATATAACCGCCGTACATATTAATCCAATAGAAATTACCTTTCGAGCTCCTAATTTCTTATATGACCATGGTACAATTTGTGAAGAAATCATTAATCCAATCGCCTCTGGAAATGTCGTAAGTCCTGATTCCAGTGCAGAAACTCCTATCACATTTTGATACATAAGAGGAAAAACAAATAACATTCCTAATAAACCAGCTGATGAAAATAATGATATAATGCTCATCTTTCTAAAGACTGGTTCTTTTAATAAGCGTAAATCTAACATCGGTTGCTTTACTTTCAGTTCTACAATTATAAACAATGTAATGAATACACCCCCAGCTATCCCAGTACTCATAATTTCTGGAGAAATCCACCCTTTTGATGGTCCCTGGCTGAGTGCATATATGAGCATCGCAAATCCTGGTGCTGATAAAATAAAGCCGAGCGAATCAAAGCGACCAGCTGATTTTTCAACATGTTCTGCTAAAAATAGAAGTCCAAATAGCAATGCAACGATTCCAAACGGTAGATTAATATAAAATGCCCAACGCCAAGACATTTGATCTACAAAGAAACCACCGATGATAGGACCAATTGCTGGTGCTACAGCAATTGGAAGTATAATAAACCGGGAAATCTTCGGTCTTTCCTCTGGTGAAAATGTTCGAAATAACATCGCCATTCCAACCGGTGTTAAAAGCCCTCCGCCAGCACCTTGAATAATACGGAAAATATTCAATGAAGTAATATCGTTAGCCATTCCGCATAAAGCAGATGCAATTGTAAATACGAAAAGAGCAATTAAAAATACTCTTTTCGTACCAAAACGATCTCCTAACCAACCAGAAATCGGAAGGAAAACAGCTAAACTAACTAAATATCCAACATTCACCGTCCCCATTGCAGATGGAGGTACTTGTAGTTCTCTACTTATCGTTTGCAGTGCTACATTTACAATCGTTGCGTCCATCGCAGCCATAAACATCGCAGTTATATAAACGATACTTACAACTACTTTTGGATTTAGTTTTTCTTCCATTATCGTTTTCCTACTAATGTTTTTTCGCGAACTTGATTACCTTGTGGATTCAAATCTTTCCAGTTATATTCAACATATTCTAAGCAACTCTGCCTACTAGCTTCTTCATATACGACATTCCAGCCAATAGGTACATCGAGAAAAGCAGGCCAGAGAGAATACTGGCCCTCCTCATTTATTAATACTTTATATGTGTAATTATCATTTTCAAATGGATTCGTCATACTCTACTTACCCCTTTCTTATTCTGCAAATATTTCGCTAATACTTGTCCAATTTCCGTAAGTGGACCTGGCTGACATAGATCTTTATGTCTACAATCAATATCGTGCTGCACAATTTGCCCATCTAAATAATTTAGCCACGTATTTGGAGAAATAGGATCAAACCAGTCTGGTATAACAGTAGATCTAAAGAATAAGATATCTCCGTTATAAACTTTCGGTACATATTTCCCTAACAACCCTACTGAATTTACATATGTTTCTTTCAAGTTCAATATAGTCTCTTCTTCAAGACTTGCTAATGCACTTCCATCTTTACGAAGGATTTCAACTGCACTTTCCATTGTAAGTGGTTTACCATCCATGTTATCTGGGTCATATCCGCCTAAAGCAAGTAATGCGATTAACGCTTCCTCTTCAGTAGGCGCTTCCGTATTCGGTAAGAAGTGTCCAGGATAAGAATCAAGCATAACGAGTAATTCTACTTCTTCCCCTTCATTTTGTAATTGCGCTGCCATTGCATGCACAACATTTCCTCCAAGCGACCAACCTAATAAACGATATGGTCCATGAGGCTGTACTTCACGAACGTGTTTCAAGTAATCCGCCGCCATCTCCTCTAAACTTTTTGGAAGTTCTTCATTTTTAGCGATACCACGTGCTTGTACACCATAGATTGGATAATCTGTTCCTAAAGATTTCATAAGTCCTGCATAGCACCAACTTAATCCACCTGCTGGATGTACACAAAATAGTGGTAATTGATCCCCGCTTGCTCGTAATGAAAGCAACACATCAAGTGCACTTTGACCATTCCCCATCTCAAGTCTTTCAGCTAACCCTGCAACAGTCGGTGCTGCAAATAAAGTGCCAATATTTAATTCCACTCCAAGCGCCTCTTTCATGCGGCTCATAAGCTGCACTGCAAGGAGTGAATGGCCACCAAGATCAAAGAATCCGTCATCAATTCCAATTTGAGGTACACTTAGCACTTCTGTAAACAAGTCACATAACATTTCTTCTTGCGGTGTTCTTGGACCACGACTAGAAGATGATGCGATAAATTCTGGAGCTGGCAATGCCTTTCTATCTAATTTACCGTTTGGAGTTAAAGGTAACTCATTTACTACTACAAAAGCGTATGGAACCATATAATCTGGTAAACTACCACTAGCAAACTGACGCATTTCATTCGTATCAATCGCTTCATTATTTGATGCAACGATATAAGAAACTAACCGTTTATCCCCTGGTTGATCTTCCCGTACAATAACGACTACTTGCTCAACTTTAGGGTGCTTCATTATGACTGCTTCTATTTCTCCTAATTCAATTCGGAATCCACGAATTTTTATTTGATGATCTGCACGTCCTATATAATCTAGCGTCCCATCTTTACGCCAGCGAGCTAAGTCTCCTGTACGATACATTCTTGTACCTGGCTTTCCAAATGGATCTGCGATAAAGCGTTCAGCCGTTAATCCTGCTCTTCCTAAATATCCACGCGCAAGCCCTGCACCTGCAACATACATTTCTCCAACTACTCCAGGTGGCACTGGTTGTAAATAGTTGTCTAATACATACACTTTAAGGTCAGGTATACTGCACCCAATTAAACTATTTGCTCGTAAAGAGACGATAGTTTCATCTAATTCAATATAACTAACATGTACTGTCGTCTCCGTAATACCGTACATATTAATAAGCTTTGGTGCGTTATGAGGATGTCGACTATACCAATCTTCTAAGCGACTTAGCTCAAGTGCTTCTCCTCCAAAAACAACATATCGTAAAGATAATTTTTGGCCAATCTCTTCATTTTCACGATCTGCTTGCATCAATTGATAGAACGCTGATGGAGTTTGGTTTAAAACCGTAACCTTTTCTTTAACAAGAAGCTGTAAAAATTCTTTCGGTGAGCGACTTACAGTATGTGGCACTACAACTAAACGCCCTCCGTATAATAAAGGTCCCCAAATTTCCCAAACCGAGAAATCAAAAGCGTATGAATGGAACATCGTCCAAACATCGTTTCCGTCAAACTGGAACCAATGATCAGTTGCTCCTAAAAGTCTTACTACATTTTGATGAGGTATCATAACGCCTTTCGGTCTACCCGTTGAGCCTGACGTATAAATAACGTAAGCAATATGTGATGGAGATAATGGCTTAATACGTTCCACTTCATCAATATTTTCTTCACTATATTTCTCAACTTCTGCTATTACTTTTACATCATCAACTAAAACTTTTAGTGCCTCATCACATTCAATTTCCACTTCTGAATTCGTTAAAACACATGTTGGTTTCGCATCGTGTAGCATAAATGAAATACGGTCTGCTGGGTAATCTGGATCTAACGGAAGGTATCCAGCACCAGCTTTAAGAACAGCTAATAAGCTTACAACCATGTTTAATGATCTTGGCATCGCTAAAGCAACGAGTTGATCAGGACCAATCCCTTTTGCTATTAGGAATCGAGCTATTTTATTTGCTTTTCTATTTAACTCTTCATAAGTTAATTTCTTATCTTCAAAGACAACAGCAATAGAATTTGGATTTATATGAACCTGCTTTTCAAACAATTGTGGCAATGTCATTTCTGGTGCAATTTGAAAACCACCATTCCACTTTTCTAACACTGTATTTTTCTCTGCTACAGTTAATATTTCTAATCTGCCAATTGATTGATCCGGATTTGTAGCTGCATCATCTAATAACAAAATGAATCGTTCTATTAGTTTTTGAACCGTTTCACGTTTATATAAATCGGTACTAAACTCTAGTAATCCATGTAAACCGTTCGGAGTACCATCAACCCCGTTACTCTCACTAATTTCAAATGTTAAATCAAATTTTGCAGAACCGACGCTTTGAATTTCAAGGCTCGCTTCTATATCCGGGGCATCAAAGATTGCTTCTGGCGTATTTTGGAAAGCTAACATAACTTGAAACAACGGGTGGCTGTTTCGAGTACGTACTGGATTTAACACTTCAACAAGCCTTTCAAATGGAACATCTTGATTTTCATAAGCTGCAAGATTTACCTGCTTCACTCTATTTAATAATTCTTTAAAACTTGGATCTCCTGATGTATTTGTACGTAACACTAATGTATTTACAAATAAACCAACAATATCTGAAAGTACATCATCATTTCTTCCAGCAATCGGACTTCCAATTGGTATATCAGTGCCTGCACCTAATCTTGTAAATAGTGCACTAAGCCCTGCTTGCAATACCATAAACAAACTAACTCCATTTTTACGTGCAAGCTCTACTAACCTACTATGCATACCTTCATCTATATGAAAATGAATTGTTTCCCCGCGGTAACTCGTCTCAATTGGACGCTGGAAATCTGTAGGTAACTCCATTTGGTCTGGTAAACCTTTAAGTTCTTCTTTCCAAAAATCTAATTGTGTTGAAATAAGACTCTCTGGTGTCGTTTCATCACCTAGCAATTGCTGTTGCCAAAGTGCATAATCCGCGTATTGAACTGGTAGTGTCTCCAGCTGAACTCTGTCACCTTGACATCGCGCTTTATACGCCGCTGTAAAATCTCTCGTTAACGGCTGTAATGACCAGCCATCACCTACAATATGATGTAATAAAATTAATAATACATGTTCGTTTTCACTCACTGTAAAAAGTTGTAAACGAACTGCCGGCTCAAAATCGAGGTTAAAGCTATATCTTACCGCCTCTGAAAGTACACTTTCTAATTCATCTTTACATGTATTAGTTATAACCATTTCTAGATTTAAGTTTTCCATATCTAAAATTCTCTGATAGGAACTACCTAATACGTTAGGGAAAATTGTTCTAAGTGTTTCATGTTTCTCAACTACATCATAAAAAGCACCTTGTAATGCTTCCCGATTCAATATTCCATTCATACGAATGACTAGCGGAATATTATAAGTAGGACTTGGACCTTCTAAACAATTTAAGAACCATAACCTGCGCTGTGCAAATGAAAGTGGAACTTCATTTGGCCTACTTGCTTTCTGAATAGCTGGTCTTGCGCTTTTTGCATGGTTTAATTGTTTCGCCAGTTCGGCAACAGTTGGTGATTCAAATAGTTTCCCAATTCCTAATTCCACACTTAACGTTTCACGAATTCTTGCCATTAAACGAGATGCAAGAAGTGAATGTCCACCCATTTCAAAGAAATTATCATCAATGCTAATTCGAGAAACACCAAGTACTTCTGCAAATAAATCACATAATATTTCTTCTTTCGGATTTCTAGCAACCCTCTCATTGTCCATTCTATTAAAATCAGGAGCAGGTAATTTCTTTCTATCCACCTTACCATTTGGCGTTAATGGTAATTCTTCTAGCACAACAAATGCTGATGGTATCATATAATTCGCTAAACTTTCTGAAACATAAGAACGAATTTCTGAAAGATTAATCGGTTCCTTTTCTTCTGCAACGATATACGCAATGATGCGTTTATCATTTGGACGATCTTCTCGTACTATTACTACCGCTTGTTGAATATTTTCATGTCGTTGTAATACCGTTTCAATTTCAGCTAATTCAATTCGGAATCCACGAATTTTAATTTGATGATCTGCGCGACTAATGTACTCTAACGCACCATCACTACGCCATTTCACAAGATCTCCTGTACGGTACATGCGCTTCCCTGATTCTCCATAAGGATTTGCAATAAACCGTTCAGCTGTTAACTCAGGTTTTCCTAAATATCCGCTTGCAAGTCCCTCCCCTGCAATATATAATTCCCCAATAACTCCAGGTGGAACTGGTTGTAACCCTGCATCCAATACATACACTTCTGTATTGCAAATTGGCTTTCCAATAGGAGGTATACCCTTTTCACCTTCATCAATGTTCATGAAAGTAGACCAAATCGTCGTTTCAGTTGGTCCATATAAATTAGTTATTGAGCAACCTAATTCTTTTAATTTATTTGCTAAATGCTCTGGAAGAGCTTCACCACCAACTAGTATATTTAGCCCTTGTAGCTTCTCTGGATAATCAGTTACTAACGCCTGCCAAAGCGTCGGTGTAGCCTGCATAATGGTCACTCTTTCTTCTTGTAAAAGTGTCGTTAATGCTGATGGCTCTTGTATGTCTTCTTTTTGCGCAATTGTTAAACTTGCACCACTAATAAGAGGTAAATAAATTTCTAGAGCAGAAATATCAAACGCAAACGTTGTAACTGCTAATAAATGATCATTTTCATTTAATGAAAACTTTTGTTGCATAGCCATTAAAAAGTTACTTAAACCTCTCATAGGAACAATTACACCTTTTGGGTTTCCTGTTGACCCTGAAGTATATATTGTATAGGCTGGGTTTAAAAGTGATACATCATTCTTACATGCTATATTCATACGAGAATATGTATGTAACGCTAGTTTCGTTTCTTCTTCATCTAATACAATTTTTTTCATATCATTTTCTATAACTAACTTAGATGAAACAGATGAATGTGTTATGATACAAACTGGTTTTGCATCATTTACTATATAATTAATTCTTTCTGCTGGGTATTCTGGATCTATTGGTAAATACGCTGCACCAGCCTTTAAAACTGCTAGCATACTAACTACCATTTCTATTGATCTAGGGAATACTAAAGCTACAAACTGGTTTGGTCGTATTCCTTCTTCTACTAAATAATGTGCTAGTTCATTCGCTCGTGCATTTAGCTCTTTATACGTAAGGTTTACACCGTCACAAGTAATGGCTAGTTTATTGGGATTTTTTTGCACTTGTTTTTCAAATGATATAGGCAGACTGAGTAACTCATCGTCTTCCTTCGTTTCATTCCATTCCAATAAAACTTTATGATTTTCTTCAGGCAGAGTAATGTTTATTTTTCCAATCGACTCGTTTTTCTCATAATTATTTACTACTAATTCAAATAGACTCATAAATCTTTCTTTATGCAATGCTAGCTCCGCGCCATTATATACTTCAGGATTTGCATCAAAATGAATCATTAGCTTATTTTGATCAAAACGTTTATATACATTTATTGATAAATCATCGACAGGTCCTGCTGATAAATTATGCGTAATACCACGATTTCCAGCAAAATTTAGCCCGTAATCAAAAGGCATAACATTCACTAACGGTCCAAACAACCTTTGATTTTCACCTAGTAACTTTAAGTCTCTTCTTAACTCCTCATGACGGTATTTATAATGGCGACGTACATCTCGGATTTCTTTAGAAACTTGCTGCAATAATTCCGCAAGAGTTATATTTGGAGTTACTGTAATACGAAGTGGCACTAAATTCATTACCATACTTGGTGTATGAATAGATACCGAACCTAGACGTCCCATCATCGGTAAACCTAAAACAATATCATTTGCACCTGTTAACTTATGCATATAAATACTTGTTACAGCGACAATGAATTCCGGCCAACTTGTTAACGAAATATTGATATCTTCTAATAAAGTTTTCGTGCTAGAACTAGATAAATAAGCTGTTTCTCGTGAAAATCCATTTGATGTTCTCGGTGCCCGCTCTGCCAAGCTTACAACTTCTGGTTCATCCGCAAATTTTTCTAACCAAAAAGTACGATCTTCCTGAAATTTTTTAGAATCACGATACTCAATATCTTCTTGCACAACTTTTGTAAGAGAACCAAACGGCTTTTCATTCTTGTTTGTTTCTTCTATAAGTGATGTATACTCATTCGCCACTTTTTGGCTAAGAAGTGAAAATCCATAGCCATCCATCACAATGTGATGGATGCGCTGATACCAAAAGAAACGATTATTTTCAACTTGAATAAGTGCTTCAGTAAATAATGTATCTTTTTTCAAATCGACTGGCATAGATAAATCATTTTTCATCCATACTTTAGCAGCTTCTTCAGGATTTTCTTCTTTACGAACGTCAATAAAATGCATATGAAACTGTGATTCTTCAATAACTTGCCATGGGCCAATTTCATCCTCCTCGAAGCGAACATGAAGTGCTTCTGCTTCTATTACAACTTTACGTACAGCTAATTCAAAAATTTCTTGATGAATATTTCCGTTTATTTCTACATATTCCCCAGTATTGTAAATTGGATTAAGCGGATCTAATTGTTGCGCAAACCACATACCAGACTGCGCAGATGATAACGAATGACGAATCTTTTGACTGTTAGGCATTCTTTACTACCCCTTTATTATGTAGTCTATTTGTTACAGCACCTGTGCTGTTTGTGAAGATAGTAAACTGTACCAACCTGCAACAGTTGGACGTTCTGCTAAATGTGCAAAAGTGATTTCTTTCCCTTCACGACGCCACTTCTCTACTAAACTCATAATTCTGACCGAATCAAGCCCTCTATTTAATAAGTCCTCATCAATATCAATACTCTCTACTGGCTCACGAAGTAGTTGTGCAACTAGTTCATGCACTTCCTGTATAGTGATTCCTTCACTCTCATCATCTTTTACACTTTGTAAATCGTTTAACAGTAGGTTTGTTGATGTCGTTACTGCACATCTATTAGATGCATACTCCAATGCTTGTTTATGATGCTCTAGTGAAAAATCAGCAACTGCATCTGCTACAAAGAACGGCTCTATACCATCCATAAATGCTTCACAAGCTGTTAAAAGACAGCCAATATGCGCATAAATACCGCAAATAATGAGTTGATCTTTTCCTTGTTCATTTAAAATTTCTAATAGATTTGTCTTTTTAAATGCACTATATCTCCATTTTGTGAGGAATATATCATCCTCATCAGGAGTAAGTTCATCAACAATTTTCTTTTTATCTGGTCCAGCAGGTATACCGTCACCCCAAAAGTCTTGTAATAAACCTCGTTGTTCTAACGTTTGCCCACCAGGTTGTGCTGTATAAACAACTGGTATACCAAGTTGTTTACATTTTTCTCTTATCATTTTAATATTTGAAATAAGTTCTACTTTTGGTGATTCTTTATCGCTATATGCATCAAGAAAATATTCTTGCATGTCATGAATTAAAAGTACTGCACGTTTCGGATCTGGTGTCCAATTCACTTTATTTTTTGGTAGTTCTGATTCAATTGGCATTTTATATACTGAAATAGATGGGATAGCCATCTAATCACTTCCTTCCGGTTTTTATTATTGTTTTACTGTAATAAGCTTTTCAGCAATGACTTTACGTAGTTCTTTTTTGCTGACTTTTCCGACTCCTGTTTGCGGGAATGCTTCAATAAATTCAATTCGATCTGGAATTTTATAAGCCGCTATACCACGTTCTCTTAAAAACATTTTTAATTCACTTACTGCTGGAACTTGTCCGCGAGCTATAACAAAAGCACAGGTGCGTTCACCTAAATAATCGTCAGGCATAGATACAATTGCTACGTCATGGACCGAATCGTGTGCTAATAGATGATTTTCAACTTCTTCCGCAGCAACTTTCTCACCACCGCGGTTAATTTGATCTTTATCTCTTCCTTCTACAATGATGTATCCTTGTTCATTTACTTTTACAAGATCACCTGTGCGATAAAATCCATCCTTTGTAAATGATCGTGCATTATGCTCTTCGGCTTTATAGTAACCACGAATTGTATATGGACCTCTTGTTAATAAACTACCTACTTCGCCAGGTTGTACTTCGTTGTCATTTTCATCAACAACTCGTACTTCATCGAGTGCAGACATTGGTCTACCTTGTGTATAAATAATAAATTCTTCCGGATCATCTAATCTTGTATAGTTCACTAATCCTTCCGCCATACCGAACACTTGCTGTAACGTACATCCAAATGTAGGACGTATACGTTTTGCAACCTCAGCGCTAAACTTAGCACCACCTACTTGAATAACCTCTAGGCTTGATAGATCGGCATTACGAGAAGATGCAGCATCAAGCCAAATCATTGCTAATGGCGGAACGAGCGCTGTAATTGTAACTTTTTCTTTTTCGATAAGAGCAAAGGCCTCATCTGGACTACCACCAGTTGCCAATACCACTTTTCCACCCGCATAGAAAGTTCCAAATGTCCCTGGAGAACTCATTGGGTAATTGTGTGCTACTGGAAGAACTGCCATATAGACGCTTTCTGCATTCAAATTACAAATTTCAGCGCTAACACGTAAACTATAAATATAGTCATCATGTGTTCTAGGAATTAATTTAGAAAGACCTGTTGTGCCTCCTGATAATTGGAGAAATGCAACATCACTTGGCTGAACTTCTGGTAATGAGACGGGATCCATATACAGATCATTTATGTTCACAAACTCTTCTTCTTCTCCCACTACAATTACATGTTGTAAAGTTGGCACTTTCTCTTTCACTTCTCTTGCTAATTTTCGATAATCAAAACCGAGAGCCTTATCTGAAATAACGTAAGCGCTCGCCTCGCCAAACTCACAAAAATAACTAATTTCACTGCTTCGATGTGAAGGTAGTGCAAAGACAGGAAGCGCTCCAATTCGAAATAGTGCAAAGCATATTTCGAAAAACTCGATAATGTTAGGTAACTGGATTACAACTCTGTCCTCTTTCTTTATTCCTAAATTCAGTAAACCTGCTGCTAAACGATCTACCTTTTTATTAAGTTCACTATATGTTATATGCTTCTTACCACTTACAACCGCGATTCGATCTCCATATTTCTCAGCCCGCTCTCTTAACACTCCTCCAAATGTTTCACCAAGCCAACATCCTGCTTCTCGGTAACGATCGGCAAATTCTTTTGGCCATTCTGTATAACCTACTAGCATTCTTTCTTCCCCCTATTTTTCATTAAGTGAACTATCTCTTAACCCTAAAGCTTTTAGCATTGTTTGGAACTTAGCTGATGTTTCTGCTAACTCATCTTCTGGTTTTGACTCAGCAACAACTCCAGCTCCTGCATATAAACGAAGTGTATTTTCTTGTACTTCAGCACAACGAATTGTAACAATCCATTCTCCATCTCCATTTAAATCGCTCCATCCTAGCATTCCTGTAAAGAACTCGCGGTCAAATGGCTCAATATGCTGTATAGCTTCTCTTGCTTTTTCCATCGGAGTTCCGCAAACTGCTGGCGTAGGATGAAGGGCAATTGCTAATTGTAAAGAAGAAGTATTTGGATCCTTAAGTTCACCTTTCACTTCTGTAGACAAATGCCACATCGCTTCACTATGAATAACTGATGGCTTTTCTGGAACATGTAATGTATGACAATACGGACGAAGTGCAGCGGCAACCGCTTCAACTACTACCGCATGTTCATGTAAATCTTTTGGCGAAGAAAGTAATTCCTCTGCTCTTCTTTTATCTTCTACTGGGTCCTCACTACGTGGCCTTGAACCAGCTAACGGGTTAGAAATAACTTGCATACCATTACGTGAAACAAGTAATTCAGGGCTTGCTCCAATTAGCGTCTTACTGTTCTCTTTTTCATCTTTCGGTAAATTTACAGCAAATGTATAACCATGCTTATTATGCTCTGCTAATTCTCGCAGAAGTTTTTGCTTATCAATCTTTTCGGAAGATTTAACATCTAACGATCTGGATAGAACGATTTTCTTTAAATCACCGTCCTGTATTTTTTCAATTCCTTGCTTCACACCATTCATATAAACTTCAGGGTCTGGCACTGGTGTCATTTCAAATGTTACATTCTCATTTGTTTCAAGCTGATTTGTTGTATCCAATTGTAAACGCTCAGAAATTCTGCTATATTCTGGTACGATGAGTTGGACTTCTTTTCTACGATCAAATGGCAAAGCACCCACAACGATAGGATTTGGATTTCCAGCTTGTTTCGCATTACTTAATGTCGCTTGCACAAGCTCTGGGAAACTTTCAATTTCACGATGCTTTACTGTAGTAAACTCTCCTTCTGCTAATATCGTTCGAGTTGGTGAAGCGAAAAAGAATGAAGATTCAGTCTTATAATCTTCTAAAAGTTTTTCTGACAATTCCTTTACAGCTATATGTTCATTCATAATATAATAACCTCCTGAATTTTTATTAAACTCCTAACGTAGCACCGCCATCAACACATAAATTGTGCATTGTAATATGACTTGCTCTATCTGAGGCTAAAAATAACACTGCTTCAGCAACTTCTGAAGGTTGTGCAATTTTTTGTAATGGAATTCCGAGTCTATATGTATTTTGAGAACCAGCAATTATATTTTTAGCTCCATTCTCATCAGCCCATAGTAATCTTTGCATCTCAGTTTCAGTAGAGCCTGGAGAAACTAAGTTGCAGCGTATATTGTATGCCGCAAGCTCTAGTCCTAAACATTTCATAAACATCGTCGTTGCGGCCTTTGACGCAGCATACGCAGCCATCTCCATTCTTGGCGTATTTGCCGCATTTGAACCGACTGTAACAATTGCCCCCGATTTTCTTAACATCATATTTTTACTTACCGCTCGGGACATATTGAAAACCCCTGTAGTATTTACAGAGAATGTTTTAGTCCAATCTTCATCACTTAACGAATGAATTGGTCCCATACGTAAAACCCCTGCAACATTTATTAAAATATCTATTGGCGCTATTTCATTTGCAATATGATTTACCATGTCTTCAACAGCGGCGCTATCACTCACATCTAAACGAAACGTTTTCATACGTGTATTGTTTAATTCATTTTGATTTAAGAGTACATTTAACCCCTCTTCATTTTGATCAACCGCAATAACTGTGGCTCCTCTTTCTAAAAACATTTTGGCAACGACACTGCCTATGCCTTGTGCTGCACCTGTTACTAAAACTGTTTTCCCATCAAATTCCCCTAAGTTCATTTTCTCTATCCTTTCACATAAACATTAATTTCATTAAGTAACACCGATGATACTGATTTTCATTATCAGTTGTGTTGTAAAAAATAATACACTTACTAAACTAATTGGTCAAGTGCGCATTACTTTAAAATCCATTTTATTGATAATGTTTTTCATTTACCATCTTACACCGAAATGATAATGTTTCTCAATAAACTTGTCAATCTTTTTTTATTTTTCAGATAAACCATTTTAATGCTTCTTAATAAAATCATATGTAAACGCATTAAAAGTACTTATATTATAAATAAAATTCAAAGTCCTCTTTTTAAAATTGAAAAAACTAAACTAGAGATACGTTCATTTACAATGCTTTATAAAAAACTCAAGTATATATTTTCTCAATATTTTTCTGAAAATATATCTTACAAATACTAATGAATGTCTTCTTTATCATTTAAGATTTAATATATATTTCGAATACGATGTATCAATTTATTATATTCCAAATGGGTATTCCACTCACTTTTACATCTATAAAAATCCCAAAAGTAATTTAACCTTGTTAAAATAACTCATAAAAAAGCATCCTAATTAATAGAATAGGATGCTTTTTCGTAATCATAGTGTTATAGAAGATTTGTATACTTATGCTACGCTGCGATACTCTTCTTCTTTTTCTTTTTTCTGCTTAGGTGCTTGAATTAAAATTGCGATAATGAATGACACGACACATAATACACCTATTACCATGAACGTTGGTTTGAATCCACCTAGAAGTGCACCGATAAAGGAACCTGCAAGCGCCCCAAATCCAAATCCTTGATACACAATTCCGTAGTTCTTACTATGGTTTTTCATACCGAAGAAATCACCAACAATAGCTGGGAAAATAGTGATATTTCCACCAAAGCAAAACGCTACACTTGCTACACATACGAAGTAAATACCATAATTTAAATCTACAAAACTTAGAACTAAGACTGAACTCGCCATAACAACAAAAGTACCAGTAACGATTTTTAAACGCCCAATTTTATCCGATAACGGTCCTAAAATGATACGACCTAATGTATTGAAGATTGCAACCATAGCCACCGCATTAGCAGCTGTTGCTGCGCTAAGTCCTACAAGTTGAACACCAATGTCTTTTACCATACCAATTAAGTATAAGCCACTCATACATGATGTAAATAACATGATAAATAATAAGTATACTTGTTTTGTGCCTAACATTTCTTTCGTTGTGTATTCCTCAGTTTTTGTTTCATGAACTGCTCCTTGATCTGCAGCTTGATGGATTAAACAAGCACCAATTACAATCATAGCTGTAACAATTAAACCCCAGTATATAAATGCTTGGGATACACCAACTGATTCAATCAACTGTGCGTTAACGTATTTAAAGATTAAGCTACCTGAACCATATGCAGAGACAGAAATACCAGCAATTAAACCTTTACGCTCTGGAAACCACTTTATTAAATTTGATAGTGAAGTGATATATGCTGTACCATCTGCATAACCTACAACAACTCCCGCTAGTACATAAAGTAATATTAATGAGGATGCTTGTGAGCTAAGTATTAATCCTAGTCCTAATGCTAATCCAGCTATCATAATAAGTTTACGAAGTCCCCATTTTTCTTGCAATTTACTCGCAAATAAAGTTGAAAATGCTAAAGAAAGACTAGTAATTGAGAAAGTTATCGCAACAGCGTTAAGACTCCAACCGTATTTACTAACTAAAGGCTGATTGAATAAACTCCATGTATATATCGTCCCAAGCCCCATTTGTACTATAACTGTGCCAAGGACAACAAGCCATGGATTAACAGTTGATTTTTTCATACCTTTCCGCCTCCTCTTTCTATTTCAATGCTATTCGCTAAATTTACTTTTTTTATGTTCATTTTGGTCACCTCTTTTGATTTAACACCTTCATTGTATAAGATGTTTTTGTTTATGTAAGCACTTACAAGACAGAGCGTCAAAAACGTAGAATCAGTTACAAAAAACGAAGGATGAAATACAATAGAAAAATTTTTTATACTTCAATCCACCTTATTTTTTATAAAATCACAAATTTTTTTCCAATAAATAAAACTAAATATTCACTAATATATCTATCCGTGGTTTAATATATATAATAAAAAAATATTTCTGTCTTTAATGAGGAGGTACTATGAAAGCAAACGTAGGGGATACTATACTTTTTCAACGAAATAATTTAAAGATTACAGGATCTGTATTAAAACTTTATACTGAATCGGTCTTAGTTGAAATTACAAATGTAAGCGGTGGTACTTTTGAATTTGATCGAACAATTGTAAATCATAAAAACTATAAAGTTTTAAATACAAATACATAAAACAACACAAAATAGCCCCTGCTCAACAGCAGGGGCTATTTTATATAAAAATATTTCACTAGTTTATATACCCTAAAACATTAACAATCTTACTCGCTTTTAAATTGTTAATATGATAATAAATTTCTAAACCTCTTCTCTCTGCTCGTAACACTTTACCCTTCATTTTTGATAAATGTTGTGAAACAGTAGATTGCGGAATATTCAGTAACTCTGTTAATTGTGTTACATTACAAGTTTTTCTCGTACTTAATTCATTTACAATTTGCAGTCGGATTGGATGCGCCATAATTTTTAAAATATCTACATCTTCTTCTGAAACTAAAGTTTTTCTCATTTCACTCGTATATGTTGTCATAAGACATTCCCCTTTTATATGAATTCCATATTCATAAGATCTATTTCCAAATTTTTTAAAACCCTTGATTAAAACTTTTATATAGAAATAAAAGGATTTTAAATTTTTGAAAACAGAACTTACATTCACTTTATTTATTTATTTGGTACATATACATAATACAATGTTAATATGTGCTCTATGTGAAGTTCACATAAATTTATGATGAAGATTTACTTAGCCACTCGCATCCTACTCATCTAATTACCCACTGCATAAAATCATCAGTTATTTTAACACATTTTAGGCGTTTGTATATACTATTTATAAAACAACTTTTATAAAGGGGGATTCATATGCCTACAGCGTTACAAGAAGAAGTCGAAGAAGCACGGGAAACATATGTCAGTCGTATCATCTTAGTTGGAGGATCCGCTTTATTTTTAGTAGGCGGGGTTATCTCAGCAATTTCAGCCTTTAAAACTTATAATCGTTTGGAGAATACGCCGCCTTCTACAGATAATTCATAGATATTTTATAAAATAAAACGTCGCCTCCAATATGAAGAGACGACGTTTTATTATTCATACATATGACACTAAAAGTATCGGTAGATTCCCTACTCCATTTTCTAAGCTTACTTCACCACAAACCTAGTCTGACTACACCCATCCTTCTGCTTCGTTACTTCTAATACAGCTGGCATTGCGTTTTTCAGCTCTTGAACGTGTGAGATGACACCGATAAATCGGCCTGATTTTTGTAAGTCAATTAAGGCATCTACCGCTTTCGTTAACGATTCTTCATCTAATGAACCGAACCCTTCATCGATGAACATCGTTTCGATGGAAATACCGCCTTCATATGCTTGAATGACATCTGCCATTCCTAGCGCTAGGCAAAGTGATGCGTTAAATTTCTCTCCACCGGATAGTGTTTTTACATCGCGTGTTTGGCCAGTGTATGCATCGTACACATCTAAACCTAATCCACTTTGACGGTTTCTTTTTTCAACTCGCTCACTTCGTTTTAAATAAAATTGTCCATTTGATAATTTACGTAGTCGTTCGTTTGCGATTTGAACAATTTGTTCTAAATACTCAATTAAGATGTAACGTTCAAATGATATACGACTTTCGTTATCACCTTTCATTACTTCATATAAATCAACAAGTTCTTGGAAGGCTTTTTCTTCCTCGTGAATTTGTTCGTCAATACGTCTAATGTTTTCATGTAAATCAGAAATATATGTTACCGCATTTTGCGCACGTTGACGTTTTTCTTTAATGATATCGAGATTAATTTCTAGTTCTTTTATGTGTTCACCTAAAGATGTAATATCCATATACTCTTTATCTTTTAATTCTAAGTTTAACTCTTCAATTTGTTTTGCAAGCACTTCAAGCGATGAATAATAACCTTGAATTTCTTTTTGTAACATCTCCATCTCGGGATCGCTTAATTTGGCTTTTTTATACGTGAATTCATCTGTAAACCCGCTTTGTTCTAGCTCTTTCATAAAGCGTGCGAAAGTCCCTTCTTTCTTTAATTTTGCACTTTCAAATTGATTAGAAGCACCTTTTTGTTCTGCTTGAATACGTATATTTTCATTTTGCCAATGCTGATACGCTTCCTGCACTTTCTTCCATTCGTCCTCCATTAACCTAAGTTCCTGCATAGCTTGGTCAAACTGTGCTTTCCAAGCTTGTACTGTTTGTAAGTTTTCTGGAATATTTCGTTTATCATGTTCATATGACGTACGAAGTTGCATACACTCCATTTCTGTACGGTGCTGCATTGTTTCCAATTCTCGTTTTTGTTTCTGAAGTTCTTCTATTTTTTCTTCTACGCTTTTCATGTTCGCAGCAATCTGCTTACGTGTTTCTTCACTTGCTTTTAACGTATTAACATCTGCAGCTAATTGTTTTCCTTTTTGAACAAGTGCACTATATGTTTCAGCTAATTTTTCCGAATTGTAGCCGCGCTTCACAACTTCTTCTATCACTTGTTCATATTGTAGTCGATAGAAATTCCATTTCTCCTCTACTTGCACATGGAATTTTTCAGCAATGTTCTTCTTATCTCTTAAATCGTTTAACTCTTTTTCATCGATCGCATTACTTTGCTCTGTAGCTTTTTGTGGATGACTCGTACTACCACATACCGGACAAGATTCACCGTCATGTAAATGAAGAGCTAATATACCAGCTTGTTCACTTAACCAGCGGCGCTCCATGTTTTCATATGCACGAACTGCCACTTGCATTTTATTATTTGCCGCTTCTTTTTCTTGCTCGAATTTTTGTTTTTCTTGCCAAACATCATATGCTTGTTTTAAAACTTTTGCATCTTCTCGCATATTCGTTAGTTCTTCCACTTTAGCTACATATTGCTCAAGTGCTTGTTCTAATTGCTGCAATTCATCAGACATTCTCTGTTTTTGGTTTGTATGCTCTTCTAGTTGTTGATCTAACTTTTGCATACTTTCTTTTAATTTCCCTATTTGAATTTCGGCATTTTGTAAATTCAGCTTTCTCTCAGCTAATGATTCAATAATCGCTTGTAACTCTTCTAATCTTTGAACAAGTTTTTTAGCCTCTTCTCGTTCAGCTTCTTTATTCTTTACTACTTCATACTTCTCCTTAGCAAGTTCAAAGCTATTCATTATCTGTTCTTGTTTGACGATTATCTGTTTTAACAAACTTTCAGCTTTCTGCTCATTTTCCATCGCTTCTTCATACCATTGTTCAAATGGTAATAAGTGCTTTGCTTGTTCCGCACGTTTAAAGAATTTTTCTTTCCTTTCAATTGCTGCACGGTTCTCTTGTAAAGTGTTATATTTCTCATTCTTTTGTTGTAAATCTATAAATTTCTCATTTACAGATTTTGCTGCATGAAAACGTGTTTCTGCATCCTTTAATTGCTTCGTTTGAACATCTTGTTCTACTTGTAATTGCTCAACCTCTGCCTTATACACGGTTGTTTCTTGTTCTAACGCTTCTACTACTTGATGCGTATTTACATGTTCTTGTGCCACTAATGTCTCTAATAATGCTCCATCACGGATTGGTAATTTAAAAACATTACGGAAATAGAGCTCTCTCTCTTTTTGTTTTTCTTGTAAGACGTCTTTCCATTGTTTTCTCTTTTGATCAAGTAACTCACGCATTAATTTATAACGATCCGTTTTAAAAATACGACGTAAAATCTCTTCTTTGTTTTCCGTCTCAGATGTTAATAGTTTTCGGAATTCCCCTTGGGGTAACATAACAATTTGGCTAAATTGATGTTTACTTAACCCAATTAAATCTTCCACTTTTTTGTTTACGTCTGTTACATGAAAACGATCGACGGCTGGAACGTTTTCTCCATCAATAACTTCATATAATTCTACTGCATGTCCTGTAATAGTCTTATTCCCTTGTTTTTTATGTCCAAGTTGTCGTTTTATTTCATAGCGTTTCCCTTTTAACTGAAAGGTTAATTCAACACTTGTATAAACATTATCATCAGCAAATTGACTTCGAAGCATGCTCGTATCACTACGTTCTTCTCCACTAGCCTCACCATATAACACATAACAAATCGCATCAAAAATCGTTGTTTTTCCAGCTCCTGTATTCCCAGAAATAGCGAAAATACGATGTTCTCCAAGATCTTCAAAATCGATTATTTCTTTCTGTTTATATGGCCCGAATGCTGTCATAATAAGCTGAATCGGTCTCATCCTCGTTCACCTTCCCGTTCTTGCACTGTTTGTAATACATCTATAAATAGGCGTTCTTTCTCTTCTGATAAATCTAACCCCTTCATTTCTTTATAGAAAGCCTTTAAAAGAGATAAATCATCCGTTTTATGTCTTGAAACAGTTACTTCATTTGTATCTGTGAGTTCTCGCCTTTGCATCGCTCTTTCAACGTGCATTGCATTTGGATATACAGATCGTATTTTCTCCATCGGCTGTAAGACAGGGTTTTCGTCTAATAATTTTACAAATACGTAATCTTCACTTACTGGGTGCTGTAATAATTCATCTATTTTCGCTTCTACTGTTCGCATTTTACGACGTGGTGAAAGTAATCTTTTTTCAATTGCTACTTCACCAGTTTCATTCAGTTCTACAATGTAATAACCTTTTTTATGTTTCTCTTCAGAAATTGAATAGGCAAGTGGTGAACCTGAATATCGAATCGTCTCATTACGTACGAAATGCGCTTGATGTAAATGTCCAAGCGCTGTGTAATGAAACTTATCAAAATAATGACTATTTACATATTCAGCACCACCAATTGAAAGTGGTCGTTCTGCATCACTTGTATTCTCCTCCGCTTCTCCTGAAGAAGTTACAAATGCATGTCCAACAAATACATGTCTAGCTTCTTTATCCATCGTTTCAGAGAGCTCATTCATAAAAATGCGCATCGCATCATCATGAGAACGTACGTCTTCATTTTTCAACACGTGCCTCACTATGCTTGGGTCTGCATACGGTATTAGATGGAAGTGAACCTCTCCATATTCATCATTTAGTACAACAGGTTCATACGGGAATTGAAATTGACCTGCAATATGTAATCCTTGTTTTTTCATTAAACTACTTCCAAAATGGATACGATCCGGACTATCATGATTACCAGCTACCGCAATAACTGGTGTTTGCAAATCAATAACTATTTTTTGCAGCACATCATTTAATAAGTCTACTGCTTCTGTAGGTGGAATTGCTCGGTCATATAAATCCCCTGCAATAATTACAGCATCTGGTTTTTCTTCTTCAACAGCCTGTACAAACTGATCTAATACAATCTTTTGGTCTTCAGTCATATACACGCCATGAACAAGCTTACCTAAATGCCAATCCGCTGTATGAAATAACTTCATATTTTTCTACTCCTTTTAATTTACTGATTTTAGTGAAACGAGTTGATAGTTTATTGTAGTTTTTCCGTTCTCCCACTCTAGCTTCAATATCGTTGCACTTCCAATTCTTTCTTCATTTGATTTATATAAAGGCAATATTTCTTGAACTGTAAATAAGTGATAGCCATCCAATATTAATTGAAATATATTTTCTTCAATATGTAATCTTACTTCTTTTTCATTTGAAATAATTTTTGTGTGCATCTCAAATTTCATGATAGATACAACCCCTTTTTATAATCTCTACATTTTAATAGTATAGTGGCTATGCAAGATTGACAAGTACATACACAGCAAAGTACACACTTTTCTATTGTTATATACTTCATGTATTTTATATAAAATACGGTATGTGAAATTTTATATTTTCCCCAAAATAAAAATGCCTATTATGACATCTTTATTTTTGTATAAAGTCTTTCATTACATAATATAAAACGGTAATTAAGACGATTGCGACGAAAAATGAGAACACTGCGACAATGTAGCCATCTTTATTTAATAAAATACAGAATGAAATAGATATTATAAAAATCGGAAATACGAGACGTACTTTATCCTTCACTTCTTCTGTCGTATCTGTATGATGAAAATACTGCGTTATTCCTATCATTAAAAAAGACAAAATAATAACCGACAATAGTAAAGGTCCTGGCATTCCGATTTCTCCTTTCTCTATTTCTAATTCAGTGTAAAATTTTTTATTACAATTGTACGATTTATTTTTTCTTCAAACACACTTTTAGAATTGATAATGAACATTTCACACCTATATAATAGCGCTTTTATCATTATAACTTCAAATAATTACACTTACAGTAATGTTGTAATATTCCCCCTCAGTCTCTGAAATCCTGCAAAGATAACTCGTCAAAATATGCAGTGACCAAATTAATATTTACCGTCAACTTTTGACAAAATTTATAAAGGACATTTCAGTACATATCAAGAATTAAGAATAAGAAGATATGTAAGGGAGGATGCATTATGACTGAACAAGTTTTATTTTCTGTTAGTGAAAACGGCGTTGCGACAATTACTTTAAACCGTCCAAAAGCACTTAATTCTTTATCTTATGACATGTTACAACCTATCGGACAAAAACTTAAAGAGTGGGAACACGATGAGCGTATTGCACTTATCGTGTTAAAAGGAGCTGGCACAAAAGGTTTTTGTGCAGGCGGCGACATTAAAACTCTTTATGAAGCGCGTTCCAATGAAGTGGCATTGCAACATGCAGAACGTTTTTTTGAAGAAGAGTATGAAATTGATACATATATTTATCAATATACAAAACCGATTATTGCTTGTTTAGATGGAATTGTAATGGGCGGTGGTGTCGGTCTTACAAATGGTGCGAAGTATCGCATTGTAACTGAGCGTACGAAATGGGCAATGCCAGAGATGAATATTGGCTTCTTCCCAGACGTCGGAGCTGCATATTTCTTAAATAAAGCGCCTGGATATACAGGACGATTCGTTGCTTTAACAGCATCTATTTTAAAAGCTTCTGACGTATTATTTATTAATGCTGCTGATTACTTTATGACATCTGATTCATTACCAGAGTTTCTTACTGAACTTGAAAGTGTAAATTGGCATAAAGAAGATGATGTACATACTAATTTAAAAGAAGTTATTCGTACATTTGCAACTGCTCCAAACTTAGAAAGCGAGCTCGCTCCTTCATTAGAAGTAATCAATTCACATTTTGCTTTCGATACAATTGAAGAAATCATCCATTCATTGGAGAAAGATGAAAGTTCCTTTGCTCTAAAAACGAAAGAAACACTGTTATCAAAATCCCCTATTTCACTAAAAGTAACATTAAAACAGTTTATTGATGGAAAAGATAAATCCGTTGAAGAATGTTTCGCTACGGACCTTATACTTGCTAAAAATTTCATGAGACATGAAGATTTCTTCGAAGGAGTACGCTCCGTTGTCGTTGATAAAGATCAAAATCCGAATTATAAATATAAACAGTTAAGTGACGTTTCAGAAGAAGATGTGAATCGTTTCTTTAACTTACTTAATGCATAAAATGAAATTGTCATGAGGGGGTGTTTCGTTCATCCCCTACCTAACTTCTTTGCTTCAGCTAAATCTTGTGCGGTGAAAATCTTACTACCCGCAAATAGCGGGATAAAATCGAAGCTATATAGTAGTGTAATTACAGCTACTATATAGCCTTTTTTATTTAATTATTTTTAACAAAATTTAATTTTATTAAATCCATTTTTGTGCTACACTGATTTTAATCAAATATTCTAAAAATAAAAAGGAGGGGCGGCTATGATAGAAAATTATCTTCTTTTCATCATTATGTCTATTTGCCTTATCATTTTACCTGGTCCAGATACAGCAATGGCTACGAAAAATACATTGGTTGCTGGTAAAGTCGGTGGAGTGAAAACAGTGTTTGGTACATGTATTGCACTATTAATTCATACTTTAGCTGCTGTAATTGGTCTTTCTGCACTTATTGTAAAGTCAGCTCTTTTATTTTCTATTTTCAAGTACGTTGGGGCTCTATATTTAATTTATATTGGTATTAAAGCCCTTTTAGCAGTAAGAAATAAAGAAGGCATTGATACGAACGATATATCTTTAAATAATGAAGATGAACACACCTCTTGCTTTCGACAAGGGTTTCTTACGAATTTATTAAACCCTAAAGTTGCAGTATTCTTTTTAACGTTTTTACCGCAATTTTTAAATCCAAATCAT
>NZ_JH414709.1:408215-469895 GCF_000238655.1 Bacillus sp. 7_6_55CFAA_CT2 | reverse complement strand
AAAAACCGAAGACGCAGCGTTATATTCAAGGGTTAACGGGAGTCGTCTTAATTGGTTTTGGTATTAAACTTGCTTTTAGAAAAAAGTAATTAACAAGATGAAAACCACACTATTAATAGTGGTGGTTTTCATTTAATAACTAATTTGGCTGTTTATTTTATATTAAAACCAGCGCTCAGTTACAACTTTTTTACGTGTATAGAATTGAACGCCATCTGTGCCATTTGTACCTAAATCACCAAAGAATGACGCTTTATTTCCTGCAAATGCGAAGAATGCCATTGGTGCTGGAACATTTACGTTTACACCGATCATACCAGCATCGATATTATCACGGAACGTTTGTGCATGTTTACCGTTTGACGTATAAATAACTGCACCATTTGCAAATTTAGATTGATTTGTTAGTTTAATACCTTCTTCTAAATCTTTAACTCGTACAATGCTTAATACTGGAGCAAAAATCTCATCTTGCCAAATTTTCATTTCTTGATTCACGCCATCAAAGATTGTCGCACCTACAAAGTAACCTTCTCCAACTTCTTCATTAATTTTACGGCCATCTACTAATAAAGTTGCCCCATCTGCTACACCGCTATTAATGTAGCCTAAAACGCGCTCTTTATGAGATTCACGGATTAATGGTCCAACATAGTTATCTTCGTTAAGGCCATCGCCTACTTTTAATTTTTTCGTTTCTGCTACTAATACATCAATGAATTCATCAGCAATTTCATCCACTACTGCTACTACTGAGCATGCCATGCAGCGCTCTCCACTACTTGCAAATGCAGATCCAATTACACCTTGTACTGTTTTCTCAAGATTGCAATCTGGCATTACAATCGCATGGTTTTTCGCACCTGCTAACGCTTGTACACGTTTTCCGTGTTTCGTACCTGTTTCATATACGTAACGAGCTACCGGCTCAGAGCCAACGAACGAAACAGCCTGAATATCTTTATTTTCTAAAATGCTATTCACAACATCTTTTCCGCCTTGTACTAAATTTAATACGCCTTTTGGGAAACCTGCTTCATAGAATAATTCTACAAGTCGCTCCGCTAAAAGTGGCGTTCTTTCAGATGTTTTTAATACGAATGTATTACCGCAAGCAATTGCAAGTGGGAACATCCATAACGGAATCATCATCGGGAAGTTAAACGGCGTAATACCAGCAACAACTCCGATTGGGTAGCGCCAAATCGATCCATCAATTCCGCTAGCGATATTCGGAAGTGCTTGACCCATCATTAAATTTGGCGTAGATGTTGCAAGTTCTACCGCTTCAATACCACGCTGTACTTCACCTGTTGCATCCGTTAGCGTCTTACCATTTTCTAGCGTAATGATTTTTGCAAGCTCATCTTTATTTTCTTGTAATAGCTGTAAATATTTATATAAATTTCTTGAACGATTTGGAACTGGTACTTTAGACCATGTTTCGAATGCTGATTTTGCCGCTTCAACAGCTTTTTCAACATCTTCTTTTGGAGATAGTGGAACGTAAGCGATAATTTTTCCAGTCGCTGGATTTGGAACTGCTTCTACTTCCGTACCTGTCGATTCAACCCACTCACCGTTAATGTGATTTTTTACTCGTTTAATTTCAGTTGTAATCATTGTATTCTCTCCTTTGTATAATTTATTTTTGATTAGAAATTAATTGCTCGCTAACTTTCTTATATAAAGCAGCCATATCGTTTTCACCATATCCAGCTTGACTCGCTTCGTCATATACGTTTAGTAACATTTCGCTTACCGGTAAATGGAGTTCGCTTTCCTTAGCTAAGTCAACTGCAAATCCTAAATCTTTCTTCAATAAGTTCACAGTAAATCCTGGCTCGTAGTTTTCAGGTGCTATAAAACTTTTATAATTACGTTCATAAATTCTACTTTGACCGTAACTTACATTTAAAATATCAAACATTTTATCTAAATCCATATTGTTCTTTTTCGCTAATGTTAAAGCTTCACTCACACCAGCTGTATAAAAACCAATTAATAAGTTATTAATTAACTTAACAGTTGTACCACTATCAATCTGCTCACTAACGTGGAAAATGTTCGCGCCTAGTACGCCCATGATAGATTCCGTTTTCTCATATACCTCTTTTGATCCACCAACCATAAACGTTAATGTTCGGTTTTCGGCTCCGATTACACCACCGCTCACAGGTGCTGCTAAAAAGTCTACTTTCTTTTCCTTTGCAGCTTCCTCTAATTGTTTGTTTAACTGCGGCGATACCGTACTTGTATCAATGAAAACTACATTCGAGTGACCATTTTCAAATAATCCTTCTGCTCCAAAATATACCGCTTCAACAGCGCGAGGTGAAGGTAAACTTGTAAAAACTACATCACATGTTTCTGCTAGTTTTGAGATTGATAGACCGATAATTCCGCCTTCTTTTTCAAAGGACGCTTCCGCCTCTTTATTTAAGTCCACGCCATATACTGTGTAACCTGATTTAACTAGATTTTTTGACATTGGAAGACCCATGTTACCTAAACCGATAAAACCAATCTTTTTCATATCGCTTTCCTCCTATTTACACAATATATTTCCCGCGATTTATAATAGCTTTCGCAATTTCTCTCTTCTTCGTAAATACGTTCGTGTATAAAGGCACTAATAATTGACGGATTTCAGCTAAAATCACATTTCTATCTTGTTCTTTTGTGACAGCTGCTGAAAGTACAGAAATCGCCGCTTCTTCTACTTTACGGTATCCTTCTTCACAAATAACATCCGTTATGAGTTGCTTCGTACGTTCTTTTTCCTCTCCATTTTTACGTACCGCTTTTCTCGTACGTAAAAACGCTGATTCCATGATGTACACGTCCGTCAACATATTTGATATTACACGTGAATATTCTTGTTCTTGGTCAATTTTTAGACCTGGAGTTTTAGAGAGCGTTTTCAAAGATTGTTTCAACAATTTTTTCGCTAATAAAATGTAACGATGGTTTCTTTCTACATTTGCTACATTACTTTCTACTTCAGTATCTTCTAATTGTTCGATTTGTTTCATTAACATTTTAGCAACTGTTAATCTATTAATTTCGTTCGTTCCTTCAAAAATACGACTAATTCTTGCATCACGATATAATCGTTCTACCTCATACTCTTGCATATAACCGTAACCACCATGAATTTGTACAGCTTCATCTACGATATAAGCAAGTGTTTCAGAAGCATTTACTTTATTCAGTGCACATTCAATTGCAAATTGAGACATTTTCTTCATAAGATCTTCATCGCTCTCATGAATTGCTTCATCGATTACACCTGCTGTACGATAAGCTGCACTTTCGGCTCCATATGTAGCAATAATCATATTTGCAATTTTCTCTTGAATCATCGTAAAGTCTACTAATTCCGTTTGGAACTGTTTTCGCTCTTTTCCATATTGAACCGACAAACCAATTGCTTGTTTTGCTGTTCCAATATTCCCAAAAGCAAGTTTAAGTCTAGCAAAGTTAAGAATATTAAGGGCTACGTGATGCCCTTTCCCAACTTCCCCTAAAACATTTTCAGCAGGGATGACAACATCTTCTAAAATAAGAGTCGCTGTTGAAGAACCTTTAATCCCCATTTTCTTTTCTTCTAATCCAATAGATACACCTTCACATGTTCTTTCGACAATAAACGCTGTCATTCCTTTATTTGTCTTCGCAAAAACAACGTATACATCTGCCATATGAGCATTTGTAATCCATTGCTTCTCACCATTTAACTTCCAAGCTGTTCCCTCTTCATTCAATATGGCGCTTGTTTTTGCACTTAATGCATCCGAACCAGCATTTGGCTCAGTTAAAGCATAAGCCCCAATCCATTCTCCCGATGCGATTTTCGGTAAATATTTTTCTTTTTGCTCTTTCGTTCCATAATATATGTAAGGCAATGTACCGACACCAGCGTGTATATTAAAAGAAACGCTAAACGCACCAGCGTAACCCATTTTCTCTGCTACAAGACCTGAGACAGCCTTTCCTAACTCGAACCCGCCATAATCTTCTGGTACCTCAATGCCTAATAATCCAAGTTCCCCAGCTTTCTCAAATAATTGACGAGAAACTTTATAGTTATGTTGTTCAATATTCTCCATTTGTGGAACAATTTCTTGTTTAACGAATTGTTCTGTCGTTTTTGCGATTAAATCTTCATCACCTGAAAAATCTTCTGGTGTAAAGTAAGTATGATTTATATCTTTATTAAGTGAAAAAAATTCATCCCATGGTAACTTCGTTTTCTCCATATGTATCCCCCTATCATTCGGCTTTCATAGCTTTTTGCTTATGCTCGTCTACGATGAGTGGAATATCTTTTTTGAAAATAGAAGGCGATAATTTTTCACATCAAGCATTTTATTTTGCCAAAGATGTATTTTCATCGCCTTCGCTGCTTTATCTATTGATCTTCTGATAATACTGTTTTTGCAATACCAGTATCTAACTCTTCAAAGTCATGATATGAAATTGTTTCGTATAATTCACTTCTCGTTTGCATATTAGAAAGTGCATCTTTTTGAGAACCTGTTTCTTTAATTAAAGCAAACACATTTTCATATGCTTTCGCTGCAACGCGAAGTGAAGTTACAGGATAAATAACCATTTGGAAGCCCATATTCGCAAATTCCTCTGCACTATAATATGGAGTTTTTCCGAATTCAGTCATATTCGCAAGCAAAGGTGCATTTACCTTACTATTAAATAGACGGAATTCTTCCTCTGATTGAAGCGCTTCGGGGAAAATTGCGTCTGCACCTGCTTTTACATATGCATTTGCTCTTTCAATTGCTTCATCTAATCCTTCAACGCCGCGAGCATCAGTACGTGCTACAATGTATAAGCTCGGTGCAACTTCTTTAATCGCTTTAATTTTTTGAACCAATTCTTCTGTAGTAACAAGTTTCTTACCATTTAAATGTCCACATTTTTTTGGTAATTGCTGATCTTCAATTTGGACAGCTGCTACTTTCGCTTCCACCATTTCTACAGCTGTTCTCGCCACATTTAGTACACCACCAAATCCTGTATCAATGTCAACAAGAACAGGTAAGTCTGTAGCTCTTACTAAATCTCTTGCTCTCTCAGCCACTTCAGTAGACGTCACGATACCTAAATCTGGTAAGCCTTTACTTGCAGTATAAGCAGCTCCTGATAAATAAAGAGCTGAAAAACCTGTATTTTTTGCAACAAGAGCTGCCATTGCATCATGAGCACCTGGAATTTGCAAAATTTCATTTGCTTCTACTAAAGCTCGGAATCGATTCGCAAGCTCCTCTTGTGTTGACTGCTTTTTCACAACCCAAGCCATTCTAAATTCCCCCTATTATTAAATTAAGAATAGATCTACAAATTCGTTTACATTCATATTTTCTAGTTTTTCTTCATTTAAACAAACTTCATGAATTTGTTCTTGTTGCTTACTAGAATAATGACCTGCCATATTTGCAGTGAATTTTTGAACAACTTTTGGAATTGCTTCGTCTCTACGGAAGCGGTGACCAAGTGGATATTCACATTCCACATTTTCTGTTACTGTGCCATCTTTAAAGTGAACTTGAACAGCGTTGGCGATTGAGCGCTTGTTCGGGTCAAGGTAATCTAAACTGTACTGTTTGTTTTCAACAACAACCATCTTATTACGTAATTCATCTACACGTGGATCGTTTGCTACTGCATCTTCATAATCGTCTGCAACGATATCTCCTTTTAATAAACCAATTGCCGTAATGTATTGTAAGCAATGATCACGATCAGCTGGGTTATTTAATGGACCTTCTTTATCAATAATACGAATTGCTGATTCATGAGTTGTAATTGTAATACGGTCAATTTCATCTAATCTCTCTTTAATTTCCGGATGCAACTTCACTGCACATTCTGCAGCCGTTTGTGCATGGAATTCTGCTGGATATGACACTTTAAATAATACATTTTCCATTACATATGACTCTAGTGGTCTTGCTAATTTTAATTCTTGTTTATTGAATAATACATCTTGGAATCCCCATCCTGGCGCAGATAATGCTGTTGGATAACCCATTTCACCTTTTAGAGCAGTCATTGCAAGATGAACACCGCGGCTCGTTGCGTCACCTGCAGCCCATGATTTACGTGAGCCCGTATTTGGAGCATGACGATATGTACGAAGACTAGAATTATCAATCCACGCATGTGATAATGCATTAAAGATTTCTTCACGTGTTCCGCCAAGCATTTTCGCAATTACTGCAGTTGTTGCTACTTTTACATATAATACATGGTCAAGACCAACTCTGTTTAAGCTGTTTTCTAAAGCAAGCACGCCTTGAATTTCATGTGCTTTAATCATCATTTCTAATACTTCACGTACTTTTAAAGCTTCTTTTCCTTCTGAAATACGAACACGGCTAATATAATCTGCAACTGCTAAAATTCCGCCTAGGTTATCAGATGGATGTCCCCACTCTGCTGCAAGCCAAGTATCGTTATAGTCTAACCAACGGATCATACATCCGATATTAAATGCACCTTTTACTGGATCTAGTACATAAGACGTACCTGGTACACGTGTACCATTTGGCACGATTGTTCCTGGCACAACTGGTCCTAGTAATTTCGTACATTCTGGATATTGCAGTGCTAAAATTCCACATCCAAGTGTATCAAGTAATACGTAACGAGCTGTACTGAATGCTTCTGCACTAGTAACCTCTTTATTTAATACATAATCGGTAATCTCTTCTAATAATGCATCTTTTTGCTTAATTTCATTTGTTTTAATCATGCTATTCTTCCCTTTCTGTCGAAAATTCGTTATTATTAATGATGGGTGTCGGTCAAACACCCATCTGGCGGGCGGCGCTAACAACTCCCCAGTTGTTCTTATTTACTAAGTACATGTCGCTCGCCAATATAATTTACACGTGGACGGAACAAACGATTATTTGCATGTTGCTCAATAACGTGCGCACATAACCCCACTGTTCTAGAGCTAAAGAAGATTGGTGTGTAAAGTTGAATTGGAATACCTAGCATCCAATATACTGGAGCTGCATAATAATCAAGATTTGGATAAATTCCTTTTTCTTTTTCCATAATCTTTTCTCCAGCTTCACACATTTCATATAGTGTATAATCACCTTTTACATCACATAACTGTTTTAAAGCTTCCTTCATCATAAGTGCTCTTGGATCCATCTTCTTCATATAAACACGGTGTCCAAAGCCCATAATTTTTTCTTTGTTATATAGTTTCTTCTGTAATAACTCTTCAAATTTCTCAACATTACCAGCTTCTAAAAGCATGTACATAACCGCTTCATTTGCACCGCCATGTAAACTTCCTTTTAAAGATGCAACTGCACCTGTTAGAGCACCGTATAAATCTGATTGTGTTGATGCAATAACGCGAGCTGTAAATGTAGAGTTTGGCATTTCATGCTCACTATATAAAACAAGGGAACGATCAAAGATCTTTTCCTCAAGTTCAGTTGGTTTTTTACCAGTTAACATATAGAAGAAATTCGCACTATAAGATAATTCTTTAAGAGGTTCAATTGGCTCCTCATTATTTAAAATATGATAGCTATTCGCTACAATGTTTGGCACTTTACTTAACAGCTTGTACCCTCGGCTTTTATTCACTTCTAACGAGCGGTTTTCGATATCATTATCGTAACCAGCTAACGCTGATACACCTGTACGTAATCCATCCATGGGATGCGTCTCTTTAGGCAATGCCTTTAGTACGTTGAATACACCTTCTGGTACTGCATATTCTTCTTTTAATTTCTTTTCAAGTGTTGCTTTTTCATCTTCATTCGGTAGATGTTCCTCCAATAAAAGGTGCACAATGTCTAAATACTCTTTTGTTTTTGAGAGTTCGATTAAGTCATACCCTTGAATTACAATTTCACCTTTTACTGTGTCAAGAAACGAGATTTTCGTCTCCGCTGCCACTATACCATCTAATCCCGGGGAAAATTTTTCTTCAGCTTTCATCATTATTTCCTCCAATCCTAATAGATCTTCGTGCACATAACTGTAAGCCTTTACAATATTGTGAAACTACATTTCTATTTCAATGTATCAGAGTTTTTAGAAGATTTCAATTTATTTTATAATGATAAGTTTCCTACACTTTTCTTACTGTAACAATACAATTTTCTGAAAATAATTCTTATATTTTATAAAGAAAGGATAGACTTCTTTGCGTATTTTCAAAAACAAGATATAAAGATTTTTCATATAACACCGCCAAATATACAATTATTCTAATTTTATTTGAGAAATAGAAAAAACGAGCTGTACATAAATACAGCTCGTTACTATATGATATTTATTTCACTATCTCTTAAATATAATTTTTATATAAAACTTATTCATTTTTAATAAAGTTATTATTTTACATAATTAAATTAAATTTCTTCCATTTCCTCATGATAACTTACAAATAAATCATAGTTTTGAAAATACCAAAGATCATCAGAATCTACAAAAAATATAATACCTTCCTTCTCAACTGACACTATTTCGCCATCGGGTTTCTCAGCAACAACCCCTAAAGAATATCCGGGCTGAATTGAACTATCCCCTCCGTACCTTACAGTAAAACGTACAGATGCACCGTGCTTTATACGTAATTCTTCCTGGAACCATTGCAGAGCTTTACGATCAATTGAAATTCTCATCTTTATTCCTCCAGTTTACGCAAACTCTTTTTTTCCTAATCGTTGTTTTACAAAGAAGACGAAAATAATTAAGGCTATCAATGCTGAAATTGCACTCCCTGAAAATAAAATACGATAACCAAACATTTGTGAAACAACTCCAAGTAAAATAGCACCTAATCCGATTCCTAAATCAAACGCTGTAAAAAATGAAGCATTTGCAACTCCTCTTTTACTCGGATCGACAATTGTAAGCATTGCCGCTTGCAAAGCTGGCTGCGCTGAACCAAATCCAATACCGTATAATGTTGCTGCGATAATTACACCTATCAAACCATTTGAGATAGTTAAAACAACTATAGCTAAAATAGTAATACATAATGCTGGAAGTATGATGAATACTTCTCCATACTTATCTAATAGTTTCCCTGAAATTGGTCTTACAATTGTTAATGCAATTGCATATACAAGAAAGAAAGTTCCCGGATTCACATGAATTGATGATGCAAATAACGGTAAAAAGGTTGTTATTCCTCCATATGCAAACGATAAAAAGAATACTACAATCGTGATTGTTAATACGGATTTCTCAAATAGCTGCATCTTCCCTTTTTCTTTTTGTGGCGTAAATGGCATCTTCGTTATTAATGATAATACGACTGCCATAAAAGATAACAACGTCGCTAATAAAAATAGACCATCAAATGAATAATTTTGCACAACCCATAATCCAATCATAGGTCCGATCGCCATTGCAATTGTCATCGCCATCCCATACCAACCCATACCTTCACCGCGGCGTGAATCTGGAATAATATCCGTTATTGCTGTTCCAACAGCTGTTGTAGAAACAGCCCATGTTACTCCGTGAATAACACGTAAAACAGCTAAAAGGACAATAGTCGATGCTATATTATAGGAATACATCGTTAAGCCAAAAAAGATGAGTCCGAAAATAATAAAGGATCTTCTACCATATTGATCTAACATTCCTCCAATAATCGGTCGTATTACAACCGCAGCTATTGTAAACATCCCCATCATAAGTCCAACTTGCGATTCATTGCCACCTATCTCTTTAATAAAGAGCGGGAGCGTTGGAACAAGTAAATAAAATCCTGTAAATAAAAATAACATTGCGAAAGTCATTTGAATAAATGATTTCGTCCATAATCGTTCCATAAAAATACCTCCATACACTCGTAAAATATTACGATTAACACCTTCATTGTATATTTTTTTATCTATTTTCCCTCCGCAAATAGACGTATCTTTTCATATTAAATAGTCCACCATCAGCTTACATTAGTCTTAAGACTTTGTACGCATGTTTTAAACGAAAGTCCTATATATGTACCTTTATACGTGTGAAAAGAATATACTAATTTATTAACTCAACTTAGGAGTGAATATTTCATGTGGGTATTATTAAGAGTAACTGCCGTAGTTCCTTCGACTCCTGGGATACATGTTCCTGCAGTTCATACAGCTAGCTCCGATGTAGGAATTGAACTTCCCGCAACTTGGCAGCAATATCAAATTCCCGGTCAAGTTACCCCATCATTTTGGCATCATGGTACACACCCCAGTAGTACTCCCATTCATAGCCATAGTTATCCTCCACTACCTCAGGCTCAAGTCTTTTATCATTTCCCATCAATTTATTTTCAAAATTTTCATGGTACGTTTAACATTTAAAACACATCATTTCATAGCTACTACATTTAAACGAAAAAAGCACTTAAGATTGTAATTTCCACAAATCTTAAGTGCTTTTTAATATTTTTTATAAATTTTTCTTATTGCCCATTATTAGCAGGGGTCTCTCCTGCATTACCGCCAGTCTCTGGTGGTGTGGTCGCTGGTGGAGTTGTATTTCCTTGACCTCCTCCATTATTTGCCGGAGGTGTCGTATTTCCTTGACCTCCTCCGTTATTTGCTGGAGGTGTCGTATTTCCTTGACCTCCTCCATTATTTGCTGGAGGTGTCGTATTTCCTTGACCTCCTCCATTATTTGCTGGAGGTGTCGTATTTCCTTGACCTCCTCCGTTATTTGCTGGAGGTGTCGTTCCTTGGCCATTTCCATTATTTTGTTCTTCTTGTTTCTTTTGCTCTTCTAGTTTCTTTTGTTCTTCTTGCTTCTTAAGTTCCTCTTGTTTCTTTTGTTCTTCTTGTTTTTTCAGTTCTTCTTGTTTCTTTAATTCTTCTTGCTTTTTCTCTTCTTCAGTTTTTTGCTGTTGATCTTGTTTTGGTTGCTCCGTTGTATCTGGTACGCTAGTATTTGGCGATGAATCACGTTTTTCACCTTTTATACGTAGCTCACTACCTTCTTGAATAACACTACTTGGCATTTTAAAGCGTGATTTATCTGTAGCCATTTCGCTCATCATTTCTTTAAAGATCAACTGTGCAATTTTCGTATTTTTACTACTAATATACTCGTCTTTACCATCTTTCATATACCCAGTCCATACTGCCATCGTATATTGCGGTGTATATCCAGCAAACCAACTATCACGAGTTGCACTTTCTGGAATTTTATATTGAGCTAATTGCTTTGATGAATAGTTTGTCGTACCCGTTTTACCAGCTACATCTAAAGAGCCTACATTTGCCGATGTACCAGTACCCGATGTAACTACAGAACGAAGCATATCAGTAATCATGTATGCGGTAGAATCTGTCATAACTTGTTTTGGTTTTTGTCCAAAACTTTGTGACTTACCGTCTGGATAAACGACTTTCTTAACAAAATGCGGTTTCGTATATTTACCTTCATTACCAAATGCCGCATAAGCACCCGCTATTTCAGTTGGCGATACTTCATTTGTACCAATCGCTGTCGATTCCGTCGGTGCTGTATTAAATGTAATACCTAGTTTCTCAGAGAATTCTTTTGATTTACTAATCCCTACTTCTTTTGCAGTTTTAATTGCAGGAATATTACGCGACATTTTTAATGCTTCACGCATCGTAATTGGACCCATATGACTTCTATCTGCATTTCGAACTTCTTGACCCGTTGAATACTTAAATGGAGAGTCATCGATTTGATGATACGTAGCCCATTTTAAATATTCAATTGCAGGAGCATAGTCGAAAATTGGCTTCATCGTTGAACCAGCTGCACGATCTAATTCAATTGCCATATTATGCCCTTTAAATACAGCTTTATTTTCTCCACGGCCACTACCTATAGCACGAACTTCTCCTGTTTTCGTATCCATAAATGTGAATGCACCTTGGAATTTATCGTTTGGATAATCAATGATATTATTATTTAAAATATTATCAGCAAGTTTCTGTGCTTTCGGATCTAACGTTGTATAAATTTCTAAACCGTCAGAACCAATATTAGCATCTGGCAATTCTTTTTCTACTTCTTTCACAACTGCATCCATAAATGCAGGGTATGGCATTGTTTGTAGTTGAGCTGCAGGCTTGAGTCCCTTTTCTACGTCAACTTTTATTGCTTCTTCCATTTCCTGTTTTGTTATATATCCATGTCGATTCATTAAGTTTAGAACAACATTTCTTCTTTCTGTTGCTTTTTGAACATTTTCTTTTTTCGTTGGATCATAGTTATTCGGTGCTTTCGGTAAACCTGCAAGCATCGCAACTTCTGGTAATGTTAAGTCCTTCAATTCTTTACCATAGTAGTTTTGTGCTGCTGTTGCGATACCATATGAACGATTACCTAAGTTAATTTTATTTAAGTACATCTCTAATATTTCATGTTTTGAATACTGTTGTTCTAGCTTATAAGCTAAATATATTTCTTGCGCCTTACGCTTTGGTGTTTTGTCCATTGATAAGAAGTAGTTTTTAATAACTTGCTGCGTTATCGTACTTCCACCTTGAGAGCCATAATCTCCTTTAAGACTCACTAAAACAGCACGGGCAGTACCTTTAAAGTCTACTCCGCTATGCTCATAAAAACGTGAATCTTCTGTCGCTAAAAATGCATTTTCTACTAATTTAGGTATTTGATCATACGTAACATTCGTCCTTTTTTCTTTTCCATATTCATATACCAAATCCCCGTTTTTATCATAAATTTTTGAGGATAACGGATTAACAAGTTTTGCTTTTTCCAGTTTTGGTGCGTCCTTAATCATTACGAAAAAGGTAGCAACTCCCGCCACTAAACCTACAATACCAAGTAATAAACAAGTAATTAAAAACTTGCGGAAAAATGATGTTTTACCTTTTGGTTTTTGTGTTTTAGAAGCTGGTTGTTTTTTCTTTTTAACTTGTCGTCGCTCCTCGCGAGAACGATAATTTTCTGACATGTTACTTTCTCCTGCCTTTCAATTCTCCCGTTGATTTAATTTAAAATATTGAGGTCACTTTCGTAAATACGTTTAGGCAAGAAAGTGTACTGACCTGGAGCATTCAATATTTTCCCAATTCACAGATTACAAATTTTAGAATGGCTCTTATACATACTATTTTCACTTCTAATTTTCTAATAATGCTGCCCCTTTTAGCATAATAATGAAAGAAGTGAATTTTTATTACCTCGTATAAATAATATACCTTTTTTTCAAATGGTCAATATTTTCTTATTAATAAATCAAAGGTGAAATAAAAATAGCATATCGATATGAACTTCGTGTGAACTTACTTATAATTACGTATAACCAATATTAAATATATTGAATATAGGTATAATACCTCTTTAATTATAAAGATTTCAACACCACAATACCGTTACCTACAAAGAATTATTAAAAATGAAAAATAAGGAGTTGCATAATAATGAAGCTATCTCCGGTTACCTCAAAAAATATAGTTGCTGTTGGTTATAATCCTTTTTCTATGATTTTGCGAATCCAATTAAAGCATGGTATGTATGATTTCTTTAATGTACCAGAAAGCATTTATACTGGCCTATTACATGCACAATCTAAAAGTTATTATCATAATACTTACATTAAAAATTCTTTCCGCCACACAAAAATTTAAACTTAACACCCACTAAAAAAGAAAGGAGGTTAATCCTCCTTTCTTTTAAAAACATTTGGCAGATGAATTATCTTCGATTTCTCTTATTAATTTCATCATATGCTTGAATTTGTTTTTTCAAACGCCGATCAGCTTTTTTATCATGCACTACAAGAATTGCGTGTATAACTCCTGGAACCCAAAATATTAATGTTAATATGAAATTTATGATTGCCTGAATTGGTTTTCCACAAAATAATACAGCAACAGGTGGAAGAAAAATTGCTAATAAATACATCATCCCTTGAAAACTCCTTATTTTGTATTTTATATATCACTTTTCAAAATATACGCAAAAAAACCTACTACCATTTTAATCTTAACCTGCCTCTAAAATCAATGTATCTCCTTCTATTTATATAAGTATTTCAGACTTTTCATTGTTTTCTAACCTATTTTCTTCCTCTATTGCAGTTATTCCAATTGCGGAAATTAACGTTCCTATCGCTTGTATCCAAATACCAATGAGTGCAATGATTCTCTCATCCTTCTTATCAAAAATACTATCTTTATTTTCTTTCTCATCTTTCAATACATTTAAAACACCTTGATACGCTTGTAATCCAGCTCCTAAACTTTGCGTGGAGTTACCCAGTATAATAATTTTCTGTAATACATTTATATCCACCAAAGCTGCTTCTACTCCTAAAAAAGCACCAATCGATTGTAAACTGTTCCCTGTAATGATAAGATAATCATTTTCTTTCAATTGTTCATTTATATTAAAATATATTCCTATTACATTTGATATATTTCCTAATGCTAATAACTCAATTCCTATTTGATCAAGTAATTTACTTTGATTCTCTCTTTTTTCTTCCCCATAATCATAATTACTCGCAATGATTTGTAATATATACCCGAGGGCTTGTAATGAGCTTCCTACAATAACAAGTTCCGATTCAACTTTCTCTTCTCCAATAAATCCTCTTGTCGTTCCAATAGCAGCTGTAAGATTCCCCCCTACTTGAAACCATGCCCCTGTCACTTTTAAACTGCTTGGATTCATTTTTATCACCTATTCAAATATTTTCTAAAGCTTTCAAAACAAACAAATCTCACCCTTAATCTTTTATTTTATTTTTCAGATGTAATTTTGTGAATGATATAATGTGCTACTAATATAAAAAGCACCTTAAAGGTGCTTTTTATACGCATGCTGGGCATGTCAATGAATCTCCATTTTTATCTATTGTTATATTCAATATATATTCAATCGCTTTATGTGACCAAGTTTCAGGTGTAGGCGATTCATTTATATATTGTGGCGCACATGACTTCAGCATTGGAGTACTAATACTCCCTCCAGGATCTAAAGCAACTACAGCCATGCCATGGGGTAATTCCAGGGCCATAGATTTAGTGATACCTTCAATTGCAAATTTCGAGGCACAATATGGCGCAAGCTCAGCTTCACCTTCTCTCCCCCAACTAGAACTCATATTAATGATAATTCCTTCTTTCCTAGCTACCATTGCGGGAACAAACGCTCTTATTACATTTACTACACCATTCACGTTTACATTCATTACATTTTCGAATTCTTGAGCCGTAATTTTCCAAAGTTGTGCATTTTGATTTACAATCGATGCATTATTTATTATCAGATCGGGAGCCATATGTCTATTAAGTATATAATTTGCCCAATCGTTAACTTGCTGAGAATCTGAAACATCAATTACTTGGAAATCATGTATTTTACTGTACTGTTTTTTTAGTTCTTCAATTTTATTTTTTGAACGTCCACAACCATATATGTTCCACCCTAATTCATGAAATCGATCAACCATCGCACGTCCTAACCCTTGTGTCACGCCTGTAATAATTACAGATTTACTAATTTCTTTTCGCTTCATTTCTCTCATCCTCCTTCCCTATATCTTACTCTCTTCATTTTTATTCAGCGATTTACTATAGTATCAACTCAACTCATACTTTAGTAATGGTTTTGATATTGCATACATAAGCAAAAAAAGTAACCATCATGGTTACTTTTTGCTATATATCTAAAAATTCATTGTTTATTTCATTATTGTTTTTACATTTCAACTTCTCTTTTCCACATTTCTCACACTGGTAAATATAAACTACACCTAATATACCTTTTTTAAAATCCTCATTATCCTGCATCTTAATAAAAATATATTTATGTTTACAATACGATTCACCCAAATAATTTTTAAACCACTTTTTCAACACAACACATTCCACCTTTATGATAGAACCTTTATTTAGCTGCTTTATTATATACTTTTATTTAAATGTTCAATCTCATCTTGCAATTTTTTAAATTGCTCAAAATGCATGGTAATAGATTGGCTACTACCATAATCAACATTTTGTTTCACTAATATAACACCCGTATCATGAAAAAGCGCTTCAAGTTCTTTCCTAATAGACACTTTCGCAATATGGGCTGTTTTAATTGCAGATAAAATTGCAATTTCATTAAACTTTAATTTTATTTCATTTGGACAAAATGCGTCTTCAACTAATATAACTTCATTACTATAAATTAATGCAACAAGATTACTTGATTTGGCATCTGTTAAATCAACTTTTTTCATAATATCTTTCATTACATTTTGCCTCCTTTATTTTCATATATATCAATTATACAAATTTTTTAAAAAAATTACTCAACTTTATTATATTAATTTTAACACACTTTTATTGAAATCCACGCTCCAAACGTTTTACTATTCCACAATTTTTATTGTATGAACCATCTGAACTATAACTCCATATAGTAATGTTAACAACTTATTATAAAGCAGGTGAAAATTATGCCATCAGTTGTAGGAAATTTAGTTGTACAAAATAGCAATGGATCATTTAACTTAGGTGATTTCTACAACGTATCTCCGAAAGAAAATACGAAAGCTTATAATGGTTCCGGCGCATCAAACGTTGGTTTTGTTGTTAATACTTTTAGCGGTGTTAGCGCGACCAATACATTTGATTCTGACCTTGCAGATCAAAACCAAGTGGGTACAGCCTAATCTTATGTTCAACTTTCTGTATAGAAAATTTTAATTTGTCTATACTATAATCAGGCTGTTTGACAGCTCTTGTCGATTTTGGAGTACCCTATCTTTTTCTCCCTTTCCCTGGGGCTCAGCAGCTAGCACGAAGCTAGCTGCTTTTTCTTGTATTATTTGTCTCATAAATCAGAAATAAAAGAAGCTGCCATTTAATACTCAGCTTCTTTTACGTTATTTCAATAATATCCATAGCGTTAAATACGTAAGTTTTATAAAAAGCGTCTGTACAAATTACAATTTGTTTTACCGGATTGATATGTACAACAGTCATGTAGCTTGTTAGTATGTAACCATCTTCAAAATATGTTACCAATATTTCTTTCTCAGACAGTAATGACGTTAATAATTTATCAGAAATTCTCTCTTTTGCTTCATTTGTTAAAAGCGGTTTTTGTACTTTTAATTTCTCTCCAATAATCTTTCTCATATTTAAAAGTTGTTCGGACATTACTGTAAACGGAACCCACTCTCTTTCTTCTTTTTGTATCTTTACATCGTTCATTTTTTATCTCCTTGATTATTTATACATTTATTTAGCCATACTATCCCTTAGTTATTTTTAATACTTACTAAACTCGAATTTACTTCTAAACTATAATTAGGTTACTTCTTAAAAGAACATTCGTTCTTATTATACACGAACTTACGTTCTTTTGAGAAGAGCCATACTTATTATTTCTTAACAAAAAACATAATTTTATTTATCTCCATACTTTTTTCCTTTATCAAATAAACTTCTCATTTCTTATATAACATGCATATAACAACTAAAAGGCGACTTCACCCAAAGTGAAATCACCTTTTTCTAAAAAATATTTCAAAGCTTATTTTTCTATCCTAACTAATGTTCTTTCTGGAATACATAATTCATCTATATTAAAATGATTTATTTTTAAGTTCAATTCCCCTACTCGTTCCTTATCTTCATCACCAACCCAACAACTAAATAATTCTAAATAGTCTCTATCTTCCGAATAACCTTCCATAAAGTTAAAAGTTTTTCTTTCGCTTCTTTTTTTCCTTTACATTTTGCCACTCGACAAGTTCAATTCCCCAACTAGTTGAAACCTCATATGTGTAATTTGTTTGGAATTGATAATCTTGTACAATTTCAAGCATACTTTCATCTGAAAAACACGGTCCAAAAACAATTAGATTATTAGAATCCGGATCCGTTAACGGAATTTCTACATTACAGCCTATGTAACTTGCTAAACTCATTTTATACTCCTCCAGTATTCGTATAAAAAATACTTCATAGTATATTTATTTACTCAAATATAAAATCCCTGCCTAAACGAAAAAGTTTTAAATTTTTATCGTTTATTAACCATCTATAACTGAAAACATATACTATGATGAACGAACTCACAAAGCATAAGAAAAGAGAGCATTTACAACACTCTCTTTTCTTACATACTCTATGGAACTTTACAAAACTGAATCAATGATTTTTATTATTATATTTTATTATATATACTTAGGTTGTACTATTATATGTAACTCTCTCTCTGTATCCGCTTTTTTCGGATGACGAAAATAATTAAGTTCGTACTTTAACACTTTATACTCAACCATCCCGATTTTAATCCCTTTCGTTTCTTTTAATATAGCTAATAAATCACTTACATTTTCATCATATGACTCAAAAATTTTCGCGCCGCCCTCTCCTTGAAAGATTACTTTCATATATTCTCCACCACCTTAATTTATTGATGTGGTAAATGACGCGTTTAAAACGATTCATTCTTTATCCTAAAATTTTCATATGAAAAAGAACATCCTTTTCAATCGAATGCTCAGCTTTTTACTAATTATCCATGTTAAATATTTATTCAAAAACATTATATGTATTATTTTTTAAATTATGTTCGATATCCATTATTAAAGAGTAAATATATGTAATAAACTTGCATAATGAAAACCGTAGAATATTCACTTTCGTTGAAATAATTATAATCCATAATTTTCCATTGTAATTCTTAATATTTAAATGTAATATTGTATTGTCTTACTATCTATTTATAACTCACACACTAATTAGAAAAAGGGAACTCTATATGAGTTCCCTTTTCTAATTATGATTACAGTCATTATTTCTTTTCTAGAAATTTAAATGTATCTTTAAATTCTTTATTATTCACTTTAATATCAGCATCTTTCAATAAATCATTGACTACTTGTTGTTTCCATTTACCTGTCGTATCTTGTAGTCTTTGTTGTTCTATATCTTTACGTATTTTATCCTTTACTTCATCAAATGGCTTCAATTCTTTTTTATCCGTCACTTTAATAATATGGTAACCGTAAGTTGTTTTAACCGGCTCACTTACTTGGCCTGCATCTAATTTATACGCAGCTTCCTCAAATTCTTTCACTGTTTGCCCAGGGGCAAAACCAGATATTTCCCCGCCCTGTTCCTTTGAACCAGTATCTTCTGAATACTGTTTTGCTAAGGCAGCAAAATCTTCACCATTATTTACTTTCTCCTTTATTTCTTTAGCCGTTTTTTCATCTTTCACTAAAATGTGACTTACTTTCATTTTTGGTTTATAGTTATCTTTCACATCTTTATCTGTAACTGTTGCTTTAATCGCTTTCTCAAATGCAATTTCTGGCTTCATTTTTTCTTTTAATTCATCTTCATTTTTCAACCCAAGTTGTTCTAAAGTCGATTTAAAGTTTTCACCCATTTTATCTTTTGCTTCTTCTACTTTCTTTTTTGCTTCCTCATCTGAAACTTTATATTTATCTAGCAATGCCTTACTTAACATCATTTGATATAAAGTACTTTCTCCATATTGTTGTCGTAATTCTTTACTTAATTCTTTCTCTGTAACATTTCCTACTTTTGATGTTACTACGTTGTCTGAGGAACCACATGCAGATAATGCTAGCATCATGCATGAAATAATTGTTCCAATAAATATTTTCTTCTTTTTCAATTCAAATACCTCACTTTTATCATTATGCAAATTAACTATACACAGTCATTGTGAAAACAGTGTGTTTTCTACATGTAATTCATTTCATATGAGTTGACTATGTATCATGTATTTTCATTTTTAAATATAAAGAGCCTTCTTACTATGCATAGTAAGAAGGCTCTTTATATAATTCTCAAAAAAATATAGCTTCTATAGTTGCTTAATAATTACATATTTTTCAGGTATCCAACTATTCTGTCCGATATCTACCGCATTTCCCACTCTACCCCACACTCGAAAAGATGTCGATCCATCTATGTTTCCTTTATAATTCATACATTCAGGCTCTTCATAATAATTTACTCCGTAACCGACAGGATATTTTGAAGTTGCATAAAACCATTTCACATTAAAATGTTTTAAATATACCCACTGCTTATCGTTCCCTAAACAAATCATATCTTGCTCACCGCCTCCCCAATAACCTGCTAAGATTAAATATGGAATTTTCTGAGTGAGTGTACCTGTAAATTGGGGATTCATGGGGTTTTCATATAAATTTATTCCATATCCATCAGGATATTTCGAAACTGCAATACCAATGCCATTCGGTTGCTGTGTATACACTATGTTAGATTGATTTGCTTTGTTCGAATTTATAAACCAAGAAAGTGACTTATTTCCTACTAATCGATTCAGATCACATTTCCCAATCCCAGGAACATTCCCTGAATCCGTATATTGCCACATATCGCATGGATATGCTGGCTTATTCCCTCCATAGCGAGGGATCCATACGAAATCAGCTTCAATATTACGTGCTCCAAATGATAGATACGTGTGATGCCCTACATATAATCCTACTTTTTCCGCACCTAAACGGCGTAATTCATCAATAAATGCCTGTGTCCCGCCTTGCATATCTACCATCGTTTGAACTTCTACGTCCGCTACCCAAAACTTAGCAGATTGATCACCACGATTCCAAAAATCTTGTGCCTCTTTCTTTGCATCAGCAATAGATATAAAACGGCAAAAAGCATAATTACCGAATGGGATACTATGCTTTTTCATTTCACTAACATAATTTTGATACATAAAATCCACCGTATTAGAGCCATCTTGAACTCTAGCAATCACTAAATCTAGCTGAGATGCTGCAATATCCCAATTGATAGTTCCATTCCATTTTGAAATATCTACAATATACCCCATACATTCCAGCTCCTTTTTAATGTCTTATTCATAGCTTGTTTTATTGTAAGCCTCCTCTCTCTAAAACTAGCTATCTATAATATAAATAAAAAGAATCTTTACCGTTTTTCAAAATATATTCTCTTTCAGAAATATTTCTATTAGCTTTAACATGTATGTCACAAAAAATATTCTCATATTCGAAATATACCTTACTATTTGTTATGTAGTCTCATCCTATCAATTTAGGTATTGAACATTTTTATAGATATTAGAAAAAATCCTCTTATATTATTAACTTAAAACTTCCAGTATCAATTCCCTTTCAGTTAATAAAAATCACTACTCATTTTCTATATATTATTAAGTCAAATGTTGAATTTTTTAATTCATTAAAATATGTGATCCACGGTGGCGAAAGCTGAGCTTGTACATTTTCTTCCAATATTTTATACTACCTCCTTATACCATTCTTACTAACATAATATGTAACAAACTAAAAAATGCATTAGTTATATTAATTAAACATTTTATTTCACATTCTCAATTTCCCCTTTACATCTTTAAGCACTTTTACTACTATGAAATTCTTTATTATAAGCAAATCCACTGAAATTTCATATTATACTAATACGACTCTATATCCTTTAAATTATAATACTCAATATTAGGAGCTGATTTCATGGAAAAAAAACCTATCGTGTTTAAAATTCCACCAAATTCAAAACTAAAAGTTACATTTTTCGGTCCTTGTAACGAAGTAATTACAAATGTGTCTATAATTAATCAACTATGCACCCCTAAATGTCAAACTATCACGCAATATCCAGACTTTCAGAAATATGTAACTGAAGTACGATCGTTATCCCGTTGTTAGTCCGCATAATGCACGATTTTCACAACTTTGTTACCTAAAGATAACTGAGAAAGAAAATAACTGCATTCCTAAATTAAAATTACTCATTTTATGATATTCCATTGATAATTCATTGATTTTTTACACGTTTTTATTAATAGAACATATATTATCGTATGGAGATTATCCACTCATAAAACCTATCTTTCTTTGGAGCATACTTTTTATGTATGCTCTTTTTTTATGTAACCGTCCCCCTTCTAAATTGACCAACAATATATCAAAATTCTTTATATACTCAAGGAGGTCAAATATGTTCAAGTTGCATCCAATACTACTCATCTTAGGATTGATTTTGTTTTTATATAGTGTAATCGCCTTTATGTTATTCTTTTCAGTGTATTAGGATTCCCTACACAAATCTATGTTCAATATATAATTTCTATATAGTAAAGAAAAAACGTAATGATACGATCTTTTATGTATTCCGTCTTTCTTGTTCTATAAGAAAACTAGCAAACTTACTAACAATGAGTTTTCACAAGCATGTTACTTATTATTCTGTTTAATTATCTGAAGAAGATTGAAACCTCTACAAATTAAACTACACTTCACCTGTTTACTTATATATTCTAGAAAAACAATAGTAATCCCCCACCATTTGGTAAGGGGATTAACTAAAACTACTAAAAAACATTTAATGATCAGTTTTATTTAGTTGGAGAAGGAAATCTTGCCGCTTCAAAATGTGCCCCATCTTCTAAAGGACTTAAAACCCCATCTATACTACTTTGTGCATAAATCTCAACTTCATCCCCTGCATTCAATTGAACAATCGTCGAAACACTTACGACATTTCCAAAACTTATTGGACCAAAAAAGTCATTATCTATAGCTATCGCTGCGTTTCCATTCACACGAATTTCTACACGCGCTCTATAATTTAAAGTTGGATCATTTGGAAAGAAACCAATCGTTCCAATAATAGAATATACTCCTTTAGTCTTCGGCGTAAAAATAGATGTTGCTGGATTATACTCATTCGCTAAATCAAATTGTTCATTTTGAAATAACACTTTCACAAAAGTATTAGCAGGAACATTTTGATTCACAGTATTTCTAGCTCTAAATGCCGATGCTCTAACAAGATTGTCCTTATTATCATGACACTTACTAATGTTCTTACAACAATCATGATGCTTCTTTTTATACTCCTTACAATACTTACAGTAGTAATAACAAGACATACTAATTCCCCTTTCAAACTTATTACTACATATTATGTAAGATTGATTTATAAGGTTTGGACTAGCTATTTTTCTTATTCATAAGGGCGCTATTAATCTGCACCCTTATTTATATAAACCACTTCATTCCTTACTAGTTATAAGTTGTATATAGTTCCATATGGAATAGTAAGAAAAGAACTTCCGTACGGTGTAACATGATGTACTGGATAAAAATACTCTACGGATGAGTAATATGGTTGTACTCCTTGCTGCTGCATTTGTTGTTGCATTTGCAATGCTTGTTGAATAGCTTGAACTGTACTTTGTGCTCCACTATACGTTATAGACGTACCATACGCTGGTCGCATGCCAGCTTCAGAATTAATATATGAATAAAACATAATTTTCAACTCACTTCCGTATAATTTGTTACACATTATATTATGATTCTTTATTTCATTGGTACTATAATGCTAGTTCGCTCGCTTATATTCAAATGATAAAATAAAAAAGTAGCTGCTAGACTACTTTTAATTCTTCTTATTACCAAATGAAATGATATACATATTCTCCGTTTACACGCTCATCAATTCCAGCAACCCTAACGAATCTAAGTAAATCCGCCCCTTGAAGAAAATATACCGACATCGTAACCGGTACTTGTGACCACATGAATTGATAAAGCTCATTCACTCTCTGATTCGTCGTAACGATTAAATCATTTACAGGTCCATGATTCCATGCAGAGGTTTGAACTGAAGTGAAAGAAAGGTCTTTCCCATTAACCACTATTCTTGCCACGCTTTGAGTTATGTCCACAATACTCCCCTCCAACATTACAAAAATTGGACCTTTTTTAGTTCATATTATTATAAATATTCTTGACTGTAATAAATGTTTAAGGCAAATCCCTAATAAAGTGAAACTTTAATCAGTGGAGGTCTTACTGCCCGTTAATGCGGGATACAATTTTTTTATTCATATCCCTCAATTCCCATTACAACCATATAATTTCTAACCTGATTCAATTTTTGTAATTAATATAAAAAGCATCTTAATTAGATGCCCTTTACTTATCTTCCACTACAATTCTACTATTAAAATAGCAACGCCAAATCCGATGCAAACCAATCCTATTAACATGAATAGCAATCGGAATCCCCATAAATCACTGATTATTTCTATAATATGAACCAGCACAATAATAATAAAATCTTTAAATCCACTGAAACCATGTTCCTTTGTCTCTCTGATTCCATCGATTACAGTCAGACAAACAATAAAAATACCTAAACCAATTAATATAAAACCTAATACAAGCATTCATATATCCTCTTTTTTCTTTTATCTCGCATTAACGAACATTTCCACTTTAAAATTCAGTACATACGAGGACGTAAGGTGAAAAATTAACTACCCGTAAAACCTGATTAGTGCATGCTAATAATTAGAGGGAGGTGGTCCTCTCTTCACTTTATATTATCATGAAAGGATATGAGCTTCGGAGTTATTTCTTTATAAAATAAAAAATAGCTAATTCACTACTTAAAAAGTAAAAAAGCATCAGATTGACTAGTATGTAGATTGTTAAATGCATGTAAAATGTTTTTAAATTATCTACTCTTTTTTTAGCTCGGAAGTAACTCTCATCTCGTTCCATCTTTATACACCACTTTCTTACTCACACTGAACGCAATATTCAATTGATGAGTTTGTCATTTCGTTACCTCCAATTAACGCTTTTGTTCAATGTTGTAATTTTCTTGTATAATAAAAGTTAATTAATCTAGAAGGTACTCTGAGAAAAAGCGAAAAATCAGCTGGAAAGCTTATCGATTTAAATATTTATTCGAAATTAATAAGCAATTAATTTTAGTCACTCTGCCCATACTCAATCAAAGTTTGGGCTTCTTTAATTTCTGTATAAAATTCAAAAGTTTGACACAATCCTGGAAAAAGCTTATAAAGAAAAGTGAGGTTCCGTTATTTTCACACTTAGTAGCGCAGTCATGTTACATACAATTTTATAAGTGTGAACGAACTACAAAACTAAAAAACAAATAATAAGTTTGCAACATGTTTGCAAATACGAATTTTGCATATAAATTCGTGTGATATTGAAAGGAGTTTTACTTATGAAAGAAATTAAAACAGAACAAGAATTCAAAGACATCATCGCAAGCGAGGAGCCAGTAGTTGTTAAGTTCTTTACTACATGGTGCCCAGATTGCGTACGTATGGACAACTTTATCGGAGATGTAATGGAAGAGTTCAATAAATTTGAATGGTATTCTATTAATAAAGATGAGTTTCCAAGTATCGCTGAAGAGTATCAAGTAATGGGTATTCCAAGTTTACTTGTATACCAAAACGGTGAGAAGCTAGGCCACTTACATAGTGCTAACGCAAAAACTGAAGAGCAAGTTACTGAGTTTTTAGAAGCATACTAAGATGAAAGCCCTCTGGAAAACATTTTCCAGAGGGCTTTCATCTGTTTTCATAATTATCTTTTGACGTTTTTCCTCGTTTAATGAATTACACCTTGTCATGATAAGAATAATATGTAGTAAGAAAAGTATTCGTTTCTTGATCCATCTACCCTCCTATCTCTTTAGTAAATAGACTCTAATTAGGTTTACACCCTGACTTTGTACTTTTCAACATATTTTTCCTTCACGAAACTTTGTTACCCCCTTCTTAAAAAGCTATAAAACGTCAACAATGTTTGTATAGACCCACACGACTTTCGTTTGATACTCTATTTATAGAAAGAAATTACCTTTAAAGAAAGGTGAGTGATTAAAATGGATACTCTTTCTCATAAAGAAGCTGATAAAGGCGCTATTGTCAGCATTATGGCCTACATATTTTTATCCTCTATGAAAATCATCATCAGTTATATTACCCTCTCTAGCGCATTACGCGCTGACGGTTTAAATAACTTAACGGATATCGGTGCTTCTTTAGCAATATTAATTGGTCTAAAAATATCTCGTAAACCTCGTGACCCAGATCATCCGTATGGGCATTCGCGTGCCGAACAAATCGCATCACTTGTTGCGTCCTTCATTATGGCAACAGTCGGATTAGAAGTTGTTATTAGTGCCATTCAATCTTTCTTAAATCCGAAACAAGCAGCGCCCAATGTACTCGCTGCATGGGTTGCTTTATTTTCTGCTGTCGTTATGTATTGCGTGTATTTGTATACGAAAAAAATTGCAGCACGAACAAAAAGTAAATCATTAGAAGCCGCTGCAAAGGATAATTTATCAGATGCGCTCGTAAGTATTGGTACTGTAGTAGGTATTGTCGGTTCTCAGTTCCAAATGCCTATTTTAGACCCTATTGCCGCTTTAATTGTCGGTCTTATTATTTGTAAAACTGCATGGGAGATTTTCGTAGAATCTTCTCATATGCTTACAGATGGAATTGATCCTGATAAAATGGAAGAATACGCTGATGCTATTGAGCATATTGGCGGTGTGGAAAACATTGTAGATATTCGAGCACGTATGTACGGGAATCAAACGTACGTTGATATTACAATTGAAGTAGATGCTCGCATGGATGTTGGAGAAAGTCACTGTATTACCGACAACATCGAAGCTATGCTTCGCAAAAAGTTTGGAATTTACCATGCACACATTCATGTTGAGCCAATGAAAAAAGAACCTATTATGACATAGGTTCTTTTTTATGAACGTTTTATGGAATATAACACATAAAACGAGCCAGCTACCACCAGCTGCCCATCCTGCTAATATGTCAGATGGATAGTGCACGCCAAGATATATTCGGCTAACTGAAATAGATAATACAACAAAGCTTGCTATAAGAATAATTAATAATTTTTTATGCAATGAAATACGATCTTCAGTAATTGTGACGTATGCAATAAATCCTAAAAAAGCAGTAGCATTCATCGTATGACCGCTCGGAAAACTATATCCAGTTGCAGTAACAAGCTGCGTGACATCAGGTCTTGCTCGTTCGTACCATAGTTTAAGCATACTGTTTAAATAACGAGATCCGTAGTAATTAATTGTTAGAAGTAACGCACTAAGCAACTTTTTTCTAACGAGAAAATACATTACAAGAATAATGAGTAATGGAAAATATATTCTTTTGGAACCGATAAAAGACACCCAAGTAAAATAGGTCGTCAAATAATCGTTTCGAAAGCTTTGAATAAAATGTGCGACTATATTGTCAAAGTTCTCAATACAAGCGGTATGATACGAAAGTGATAATACGACAAAACAAATGAGTAACGTAAAACTTAGCAAGTATAAATGTCGATATCGTTTCACATACATAACCTCACTATGCAAAAAAATGGAGCGGTTGTTTTAGTTTTCCTCTCCATTTCTTTTTTATGCATAGTTTATTAAAAAATATAATTATTAATTTTTTGCTTCATCTCAGGGATATCTTCTCTTGTTACGGTAAAACGAATCACCTTCTCATCAAGATCAAGCGCCTCAGCGAATAATCCAGCTAAACCACGGGATTTTCTATCTACTTCCATAATAATTTCTAGTCGGTCGTATGCACGTGGCAAGATTAATAATTCTAATTCATCTAATTTCCCATAATGCTCTCCAGAAACCGGAATAAACTCAAATTCTTGTGCGAATGGAACTTGCTTACGTAATCGATGCGGTAATTCTTCACATTCTATATGACGTACTTTAAACCCTAATTCATTTACACTATCTAAAACACTACTTAATAATGCATTGGGTAACACTTGAACGTAGTCGCGGTCACTTGGGTCTATACTACGTTTAATATCAAGACCTGTATGAATCCAAACCGTTTTCATACCAAGTGTAAGTGGTGCTTCAATTGGCATTGGAAAAGAAAATGGAATTTCAACTTTTTCATTCGGTTCTACAGAAAAAGGTTCTGTTAAGCGTACTCGCTCTAAATCATATGTTGCTGTTACTTTTTTATCATCCACTTCTCGTACATACGACGTCGATAATGTTAAGTAAATGCTTTCAATTTGTTGGCTAACTGAACCTCCAGTTATATGAACCTTTCCAACTATTTCTTCCCCAACAATATACTCATCTTTTTCAAGAACAGTATCTACCTTTGCACTTCCAATACCAACGCTTGCTAAAAACTTTTGAAACATGGAGTCTCCATCCTCTCTAAAGCAGAAGCTACATCTTGTTTTAAATCTTGTACATTCTCATAGTACGGCGTTTTTATTTGTAACATTCGCATAAGCATTTCGCGATTATAATTTTCCAAAGTTAATTCTTCGTACCATGGTTTTTCCTTTTTTTCATTAGATTCATATCCTGCATATAATAAAAATAATGAGAAATGACCGAGCGCATAAAAGTCACTACGAAAGTGAACTTCTCGCATCAAAGCTTGTTCACCTTCGTAAGTTGTAGCTCGCTCATCATCCTCACCTTTCCATTTAGCCAATCCAAAATCAATAATACTAATTTGATTTTCTTTCATTAGTATGTTTGGAATGCGTAAATCTCGATGAATAATGCCTTCACTATGAAACACCGATACACTTTCTAATATTTCATATAAAATCTCAAAAACTTCACGTTCTGTATATACATACCCATCTATGAAAATATAATCTTCAAAATTTTTACCAGGCATGTACTCCATTACAAAGAAGCTCTTTTTCTCCCATATGAAATGATCATATAGACTAGGAATTGCATGATGATTCAATGTTTGTAAAATTATTTTCTCTTGTTCAAATGATTTTCTACCAGACTCATATCTTTGTTTACTTTGTCTTAATTGTTTTAAGACTTTATATCTATTTATTTGTAAATCATTAACGACATATGTAACCCCATAACTGCCCATTCCAATTACTGATTCAATTTTATAACGTTCTGCAACAATTGTATTTTTTCGCAGTGGTCTATCAAATAAAGCTAGTACACGACGCCATTTCATCAGCTACTTGAAAAGAAGCTACGGCTTTTACGTTTTCTTTTATAATGTTGATGTCCATAACCAGATGAACGTCGTTTATAATCGCTACTTGAATAAGAGCGCCCTCTACGACGATAATCACTACTTGAATACGAACGATATTTTTTCTTTCCTAATAAAGAATCAATAATTTTTTTGAACATTCCTTCACCTCTTGAGTAAAATTTCCTTTTCATTATACCAATAATTATTGACTGTATTTGTGACAGGTTTGTAAAGAGTAAAAAACGACGAGTTATGCCCGTCGTTACTTTCATTCATCCTCTTCATCAAAAACTTCATCAATCATACATTTCTCTAATAAATACTCAAATGTAATATCTGCGAGATCTTCAATTTCTTCTCGTTTTGGGACGTACCCTCTTTCAATTAGTTGCTCATAAAAAAACTCCGCAATCTCTTCCGTATCAATCACGACTTCAATTTCCTTCATGAGCATCACTCCTTTATTTCTGTTTTATGAAAAAATCTCAAAATTATGTATATGAGATTAGAAAAATAGATTTTATTTTTTTATAGGTCATAAGCTTTGGACGAGATGCATACGATTGTAGTACAAGCTATTCAAAGGGGGAAATAATAATGGAAAATCAATATGAAGTAGGACAAACAAAAGAAGAGTTCATGCATGAAGATCAATGGGCAGACTCTCTTATAAAGTGGCTTTTTATTTTTTTAATAGTTGTAGGCATACCTTATACTGCATATGTTGTTGTTCAATTTATTCTCTCTTTCTAGTTAACTACTTTTTCTCTGTCAATTTAACTAAATAATTATGAACAACATCCATTACAATTTTATATTCTTCATCTTTAAATGTATCGAACAATAATTGATAATCGTTATAAATGTCAAGTAATCCATCAATGATTTCTTGACGATTCGTCTTAACACTCACTTTTTTCGAGTTGTTAATTGACTTTAACTTACCTAAATCTAATTTATTCATACCTGCTTTATCTTGTTTCATTTTCTTCAAAATTGCATTTGCCGTTTGAGCATTCGCAAGTAACGTTAAATCTGATTCATCCGCTTCTAACCATTCACCATCCGTAATCCGTGACAATTCATAAATTGTATCTTCCCATGCGTCATTCTTATATCTCCATACTTCTGTACGAAAACCAACAATACGGAAAACATCTTTATCATATCCAGTTACTTGCACAAGATCACCAAACGTGAAATTATAATTTAATTCAATCCACTCCGTATCGCCCTTTTTCATATCCTGCTCTGTAACGTGCTGCAATGTTTGCTCTACGTAAAATCCATCGTGATTATTGACTTCGTATACATAAACCCCATCTAAAACCTTCATATTTGTGATTTTCCCAACGGTTCCATATAGCGTAATCACGACTATGTCCCCTACGTTGTATTTAGGTTGTTTTTTTCTTGCCATCTCTATCTCTCCTTTTTTTGACGTCGTGATTTTGATATCAGTATATGCAACCTACATAAAAACGCTTATCACAGAAGCTTATATTCATAAATTTTTTCAATAAAAAATATAATCTTATAAAATTTACATTACACTCAAACAAAAGCTAGTAACTAGACTAGCTTCAAATCAACAAATTTCATAATAAAAAAACATACAGAATACTTCACTTTAAATAAAGTAATGTATTCTGTATGTTTTCAAATAGTTTTTATCTATCTTGTATGTATAAATCCCAGGCTTCATCAAATATAGACATACTTTCTAGCATTCCGCTCAACTCTAAGTATGAACTAATTTCATCATAGTCTTCAGATTGCTTCGGAAAACTTAAATCATCATACATCGCCTCTGCTAAATCTGAAATTTCATTTCTAAATAAAGCTGCACGATGCTTCATCATATAATGGTAAAATGTCTTTTTCAAAAATATTCCCTACCTTTCTAACTTGGGTACATTATACAAGGCAAAAAAGAAAAAACCAGCATAAAAGCTGGTTAAAAGTCGAAATAATTTCTTTTTAATAGACGCGGTCTTCCCATTAATTCTTCATATGTTAGTTGTTTTGGTAAATCTTTCGTGTAAATTAAGAATAATTGATCTTCAATTTCTTTTACTGTATGGTCTGATTGATAGTCCATCCCACACGAGGAACAAGAAATACATGGTGTCTCTTGGATTTCAATGGCTTTCGTACCATCTGGTAATTCCCAATATACAGTATTCAAGCTTTCTTTCGCTTCTGTACTGTCACACCACATACAATTCATACTGCATCACCCTCAGTTTTTTTGTCGTTTTCTTCTAACTTAGCCATTTGTGCTTGATATTTTTTATCTTTTAATTGATCGCGCTTATCACGTTTATCTTTTAAAGATGCATGAGTATCATTATCTTCGTAGTCTTTACGACGGTTCATACGCTGTAAGTCGTCTGGAACGAGGTTAAATTTCTTATCGCTCATAAGACCTGCGATACCAACATCTGAACGTTTTTCTTCGTAGTTCGGATAAATCTCTTTAAAGTATCCTTCCGCTCTTCCTGGAATATAGCTCTCTGGCTCTGGATACGTCGTAATAACACCTTCAAAGTTACGAAGTACAACTTTATCTGCACTTTGTGAGATTAAATAGTTTGGTTGAAGTGCAATTTTACCGCCTCCGCCTGGCGCATCAACAACGAATGTCGGAACAGCATAACCAGATGTGTGTCCACGTAAACCTTCAATAATTTCAAGACCTTTAGATACTGGTGCACGGAAGTGACCGATACCTTCAGATAAGTCACATTGATAAATGTAGTATGGACGTACACGGATTTTTACTAAGTCATGCATAAGTTTTTTCATAATTGGAACGCTGTCGTTAATACCAGCTAAAATTACTGCTTGGTTTCCGACTGGAACACCAGCATTCGCTAACATTTCACATGCCTTTTTCGATTCTTCAGTAATTTCAATAGATGTATTGAAATGTGTATTTAACCATACTGGATGGTATTTTTTAATAATGTTACATAAGTTTTCTGTAATACGTTGTGGGAATACTACTGGTGCTCTCGTTCCGATACGAATAATCTCAACATGCGGAATCTCTCGTAAATTTTTTAATACATATTCTAAAATTTTATCGTTAATTAGAAGTCCGTCACCACCGGAGATTAATACATCTCGTACTTGTGGCGTTTCACGAATATAAGCAATTGCATCATCTAATTGTTTCTTCGGTACACCCATTCCAATTTGTCCACTAAAACGACGACGTGTACAGTAACGACAATACATAGAACATTGATTTGTTACTAAGAATAGTACACGGTCCGGATAACGATGTGTTAGCCCTGGAACTGGTGAATCTTCGTCTTCGTGAAGTGGGTCTTCTAAATCATATTTTGTTTTATATAACTCTTCCGAAATCGGTACTGATTGCATCCGAATCGGACAGCGTGGATCATCAGGATTCATTAGCCAAGCATAGTACGGTGTAATGTTTAACGGGATCGTTTTCGTTGAAATTTTAACGCCCTCTTCTTCTTCAGGTGTTAAGTTAATCACTTTTCTTAAGTCATCTAACGTTTTGATCGTATTCGTTAATTGCCAAACCCAATCATTCCATTGCTCTTCAGTAACATCTTTCCATAATTCGATATCCTTCCAGTGACGATTTGGTTTGTATACATCATGTAACATTGCTATTCCCCCTTTTTATACGCTCATCCTTTATATAAGCAATAGTTATGCCAACTTTACATTGTTGATAAGTAAATGTGCGGAGAATCCTATTACATAAGCAAAAAAATATTTTTAAGCGTTGTATGAAATCAATACTTAACATCATATTCATTACTTTTTATATATGTAAACGCTCTTTTATTGGTGCAAACACACAAAAACCGCCGATTATTCGGCGGTTTTGTCGTACTTGCTCAGTTTATATTGAAGCGTTTGACGAGGGATACCCAACATTTTTGCGGCTTGTAATATATTCCCTTCCGTTTCAATCAACGCTTGATCTATTAATTCTTTTTCTGTTTGATGAAGTGCTTCTCTAAGTGGCATTATACCCTTCTTCTTCGAAAACTTCTCTTTCCGAAATGTACGTGGTAAACAATTGGCTGTTAATGTATTCCCTTCTGCAATAATAACAGCATGTTCAATCGTATGTTTTAACTCCCGGACATTTCCAGGCCACTGATAAGCTTGCAGTCTATCTTTCGCTTCCTCATCAATTTGAAGTACACCTTTTTTATAACTTTTATTATATTCTTTCAAAAAATAAGATGCTAATAATAGTACATCCTCAGTTCTTTCACGAAGCGGTGGGATATATAATGAAAATACGTTTAAGCGATAATATAAATCAGTGCGAATTTTATTCTCTCGTAAACATATTTCTGGAGGCTGGTTCATTGCGGTAATAACACGAACATCTACTTTTCTCGTCTTATTATCACCAATTCTTCTAATGACTCCATCTTCTAACACTCGTAACATTTTTGCCTGCAAATCAAGAGGCATTGAATTCAGTTCATCTAAAAATAATGTACCACCATCAACAAGTTCAAATAGCCCAGCTCTTTCAATCGCTCCCGTATAGCTTCCTTTTGTCGTTCCAAACAATAAACTTTCTAATAGCGACTCTGGTAAAGCTGCACAGTTTTGTGCAATAAATGGCTTGTTTTTTCTTTTAGAAGCTTCATGAATTGCTTGTACAAACAGTTCTTTTCCTGTTCCTGTTTCACCATATATTAAAACATTCGCGTCTGTTGGTGCTACTTTTTGTGCTAACTCTTTCGTCTGTTTAAACCGCGTATCATTTGTCACTATCGTCTCAAATGCAGCGTGCTTTTTAATCACTTTTTTTCTAGATGATCGCTTTATTTTCGACTGTAAGTCAACAATTGTGTCAGTAAGTTTTTGAATTGTAGAGTAATCCTTTGCAATTTCAACAGCCCCAGCAATATTACCATCTATAAAAATAGGTAACGTCGTATTTACTGTACAAACATCTTCACCATTTAAATTTTGATAATGTTGTACCTGATGTACGATAGGTTTTTTTGTATCTAGTACTTTCATCAATGTACTCGTTTCCCTTGATAAAGACGGGAACGCTTCTAACAGATGTTTCCCTAACACTTTTTCAATCTTGGATCCATCGTGTTTTGCAGCTACAGAATTATAAAATATTGTAATTCCATTTTCATCTACAGCGTGTATAGCCTCATCAATACTGCCCAAAATCGCTTCAATGACTTCTTGTGTCGAAACTGCTAGCAATGTCATCCCCCCTCTTGCCGAAAATCCGGCAATTACATGCCGGATTTTCGGCACACCTATGTGCGATTGTAAGCATGACGATTCCGTTCTATAATTTTGACCAATTTTATATTTTAATTAGATAACTCGAAACTCTAATTAGTACAGCTTTTCGAACACCCAGCTCCACCTAACTGTTTTGCTTTACAACCAAATTTTGAGACGGAAGTTTTACTGCTTTCGAATAACTAGATAGATCTTTCACCCATATATTCATATCTTCCAACTTATCGAAAATGTAGCAATTATTCGCCAGTCTTCCTGTATACGTATAGCCTAATTGATGAAAGGCAGCATTCATTCCGAAAGAAAGGGATCGAGCAATTGTATAGGAGCAGAAAATAGATCTTTCTCGAAGCTCTTCCTCTAATTTAATTAGTAAACTTTTCATAAATCCATGTTTACGATATTCAGGTAAAGTAGCACAATTCGTTAATTCTGCATTCCCTTCCTTTATGTTCATTTCTGCAGATGCTGTACTAATAATTTTCCCCTCAAATTCATACACGTAGTAAATTGTATCGTCTTCTTTCATCGTCTGTAATACATAACTCGCTTCATTTAAAGGTGTCGGATACACTTCAAATACTTTTCCGAAGACAGTTGCTAATTCTTCTGCATCTTCTTCAGTCGCTTTTCTCAGCAAAAATTTCTCTGGAACTACTTTTTCTTTTATTTCTTTTCCTTTTACACCGCTTAATATAGTATCTTCCTCAGTCCAATGCATACTATTTCGTCTTTGATCATTATTATATTTCACAAAAAAGTATGCATCGTGTCCTTGAAAATAATGAGGTATCGTTGCTTCCAACAAAAAACCGAAAGAGAGCCATGTTGAAACATGCTCTCCCTTTCCTTTAATAATACATTTAGTGAAAGAATGTTTCTCTGCTAGTTCGTCAATTGTCTGTATAATACTTTCAACATTTCCTGTATAGTGATCTACCCGGATACGTTTATTAAAATAATCTAAAACGCCTTCTACTGTATAACAATTCGTCTGTTCTCTAAAAGATTCATAGTATTTCATTTTTTCACCTCACACCAATCTAGTAATGTACATGCAATAATTTTTGCGGCAGCTATCATTTTATCAACTTCTATATATTCGTTTGGATAGTGTGCTACTTTCGTCTCTCCTGGACCAAATACTATTGTTGGTACGTTTGCAATTTGTGTAAATAAACCTCCATCAGTCCCCCACGGAGATGCTTCAATAATTGGTTCGTTCCCTTCGATTTCAACAAAGTTATGATGAAGTGTTGTAATGAGTTCATGATTTTCTTCTAATTCACCAGGAACCCATCTCGCTCCAAACCATTCTACTTCTACCGGATTTTCAACAAACCAATTGTCCACATCATTTAATTCAACAATCCAATTCTCAAACTCTTCTTTTGCCGCCTCTATAGTCTCATTCGGCGCAACACCGCATCTTCCTTCTAAAATTAATTCATCGGGAACAGAACTTGGCCAACTCCCTCCTTCAATTTTGCCAATGTTAATTGGAATTGGAATTGGAATTCCTTTAAATAACGGATCTGTAATTCGACTATTTCTTTTCTCCTCTAGCTTTCTTACATGTTCTATAACAAACATGCTTTTTTCAATTGCACTAACCCCTTCATAGCGCGTTCCACCGTGTGCAGCTTTCCCTTTTACACGTAGACGAAACCACATGGAACCTTGTTGTTTCGGGAAAAACTTCATATTAGTAGGCTCTGGAATAATGACACCATCTGCTTTATATCCTCGTAATATAGTTGCTAATGTCCCTGCTCCGCCACTTTCCTCTTCTATTACACTTTGAAAATAGATGTCTCCTTTTAATTCAATATTAGATGCAATGATCGCTTCCATCGCAAGCATAAGTGCGACATTTCCGCCCTTCATATCCGTCGTTCCACGGCCATATATACGATTCCCTATTTTCTCACCGCTATAAGGGTGATGTTCCCACTGATTCACATCCCCTTCTGGAACTACATCAATATGCCCATTTAATATCATAGATTTCCCGTCGCCACTTCCTTTTAAAGTTGCTACAATATTTGGGCTATCTGAAAAACTTGTACGGGGTGATACAAAATAAGGATGATCTTTCATTTTAGAAAAGGAGGGCTCCCATATATCGAGATCTAAACCTAATTCACGTAATTTTTCAATCACAATTGCCTGCGCACCGCTTTCATCACCAGATACGCTCTTTTCTTGAATTAATCGTTTTAAAAATTTCACACTTTCCTCTTCATGGCTCTCAATATAATCACAAACTTGCTTTTTTAATTGCTCCATATATTACATCTCCCTTCATTCAATTACTAGTAAGTTAGAACTAATTTGAAAATCAGCTTCTGTATGTCGTTTTACATCTTCTACTGTGTATGGGCTCATTAATTCTTGTAATATAAGTCCACTCGGAGTTACCTCCATGACTGCCATATCAGTAATAATTAAATCTACACATTTCTTTGAAGTTAATGGCAATGTACACTCTGAAACAATTTTTGCATTTCCGTACTTATCAACATGATTCATCACAACAACGACCCGCTTCGCTTTTTGTGCTAAATCCATTGCTCCACCAATACCTGGAACACGTTTTCCAGGTACAATCCAGTTTGCTAAATCGCCATTTTCACTTACTTGTAATGAACCAAGAATCGTTATGTCTAGCAAACCTTTTCGAATCATCCCAAACGCTGTGCAGCTATCGAAATAACTCGCTCCTGTTATAAGAGAAGTTGGTAAACCTGCTGCATTACACAAATTTTCGTCTTCATTCCCTTTACTTGGCGTTGGTCCCATGCCCACGATTCCATTTTCGGCATGAAACATAACATTTATATCGTCAAGCAAATGATTTGGTACAAGCGATGGTATGCCAATACCTAAATTTACAATCATACCATTTTGTATTTCTTTCGCCGCACGCCTAGCAATCTTATCCCTCACTTCTACGCCCATACCCATTTCCAGTTCACTCCTTCCGACGGTACAATATAATTTACGAAAACACCTGGAACGACAATTTCCTCTGGATCTAAACTTCCAAGCGGGACTATTTCTTCCGTTTCTACAATTGTTATATCCCCAGCCATCGCTACGTGAGGATTCATATTTCGTGCACTTTTGTCAAATACAAGGTTACCAAACGGATCTGCCTTTTTTGCATATACAATTGAAACTTCAGCAGTTAATGCTGTTTCAACTAAGTAGGTCTTACCATTCATTTCAACTGTTCGTTTTCCCTCTTCCACAATCGTATCAACACCAACATCAACTAAAACACCACCAAGACCAACGCCACCAGCGCGAATGCGCTCTGCTAATGTTCCCTGCGGAGAAAACTCAATTTGTAATCTTCCCTCGTTTAGTTGCCTTCCTGCATTTGGATTGGAACCAATGTGAGAAGTAATTAGTGATTTAACTCTTTCATTTGTAACAAGACGACCGATACCTACATCAGGAAATCCAGTGTCATTTCCAATCAAATTTAAATTTGTAACGCCTTTTTCTAAAATTGCCTGTATTAAAGATGGAGGGGATCCAATCCCTCCAAATCCCCCAAACATTAATGTCATATCATCATGGAACAAAGAAATTACTTCCTCAATTTCTTTTAATTTACCGAATGTATTTGTAATAGTTGTCATGCGATACTATGCCCTCCTTTTTGCATCATCTCTTCCACACTTTTAGAGAAAATTGAAAGTAATTCATCTAACTCGGAATATGTAGTTGTCATTGGCGGTGCTACAAGCAGTGCACTATCTTCTTTTCCTGCTTGCCCTGAAACTGCTTGATATAAAAGCAGGCCGTTTTTAGCTGCAACTGAAATAAGCTCTGACGCTTTTGTAAACGGTTGCAATTCTACTCCGATTAGCAACCCTTTTCCGCGCACATCAGCAATGATTGTCGATTGTTGCTGAACTTTCTGTAAGCCTTTTATTAAATACTCTCCCTTTTCTGCTGTTTTTTCAGGAAGATTATGTTTCTCCATATATTCAATAACAGCTAAAGCCGTTGCTGCAGACAATGGATTTGCACTTAACGTATGACCGCTCATTACTGAACGTGATCCACGTAATATTGGTTCCATAACACGATCACTTACAACTGTCGCTGCCATCGGTGTATATCCCGCTCCTAACCCTTTACCAAGTGTCATAATATCCGGCTCTACGCCCCAATGCTCCATCGCAAACCATGCTCCAGTACGACCAAGCCCAGTCATTACTTCATCCGCAATAAATAAAATATCGTAATGATTACAAATCTCTTTAATGACTTTATAATAGTCTTTCGGCGGAACAACCGCGCCTCCAGCTGCTCCGATAATCGGCTCAGCAATAAAAGCAGCAATATGCTCTGCACCAATTCTTTCAATTGATCTTTCTAGTTCAGTCGCACATGCCAGCTGACAAGTTGGATATACCTTTTGAACAGGACATCTGAAACAATATGGAGCTGGTATAGTCGGATAATCTTCCAAAATAGATACGAAACGTTGTCTACGTAGTGGATGCCCAGACATTGATAAAGCACCCATCGTAATACCGTGATAACTCATCCATCTTGATAAAATTTTATGTTTCCCTTGAATACCTCGCTCTTGAAAATGCTGAATTGCAATTTTCATAGCTGTTTCATTCGCTTCCGTACCACTATTTACAAAAAAACTCCAGTTCAAATCTCCTACACTTAAATCACTTAACTTCTTCGCTAATTTTTCAGCTGGTTCACTCGTAAACTGTGATCTATAAACGAAAGCAATCTCCTCAGCTTGCTTTTTAATAACGTCTGCAATCTCCTTTACGCCATGCCCAATACCTGCCGTAATTGCTCCTGACGAACCATCAAAATATTTATTGCCATTTTGATCATACAAATAAACACCTTTTCCATGTGAAATCATTGGATACGGCTGACCAACAAGTGGTTTAATTAAGTAATCGCGCATAGCGCTCCCCCATTTCTCCAATTTGTATATATATATGAAGAAAATTGACGTTTCTTTCATAAAAAAGAATCCTCTGCAAAAGCAGTGAATTTATCAAAAAACTATTATAAAATATACAAATGAGTGCTTAAAAAATTTTATAAAACAGAAAATTCAGAACTAAAAAACCGAAGACCAACCCTTTTCTATACGCCCAAATGACCCTCCTTATATGAAATGAATGCATCACCAAATGTTTTTATAGCATAATGCCAGCTGTCCTTAAATACCGACATTCTGTACACTTCGACGGAACTCCCGTTAAACTCCTTCCTATTATCCTACTTTAAATTGCATATTTTAAAACAAATTTCGACACCCACCTTACTAATCAATTCAGATTCCTATTCATTATGTAAACTTTTCATTTTTAAACTATAAAAAAAGAACCGATTAACCACACTAATCAGTTCGTCATGACGCTCTCTTATGGGTTAATACTGTCAATTGCTAAAATAAATAGAAAAATGAAGTTTACAAATTCATCCTACAGTCTATAACACAAAACCTTTTCATAACTTCATTCACAATTACTATCGGGATATCCCTATCCCGAAGTGGCACTCCTTTCCTCAGATTCAAAGTATCTTTCCTTTATAATTTATGTAGGACAATTATCACTTTGTATGTGTATTTGCCTATAATTAAAAAAATCCCTAGTTTTCTAGCGATTTTTGGACATGTATTCAATATGTTAATTGAAATGCACTTTCAATTTGGCATTTATTTTACTTTCGTACAGTCATATGTACTGCTTTACTCTGTGAAATTCTCGTAAGCACCAGCACCTCTTTATGAAAACATATTTGTTGTCACTTTTTAATTTTCCCTTTATAAAATCATTTTTTTTGCATAACCGCTTTCTTGCTTCGCATATAGTTTTAATGATGACAAAGGAGGAATGTTCATGTCTCAATCTGAAATCGAAAAATATGGACAAGAAGTTACGCAATACGAACAGCTCGCACGTTACTATCAGTTTCGTAACCCTAAAAAATATATAGAATTATATATGAAATATTACGATGCACTATCAAAACTTGTACAGGCGTATGAAACAAGAGAATCACAAGAAGCTGCTTTACCATCACATATAAGAATTTTTCATGCCGATCCAAATATACCGGCGGTTGACATTTTAGTAAACGGACAAAAGGTTATTAAAAATATTTCATTTAAGCAATTCAGCCCTTATTTATCATTAGTGCAAGGTAAATACCGTATAGATATTGTTCCTGTCGGAAATGAAACTCCAATCTTTTCAGCGTTGGTACCAATAATGGGAAATCATACTTATACTCTTGCTGCAATAAATAGTGATAATCACCTACAATTACAACCTATACTTGATAATACACATTTACCAGCTGGTCAAGCAAAAATACGCTTTGCACATTTCTCTCCAGATACCCCTGTTGTAAATGTAGATTTAAAAGATGGAGATCATTTATTTGAAAATGTACTCTTTAAACAAATAACCGATTTTTTGCAAGTTAGCCCTGGTACAGCAGATATTGAAATTTCACTCGCAGATAATAAAAACATTTTATTGACTATACCGAAATTCAATGTTGAACCAAATGTTATTTATACAATTTCAATAGTAGGTTATTCAACTAAAGATCCTAAATTAGAAGCCGTTATACTCACAAATTAAAACAGTCTACACCATTCATTTGGTGTAGACTGTTTATTTTTGAAATGCAATTTGAAATTCTGTCCAATCGTTATCTGATCGACACATAATGGATCCATTATGTTTTTCCACAATTTGTTTACATACAAATAATCCAATACCAGTTCCTAACTTTTTAGTAGTTACAAATGGTTCAAAAATCGTTTCTACATTTTCAGCTGGAATCATTGGTCCATTATTTTTTATCACAATTCGAATAGCTTGATCTTCTTCAAATACATCAATGATAATTTTTCGTTCTTCTTTCATTGATTCAAGAGCATCAATTGAATTCATTAATATGTTTAAAAATACTTGTCTCACTTCACTCCGATAACCAACAAGCGGAATTGGATACGGTAAATTCTTTTCAATCAAAACATTCGCATTGACCAAACTCGGATATAAGAATTGTATAATGTCTTGAAACAAGTCATTAAGCCAAAACCGTTCCGATTCATTCCACATTTCTTTTTTTGATACGAGTAAAAATTGCGAAATACGAAAATTTAATTGATCTAATTCATGCGAAATAATATCTAAATACGATAAACTCGGATGATCTGCCTTTAATAATTTGACAAACCCCATAATGGAAGTAAGCGGATTACGAAATTCATGTACAAAACTAGCTGACATTTGTCCTAAAATCGTCAGTCTTTCTTTATGTGTTTCGTTAATATATTGCTGTTTTTCCTCTAAATTCTTCGATATAATTTCCGAGTATTTTAAAACGGTATAATAAATTAATTTGTCAAAACAAGTATGTATTTTTGCCATAATTGGTTTCAATTCACGAGCGCTAACATCTAATTCACACATCGCTTCGAAAAGTTCATTTCTTCCCACGTTTGCGTTATAAACAAAATCTCCAATATTCGCATCTGCTCCAGCACGTTCAATAGCAATTTTCTCACATAACGGTTGAAGATAATTTATATCTTTATCTTCCATAGTAAGTTCGATAATTAACTCTAGTAAATCCTCTCCATTTTGAACTACTTCTAGTTTAAATGGATCTTTTTCGGAAATTATCATTTTGTTTTTCCAGTTCTCTACGAATTGGTGCCTATTGTTTTTCAAGTGTGAACAAAATATTTCTTTAATATCCTTATCGATTGGAAAAACCTCCATTCCCTCCATTTCCATACGACGAATACCCTTTATATTTTGAATATTAACACAAAAAATACGATTCGTTAATAGATTTTTGTCACATTTTGTTAATTTCTGTTGATAAAATTATTTTTTCTTTCTTATTTAACTAATTGTATGCAAATCCCCTTTTTCCTTCACATATTTTCATTATTTCCGTAGTCAAAACGACTTTTTTTGCATCATTTTTAATTCTTGCGTACAATAGAAAATGAAAGGTGTGAAAAATATGGTAAATAAAAATGTGGAAGATTATCTCCAAGAAGGCATTTACGGCCAAAAGCAAAACAAACCAGAAGAACGTAATATGTATTTAACTACATTACGTGAGCGTGTGGAAATCGCTTTAACGATCGGTCAAGTAATGCAAAGTAATGTATACTCTGAAGTGGCGGGTAGCATGCGCCCTTCTCAATCATTACAACTCCTCCTAAATGGTGGCATTGCTTACCCACATTTATCAAAATACATTAAATTAGCAAACGAAAAAAATGTTCCTTTTACAATTGTTCAAAATAAAGATACAAAAACACCAATCGGTTTAGTATTAACTCATGCTACTGCTGTAGATAAAGAACAAATTTATGTAGAAGATACTATTTTCAAACAAGAAATGAAGTAAAAGTTACACTTAATTAAATAGTTACTAGAAGCGTAAAAAACGAGTATGGAATCGTAAACATTTCCTACTCGTTTTTTAGTGCAAGTTTTAAGTTTTTCTACTTTATTTTTTAATACATACTAATTTCATTTCTGTCATTTCTTCTATTGCATATTTAATTCCTTCACGCCCCGTACCACTTTCTTTCACACCACCATAAGGCATATGATCTACTCTGAACGTTGGGATATCATTAATCATGACACCACCAACCTCTAGCTCATCAATTGCACGCATTGCTTTAACTAAATTATTTGTAAATACACCTGCCTGTAAGCCGTAACGCGAATTATTTACTTGTTCAATCGCTTCATCAAATTCTTTAAATGTATTTACTGTCATGAGTGGGCCGAATACTTCTTGGCACTGCACAGATACATGATCTGGAACATTTGTTAATACAGTCGGTTCAAAAATTCTTGCATCCCGCTTCTTACCACCGCATAAAACAGTTGCTCCTTCCTTAATTGCTTCTTGAACCCACATATCAATTCGCTCTACATCTTTTTTTGAAATTAAAGCTGATACATCCGTTTCCTCAAGCAGTGGATCACCAACAACAACTGATTCCATCGCTTTCTTCAGCTTCGAAAGAAATTCATGCATTTTCGTTTCATGTACAAAAACACGTTGTACGGAAATACAAACTTGTCCATTATTAACAAATGCTCCCCATTTTACACGTTCAATTATTTCATCTGTTAACTCTACATCTTCATCAATGATAACAGCAGCATTTGATCCTAGTTCCAACGTAACTCGTTTTAGCCCAGCCTTTTGTTTTATTCCAATTCCAACTTTTGGACTTCCGGTAAAAGTAATAGAAGCAACGTAATCATTTTTGACGATGGCCTCACCAACCGTGGAGCCAGGGCCAGAAATGATATTTAAAGCTCCATTTGGCAATCCTGCCTCTTCAAATAACTCAACTAATACATAAGATGATAATGGCGTTTGATCAGCTGGCTTTAATACAACTGTATTTCCGGCAGCAATTGCTGGTCCAACTTTATGCGCTACTAAATTTAATGGGAAATTAAATGGTGTAATAGCCCCTATAACCCCAATCGGCTTTCGGATTGTATATGCGATACGCCCATCCGCACCAGGTGCGGCGTCTAATGGCAATGTCTCACCATATATACGCTTCGCTTCTTCAGCTGCAAATTTGTACGTTTGAACAGTACGATCTACTTCTCCCCTTGCAGCACGTATTGGTTTTGCAGCCTCTTTTGCAATAATCTCTGCAAATTCTTCTCTTCTTTCATCCATTTTTTGTGCAACTTTCTCTAAAATAGTCGCACGATCATATGCAGATAATGTATTCATTTTTGTCATTGCATTTTTTGCAGCAGTAACAGCCTCTTTTACATCTTCTTCCGTTCCTTGTGCAATTTCCGCTAATGTTTCTTCAGAATATGGTGCGTACAATGGTTTATACGTGTTTACAGATTTCCAGTCTCCATTTATATATAAATGCTTTTTCATACTTCTTCTCCTTCCAAATATATGTATACAACAATACTTCACCTAGTGAAATGTTTGACTTATGTCATTGTATCATAGCTCCTATCCCTCAAAAAACATTATGCTCAAAAAAACTCTGCTATATAGCAGAGTTTACGAGCTAATTTGCTCTTGTAACGAAATTTGTTTTTCATCTTCTAAAATAACAATCGATTCTACTATCTTTGTAACTTCTAATCTTTTTATATAATGTCCATCTAATTCTTTCACACAAAACTTATAATTTTCAATTTCAATGGAATCCTCTTCAGCAATCTCTATATTCTTCGTTAAAATCCAACCACCGATTGTATCAACACCATCATCATCAATCCCTAAACCAAATAACGTATTTACTTCACTAACAAGTACTTTTCCCTCTAGTATCGTCTTCGTTTCACTAACCTTTTGAATTTCTGGCTGCTCATCCGTATCAAACTCATCCTGAATATCTCCAACAATTTCTTCCAGAATATCTTCAACAGTAACAAGTCCAGATGTTCCACCATATTCATCTATCAATATAGCAATATGTGTTCTTTCTTTTTGCATTTTCAAAAACAAATCATGAATTGGAATAGAATCGATAACTAAAATAATTGGTCTCATATATTGCTCTACTGTCTTCTTATTAACAGCTTTATGTTGTACAAATTCAGTAAAAATATCTTTGAAATTCACAAAACCTATTACGTGGTCTTTGTCGCCATCAACAACTGGATACCTTGTATATTTTTCACGAGACATTTTTTGCAGAGCTTCTTCAGCAGACATCTCTTTACTTATAATATTCATTTCAGTTCGAGGTACCATTATTTCTTTTGCAATGCGATCATCAAATTCAAAAATTTTATTCACATATTTATATTCAGATTGATTAATCTCACCATTTCTATAACTTTCTGAAACTAACAACCGTAATTCTTCTTCTGAATGAACCTCATCATGTCCCTTCGGCGGTTTCAGCCCTAGCAGCTTCGTAATGATTCGAGCTGAACCATTTAATAGCCAAATGAATGGGAATGCAATACGATAAAAGAAAATTAACGGCTTAGAAACAAGTAAACTCACTTGTTCAGATTTTTGAATTGCAAATGTTTTTGGGGCCAATTCACCTATTACAACATGTAAAAAAGTAATTAACAAAAACACTAAAATCACAGCAAAAATGTCTGCTAGTTGAGTAGAGATATTCCAATTTGCAAAAAGCGTATCAAACATTTGCTTTAACGCAGGTTTACCAAACCACCCAATTCCTAAAGCTGTAACAGTAATTCCTAGCTGACAAGCAGATAAATATTCGTCTAAGTTTGTAATGACTGTTTTGACCGATGTTGCACGATTATTTCCTTCTGCAATTAAATAGTCAATTCGTGAACTTCTCACTTTAACAATTGCAAATTCTGCTGCAACGAAAAATGCCGTTAAAGCAATTAAAACAATCACTATACTTATACTATATATGTCCAAATACTTTTCCTTACTTACATTGTAAGCAAGGAAGCCACCTCCTACTTAATTTTATTCAAGTGAAGTAAGCATTCTAATACTCTAACAAAATTCTACATTAGCAACCACCTTTTTATATATTATATGCATACATAAAAAAGATATTTATCATTATGATAATCTAATTCATTTACACTAGTCAAATTATTCTAAATGTTACGATAAAACATTTTTATTTAAACGAACTATTCTTCTCAACTCAATTTCGTGAAAAAACACTTTCTTTGCCGATTCCACACTTCTTTTGTCGCACTAGAAGGGAACTTACTTCATAGCTCGAAATCATTCAACAGGATATATATAGGAGGGATTATTTTGGAATATAAAACACCATTTATCGCAAAGAAATTAGGTGTTAGCCCAAAGGCTGTTGTCCGGATCGCACAACAATTAAATCTTACGATAGAGAAAAACAAATATGGCCACTTTATTTTCACACAAGAGGATGTCGATCAAATGTTAGAACACCATCGATTTCAAATAGAGCAATCTCAAAATTCTCAATCTACTCAAAAGGCTTCCTCAAATGAAGTTGAGGAATTAAAAACTCAAGTTAATACAATTGTTCAAAACATATTACCCAATGATTTTGAGCAATTAGCTGATCAATTAAACACTATTACGAGAAGACTTGATCGAATGGAAGAACAAATGCAAGATAAGGCAAATGATGTCGTCACGTACCAACTTTTACAACACCGTCGTGAAATGGAGGAAATGTTAGAGCGAATTCAAAAGTTAGAAGCTGCCCTAACGAAAGAAGAACCCATTTATATTACTCCTGATTCAAAACCAACATATGAACGAGAAAAGAAACCGAAGCGCCGCAAAATGATTTTTAGTATATTTGGATTATAATTTTTAGACCCTTATTAAAATAATAAGGGTCTTTTTTAATGAAGAGTTATATCCTATACAAATATTATTCTCTTTATTATACATATTCACTTCGCTTTATTTCGTTAACATAATATTTTTACTGTATTCTGCAATTAATGCCTGTGCATGAGCATTCCCTTGAATCACATCACGAAATTCTTTTAAAGAATACAAATGCGTAACCCCTTTTCGAGCATGAATTCTTACTGGTACACCTTGTAAAGTATCATGAAACTGAAAAGGATTATCTATTGGTTCAATTGGAAAACCAAGTGTAAGTAAATACATATACATTCTTTTTGTTACTGCTGCAATGTACCATTCAGCTTTTGTTTCTAACGCATGTATAAATAAAATAGCTGTTAGCCTTTTGAAATGTCCTCTCCCACGAGACGTTTTCGAAATACTTAACTTACCTATTTCATACACATTCTTCAAATCTTTTACTAAATCATTTTTAGAAAACGGATAGAAAAACTCAGAATTTGATTGTTCAGGTATCGTATACTTAATACATTCTACTGTACCAATAGGATGTTCATCTTCTATTAATAAAAATCGTGATGGATTTAAATTACGTTCTACGAACATTAAGTTTCTTTCTTCACAAAAATCTCCCCATAGTTGCTCGAACCCAAAATGTTCTTCCTTTGTTTGAACACGCTGGAACATATTTAACCGCCTTTCCCATCGCCGCTCTGTTTTTGATAACGCTTTCACTATCTATCATATAAGAACAAATCTTCGTATGCAACTAAAAATATTTATGACTTATTATATTCTGCAAAATGAATTAGATTCCAATTTAATCGACTTTTATCCCGCGCTCACATTCCTTTTAATAATACATTTATAGCACTTTTCAAATCTAAATTACATTATGTTTCTTTCCATACAGCATATAATTCTTCTTAATCTAAAGAAATCCTTTATGAAAAAGGATTTCTTTTACTTCTTAATGCTTTTTAACCATTTTTCAAAAATTTGTACCATCCCATGTTTTCCAGCTAATTTCTCTTCCCCTTGTTTCGTCTTATATGGATATAACTGCAAGAAAACACCGCATCCAGACTCAATTTTTTTACTATGCATATGGCTTCCTGGATATACACAAATGACTTCATAAATTGACCTTCGATAATAGACTCGCTTTCCATCCTGTTCTTCTACATACTTTATAGACCAGTACTTATACATTTGCTCAGTTGCTTTCGTATTTCCGACGTGCTGAAAAATATTGTACATTGGACTATACTTCACTTCAATAATAATAGAAGATTTATATACGTATTTCCCATCTTCTTTTACATAACAGTCTAAGCGAATATCTGGCTTCTTCGTATCCTCACCATTGTAAAAATTACTACCTTTACTTAATGCAATAAGAGGATGTGTTTCAATTAAGTCATTAAATGCAACATGCACCTTTATATCCTCTCGTTCTAAAACTACTGTCGTTCCATCTTGTAATCCATCTACATAAAAATGTTCTTGTATTTGTTCACGGATAGAGTTTCTAGCTTCAAAACCAATTTGCTCTAAAATTGAAATAACGATAAAAAAAGCGTAATATTCATACACTAAAAACGTTGGCTTATAAACAAATAATAACGATGGAGATTGATCCGTATATTGCGGGAGTACTTCTAAATGATGTAGTAATTGTTGATGTGGTATCGGTAAATCATGTAAGTTCATGTTACTTGTTTCGGTAACTTCCCTCCAAAACGAAGAATGCATTAACATTTGAAAGTATTGTACATTTTCATGCACAATATGCGCCAATATTTTATATTCTTGTATTTTCATTGAGCTCTTTCGTAAATCGGCTTCTTTTAGTAAATGTATATTTTTATATTTTTGCTTCTCTCTATCAGTTACCGATCCATTACGCTCAATTGTTTGTATAATCGTTTTTACGGCTTGAAACTCTTCTGATTTTTTCTTTTTTCTCTTTCTAAGATTTCAATTGTTTGACGTAAAAAACTTTTTGCTTCAATTAAATAATGATAAAATTGCATCGCTTTATATTTAAGAAATGCATTTTCCTTACTATTTTTTTGTTCCATAAACTTACGATTATAATGTTTGGCATAAGGTTTTCGTTCTGCCACTATAGTTCCTTTTCTTGTTGGCCTTCGCTCTTTTCCTTCCCATTTATATTCATTTATAAATTTTGAGCTTGATTCTATTTTCTTAAAGATTTGCTTTATCATTTTCATTTTTTGGGGTAACTTTCTAAGTAACACTAAATAAGAAGAATCCTCAATATCGCTAAGTGCAGAGAAGGTCTTTTTATAGTAACCTCTATCCAAAATCAACTCATTTAAAATTGACTTCACATAGTCTTGAATCATTTCAAATTGATCATCAAAAAAGTTTTTCGGTACGATTTGAAATGCGCCATAATACGTTGTCTCTTCTATACGCACTTCAAAATGGTATAAACCACAACGCCATGGATAAAAGAATTCTGTTTTCCCATGTTCATATATTAATACTCTTTGTTTTTTTTCATTTATTTCATATTGAGCCTCTTTTATATTTTTCTGTCCCTCATATACTTTATTCCATATAAAAGTAATATTCATTGGAATTTCATAATTGTACTGCAATCTTATTGGTTTTAATTCTTGTACTTTATAAATACATTGAACTAATGCTGTAGTAGATGTACAAAGACGATTTAATAAAATATAATCTCCTTTCCCCTCATTTCCAATGATTAACTTTAATACAAAAGGGAGCGTTTCATTCGTATCAACGATTTTTGTTTCGTAACGCCCTTCATTTTGCATATCCATACAGCTCCAGTTCTCTACGTTTTTCTCGTATATATGCTAAAGAGTGTTCAAATGTAGATACTCTGTTTGCAAGTGCAGATTGCAAAAGAGGTACTAAGGTCGCCCCCCTTTTTGCTTCTTCAGAAAGTAAAGGCCCAACCATCATTTCGGTCCCTCTGATTTTCGTCAATACACGTTGCTTTATTTGTAAATCAAACCCCTCTTCTCTACTGATCATATAGGTATGATTATTTTGGAACGGTATGTTTTGCAAATAAGTCGCAATTGCATTTGCACATCGGAAAGAAATTCCCTTAGACGCGTCATGTGATGACAATACGACATGCAACTTATCTAATAGCTCTAATTCTTCTTCAGAAAACACTTCAATCATCGCTTTATTTCTCATCCAATTTATCCGAAATTCTCCCGCTGTTACTTTCAAAGGTGGATGTAATACGACTTTCCCCTGTTCCATGTCCATCTCACAAAACGGAATTTTCTGTAACGTTATTAGGTTCGTTCGATCTAATAATCGATCAGAGAGCTCTTTTGTTGTTTCATCAAAATTCACAGTACCTACAAATATAATATTTTCTCCAATTTCAATTGTTGATGGAATTGAATTCTCTATGTCCTGTACACCCTCATACAAGTTTAAAATACGATTTTTTGTTTCAAGTTCAAGAACAGATAGAAACGGAGTAAACCAATGCTCAATATAAGACATGTTCATTTCATCAAAAACGATTATATACAGTTGATTGGGATTTTCTTTCGCCTTCATTAACGTTCTAACTAACTTCGTTTCACTTTCAATAAAAGTACCATTTGGATGAAGGTAACCAAGTAAATCATGTGGTTCTTGATACGATGGCGAAATCGGAATCCAAACCAACTCTTCCCCATACTGTAACCCTAATGCTTCTGCATAAGTTTGCACAAACCGTGATTTCCCAACGCCCGGTATACCACCAAGAATCGTTAACATATTTGTTTTTACACTTATATGGAAATTATAAATATCCGTTTCATCCAAATATAACCCTTTATTATGCACCATACTTTGTACATACTGTAAAAAAGACGATTCACGCTCATCCCATTCCCATTCATCTTTTTGTACTTTTATATCCTCTACTTCAACTAGCTTACCTTCTTCATGCATTCGTTTTTTTAATTGCTCATACACATAATCACTTACAAAATATAATTGATCTTCTACCGCTATTTCTACATACTTCGTCCAGTCACTGCAGTTTATATATTTACATTCACGTTTCTGTTCAAAATAGGCGATTGAGCTAATTGATGACTTTAGGGATATGTTTCCGTAAAGTCTTCCATCGTGCCACAATAATTCGGGAGGCTCAAAGTCTTTCGGAAATTTTGGCATAAGAAATGATAAATAACCGTTGCTAAGTTTTCGTTCTAAAGATTCTCTTTTTTTATTATTTGTAACTTTAGGTGCCGGAATCATTTTATAGCTGCTTGCTATTTCTTTCGGTTCTTCTGTACATATTAACTCCACGTATACATTTCCTCTTTCATAATAAAGACGAAACATTACTAGTTGCTTTTCTAATTTCCTCTTCTTTAATTCCGAAAAGATTTTTTCATTCTTTTTATTGCTACATAACCCTTCAAATACATATGGTTCATTTGTAAATTGTTCCTGTAAAGTGAATGGTATTGGCGATAAGCATTGTACAAAGAAATTCTCTCCACTCTTCTCTTTCTCAGCTTTTGTAAATTTCCCTAAAAATCTCATATAGTACATTCGTTTTATAAAACTTGGCTGAAGAGCTTTATGTAATTTCACCTTAGTCACCTTCTTTTTTCATACTATTCTTAGTGTATGAAAGAAACGAAAAACTAGAAATAAAAAACCTGACGTTATCCGCCAGGTTCAAAATAAAAACTTATATTAATGAGAAGGAAATGCTTTTTTCTCTTGTAAAATTGCATTATGAGCAATTTTCATTTTCGCAAGTACGTAACGTAATCGATCTTCAGCGTTTTCATCTTTACTTATTTGTAATTCCGCCAAATTTTCAACAGAACTTGCTAAATTTTCAATGACTCCTCTCAGTTCAGGATGATGATTAAAAAAAGATTCTTGCACTAATACTTTCCTTAACTCACTAGCTAAATCAATTATTCTAGACAACTGTTCTTTTTTTTCCATTCTCATCCCTCCTGAATATCTTATGTAGTAAATATTCTCTAAACAAAGAAAAAAGCCCTTTAAATAAAAAGGACTTTTTACATTTTTATATTTCCAGTTAATAACATATATATGGATGTGATAGCCGCAACAATAATTGCCCACATCACATATTTCTCTGCACCTACAAAGCAACGGTTCCCTTGTTCTTTTCTTGCAAACGTGTAAACAATAATTCCAATTCCATACACAATTGAAACGAGTAGTAAATTCTTTAAACCAGCTGCATAAAGAAGCCATACAGAGTAAATAGAAGCAATTAAAGCCAACGCTCCGTTTTTTAATTTTGCGTCTTTTAGCTCGTTTGTAATGACTAATTTAAATTGGAATAACGCTGATAATAAATATGGTAATAAAATTGATGTTGATGCAATGAAATACATAATTTGATATGTTGATTCCGAAAACAAAACGATGATAAATATAATTTGGGCAACACCATTTGAAATCCATAATGCCATGTGCGGTGTTTGCTTTTTATTTGTTTTCGTAAAGACTTTCGGAAATACGCCATCTTTTCCTGCTACATGAGAAATTTCAGAAACAAGTAAAAACCAGCCAATTAATGTACCGACAAGTGAAGCAACTAATCCGATGTTAATCGCAACTGCACCCCATGGACCAACAACGTGCTCTAATACATGTCCCATTGACGGAGTTTCTAACACAGAAAGTTCGCCTCTTGTCATAGCTCCCATTGACAGGACAGAAATTAAAATATAAATGGACATTACTAAAATAAGTCCCAATACTGTTGCCTTACCAACATCTCGACTATTCTTCGCTCTTCCAGATAATACAACCGCTCCTTCAACTCCAATGAAAACCCAAAGTGTTACAAGCATTGTATTTTTCACTTGACCAAGTATAGCGGAAAGTGAGATCGTTCCTTCTCCCCAAAAATCATGTGTAAATGTGTCCCAGCGAAAGGCTGTTACCATTACAACAATAAATAAAACGATTGGAACTAACTTCCCTATTGTTGCGATAACATTCATAATAGAAGCTTCACGGATCCCAAATAAAATTAGAAAATGAAGTGTCCATAATAAAAGTGATGCCCCAACGATAGACGCAACATTATTTCCTCCTTTGAAAATTGGAAAGAAATAACCTAATGTACTAAACAGTAACATAATTGTTGCGACATTACCTAAGATTCCTGCTAGCCAATATCCCCAAGCACTATTAAATCCAATATATTCACCAAAACCAGCACGTGCATAACTATAAATTCCACCTTCAAGTTCCGGTTTTTGTCTTGCTAACGTTTGATATACGAGCGCAAGGGGAATCATTCCCATCGCTGTAATACACCAGCCAATTATTATTGCACCACTGTTTGCTCCTACTGCTAAATCATGCGGTAAACTAAAAACACCGCCACCAACCATTGTTCCAACTACTAATGCGATTAATGGAAAAAATCCTAACTTCTTTTCTATTTGTACCACCCCATCTGTCATTCTAGGTGTTATGTTCGTTCAACTATTAAAGTCACCTTTTTCTCTAATAGACGTTTCTCTTATATTTTTTCAGGAAAACATTACTTATTCTAAAAGAAAATGAGCAAAAATGGAATACTTTTTTGAAAAAATGTATAAGTATGCACAAAAAAACCGCTCATTTTGTAATGAACGGTCATTTCAAACATATAAATTTGTATATTTTTGTAAATTTAACGAAGTAAATTCTCTTTTTGTAAAAATTGTTTTGCGACTTCTTCACTACTTTTACCATTTACGTTAACTTCATAATTCATTTTTCGCATTTCTTCATCTGTAATCTTTCCAGATAATTTATTTAATACCTTTTCAAGTTCAGGATATTTCTGTAACGTTTCTTTTCTTAATAATGGTGCTCCTTGATAAGGTGGGAATAACCCTTTATCATCTTTTAGCACTTTCAGTCCGTATTGCTCCAATTCACTATCTGTTGAATATGCATCAATTACGTTAACATCTCCAGATTCAATTGCGCTATAACGCAGCTTCGGCTCCATCGTTTTAACATTCGAGAACTTATAGTTATATAATTTTTGCATTCCTTTATAACCATCTTCACGATCAGCAAATTCCAATGTAAATCCTACTTTGGCTTCCTGCGCAACATTCCCTAAATCAGAAATTGTATTTATATTCTTTTGATCTGCTATTTTTTTCGGCATGGCTAGTGCATATGTATTGTTATACTCCATTGGCTTCAACATAATCATATTATATTTCTTTTCCATTCCAACGCGAGCCTGCTCATATACTTCATCACGATTTGTACTCTTTGGTTCTTCTTTCACGAAAGTAGATAAAGCTGTTCCTGAAAATTCTGGGTATATATCTACTTCCCCTGATTTCAACGCTTCAAATACAAATGCTGTTTTCCCAAGACCTGGTTTTAATTGTACGTGTAAATCTGTATCTTGTTCAATAAGCTGCTTATACATTTGAATTAAAATTTCAGGTTCTGATCCAAGTTTGCCCGCAATAACAATATCTTTCTTTTCGGTACTCCAAAGAAGTGGAGAAGCAATCATTATACAAACAATACATATCGTCAATATAACACGCTTAGAAGAGCGTTTCGGTCGTTCAAGTATGCGAAGTACTATATCAAAGAATAAAGCGAGTAACGCGGCTGGTACGGCCCCTAAAATGATAAGTGCATGATCATTTCGATCTATACCTAATAATATAAGCTTACCGAGCCCACCAGCACCAATGAGAGCTGCTAATGTAGCCGTTCCAACAATTAATACCATCGCTGTACGAATACCGGCCATAATAATAGGCAATGCAAGAGGAAGTTCTACCTTCCACAATCTTCTCCAACTATTCATCCCCATAGCTTTCGCGGCTTCTATTAGAGATTCATCTAATTCCCTTATTCCTGTATATGTATTTCGTAAAATAGGTAATAGTGCATACACAACTAATGCGATAATCGCTGGAAGTTTTCCGATTCCTACTAACGGAATTAAGAGTCCAAGCAATGCAAGTGATGGCACTGTCTGCATTACTGCAGAAGTTCCTATTATAAATTCAGCCATTCGTTCTTTTCTTGTTAATAAGATGCCAAGTGGCACTGCTATAATTACTGCAAAAAATAATGAAATAAGCGATATTTGTAAATGCTCACTTAATGCAGTTAGTAATTCTATTTTTCGTTCTTGGAACGTTTGTATAAAATTAGTCACTGTTTAGCCTCTTTCCTTCATTTGTTCAACAATGTAATTGACAATATGACGACTTGTTAACGCTCCAATATATTGACCGTTTTCTTCAACTGGAACGACCTCTTCATCACGCACACGAACTAGTGCTTCTTGTAAGGAAGAATGTAATGATAGCGCCTGCCCTTCTAATTGCACACTTTGATCAAGTGGCAATACATCTGCTACACTTTTCCCCTCATACCAAGTTCGCCCATGATTTCCAATGAACTCCTCTACAAATTCATTTTTCGGATTATGTATAATTCCTTCTGGTGTATCTAGTTGAACAACTTTTCCTTCTTTCATAATACAAATGCGATCTCCAAGTGATAATGCTTCTTGCATATCATGTGTTACGAACACGATTGTTTTTTGAATCTTTTTTTGCAACTGTACAATATCCTTCTGAAGCTGTTCCCTACTTAATGGATCTAACGCACTAAATGGTTCATCCATAAGAACGATTTTCGGGTTTGCGGCTAATGCTCGCACGACACCGACACGTTGTTTTTGTCCTCCTGACAATTCATCAGGCATACGATCTCGATATATATCCGGCTCTAATCCAACCATATGTAACAAGTCATCGACGCGTGCTTTAATTTCTTTTTTGCTCCATTGCCTCATTTCAGGAACAACTGCAATATTTTCAGCGATTGTCATATGAGGAAACAAAGCAATCTGTTGCAACACGTATCCTATATCCCAACGTAATTCGTTTATATTATATTGTTGAATATCTTTTCCATCGATTAAAATCGATCCTTCAGTCGTTTCGATTAAACGATTAATCATCTTCATTGTCGTGGTTTTCCCGCAACCACTCGGACCGATAAGAACAAAAAATTCTCCCTTTTTAATTTCTAAATGCAATGAATCCACTGCTTTCGTGCCATCTTCATACGATTTTGACACATGATTAAATTGAATCACAAATACAACTCCTTTACTGTTGTTTCCTTTATTTTGATGGAATATGGCATTCATTTCAAATGATACGCTTTTAAATTAAAAAAGAGCTCACATTTGAGCTCTAACGGTCGAACAATATTGTTTTCATAATAGCAGCATATTCGCGAACATACATTTTTCTCTTAGAACGAATTGGTGTTTCAGCAGCTAGTGCCTCCATCTTCATGCCTAAACGCTTTGCAATTATTTTCGTTCGATATAAATGATACGTATTACTTACAACTACCGCATGTTTCACATTATATAAATCCATACTAAACTTTAAGTTTTCATACGTATTTGTAGATTGATCTTCTATTAAAATACGACTCTCATCTATACCGCGCGCCATTAAATAGTTTCTCATGCTGTGAGCTTCCGGTATATCTTCATCTTCTCCTTGACCACCTGAAACAATTACTTTCGCTTCAGGATGGGAAAATAAATACTCCAACGCTACATCCAAACGATTTTGAAGAGATAAAGACGGTCTATCTCCAAATAACTTTGCACCCAGTATAAGAACGTACGGAGAGTGATAGCTCAACTTTTCACGAGCAACTTTGTTCATTCTAAACGTCATATAAATGATGTATAGTGGCGGTAATAATAAAATGATAAGAAAGATCCATTTGTTCATAAATAAGTTTGCACTCCCTTTCTTTTTATTATACAGAAAAAGAAAGGGCGGCAGAAGTGTTTTTTTAAACGATTGATTTATTAGAAACATTCGCCGCTACTTTACGTTGTGATAGTACATAATAAATAGCGATTCCTAATGAGAAGATCAATATGCAGCTTAATACGTAAAACGGAAGCATTACTCCGGCTTTAGATACACCCGCTGTAAACAGCATTAATAATACAATTCGTATTCCAGTACCAATTAGGCGAAATAAGCTGTCTACACGTCCCATTACTTCGTTTGGAATTTCCTCCATCATCAATACATTTCTCGCCACTCTTGTACCCGCATTTCCAACTGCTTGAAAAATTGCAAGTCCATATAAGAAAATTACGGAAGGTTCAATAATCATTGCGGTAATTGAAATTACATAAATGAACATCGTCATAACGATTGAAACTTCTGTTTTTACATATTTCATTATGAGTGGAATACAGATTCCTGCAACAACCGCTCCGACACCGTACATCATCCCCTCTATTGCGTATACAGAGGCATTGGCTTTAAGTATATCTGAAATATAAACTGGTATTAAATAATTTGCCATCATAACACCTATAAACGGCATATAAGTGGCCAGTAAGAACCAAAAGAGCTTAGGACGTTTTTTCATAAAGTGAATTCCTTCAAACAATTGCTTCTTAAATGTTATTTTTCTTTTCACTTCTTTTTTCTTTACGTACGGTATACATAAGAAAAGAAAAAATGCTCCAGCAAAAGTTAACATGTCTACTAACAAAATCCACTTCAAAGATACAATTTCAATTAAGAAGCTCGCGGCCGCTCCAGAAATAACTTGTGTTAACTGTCCTTGTATTTCCATCGTTCCACTTAAACTTTTATAATGTTCTGCTTGAAATATCTCTTGGTTGAACGCAAATATTGTAGGATAAAATAATAAATAGTAGAATGATCCGGCTATATAAATAAGAATATAGTGAATAGAATGATAAGGTTGCCCAGCAAATCCCCATATAGCCATTATTCCGATTACGGCTATTCCGATTCCTTCGTTACATAGCAATAAAGATTTTCTTGAAAAACGATCAATACTTTGCCCAATGAATGGTGTTAATAAAAACATAATGAGGGTTGCAATGATAGAAACATAACCAAATGTTGTCTCTCCTCCACTCTCTTTAATTAACAGCCAAGGAATCGTTATCATAACAATTCCGGAACCAATAGCAGATAGACTATTGGCTCCTAGAATGTAATACAAGCGAGAATCATGATAAAGTGAGGACATATCACTCCACTCCTAGTTGTTTTTTCACCTCTTTATATACGCTCATATATGCTTTTAATTCTTTAACTACATCATGAATTAATGGTTTTGCATCTTCCCCAAGTTCACCATCTTGCACATGTAATCCATCAAGCACAACTTGTTTTGGAATTGCATTTGCATAAACACCTCTAGCGACCGTTCGCATGCTGTTTAATGCATTTATTCCACCTTTACCGCCACCAGCAACCGCTAACAATGCAACTGGTTTATGAATAAATTCACTACTACTTAAGTAATCTAAAGAGTTTTTCAGCGCACCGCTCATCGCATTATGATATTCTGGTGTACATAATACAACCCCATCCGCAGCTTTCACTAACGTTTTTAATTTTTTTACTGCCTCTAAATCACGTTGCGACTCTTCTCCATTGTATAAAGGTAACTCCTCAATTGCTAAATCATATAATTCCCCTTCAAATTGATCCGCAATATATTTTGCCACCACGCGAGTTCTACCAAATTTTCTTGGTGTACCGTTAATAACGACTAGTTTCATGATTATTTCTCCCCTTTGTTTTCAAGTTCTACTTATATATTATCAGAAATTTCTATACAAAATACAATATAAAGAGTTAACTTGTTTCATAAAATAGTATGATAAACAAAAAAGAACTCATACTTTCGTATGAGTTTCGTACAATTACTTTGTTTCATCTCTCATGCTCAATGTACCTAAACTTTCATTTGCTTCAAAATGATTATATGCTTTTTCCGCTAATCTTTTCCGTTCTTCTGGTAATTCTATATATTTCATTACGTTTTCAATTATTTTTTCGTACGGAGTAAATACAATTCCTGGCCACTCTACCTCATCTTCTGGATTACTATTTTCGGAAATAATAAATTTCTTATTCGCGACTGCATAAGACACGCGAGGTGTTTCAAGAATTCCTGATAAGTAAAAATGAATATTTAATATAATTTTAGCTCTAGCAATCAATTCATTTCTAACAATTCCCCACGCATTATTTTTAAAAACTATATTTAAATTCGGGGCAATCGCTTTTAGATGATCAAAAATAGCTTGTCGCCTCGGATTAAGAGCACCTATAAACAGAATATCAATATCTTCAATAATCTCATCTTCAAACGCATCTTTTTTTATTTCCAAAGTTGGAGCATAGTTCATTTCTACATGTTTTATTTCTTTTCCTACCCCTTTTTGTTGAAGCCATTCTATATTTTGTTTACTATAATCCCAAATCACTCTATCTTTTAATAATATTAAATAAAGGGGATGCGCATATGGACTTCCTTCGTATAGCTGTTCTAAATTATAAATAATTGCATCTTTAGGAAGAAGATTCGGGTTATATGCGTATGTATGTGCTCCAAAAACAACTGTATTCTTTGCATTTTCCAGTATTGTTTCTGATATAATTACTGTATTTCCCTCCTGCTCCAACCGCCACTTTAAAGCTCGCGCAACATCTATGAAACTACCGTATGTCTTTGGGCATATAAAAAGACAATAATCATATTCTTTATTCAAATAAACTTCCATTAATCTTAAATTATTTTTATATAAATCTACATCTGGATGTTTAAGTACCAACTCATTTGCATGTTTTCTTGCTACTTTATATAATCCAGCATAATAAGCAGCGATGCATCTTCTTAATTCGATTCTTTCCCGGTCCTCATCTAATACATCCATGTTTAAAAGAAGATTTGCGATACAATACGCTTTTAAATGATCACGATCATAATAGTAGTCTAGTAGTGGCATCAATTCTTCATACGTATTTCCATGCACCGATTCTCCTAGTTCAATCGCCCATCGCATTAATTCCATGATTACTCCACTACTCCTTTAATCGAAAATGTATTTAATAAAATTTCGCATTATTCTCTACTATATTTGCTATATGAAATGGAATCTTTTCCTTTATCGATTCCAAATACTTTTGCGATACCGCCCCTAAATGTTTTTTATGAGGTATATAGAAAGCACTAATAGAAATTTCATAGTCAAATAAGTAATCATACACATGATAATCTACAAATAGTAGATCATCCTTTGGAAAAGGAATTTCCTTCCCTTGCAGAGCATACATCAAAGCAATATTGTTTTGAGATCGTAATCGATACAACCTTGCAAGTTGGTATAATGGTTCAGCCCGGGTTGGTCTATATTCCCACGCTTTTTGAAAATAAAAAACAGCTAATGCTAAATATTGCTCTTCTTGCCCTTTAACAGTTTCTTTTTCATCAGCATCTGTCACTTCATTTTGTTTATTTGCTGAACGATTTGCTAACTGCTCATAACAAAATCCTATTCGCAATAACGAATAGAATACCTCTTCAACCCATCCTCCTGCTTCCACTCGTTTTTTATACCATTTAATTGAATTCTCAAATTGACTTAAATGAAAATAAGTCTGAGCTAAATAAAATAAATATCTTATATGCAAATCTGGCGTTGTTTCTGGGTCGTTTATTCCTTGTAACAACAACCTCTCATCTCTTTCAAATTTATCAGCTTTGCTCCCGCCATCTCCGGGATCATTCACGACAAGAGTCTCTAACCGAGCTACCCTCGTATTGTAATTCGCTCCAACTTTTGAACGATCTATATCCCAATACTCATGAGTAACACCGACAGATTTCCATGGTAAAGAAGCTTTTAAAAGACGCGTAAGCCAATATTTAATATGAACATCATATTGTAATGTAAGATAATGATCTTCCGTTAAGCTCGTTTTATCGAAATTCGGATCAACCTCTAAAATCATATCCGCATCTAATATTAATAAATAATCTGCTTCTGGGTATGTTTTTTGCGCTAACGAAACAGCTAAGCTTCTGTTATAACCAAAGTTTTTAAACGGCTCATGATGAACCGTCCCAGGTATCTCATTTTCCTTACACCAATTTTCAATAATTTCAGGCGTATTATCCGTCGATCCAGTATCACAAATAGAAACAAAGTCTACAATTGATTTTGTTGCATTTAAACATCTTTCCATAATTCTAGACTCATTTTTGACGATCATACAAAGACATAACTTTTTTTCTTCCTTTACAGACTTCACTTGCTCATTTCCCATTTAACCACCTCATATTTTATTAACACGCTCTTCTCATATGTAACAACATTTCTTAGCTATACTGATGACATAAGCACCCTTTTACTATTTATGAAAACTTCATTTTATTTATTCTTACTTTTATGTTGGGACATATTTCATGCAGCGCTTTATATTTGATACAATCAATACAAAAAACATAATGCGGGAATCCGTACATTACAAAGTCTAAGAGGAGGTTATATTTTGTTGGATTACATTTGGCTAGATGACAAATCACCAATTTTAGAACAACTACCAAACACCTTTAAATCTGCAGCTATATTGCTACACCCTTTTGTCCAAATGCCTTTAGGATGGGAAAAGTCTGTGAGAAAAAGACCATATGAGCACATCTATCCTAGCGCTGAAGAAATCATTCATAATGGGAAATCCGTTTCTTGGAAGGAAATGATGTCTTATAGTGGATTACATTCATACGCAGAATTAGCAATAGCCATGTTGACTTCCATTGGTGCTTTTACAGAAGAATATAAAAGAGAGGATTTAGCTGAAAAGCTATATTCAAACTTAAAAAAAGATCTTTATTATCCAACAGAAGATTATACGTCTATATTTTTATTACATAAATTACTTAAACTCCTCGGTTCTAAAGGTGCAAAAAATTTATATTTCTCTGAACCGATTCTTGATACAAACGGATTATTAGCGGTAGATAATACTACTCCATTAGATATTTGGGACATTAGCAATAATGAGTTAATTATTACTGGCGAAGATAATGAGTATGCGTTTATGAGTATATTTGATTCCTTTACAACCTTATTATTAGCTAAAGAAGAAAATATAGAATATATTGTTCATTCAATGAACGTTGAAGCTGTCATTTGTGACAAAAAAACAATGATTAATTGGTATTTTTAAATTAGTAGTTTCTTTAAAACTATAAAAA
>NZ_JH414709.1:379207-407858 GCF_000238655.1 Bacillus sp. 7_6_55CFAA_CT2 | reverse complement strand
TTTTTTATAACATCCTTATTTTTTCACAACTTCATGTCCACCGAACTGATTACGTAGTGCTGAAACTACTTTTCCATGGAATGTATCATCTTCCTGAGAACGATAGCGCATAAATAATGACATAGCGATTACTGGTGCTGCAGCTTGAAGTTCAAGTGCAGTTTCAACAGTCCATTTTCCTTCTCCTGAAGAGTTCATTACACCTTTAATGCCATCTAGTTTCGGATCTTCTGCAAATGCTTTTTCAGTTAAGTCCATTAACCAACCACGGATAACTGATCCGTTCGCCCATACTTTTGCAACATCTTCATAATTGAAATCAAAGTCACTCTTATCTAGTACTTCAAATCCTTCAGCGATTGCTTGCATCATGCCGTACTCAATACCGTTATGAACCATTTTTAAGAAATGACCACTACCAACACGGCCAGCATAAGAATAGCCATTTTCTACTGCTAAATCTTTAAATAAAGGTTCTAATTGGTCGTAAATTTCTTTTTCTCCACCAACCATTAAGCAAGCACCGTATCTAGCTCCTTCTACACCGCCTGATGTACCGATATCTACATAATGTAATCCGAAGCTTTTTGCTTCTTCAGCACGGCGTAACGTATCTTTATAGAATGAATTTCCGCCTTCAATAACGATATCACCTTCATCTAATAACGAATATAGATCTTTTAGTACTGACTCTACAACTTCTCCTGCAGGCACCATTACCCAAATTGTACGAGGAGCTTCTAGTTCAGCAATCATTTCTTTTAATGTATGACGTGCAGTAATTCCTAGTTTTCCTGCCTTTTCAACAAGCTCTTTATTTACATCGTATACTACTACTTCATGCTTGTCTTCATGTAAGTGTTCAGCTAATGGGAATCCCATTTTTCCTAATCCAATTAAACCTAGTTTCATATTAATCAATCTCCTATTTTATACAAATATATTTAATATCGAAATTAGCCCAAGTGCTACTACAGATAATATAGTCTCCATTGCAGTCCATGTTAATAATGTTTCTTTCACAGTCATTCCGAAATACTCTTTAATCATCCAAAATCCTGAATCATTCACGTGTGATAAAATTAATGACCCTGCACCAGTTGCAAGTGCTAATAATTCAACATTTACACCTGGTGTGCTTGCTGCAATCGGTGCAACAATTCCAGCCGCTGTCATCATAGAAACAGTAGCTGATCCAGTTGCAATTCGGATTAGTGCCGCAATTCCCCACCCTAATAATATCGGTGAAATATGTGATTCTTTCGCCATATCTGCAATTGTCGTTCCAATTCCAGAATCTAATAATACTTTATTAAATGCGCCGCCTGCACCAATCACTAACAATATGTTTGCAATAGGTCCAAGGCAATCATTTGTAAATTGTAACACTTTATCTTTTGAGAAACCTTTTGCATATCCAAGACTAAAGAAAGAGTAAATGGTTGCAATTAATAAAGCCACAATCGGATCTCCAATAAAGTGTAATACTTGTGCTAGTTGACTCGTTTTATTTAATGCAACTTCTGCTATTGATGCACCAAGCATAAGAAATACTGGAAGTAAAATTGTAAACAATGTATTCCAAAAGCTAGGAAGCTCTTTTTTATTATCTTTTTCAACAAATTGCTCCGCTATATCTAATGGTACTTCCTTATGTATACGAGCACCAATCCATTTCCCGTAAAGTGGACCTGAAATAATTGCAGTTGGAAGTCCGACAATTAACGCATATAAAATTGTCTTCCCTACATCTGCTTTAAAAATGCCAACTGCCGCCATTGCCGCTGGATGCGGTGGAACAAGTCCGTGTACGACTGACAGTCCTGCTACTAGCGGAATACCAATTGTAATAAGTGATACCCCAGTTTCTAACGCAATTGTAAATACTAACGGAATTAATAGTACAAATCCAACTTGGAAAAATACCGGAATCCCTACTAAAAATGCAACGAACATCATCGCCCAGTGAACTCGTTTCTTCCCAAAACGATTAATTAATGTGTTAGCAATTCGTTCAGCACCACCAGATTCGGCCATCATTTTTCCAAGCATCGTTCCTAGTGCTAAAACTATCGCTAAAAATCCTAACGTATTACCAAGCCCTAGTTTAATAGAATCAATAATCCCTGGATCTTTTGGTGAAGTTCCAATTAAAGGCATTCCCATTGCTAATCCTACACCAATTGCTGTTAAAATTAATGCGACAAATGGATGCCATTTTACTACCGTAATAAGTAAAAGTAGTATGACAACTGCCGCTAGTACGATCCCAACTACCATTTCTCCCAATCCCCCTATTGTTTACGTTGGAAAGCAGCTATACAATCAAATTCTTCTTTCAAGCGATTGTAAAGTCGTTCATACATATAAAACATTTCTAAATATATAGACGTATTTTCTTTATTCGGTACATGATGATGGACAATATCAATCCAATCCTTTACCTCTTCAAGAGAATCAATTTTTCCTACAGCATATAAAGCAACTGCCGCTGCCCCAAGCGCAGATGCTTCATGACTTTCAGGTACAAACAATTCTTTTCCCATCATATCGGACAACATTTGTCTCCAAAATGCAGATTTTGCAAACCCTCCTGAAACTCGTATTTCAGTAAGTGGACCTGTACAATCCCTGATTGCGAGTGCTACTGAATATACACTCATACAAACACCTTCCATCACTGCACGTATAAAATGTTCTCGCTTATGTTGAAGATTGATTCCAAAGAATGTACCACGAGCATTGGCATTCCAGTAAGGTGCGCGTTCTCCAGATAAGAAAGGTAAGAACAATAGCCCATCCGCTCCAGCTGGTACGCTTTCTGCATATTTAATTAATAAATCATAAGGATCAATGCCGAGCTTTCTTGCTACTTCTTGCTCTGGACTACCAAATTCATCACGTAACCATCTCAGTAATATTCCGCCGTTATTCGTTGGACCACCGATTACCCAGTGCTCATCTGTTAATGCGTAACAAAACGTTCTCCCTTTCTCATCTGTATTTATATTTGATGAGATTGTTCGAACCGCACCACTCGTTCCAATCGTAATTGCAGCCGCACCCGGTGATATCGCACCAACTCCTACATTTGCAAGAACCCCATCACTTGCTCCGATGACAATTGGTGTTTCTGCACTTATCCCCATCTTCTGTGCTAATTCTGGCTTCATACCTGATAAAATATATGTAGTTGGTACAGGGGTTGATAATTGTTCTGGTGACATATGTAACATAGTTAAAACATCTTCATCCCAGTTTAATGTTTCTAAATTAAATAACCCTGTAGCAGAAGCAATCGAATAATCAACTACGTAGCGTGAAAATAATTGGTAAATCACATACTCTTTAATGGAAATGAATTTATAGGCACTTGTATATAACTCTGGTTCCTCTTCTTTCATCCATAACAATTTAGAAAGTGGTGACATCGGATGAATCGGTGTACCTGTACGTCTATAAATTTCATGCCCATTCATTTGTTGTAATAATTTTTCTGATTGCTTCGTACTTCGATTATCTGCCCAAATGATAGAACGCGTTAATGGCGCACCATTTTCATCTACTGCAATTAATGCGTGCATAGCTGTACTAATACCGATTGAAGAAATATGTTCTGGTAATACATTACCTTTTTCAATGGCAACGCTTACACTTTTGTATACAGCGGCACATATTACATCAGGATCTTGCTCAGCCCATCCTACATTCGGTTGAATAATTGGGTAATCGATTGCATGTGATGCAATGACTTTTCCTTTTTCTGTGAACACAACCGTTTTTGTACTTGTGGTACCGATATCAATCCCGATTACTCTCCCCCTTGTTTCCATGCGAATCTTCCCTTCATTTCTAGCAAAATACGATTTAGTAAACCGTTTACATGAATTAGTATATAAAATATTTTTTCATTTATCAAGTTATACAAAGAAAATTTTTTTCATACCAAAAAAATAAATCCCCTCATTCCATTTCACTTATATACTACATTTAGCTTTTCCATGCGGTAAACTTACGTTATATTCGTTACGCAATACACTCTTTCCTCCCATTAACAACACATACATACTCCTCCATACGTTCTACTTATTTGCATGAAGAAAGAGTTGAAACGCAATATTCATTTTTAGGGTTCACGTAACATCACCATCAAGCCAAGAAAAGTAACTAACCGCAGAATGAGAATTCTGTGCATTTTGCTCTTGTTTATTGTTTTAGGTTCACTAGTCCTTTTATCTTGATAAACATAGAGCGCGGCCCCCTACTATCACTTTTTTATCTTGTAAATATATCTTGCATACTATAAAACCGAAAATTATTTTATTTTTCAGAAAAATAAAAACAATAACATGAAATTTATTGTATAATGTTGTAAAAAGATGTCGGAGGGATTTAATGTTAAATAAAATATCTCAATTCACAATTAAGCTTTCATCAATTCTTTTATCACTCTTACTATTATTAAATTTACCTTATTTATTTATCACTCAACAAGGATTTACCTTTCAACCAATTTATTTTTTTAATCAGACCGTTACTATGTTAAAACAGGTTTTTTCCCCTGAATCATTAGTGATTATAGGATCAGACCCGAAGTTTGGCCATTTCAAAAAAACACCATTATTTCCAACTGTTTTAGAACCTTACCTATATTCATTTACTATATTATTTTTAGCCTTTTTTCTTGCTCTCTTTTTATCATCTAGCATGGCATTTTTTTATTTTTTAGCAAAAGATTATATAAAAAAATGGATAAACCGAATTGTGTTCATATTAGAAGCTGTCCCTGATATGATGATGATGATTTGTTTGCAAATATTTTTCATATGGGTACTTCAGAAATTTGGGGAATCTCCTGTCACTATTATTTCTTTTAATGAAAATCGAGCTTATTTACTTCCTATTTTATCATTAGCTGTCTTACCTACATTACAAATGTTTCGGATGATGGTGTTATACATAAAAGAAGAGCAAGGAAAACATTACGTAGAGGTTGCATATGGAAAAGGCCTTTCATCAAGTTATATACTATGCATTCATTTATTCAAAAATATATCTATCCACTTCTTCCACCATTTAAAAACGATTTTTGTTTTCTTACTTTCTAATTTATTCATTTTAGAATTTGTTTTTAATATGGAAGGCATTATTCAATTTTTATTTAATAAGGCGTTTGTTTCACCTCCAGCTGCATTTATCATACTTGTTATGATTGTTTTACCATTTTACGCCATTTTCCAAATAGTCTCATTCATGATGAATAGATGGAAAAAGCAATTGAAAGGAGTATCATTATGAAATCTATTTGGAAATCAAAACGCTTTTTAATCGGCTTTGCTTATCTATTCATACTTATTTCAGCTAGTTTTATTTATAGTTGGTTCTTTAAAGATAACATCCCAAAACCTCCTCAGTTACTTTACAATGAAAATAACGAATTACTTGGAAAGGCCCCCTTTCCGCCATCGTTAATTCCACCTTTTGGATCTGATCGTTTTGGAGAGTCTGTTTTCTTACAAATTGTAGAAGGAGCAAAATTCACTATTTTATTAGCCGTGGCAATTAGCTTCTTTCGAATTTTATGCGGAACATGTATAGGAATCCTCTTAAGTTTATTTGCTCCAAAACTCAAGAGATTTTTCCAGTCATGCTCAGAAGTTTTTTATTATATTCCAACTCTATTTATCGCATTCATACTCATCACGCCCGTTAATATTATAATCACATCAAATGCTGATGGGGTAGATCCAAATATTTCATTTACGTTTTATCAAGTACTCGTACTTATTTTCGTCGCTCTGCCTACACTTTCTTTATACATATCCTCAGAGGTTGATGAATTTATGAAACAAGATTACATCTTAAGTTCACAATTACTGGGGGCTAGTCGTTTTCATATTATTAAAAAACACTTACGAGTCTTATTACTTGACCGCTTATTTGTATTATTTATGGAACATATCGTCCAAACACTCATACTCGTTATCCATTTAGCGTTGCTTAACATTGTAATTGGTGGCATACAAATGCGTGAACTCTATGACGGAGTGCTCAAACCTGTTTCTCTATCTAATGATTGGGCAGGTCTTATTGGATTAAATCGTAATGAAATGAATCTTTCATGGTGGATTATTTTTTATACTCTCGCTTCATTCTTTATTACGATTCTATTTATTAAGCTTATGACCATCGGGATTCAAGATGCACTGAAAGCAAGAGATTCGCAAATTGTAGCAATTCAAAACGTTCCAGATCATAAAAAATTCGTTAAACATAAAGATTCCTTTTCGTTTGCAAATAAAGTAAACCTTTAATCATTTCTCATTAATCAAGTATTAATTGGCATCGATATTAGTAGAAAATAAAGAAGATGATCCCTATTAAATACAGGGATCATCTTCTTATACTGTCTAACTTTTTTACATGTCCTTTGCTAGACTCATGCTTTTTATATTTAAAGTGAATTATTTGCAATCACAATTATGTTTTTTAAAATCAATTACCATACGCCCTTGAATTCTACCTTGTTCCATTTCTTCGAATACATTTTGTACTTTATCTAGAGAACAAGTTTGAACAACTGGCACTACTTTTCCTTCTGCCCCGAACATAAACGCCTCTTCCAAATCTTTACGAGTACCAACTAGAGAACCAACTACTTCAATTCCATCCAGTACAAGTCGTGGGATGTTTAAGTCCATTGTTTCTACTGGTAGCCCTACTGCAACTACTTTACCGCAAGCACGTACTGCATCAACTGCTGAGTTAAAGGCTACTTTAGAGACTGCTGTTACTACCGCAGCATAAGCGCCACCAAACTCCTCTTGCACAATTTTATCAGCAGGACCTTGAGAAATTGGATTGATAGTCATATCAGCACCAACTTCTTTCGCTAAGGCTAATTTGTCGTCATTAATATCTACTGCGATTACCTTTGCACCAAATACATTTTTAGCATATTGGATAGCTAAGTTACCTAATCCACCGCAGCCATAGATTACAATAGGTTGACTAGGTTTAATATCTGATACTTTAATAGCTTTATATGTAGTTACACCAGCACAAGTAATTGATGATGCTTGAGCAGGATCTAATCCTTCTGGTACTTTTACCGCATAATCAGCTGTAACGATACATTGTTCAGCCATACCACCATCCACTGAATAACCAGCGTTTTTAACTTCACGGCAAAATGTTTCTCTACCAGTTACGCAATATTCACAACGTCCACAAGATTGGAACATCCATGCAATACTTACACGGTCACCTATCTTTAGTGAAGTAACATCATCAGCTATTTTCGTAACAATACCTACACCCTCATGGCCAAGAATACGGCCATCAGTGTTACCAAAATCATGATTCGCAACGTGTAAATCAGTGTGGCAAACTCCACAATACTCTACATCTACTAACGCTTCACCTGAGTGTAACGGACGTAATTCTTTGTCAATCACTTCGATGTTTGCTTTGCTGTTTTTATTAACCACTACTGCTTTCATATGTGATCTCCCCTTTAGTGTTTTAGCATTTTAATGAGTTTATCTCACAACTACTTTCTTCACTACTTTGGCTAGTTATTGTACCAAATTTAAGTGTTCAATCATCATTACATCTTCATCATAACATGACACTTCATAAACAACTTGTGAAATTATGAACAATATTTGAATTATTACACAAATCGGTCTTTATTTTAAATTTTTAAAAATGAGAGTTTATCATTGACTATAAGTAAGTCACATATTTCTAAAAGAAAATAAATTAACAAACTTCTTACCGATAAAAAAGCTCTTCACTCAATATTTTCTACATGTAAACACTTAGTTTCACAGTAATATCCTTTGCCACCAACATAAACTTTTTCTATTTTATTTTTGCTATTGGTTGCTAATTTAACTAATATTTCAGAAGGCGAGTGTAAAGAATAACCTTGTTCAAATACATAGACTTCTTTTTTCAAGTAGTCCTGTTCATAAAGATAGCAAGCTAATGCACCGTTCGAAGTTCCAGTCGCTGCTTCTTCATTAATGTCGTATAGCGGAGCAAAATTTCTGCATATAATTCGATTGTCATTAAAAGTATATAGATGCATCCCGACAACATTATAATACTTGCTGATTTCTTTAATTTTTTCAAAATTAGGTTGCAGTGCATGTAATTGTGTTTCGCTTTTTATAGGAATTAAAATATCTTTTAAGCCCGTGGAGACAATTTGAATTGGGTATTTATTGTCTATATCTTTACTATCAAAACAGTCGATGAACTCGTTTGGAGATACAACATCATAGAATATTGGTTTATTTTGTTCCATGAATATGATGTCATCTTTTATAGTAATAGTAAGAACACCGCTGTTCGTTTCAATCGTATAGCGATTCCTGAAAAGTTTATTTAAATGCATTAGTATCGCGAAAGAGCCAATTGTCGCATGACCACATAAATCAACTTCTTCTTTTGGTGTAAAATACTCAAATTTATAATCAGCAAGTTCAGATTCTGATATAAATGCGGTTTCCGCATAGCCCAGTTGTTTGGCTATTTCCATTTTTTGAGTAGTGGTCAATGTATTCTCAATAAATACCACTCCTGCTTTATTTCCGCCTTTATGATCCTTGCTAAATGCACTTGCAACATAAACGGATATTTTCATAAGACACCTTCCTCACTTATAGTAAATTGTAGTATAGACAGAACTACATATAAATGCTATTGGATAAATTATCTATAAATTAAGAGACAAACTATTTTTAGTATTTGAACTCTCCAAAAATAGTTTGTCTACAGTCTGAAAGCTCTTCATTTGAAGAGCTTTTTATATTCGCTTCATCGAAATCGTTTCACGTATACTTTGTAAATTTTTTAGAGTTTCCTCTTGTCGCTGCAACGACAACCCTACATACAAAGTATCTAATAAGCTTAACTGTGCTAATCTTGATGAACTTGCTTCTGTGCGGAATTCAGTCTCACGTGTTGATGTATATAACGTTATATCAGCAAGTTGACTTAATGCTGATTTCTTATAGCTCGTAATCGCAATAATTTGGGCCCCTCTTACTTTCGCTACTTCTAATGCTTCAAGTAATCCTTTATTGCTACCAGAATGAGAAATACCAATAACAACTGAATTTTCCGAGAGTAAACCTGCTCCCATAATTTGAAAATGCGAATCAGTATGAGCGATACAAGAAATACCCGTTCTCATAAACTTATGATACGCATCCATTGCAATAATACCAGAGCCACCATTTCCATAAAACTCAATTCGACTTGCTTCTTGTAAGGCTCGTACAGCCTGCTCAAGTGCCGTTTCATTAAGCAAATGTAAAGTATCTTGCAGTCCTGTAATATGCGAATGAAAAACTTTTTTAGCAACAGTTACCATACTATCTTCTGCTGATACCTCTTCATGGATATTTTGCATCGGTGTATGTACAATTTCACGAGCTAATGTAATCTTTAAATCTTGAAAACCTTGCAAACCAAGGTGTTTACATAAGCGGAATATCGTAGCTTCGGAACTATTCGTAACTTCAGCTAATTCTGTAATAGATTTATGTACAACATCTTGTGGATGTTTCAAAATATGTTCGGCAATACTTCGCAATTTCGGTGATAAACCATTTAACGAAGCCTGAATCTTTCCAATCCCACTTCTTGTACCAGGCATAGCATATCCTCCCCTTCCATCGTAGCTTTATCCTGTAAAAACCGATTAGTTAAACTAATCATCAGTGGGGATGGTCCTCCACTGATTAGAGTTTCACTTTATTGTACCTAATTATCGAAAGAAGAAAAACCTATATTAGGGATTACTATAATTTTTAATTGCTCCTATGTATTCTGTCATACGATATAACAGAATTATTCATACTTATGAGTAATTCTCCCCATGTTTCACTGCGTATAATGCGGCTTGCGTACGATCATCCACTTCCAATTTAGCTAAAACGTTTGAAACGTGTGTTTTCACAGTTTGTTCTGTAATATGAAGTTCTGCTGCAATCTCCTTATTGCTTCTTCCTTTCGCAATTTCGCGAAGTACCTCTTGTTCTCTTTTCGTTAACATTGAAAAAGGATTTTCTACTTCCTTCTTTACTGCAGAACGCCCCATTAATGCAGGTGTTACTTTCGGGTGAAAATTCGCATTTCCTTGATGTACTGCAATAATAGAAGCGACAAGTTGCTCAGGTTGTACTTCTTTTAATTGATAACCATCTGCTCCAGCTTCAAGTGCTGGTATAACATAATCTTGCTCTGAAAAACTACTTAATATAAGTACCTTTATTGTCTCATCATATTGCTTTAGACGTTTTGTTGCCTCAATTCCATCCATTTTCGGCATCGATACATCCATTAGTACGACATCTGGTCTTTCTTTTTGCACGAAATGTAATGCCTCTTCGCCATTTTCCGCTTCCCCAATAATTTCAAATTCTTCTCTCGTTTTCAAAAAGAATACAAGTCCTCTTCGAACGATATGATGATCCTCAACTAGTAGCAGTTTAATCTTCAACCTTATTCTCCCCTTCAAATCGGCAATTGAATTTCTATTTTTGTACCCTTTTTCAGCTCTGTTATAATTTGAAACGATCCCTTCATTAACTGAATACGTTCCTTCATACTTTTCAGGCCAAGTGCTGATTCCCTTACTTGTTCTTGTATAAATCCTATTCCATTGTCTTCTATGTAAAAATGTAACTGGTTATTTTCTATTTTCAAAAGAATATGTACCTTTTCACACGAAGCATGCTTTTTACAATTATGTAGCGCCTCTTGGCTAATACGCCATAAAACTTCTTCTATTTCATCCCCAATTGAAACCATCCCATCAATTCGAACTTCCACTTGAACTCCTAATAACTTCCCGTAATTTTGAATTGCTTCTGCTAATCCTTTCTCCAATCCTTCAGGTCTTAATTGCCAAATTAATAGCGTCATTTCTTGTAATGCTTCTTGTGATAATTCCCCAATATAACTTAACATCTCTTGTAATTCTCTATCTTGCGTCATATTCAGAGTACCTTTCGCTGTTAGCATAATAGAAAATAACAATTGTTTTACTGAATCATGTAAATCACGTGCAAGTCGATTTCTTTCCGCTACCACTACATATTTACGTTCTTTCTCAACTAATTGAATACGTTGTATTGTCGTTCCAATTTGAAATGCAATTGCTTCTAATAATGCTAACTCTTCCTCAGAAAAATGAGTCTTATGAGGTGCAGCCACATTTAGTAGACCAAATTTTTCTGATCCAGACCTAAGCGGAATTGTCGCATGATGTGTAACATCTTCTGTCTCTCCCCAATTACATTCAATTGCATCTTCTATTCGCTTACATTCAATAATATTAGTCGCTTTTTCCAATCTCCCATTCACAAAACGTTCTACACACCAACAGTTTCCTTCACACATCGGCTTCTTCTTTTGCCACGTAAGAGCCTCTGGTAAATTTTCGTCTACAAGCATACTGTGCTTTCCACTTTCATCAATAAAGAATATCCACCCTGTTTGTAAATTCATTACTTGTAACAATGTATGCAACACTTTTTCTAACATATCCTGTAAGTTTGTTGCTTCATTTAATAATTCAGCAATTTCTTTTAATGCTTCTAAACGACGCATCTCTTTTTCTTCAAAGTTCATTCTCATCACCAACTACAATTATAACATTAAGAAATTTCTAAATTCTATAAATAAAAAAAGAACCGAATTCCTTCAGCCCTTTCTTTATATCAATCATTTTATTATTGGTATTCTATCCAATGTTGGAAGCAGAATTTTTGTTAACAAACGATTCTACTTTAGCTGTCCGATAAAGATTGTCCACCATGGATATGCTGTAAACCTTCAGTAGTAACAACCATATTCGCTGCTGGCATTTGCAATTGATTTTTATGGAACATAGACATTAATTCAAATCTTACTTGTCTAGAAGTTTCAAAATAATCTTCTGGCTTTATTAAACCTGTAATACAAAATTCATAGCCAACATATTTCAAGTTAGGATTTAAGTCTGTAACACCGACGTATTTAAATGGTTCAACAGCCTCATCCTCTACTCTATAAAGAGTTTGATTCAATTTTTCATTGCATATAACACATACTTCTTCTAACAATTCCTTCACTCTTGTTGGATCTTCCTGATAACTTACCGTGATGCGTTCAATTACACGCATCCATCCTTTATTAAAATTTTGTATCGTTCTAATCTCTCCGTGCGGGATGGTAAGTAGTTTTCCTGACCATTCACGAATTTGCATAAAACGAATACTAATCTCTTCAATAGTTCCTGAATTTGTTCCGTTAAAAGTTACAAAATCACCAACCCGAAACTCTTTGTCCGCTAATCTTGCAAAGCCTAATATAACATCTTTTAGCATCTGTTGTGCAGCAAAACCGATGACAACTCCAGCTATCCCTGCACCTGCAATAATACTTTTTATATCTACAAATTGGCTAATTAAATATATGATAAGACTGATGATAATGATATATCTAAAAATAGATCGAATTACACTTTGAATTGTCTGCTCTACCTCTTCATCAAAAAAGCTTGATTTCCTAAAAAACCAATCAATAATACGGTTTATTACAAAAGAAATAATGATTAAAACTAAAGCAAATAGTAAAAATCTTAAAAGTAAAAACTCTCTTACATAATTAAAAAATTCTTCCGTATACGTTAATAAGCTCATTTAACCACTTCCTTACTAATTAAAAAATTCATAATCGCCTAAGTTTGTTCCAGAAAAATCTATTATCCTAATCTAAAATGCCGCTACCCTTACTATGTATTTTGACTCTATTACTAATTCACTTTAAACAGTATGTCTAGCTGTTCTTTTTCCTTTCCCTTTAAATATACCCTTTTTAATAACCTAAGGGGGAGCAAATCGTGAAATTTTTTTATACGTTAAAACTTTATTCATCTCATTACGATTTCAACTCATTTATTCATTAACTACGTAAAAAAAGAGCTGAATTTATCAGCTCTTTTATTCGATATTAATTGTTGTCTTACTACTTTTTTCTTCTTTCAATTTTGGCAATTCAATTGTCAGTACGCCATCTTTATAATTTGCTCTAACATTTTCTTCCTCAACTTGTTTAAAACTAAAGCGTCGAGTTACAGAACCTATAGAACGTTCTTTACGAATATATGTGCCATTCTCATTTTTTTCTTCTACTTCATTATGATTAGTTGCTTGAATCGTTAATACATCTTGTTCAAAATCAACTTGAATGTTTTCTTTTTGAAAACCTGGTAAATCTGCTTTCACAGTATATTTATCAGATTGCTCATGAACATCTACTTTAAAAGTATCCATGTTCAGTGGCTTAAAGAAAGCATCTGTCATCCCTTCTAATAAAGAAGGCCCAAAATCAAAAATACCATTTTGACGTTTTGTTATCTCTGGAAATAAATTACGCATATTTTTTCCTCCTTATTATTTATGAATGAAAGATTATCTCTTTCTGCCTTTATTATAACATTTGGTCAAAAAAGGTCAAAGTTTTTGTTTGACCTTTTTTGATGTATATTTTACCAAATAACACAAATAAGTTATATGTCATCTCTCCCCTTATAAAGAGGAATATATTTACATAATAACGAATAGTTTATTTGCTCTTATTTTTTCTTACGGAGGTTACATACAATGGGATATATTGAAGAACTTAGAAAAGTTGTCGGATCAAGACCACTCAATTTATTAGGCGTTGCGGTAGCTGTTTTCAATGAACAAGGACAAATAAAAGAGACCTTTTTTAAAGGCCTCTTTTTTATTTCACTTCTGCATGTAAACAAGATTTAAAATGTCCAAGTGCAAATTCATGTCCTTGCGCATTAAAAGATGCAACTGCCTTTTCATAAACAACAATTTTAAACCCTTTATTATACGCATCTACTGCTGTATGAAGAACACAAATATCAGTACATACCCCTACAAGATGAACCTCTTCAATTCCTCTTTCTCTTAGCTTCATCTCTAAATCCGTTCCAGCAAATGCACTATACCGTGTTTTATCCATGTAATATACATTCTCTGCATTTTTATATGTTTCGTACACATCTTGTAATTCACCAAACAAATCTCTTCCACTTGTACCAGCTATATTATGAGACGGGAATAACTTTGATTCTGGATGATATACATCATTTTCTTCATGTTTATCAATAGCAAAGACAACGTAATCTCCATTTTCAATATATTGCTTCGTTATATGTACAATTTCCTTCTCAATTTCCTGTCCTGGTTTCCCGCATGTTAAAGCGCCTTTCTCAGCTACAAAATCATATGTATAATCAATATTTATAAGAGCTCGTTTCATTACTATCTCTCCTTCTTCTGTTTCACAGTAAACAATAGAAAATTTGTTATTACGACATCGTATGTACTATTCGACATTTCAAATGAAATACCTACATTTTTCTTCTGAAACTTACCTTAGCCCGAGTTTATCATATAATAGATAAACAATGGTAAAACAAATAGCTCCTATTAACAAGTCATGAATTTGATAATTGAGCATTATTTGCATAAACTCTTGTATCGTAAACCAAATTACTGCCATCATTAGGCTAATCAAAATGATACGAATACACCGATTCACATCTTCAACCTCTTTCTCTGTCATAGTAGTAACAAGTGATTACTTCCTATTTAATCGTATTAGAAAATGAAATAAGTTATTCACTCTTGCACACTCTAGTCCAAACAAAAAAGCACACTACTTTTTGAGTAATGTACTTTTTATTCATATTAAGACGCTGGTTTTGTCTCAAATGTTGCTTGATTAAAACTAATAACCTTTCCTTTCGGGTCATTGTTTTCATACTGAACTGCAGTAATTGTATGACTACCTGTTTCCAGCGTTTTTTCTTTTAACTGCACTGTTGTCTGCGTTGTACTAGTTACTTGATGTTTATCCGTATACATTTGATCTACAAATACGAATGTTTCTTTATCACTTTGAAAATTAGAAAGCTCTAATTCAACTTGCTGAATTAACGTATCCTTTTTGATGAATACAGTCGGTATATTGCCGTTTTCAGAAGTACCATCTGGAGTAATAACTTTTACTTTCCCTTCCCCAATTGACATTGCTCCTTCAGGAAATACAACCATATTCTCATCACTTGCGTTTACAACTTGTTCTTCCTGTTTTGATTGCGCGTCCTCTTTTTCCTGTGGAGCACCGCAACCAACTAATAACAATACAGACAATCCAGTGATTATGAATTTTTTCAAAATTCATCCCCCCTGTAACTTCATTATAATTTATTATACAAAAATAACTTTTAAATTTTGAGACTACTTTCAACACTTTCATGAACAAATAGAATCTTGCTCACGATTAATGTATCATACTTTCCTTAATAGAACATTAATTTTTTTATGAAATAAATAGTAATTTCCTCTTATCTATCATTTTAGCCCAACATATGAATTACATACCCTCAAAAATAAAAAGACATTGTTAGTTCAATGTCTTTTCTATACAGCAATTAAAAAACAAACGTTGTAATCTCATCTACTTCTTTTCTTGGAAGTTTCTTCGGTTTATCTTTCGGAAATCCGAGTGAAATAACCATATTTATTTGTTTTTCAGGCTCAATTTGTAAATATTGGCGCAGTTCATCTTGAGCTAGCAATACTGGCCCTGTCATTGGACAAGTACCAAGTCCCTTTGCATGTGCAGCTAACATTAAGTTTTGTGCCGCTAAACAGCTACTCTTAATGCCTTCTTCTTCCCAAACTGAATCTGGAACAAAAGCAATTGGATCAAATATCTTTTCACGGAACTTTGATTCATATGGTGTTGCCAAACATACGATTAATACTGGTGCCTCCGAGAAAGCTGTTGCATATGGTCCGAAAGAACGTGTAAGTAATTTCCCTGCTTTCTCTTCTCCATTTTCTGCTGCTTTTGTCGCAAGTTTATGTAATGCATCCCATGTCATTTGTTCAATTTCTTTAATCTTCTCTCGATTCATGATAACTACGAATTCCCACGTTTGTGAATTCGTATCACTTGGTGCGTAACGAGCACAATCAATTATTTCTTTTATATCATTAGTAGATACTTCTTGATCTGTAAACTTTCTAACACTTCGTCTTCCGTGAATTACTTCTTTAAAATCTTCATAATTCATATATTAAATCCCCTTTTTACAGCGTTTTCAAAACTTGTCCTATGCTTGAATTATATCATGAAAAAAAGCCGGAAGAATACCAGCTTTTTTCTTCATAATTAATTTGTCACTTTAAATAAACGAATACTCTCTTCGTATGCAGCTTGTAGTTTTTTCGTAATTGGTCCTCTTTCACCAGCCCCGAACTGTTCATCACCAATTTGAACGACTGGGAATATTTCAAGCGGCGTCGCTGTAAAGAAGCACTCCTCAGCGTCATATACTTCTTGTAATGAAAACTCTCGTTCCTCTACATCGATATGTAACTCTTTCGCTAATGTAATTACGTAGTGACGTGTAATACCATGTAAAATGAAATGATCCGCTGGATGTGTAATCAACTTATTATTCTTCACGATAAAGAAATTGGAATGACACCCTTCAGTCACAATACCATCTCGTACTAATATTGCTTCTTGATACCCTTGTTCATTTATTTTGTTTTTGATCATGATATTAGGAAGCAGATTTAAAGATTTTATATGGCAAAACTTCCACCTGATATCCTCTTCTACTGTCACCTTAATCCCTGCCTCCATTGAAGCAACTGGTCTTGGGAACGAAACAAGATTTGCAAAATATGTCGGTTGTAAATCTGATTCATATACATGATTGCGCGGTTGTGCCCCTCTTGATATTTGTAAATATACATTCCCATCTTCTTGAAATTGATTTTTTTTAATCATTTGATATAACTCTTCTACTAATTCTTCCTTCGTAAATGGTGGAATTAGTTTTATTTCCGCCATAGAGTTAAAGAATCGTTCCAAATGTAAATCTAATAAATGAGGCTTGCCATCGTATAGTCTAAATACTTCATAAATCCCATCACCAAATTGGAAGCCTCGCTCTTCTAATGCGACCATCGGCTGTTCTTCCTTCGTATTAATCATTCTCCCATTAAACAAGATCCAATCTTTATGAGTAGCTTTCATTCTTCCCCACTCCTTTATCACATGATTGATTTTATTGTACAACTTATGACACCCTGAAAGAAGGAATTTTCTGTATTTTCACAAACAAAAAATACATCACTTCGTAAAAGTGATGTATTTTATCATTTATTTAAGGAAATATTTTTCAATATCATCTAACATAAGGTTCGCAGCTTTAATACCGCCTGCTGTATTCCAGATTACCTCATCTACTTGGAATACTTTGTTATTTTTAGAAGCCTGTAGTTGCTTAAAGAGTGGATCTTCTGTCCATTCCTTTGCTAACGAATTTCCTTCATTATTCTTATCTGCATCTTTATCAGACGTGAAATAGAATAAGTAGTCTCCGTCCATATTTGGAATCTGCTCTTTTGTAATTCCTTTTATCGCAAAATCATCTTTATCTTGTAATGGTGGTCGTTTAAATCCAATATCATTTAAAACAACGCCCGAGAATGAGTTTTTTTGATAAATGCGAACATCACCTGGCACGAAACGAATAATAGAAACTTTAGAATTCAATTTATCGCCTAACTTCTCTTTCATTCCTTCAATGCGTTTTTTATAATCATCAAGAGCTTTTTGCCCTTCTTTTTCTTTATTTACAGCTTTTGTATAAAGTGTAAAGTTTTCTTTCCAATCACCGCGTAATGTTTCTGCATAAACAGTTGGTGCGATTTCTTTTAGCTGATCATATATTTTTTCATGACGCATTTTATTTCCGATAATTAAATCTGGCTTAAGCTTCATTACAGCCTCTAAATTAATATCACGTTCAGTTCCTACAACTTCCGTGTTTTTTAACTCTTTCGCTAAATGAGGATACCATTCATCACCAGCACGTGGTTTCGTAGTCCCCACTGGCGTTACGCCCACAGCTAGGAGAGCCTCTGCGCCTTCATTTGTTAAAACAACAACTTTTTTAGGTGTACCATTTACTGTCGTTTCTCCCATTGCATGCTTTACCGTATATGAATCTTTTGCTTTCGCTGATATATTATTTTCTTTTTTCTCTTCTTTACTACATCCTGCAATTACAACCATGAGTATCATAATGCAGAACATAATTAGTTTTTTAGTATGTATCATATGTCCTCCCTAGATGAAATCGATTATCATTAACATTTAAAGATTAATGTATCTTACATACATTGTCAATGTATATCAGAAAACTTTTTTAATATATACTTTTTAGATTCTATCCGCTTTTCTAATGTTTCTTTTTAAAATATAGTGCATAAGTATGAAAATAAATGTTGTTATTAAAATGCGTATCCTTGTTATACATAACAAGGATACGCATCCATATTGCATTATCATTTCAATTCCTAATATTGAGTATATTTAATATACGCTGGGTCATTATATACCCACTGATTTCCACCAAGGTTTAACCAACCATTTTCATTTATATATACTAAATAAGATTCTGGAGAATTTAATTGGCGGATAACTGCAGATGTAGTTGATGGACCACTTCTTAAATTTACATTCATCCCTTGTATATATGCAACCCCAATCGGGCTTCCATCACTATTGCTTGTCTTTACAAAATTAATGTACGAAGGATCATTATACACCCATTGTCCATTCCCCAAATCTAGCCATCCGTTACTTTCCTGATATACAACGTAAGATTCTGGAGAATTTAATTGACGAATAACTGAGGAAGAAGTTGATGGACCATTTCTTAAATTTACATTTTTCCCAAGAATATAAGCGATTCCCTTCGTTTGAGGTGTCGGTTGTGGGTTAGGAGGTTGTGGATTTGGAGCTACTCCAAAAATAGCTGCTATTCCATTTGCATACGCTTGACTTAGATCTTCAATAAATTGTGGATTTTTTAATAAATTTGCATCAAACGCTGTATCAATAAAAGCAGTCTCAGTTAAAATTGCATCCATTGCGGTTTCTCTTAATACCGCATAATTTTCTTTTTTTGCTCCTCGATCACGAAGACCGTATTTTATTAATACAGGATTGACAGCTGTATGCATTTTTTGTTGCTTTGCATATGCAGTGCTGCTATTGGATAACGCATTATAAATATAACTTTCAAAACCTGTACCCCCGCCGCTATTAATATGAAATGAAATAAAATAATCCGCACTGAAAGCATTAGCAATATTAGCACGTTCCGATAAAGAAATAAACACATCACTATCACGTGTCATTTTAATTGTAATTGGGTAATTTACCGTTAAAATGTCTCGAACGCGTCTAGCAATTTGAAGTGTTAAGTTTTTTCTACTAAACCATTACCAACAGCACCAGAATCATATCCACCGTGCCCTGCGTCTATAACAAGTTTCATTTTATTGCCCCGCCCCTTTCTTGTAATATGTTTGCATTTCTACTCGTCCTATTTTATGTGAAATGTACAGGTTCTGTTACAATTGCAAATAAAAAAACCGCCTTATGTAAGGCGGTTTCTATCATCTTGCTTTAACCAATTTAAAATAAATATATACGATTGATAGTGAACATAACGTATGCAAAATAAAATAAATAAAAGTGCTATTCCAACACCACTATAAAGTAAACCAAACTTTAAAAAAACATTTACAAGTGGTGGAAAGTTCATTAAATTTTGTAATGTACTAAGCATACAAAACATAATGAAAAAGACAGGGATGTATTGTAATTCATACGGCTTTTTTTTCTTACTCATTCTTTTCCGAATGATTATATGACATAATTCTGCTACTATAAAGCACCCTCCAATTAATACAAGACCAGAAGTCATCGTCATACATTCACCTGCCTTATATTTATTGTATCGCATAAATAATCATCGTTATATTTTCTTTACATACTCTTCATCTTCTGAAGCAAAACCAAAACTCTCTATGAAAGACTTCGCCTTTTCTGTTAATTTCTCTTGTAGCACTGTTATTTCTTTCACATTTCTTTGTTTCATCATTTCTTCAAATGTAAAATACGTATTTGTACCATAACCGTAACCTTGGTAATCAAAATGAATAATTAGCTGTGATAAAACAGCCCGTTCCTCTTGTACACTATAATCTATTACACCAATATATGTATCATCAACTTTCACACAGTACTGTACCTTTTTCTCACCTAAACTATGCGATTTAAACATTTCTTTAACAACGCTTTCATTTTCTACAGTAACTTTCTCAAACGTAATCATATGTTGTCCATCCTTTTACTATTATTGTATCAATAATACTTCCTATTTATGAAAAAAACCTTAAGACCGTATGCGATCTTAAGGTTTTTCTAATTAAACTAAGCTATACGCACGTTTTGTTTCTTCATGGAACTTATTCGTATCGTATTTATGCTCAACATAAATTTGGTGCCATACCATAAACGCAAGTACAGTCCAAATTTTACGGCTATAATCGCCTTTATCTGCACAATGTGCTTCCAGTAAGTTTAATACATACTGTTTGTCGATTAAATGCTCTGTCTTACTTTCGTTTATAATATTTATAGCCCAATCATGCATTTCGTCTTTTAACCAGTGACGAATTGGTACTGGGAATCCAAGTTTTTTACGATCTAATACGTGATCTGGAACGATTCCGCGTGCTGCTTCACGTAAAATAGCTTTCGTAGTTCCGTTAGCAATCTTAAATTCAGTTGGAATTTTAGATGCAACATCGAATACTTCTTTATCTAAGAACGGTACACGAAGTTCTAATGAGTTTGCCATTGTCATTTTATCAGCTTTTAATAAAATGTCACCGCGTAACCATGTGAACATGTCAATGTACTGCATTTTACTTACATCATCATAATCTTTAATCTCGTTATACAATGGTTTCGTGATATCCATATAGTTAACACTTTCATTGTAATACTTCATTAATTCAGCTTTTTCTTCTTCACGGAAGATTTTAGCATTTCCATAGTAACGCTCTTCAATTGGTGTACATCCACGCTCTAGGAAGCTCTTACCTTTAAATCCTTCTTTAAGAGCACCACTTAATGCTTTTAGAACGCTCTTACCTGGGCTAGGAATGTAAGAGAACATTTTTAGTGAGTTTGGCTCACGGTAAATGTTATAACCACCAAATAGCTCGTCTGCGCCTTCACCTGAAAGAACAACTGTTACATGTTTACGTGCTTCTTTCGCAACGAAGTACAATGGTACAGCTGCTGGATCAGCTAAAGGATCATCCATATGCCAAATGATTTTTGGGAACTCATCCATAAATTCTTTCGCTGAAATGAATACGTTATGGTTTTTAACGCCTAATTTCTCAGCAGTTTCTTTCGCAACATCAACTTCACTGAAACCACGTTGCTCAAAACCAACAGAGAATGTTAAAAGATTTGGATTCATTTCTCTTGCGATAGAAGCGATGATAGATGAATCGATACCACCAGATAAGAATGAACCTACTGGTACATCACTACGCATATGCACTTTTACTGAATCATATAACACATCACGAATTGCTTGGATATGCTCCTCTTTCGTTGCACTTGAAGCGTTGAAATAAGGTTTCCAGTAGCGATGGATTTCCATCTCTTTACCGATTTCTTTTACGAAATAATGACCAGGCTCGATTTTATTAACATCAATTGTTAACGTTTCTGGCTCTGGACCATATTGGTACGTAAAGTAATGTTGTAGTGACGTTGGATTAACGCCTTTATCTTCCATCACATGCATAATACTTTTCTTCTCAGATGCGAAGAATGTAGTATCACCTTGTTGTGCGATGTATAAAGGTTTAATACCGAAGTGGTCACGTGCACCGAAAAGTTTCTTTTCCTCACGATCCCAAATCATAAATGCAAACATACCACGAAGGTAGTCTACACATTTTTCTTTCATATGTGCATACAATGCAATGATAACTTCTGTATCAGATTGCGTTGCAAACGTTGCACCTTTTTCAAGTAACATTTCACGTAATTCTACATAGTTGTAAATTTCACCATTAAAAATAATTACATATCGATCATTTTCATAAGTTAGCGGCTGATGTCCTGCCTCTAAGTCAATGATGCTTAAACGGCGGAAGCCAAATTGTACATGTTCATCACGAAAATATCCTTCGTCATCTGGACCACGGTGGAAAATCATCGTGTTCATATTTTCAAATTGATGTTTTTCTGTTTCTGAAAACTCTCTAGGGTTTTCACATAAACATCCTACAAAACCACACATACTTCTTACCCTCTTTCAGTTTTCATTCTGTCTCTATACTACTATATCAACCCTATTTATACTAGCATAATCAACTGAATATGGCGACCAAAAACTATAAAAAAATCACTCCATTTCACATTTTTAACAATTTTTTATGAAAACATGAAAACTAGGCACTCACCTTTCTCCGCTTTTGTCATATGATATTGCAAATTGATTTCTAGGAGGGAATACCATGAGTGAAGAAAAAAAAGATTCTTCTCGCCCACCGGTTCGTAATTACTTAAAGCAAATTGATGATTTCTTCGAGCAAACACCTCTTCGCAATGTAATCGCTGATTTAAATCATTTTTTCCAAAAAGGAAACCGTTTATTAACATTCCCTGTAGATTTATATGAAGTTGGTGAAGAACTCGTTGTTACAGCTGAACTACCAGGTATACAAAAAGAACAAATCCAAATTGAAATACAAAGTGAATACTTAAAAGTCTCTGTAAAAGAAGAGATACTTGAAGAGGAAGAAGAACAAACATCCCATAACTATTATCGCCGAGAACGTTCCATTTCAGAAGCATCAAGATTGATTAAATTGCCGTATTCAATTAATAAAAAAGCGGCAAAAGCTTCTTATCAAAACGGCGTATTAGAAATTCGTGCGCCGAAACTTCCCCAGCAACATGACATTTTATCGATTGACTAATACAAAAAAATAAGGGTGCTATGCACCCTTATTTTTAACCCACTAATCGCTTCATATCACGTATAATGTCTTCGTATGGCGTATTACTAATGCCACTATACTTTTTCATTACTTTTCCGTTTTGATCAATTAAATAAAATGATGTACCATGCATGACCTGACCGTTCTCCGGCTTATCTACAAGTGATTGGAAATTATCTTTTGAAAACTTTGTAATATCTTCTAACGAATACCCCGTTAATAAATTCCAGTTACTAGTATCCTCTGTAAACTTTTGAATAAAAGCTTTCAGATTTTCTGGCTTATCAAGGTCTGGATCTACACTAAATGAAACAAACTGAACGTCTAATTTCTCTTCTTTTGCCATCTTTTGAAGCTTGGCCATATTTGCAGTCATTGGTGGACAAACTGTCTGACAATTTGTGAACATAAAATCTGCAACCCAAACTTTCCCTTTTAAATCTTTTGTACCAAATTTCTTTCCATCTTGATTTGTAAATTGGAAGGTTTCTAAATCCCAATTTAATGGTTTACGAAGCTTTGAACCTGATTCACTACATCCAGCAAGTACAAAGAGACAAAATACAACCATAAGACCAATTATTTTTTGATAACGCTTCATTTATAAACCTCTTTTCTCTATCCTAAATTTAAATAGGTTATGTTTATAATAACAAAAGTTAACACTACGAGAAAATTGTTTACTACATTTGTTCACGAAATCGTACGAATTTACGTATGTTACTTCTTTATTTCAAGCGAATTACTAGACAAAATATATTTTTTTACTATTATTTCTCTAAATAAAAGTGATAAAACTAATTTCATTGTTACTTTTGTAAATACCTCTCCCTATTTTTTAACAATTCCTTAAACATTAATCCATGTTTTACACTGTATTCCTTAACAACATTTCGGTACAATACAAATACAACGATTTTAAATGAGGTGATGTTCATGGCAAAGCGCTATGAAAATATGGATAATGTTAGTACAAAAAAATCAATTCGCTCTTTTTTACGCTGGCGTAAAGAACGAAAGCAAAACAAAAAAGATTTTTCTTTCTTAGTAGAACAATCACCCGTTAAACAAAGTGCATTTTTGCAAAGTAATGTTGAAAAAACGACTATCACATGGATTGGGCATTCCACTTTTCTTATCCAAACGAATGGACTTAATATATTAACAGATCCAGTATGGGCTAATAAATTAAAGCTAGTTCCAAGACTTACAGAACCTGGACTCTCTATAGAAGCACTACCTAAAATTGATATTGTCCTTATTTCACATGGTCATTATGATCATTTAGATTTTTCAACTCTTCGTCAGTTGAATGATGATGTTCTATATCTTGTACCTATTGGATTAAAAAAATTATTTACTCGTAAGAAATTTAAACATGTAGAAGAGTATAAATGGTGGGAAAGTACGATAATTAACGAAGTTTCTTTTCACTTCGTACCTGCTCAGCACTGGACGAGAAGATTCTTATTTGATATGAATACGTCTCACTGGGGCGGATGGATTATTGATAATGAAACGACTATGGAAACCATATATTTTTGTGGCGACAGTGGCTATTTCCAAGGTTTCAAAGAAATTGGTGAACGCTTTTTAATTGATATTGCTCTTATGCCCATTGGCGCTTATGAACCAGAATGGTTTATGAAAGTATCTCATGTTTCACCTGAAGAGGCCGTGCAAGCTTATTTAGATTTAAACGCTACACATTTTATACCAATGCATTACGGAGCTTTTGCACTCGCCGATGAAACACCTCGTGAAGCAATAACTAGACTTCGAAATAATTGGAATTTGCGCATGTTACCGTGGGAACAACTGCATGTACTCTTTTTAGGTCAAACTTTTATTTATAGTAACGCAACAAATGATAAGCAAATAAACGAAAAAATTGAAACTTTACATGTGTAACGTAATGACTGATTTTCTATATCCAACATATAATATAGAAAATCCTATAGTGAAACTTTAATTAGTGGGATTTCTTCATCCCCACTGATTATTTGCCTTCACCAATCAAGCTTTTACGGGCAGCCCGCTACCTAACCTCTTTGCTCCAGCTAAATTTGAGGTAGAGAGTTTTACTGTCCGCAAATAGCGGGATAAAGGGTGTTTTCTATGAATGAATATTTACAGACTCGCTATATCATTAGCGGTAGTGCCTGTGTAGCTCTTCTTATTTCTTACTTTCTATTTACATAAAAAAGCTACTTGAATATATTTTCTAAGTAGCTTTTTATTACTCTGCTAAATACATAAATCCGATTGCGCCCGGACCTGTATGAGTACTAATAATAGGCGTTGTATAGAAAATTTCTGATTGAGCAAATCCACTCACTTTTTCAACCGCCGCTTTCATACTTTCAGCTAAAGGAATTGCTTTCGCATGCGGAATTGCAACAGCTTTTACGACTTTTCCAGCCGTATCTTGCTCAAATAACTTAGCTAATGTTTTTACAATTTGGCCTTGGCTACGAACTTTCGTTACAGGATTATAAACACCGTCTTCAAGACTAGCAATTGGCTTTATATTAAGTAGCGAACCGATAAACGCTTTTCCTTTACCGATACGTCCACCCTTCACTAAGTTTTCTAATGTATCCACTACTACATATAAACGAGTATTCTTTCTTACTTCATCTACACGTTTTAAAATTTCTTCTAGTGAGCGTCCGTCATTTGCCATTTTTGCAGCTTCAATTACTTGATATGCTAAAGCATGTGTAATAAATTGAGAATCAACAACTGTTACTTTTGTATCAGTCATTGATGCAGCGCTATTTGCAGTTGCTACAGTACCGCTCATTCCACTTGTCATATGGATAGAAAGGACTTCGCTTCCATCTTCCCCTAGCTTGTCATACATTTCTACAAATGTACCCATAGCTGGTTGTGATGTTTTTGGTAATTCCTCTGATTTAATCATTTCTTCAATAAATTCGTCAGGTTGTAAATCAACGCGATCTAAATATGTTTGTCCATTTACAGAGATTGATAATGGTAAAACATGAATGTCATACTTTTCGATTACGTCTTGTGATAAATCTGCCGTTGAATCTGTTACAATTTTAATTTTTTGCATACTATACTTCTTCCCTTTCCAATACGCTCTCCTTGTTATTATACTAGTATTCCCATTGCTTTCAACAATTTGGAACGAAATTTCATCAAATTAATTATATTTTCATATCTAAAATGAAAAAGACAGAGTTTACTAACCCTGTCCGTACTTCGTATCATGCATTTTTTTCAAGGGTATTTGTTTTATATACATTTAAATAATCATTCCACTTCAAACAATTTTGTAAATATTCACGGAAAGAATACGAAAATCTTGGGTGTTTTTGTTTTTGAATTTTTGCAATAAATAATTGAAGACGAGACTGAATTAGAAACGATAATGGATGCTGTGCCTGTAGGACAGGGATTTCGAATATTTTAATGCAATCCCCTGTTGAATGAGTGAAATAAAAACTTTTCGTAATCACAATATCAATCCTCTTTTTCATTGGATTTTTGAACTTCCTCTACTTTGCGCTGTAACACGTTGTTTAAAGTGGAGTAAAATCAGACTTATATGATTTCTGTAGTCCTTATGGCTAGAAGATTTATACTCTATTCATCTCCACCTAATTCACCTTCCCGTCCTAAATATCTCTGAGACGGGAATCTCATTATCCATCAATTGTTTAATACATTTAGTATAAGCTTATAAAAGCGCAAAGTTTGTCTAAATTTTGGAGATTCTATAATTTTTTCTTCTATATATTGTATACGTTTATAGCTATAGTATAACAAATAAATAAAAAAGTGCCTTTATAACGAGGCACTTTTCGACTGCATTTCTTCTCTTTTCTTTTTCCTCTTACTAACAACCTTTGATAACGCAATACTTACTTCATAAATACAAATAAGCGGCACTGCAACTAAACTATGAGATAAAAAGTCTGGCGGTGATATACAAGATGCAATGATAATTAATGCTACGTAAGCATACCTTCTTATTTTTATTAAAAATTCCGCCGTAAGTATTCCAATACTAGTTAAAAACATTACAACGACTGGCAATTCAAAAATCACAGCAAATGGAACTGTTAAATTAAGTACAAAATGAAAATACTTTTCTGTCGTAAACATCGTATTAAACATTTCATTACCTATCGTAGTTAAAAAGTGAAATAGAAACGGCATTACAATGAAATATCCAAAACATAAACCTGCGAGAAATAATATAGACAATACCGGTATATACATTATTGTCATCTTTTGTTCATTTGGATGTAAACCCGGTTTTACAAATAACCAAATTTGTATAGCAGCAAAAGGAATTGTACAAACGATAGCAAATACTGTAGCAATCGAGAAAAAAATCCACAATACATCACTTGGACCGAGAACAGTTAATTTCATTGGTAAATCTTTTACAAGCCAAAAATAAATATCCTTTGTAAAAGTAAATCCAATAATTAAAAATAGTACAAAGGATAACACCGTATATATTACTCTTTTTCGAAGCTCAACAATATGTTCTACTACGCTCATTTCCCGATCTTCCATCTCGTTCACCACACTTTATTTATCCATTACAAGGAAAATACACTACATTTTTTCTTTCTTTTCCTTTTCTTGAAATGCGTCATCTGTCAATTCTTTCGTTGATTTTTTAAACTCTTTTAACGTTTCCCCTAAAGCCTTCCCGATTTCCGGCAATTTTTTAGGTCCAAATAAAATGAGTACTGCTACTAAAATTAAAATTAACCCTGGAAAGCCAATATTTGAAAACATTTCCCCATCCCCTTTATTAGTAGTTTCCTTGTCCTACTATTACATAATTTTATTTTGTCAAAAAAGTTTGAAAACGTCAACAAATCCATTGTCTTTTATCAAAAAAATTCAAAAATATAATCAATTATACAAATTTCATTTTCTATTGCTCTTGTGTATGATATGGTAAGGGAAATGACATATTATTTTATGATAGTAGAAAGGATTTGCATTATGACTGAAAAAATGACACGAATGACCCAATTTGTAAAAGAAGAAATTGCAAATGCAATTACACATGGTATCGGTGCCATTTTAAGCATCCCTGCCTTAATCATATTGATTATTCATGCTTCTAAGCACGGTACCGCATCAGCTGTAGTTGCATTTACTGTTTATGGTGTAAGCATGTTCTTACTGTACTTGTTTTCAACATTGCTACATAGCATTCATCATCCTAAAGTAGAAAAAATATTTACTATTTTAGATCATTCAGCCATTTACTTATTGATTGCTGGCACGTATACTCCTTTTCTACTTATTACACTTCGTGGCCCATTAGGATGGACGTTGCTTGCTATAATATGGACACTAGCAATCGGAGGTATCGTCTTCAAAATTTTCTTTGTACGTCGCTTTATAAAGGCTTCAACTTTATGTTACATCATTATGGGATGGCTCATAATCGTTGCCATTAAACCACTTTATGAAAATCTAACTGGACATGGTTTTTCACTACTTTTAGCAGGTGGAATTTTATATTCTGTCGGAGCTATATTCTTCCTTTGGGAAAAGCTACCTTTCAACCATGCTATATGGCACCTGTTCGTTTTAGGTGGTAGTGCGATGATGTTCTTCTGTGTACTCTTTTATGTCTTACCTACAGCATAATAAAA
>NZ_JH414709.1:336159-379053 GCF_000238655.1 Bacillus sp. 7_6_55CFAA_CT2 | reverse complement strand
AGCTTACTATAAGCTGAATCCTTTTTTATTACTTATGTAATTGTGATGCGATAACTTCCTGTGTATGCTTCGTTAATTCTTTAATATCCATATTCGCATAATCTTCAGGTGTAATCGGCTTAGAAATTGTTACTGTTGCATGAGCTGGCTTCATACGATTTCCATTCGCTTCAAACATCTTATATGTACCATCTAACGTTACAGGTAAAATTGCTACACCTGACTTTACTGCAAGGTGGAAACTACCAGCCTTAAACTCTCCAACTTCGCCGCCCTTACTTCTCGTTCCTTCTGGGAAAATTACGATAGAATGTCCATTCTTTAATAGTTCGATTCCGTCTTTAATTGCTTTAAGAGATTGACGACGATCGCTACGATCCATAAATACACAATTCATAAGTTCCATCCAAGTTGGTACAACTGGGAACTTTTTAATCTCTGCTTTTGACACGAATCCAATTGGTTTATTTAAGTAACCTAGTAAAACAGGGATATCCATATTACTTTGGTGATTACTTACAACTAGTACCGGCTTGTCTTTCGGAACATTTTCAAGCCCTTTCACTTCTACTGTCCCTCCAGCTACACGTACCATTTTCTTACCAAACCAATTTGTCGTTTTGTACACAGCATTATCTTTTTCTTTTGGCGCCATCTTATTTACTTGTCTTTTAAGACGCCACATTCTCGGTGTAATCGCAATTACAATTAAAATTAAATAAAAGATTTTAAAAAACGTTTGAATCATACAGAACCCCCACCTATTATCATTCCGACCTTCATTATACTAGACAAACGAAGGAAAAAGAAGAAAAAAGTCCAAACAGCAAGTGTTTGGACTTTTTAAGCATTCTATATTAGAAACGTTTTGCTAATTCACGAGCATTAGCAATTGCTGCTTCTTTAATTTCTTGTGCTTTTTCAGGGTTTGCATTCATACCTTCAACTGCGATATATTCAGTATCATTTACACCGACAAATCCTAATACAGTCTTTAAGTGATTGCGACCGAAGTCTACAGCTGCGTATGCTCCTTCAGAATATACGCCACCTGTTGCTTGAATGTGAAGTGCTTTTTTACCTTCTAATAAGCCGACTGGACCATTTTCAGTATATTTGAATGTTTTACCTGCGATTGCTACGTTATCTAAGTATGCTTTTACTACTGGTGGATAGCTAAAGTTCCACATTGGAGTTACGAATACATAACGATCTGCATTCATAAATGTTTCTAAGTTTGTGTTCATTGCTGCTACTTTTTGTTGTTGAACTTCAGTTAAAGCTTCAAAGCCTTCACCTGCTGCAAATTTACCCCAAGCAGCAAATACATCTGCATCAATTGCTGGTACTGTAGTGTTGAATAAATCAATTGTTACAACTTCGTCTTGTGGATGTTCGTTTTTATAAGCTTCGATGAAAGCTTCCCCTACTGCCATTCCGAAAGAACCTTCTGCTGAATTTGGATTTGCTGTAATAAATAGTACTTTTGTCATTGTATTCTCTCCCTTTTTTCTCTTTATCTTTAATTCAAGATTTGTTTTTTAAAAGTTAATAACTTACCTTATGTAAGTATAATACAAAAAGTTTTAATCAATGTCAATAAAAAATAGCTACTTTTTTTTCGTAAGTTAATGATTTACTTTGTTTCCTTAAAATTTAGTATACAGATATTAAGAATTCTTTCGTATAAAAAGGCTACCTCTACAACTTATAGAGATAGCCTTCTATTACATATTATTTTTGAAATACATGTTTTACTTTTTCAGCTGGAATATTACTCCCGCCTCTACCTTTTACATCTTCAATCATCATTGTAATGACCATATCTGGTGAATTTAAATCAAATGCAGCGAACCAACCTAGTTCTTTTCCTTCGGCCTCTTTTGATACTTTTAATTCCGCTGTACCTGTTTTTCCAGCAAGAGTCATACCATCAATTTTAGCAATTTTCCCTGTACCATCTGGATCATTAATTACTTTCGTCATTGCAGTTTTTAATATATCCTGATTTCCTTTAGAAATTACATTTTCTTTCCAAGCTTTTGGTTGTTTATCTGTTTTAATAATATACGGTGACGGAATCGTTCCATCATTTACAATCGGCGCATACGTTAAAGCTAAATGAAGAGGAGTCATTAATACTTGTCCTTGTCCATATCCCGTATCTGCCATTTGAATTTCATTTTTAATGCCGTCATTTGCAATTTTAGAAGCAGGGAATCCATATTCAATTGGTAGTTTCTCATCGAATCCGAATTTTTTCGCTTCACTCATAAACTTGTCTTTTCCGATTTTTAAAGCTTCTTGTGCGAAGTAAATATTATCCGAGTATTTCATCGCCTTATCAAAATCAATCGGATTTGCATCTTTCACACGCGTTACATAGTAATTACCCCAAGAAGAATCTTTTGTCCATTTTAATCCTTCAATTTTCAACTCTTCTTTTGGATCAATCGTTTTCGTTTCAAGACCAATTGCAGCTGTAATAGGTTTAAATACAGAACCTGGTACCGACAATTGTGTAAAGCGATTTGTCATTGGTTTTTTCGGATCATTATTCCAAGCTTCGCGTTGTGCCTTCGATGTCCCTCGTGCAATTATATTAGGATCATATGCTGGACTACTTACTAGTGCAATTGTTTCTCCACTTTTCGGATTAATTGCTGCACTTGAACCAGCTTCGCCCTTCATTTCATTATACGTTTTTTCTTGAACAACACTATCAATAGTTAAAGTTACATTTTCTCCATCAACAGCATCTGTTTTTGCTAAATTTTTAATTTCTTTTCCTTGCGCATCTTCTACAAAGACACGGCCACCTTTTTTACCGCGTAACTTTTCCTCTAATACTTGCTCTAAACCAGCTTTACCAACTGGGTCATCAGCTTGATAGCCTTTCTTTTGTAGCGTTTTTAAATCTTCAGCATTTACCTTTCCAATATAACCAGTCAGATGAGCTGCCGCTTCTCCTAACGGATATGTACGAACATTTACAGGTTTTGTTGAAACACCTGGTAAATCAATGTACGTATTTTGTGTTGCCCCTTCAGGCAAAATTCCAATTGGTACGAGATACCCTGGTTTTACCCATTTAGCAGCTAATTTTTGATCAATTTCTTCTACAGACATATTTAATAACTTCGCTACTGTTTCTTTCGTTTGCGGAGCAGTATCGCCTAACTTTTCAGGAATCAATCCGATTTCAGAAGCTTTCCCATTCGTTGCAAGACCTTTTCCATTACGATCGTATATTTCACCACGTTTTGGCTGTGTTGTCTGCATACGCACTTTACTATCTTTCGTCATGCCAGGGAAAATAAAATCAGGAGTCCAATCTATTTTCCAAGATTCTTTATCTCCATCTTTTTCTTTCACCATTTTTGCTTCATGACCAAATGTGATTTTACCACCAACTGTATCCATGCTTACTTTAAAAGGAACAGGACCTTCATCTTTTTTATCTTCTTTTACTTCCCCTGTTTCTACCTTTAAGTCTTTCACTTCGATACCAGAATAAATTTTTTCATATTTCTCAGTAAACTCTTTCTTTGAAATATCTTTTTTTGCATTTTTTGATAGTTGATCATACATATCTGCAAATTTTTGTTTATTCCACGCTTTTACATATGTATCAAACGCTTCTTGTGGTTTTTCTTCTTTACCACATCCAACTAACATGAATGTTAAGCAAAGAAAAAGAATCCCCCCATATCTTTCTCAATCGATTCTCCTCCTCTTTCTATATTAGTGCTTTTGAAAATTTTAGCATTTTGACATGCTACCTATCATTATAGCACTATCGAATCTCATCTATAAACTTATATTGGTGAATACAAATAAAAAGATTGATGTGAATTCTCACATCAATCTTTTTTTTTTATTATTGTTGCTTCTCATATACATGGTAATAATACGTATACGGGTTTTTTTCATCCGTTAAACCTTTTTCTACAAAAATCTCTTTCCAATTTGTCATATCCATTTCTGGGAAGAATGTATCTCCTTCAAATGCATAATGGATTTTTGTTATATATAACTTGTCTACATAAGGTAAAAAGAGATCGTAAATTTGCGCTCCGCCAAAAATAAAAATCTCTTCTTCATTTTTACATAGTTCAAATACTTCTTCTACAGAATGAACAACTTCACAGCCTTCAACATGATACCCTTCATTACGAGTTACAATAATATTACGTCTTCCAGGCAGTGGTCTACCAATCGCTTCATAGTTCTTTCTTCCCATAATAAGCGGGTGGCCCATCGTTGTTTTCTTCACGTATTGTAATTCACTCGGTAAACGCCAAGGTAAATTATTATCTTTACCAATTACTCTATTTTCGTCCATCGCGACCATAAATGAAACAATCATTTTTTCATCTCCTCTACAATTATACTGCAACCGGTGCTTTAATTGCTGGATGCGGATCGTATCCTTCAATCTTTAAATCTTCCATTTCAAAATCAAACACAGATTTCACATCTGGATTTAATGTAAGTTTCGGGAATGGACGTGGTTCACGTGCCAATTGCTTTTCTACTTGTTCAAAATGATTTGTATAAATGTGTGCATCTCCAATTGTATGAACAAATTCTCCTACTTCAAGACCACATTCATGTGCAATTAAATGTGTTAGTAGTGAATAACTTGCGATGTTAAATGGAATTCCAAGGAATATGTCACCACTTCTTTGATATAGCTGACAAGAAAGTTTTCCGTCCGCTACATAAAATTGGAATAATGTATGACAAGGCGGTAATGCCATACTCGGTACGTCTTCAGGATTCCAAGCAGAAACGATTAAACGACGTGAGTCTGGTGTTTTTTTAATCATTTCAATTACATCTTTTAATTGATCAAGTGTCTCACCAGCTGTCGTTTTCCAAGCACGCCATTGTTTACCGTAAACGTCTCCTAAATAACCATATTTATTTGAGAACTCATCATCTTCTAAAACGTTCTTTTTAAACAATTCCATTTGCTCATCGTACTGTACTTTAAATTCTTCATCTTGTTGTGAGCGAAGACCAAAATCAGTCATGTCAGGACCAGTATACTCATCACTTTCTACCCAGCTCTTAAACGCCCATTCATTCCAAATGTTATTATTATGCTGCAATAAATAGCGAATATTTGTATCACCTTTCATAAACCAAAGTAGTTCACTTGCTACAAGGCGAAATGGTACTCTTTTTGTCGTTAATAAAGGAAATCCTTTGCTCAAATCAAAACGCATTTGATATCCAAATACAGATACCGTTCCTGTCCCTGTACGATCTTCTTTCTTCGTACCATGTTCCATTACATGGCGGCATAAATTTAAGTATTCATTTTCAGCATGTTTCATATGTAGGAAAACCTTCTTTCAATCGTATATGGAATTTATCATAACATGAAAAATGGTAAATTTAATAATCTTAATTAATAAAATTTCTTGCGCTAATTCTTACAAAATTATTAACTTTCCATATTTTAAAAGGTTTTCATTTTCTATTACCGAAAGTATAGTGCGGTAGATCAAAATTTATATTTGGAGGTTAGAAATATGTCTAAAATTGAAACACCTGTTATGACTTCTTTACAAACCACGGTTGAAAAAATGATGAAGGATTTAAATGTTCCTGGTGTTGCTGTCGCTGTTATAAAAGACGGTGAAGTTATTCTTTCAGAAGGTTTCGGCTATCGTAATATAGAAACAAAAGAGGCTGTTACACCGAATACTCGATTCGCAATCGGTTCCTCAACGAAAGCGTTTGGTACACTTTCATTAAGCTTGTTAGCACAGCAAAAAAAGTTTAATTGGGATGCTCCTGTCCCGTCTTATATACCTAACTTTACTTTATCTGAACTACTTGCTAGCTCACAAGTTACAGGACGGGATTTAGCTTCTCATCGAACTGGAGTGAGTCGTCATGAGGCTCTTTGGTACAGTTCTTCCTTATCTCGAAAAGATCTCGTTGAAAAAATAAAACATTTACCACTTGATGCACCGTTCCGGACTGCATTTCTATATAACAACTTAATGTATGCAACAATTAGCTACATTGTTGAAAACATTACAAATCAAACGTGGGAGCAATACACTACAGAACATATTTTAGAACCTTTAAATATGAGACATACAAACTTCTCTGTTAACGATTCACAAACTACAGATGATTACGCTTTACCTTACATTGAAAATGACGGTGAAATAAAAGCAGTTCCATTCCGTAACATCGATACAGTTGGCGCTGCTGGGTGTATTAATTCCACAATTGAAGATATGGCAAATTGGGTACTTCTCCACTTAAATGAAGGAAAATTTGGAGATCATGAATTAATCTCCTCTGAATTATTACAACAAATGTATACACCACACAATTCAATTCCAGACCAACCGGTTTTATCACTCCCTGAATCTCCATTAAATAGTTACGGTCTTGGTTGGTTTATTAGCGCTTATCGTGGTAAAAAAGTGATTCATCATGGCGGTAATATCGATGGATTTTCAGCGCTTGTTTCATTCATACCAACAGAAAACATAGGCCTTGTCATTTTAACGAATGCTGGAGGAACATTACTTCCTACTTATCTCGCTAATCAAATTTATGACGAACTACTTGAATTAGAATCCATTGATTGGCATAAACGTGCTGTAGAAGATACTAAAAAAATGAAGGAAATGATGAAAGAAGCAACTGAATCCCTCCCTGAACAAATTAAAGGGACTACACCTTCGCACAAGTTAGAGGATTATACTGGTACTTTTGAACATCCTGCATACGGAACATTACAAGTATACAAACGAGATGATTCGTTATATGTACAATTTATGGAAATGGATATTCAATTAGGGCATCATCATTACGACATCTTCTCCACAAAAGTTGACTTATTCCAAATGAAAATGAGCTTATTATTCGCTTATGAAATGAATGTAAGTGGTGAATTCCCATCCCTTCAGTTACATGTACCAGCTACATTAAGTACTCAGCCGCTTACATTTAAGAAAATTAAATAAGTATTTTGATGGTAAAAAATAAAGGTAGGTGCGAATCACACCTACCTTTTCTATGTCATATCAATCTTATCTGGTTGAAACCAAATTGGCTTCGATAACTCAAAGTTATTATGATCCTCTAAAACTATAGTAAGACGCTCTAACATATCATCTAACATATGCGGCGCTGCTAGTAATGTCCAGACAACTGAGGAGAAAACTGTCATGCCAACGTACACCGCATATAAATTCCAGAACTCCTCTGGTATTCTCCCATTAAAATATCCTTCTATTTGTCCGATTGAATACGGAATACTAATATCCCTTGCAAACAGTGCAATTTTTACGAAATCATGAATTGGGTCGCCCCAGTCGTAGCCATTAAAATCAACAACACCTACATATTTTCCATCCCGTACAATTATATTTTCTAAGTGAAAATCATCGTGTTGAAATCGATTCGGGCGGTTCTTTAAATATATTTCATTTTCTTCAATAAACTTTATGATTTTATCATCATTTTTTATGTTTATTCCGCATGTTTTGTATACCTCTACATATTTACTATATTTTTTCATAGCTCTTTCATACCATGGAAGTATATTATTAGGAGCTTCATATGTATGCATTTTTGCTAAATCTTTTCCTGCCTCTATACCAATATCATATTGTTCTTTTGGTGAATACGTAGGCAATAGCTTCTTCGCATCTTCCCCTTCTAAATATGAAAAAATACTATAGCATACACCTTCTTCTTCCAATATACCTATTTCAATTGGCCTTTGTGCCTGTACGTTACGTTTTACCATTTCATTTAAAATTTGAAACTCTATTTTCTTTCTTTCATACTCTTTTATATCGCCTGTCCGAAATAAATATTTTTCATTATTTGCATTCGTAATTATATATTTCTTATCAGGCGAAAAACCTTTAGAAATTTCTTCAATATTCGCTGCATCTTTTACTATTTGTATATTGCTTTGCCGTGCTGTAATTATCTTCATATCTATTCCCCTTACATTTCTGCATTTGGTGTATAGGCAACTTCTACAATAAATCCATTCGGATCGTAAAAATCAATCGTATAGTAACCTTCCGAATAATGATTCATTTCAATTGGACCACGTATTACCTTCACTTTCGTACTAGAAAGAAAATCTGCTACTTCATCAACTACTTCTCTATGAATAGCTTGATAACAAATATGTCTAGGCCCTAACGTCCTTACAATTTCCTCATCTACTTCTTTAAAGTATATTTCACTTTCTCCTGTGCTATATGCTACTTCATTTAACTTTCTCCACCCAATTATGGAAAACAACTTATTATAAAAAGAAATGGACTCCTCTAAATTTGCTACCCAAAATTCAATATGATGAATGCCTGCTCGCAGTGTATTCATATTAAGAATACGCTCCTTGTACTACTTGCACAATTTCCATCGGCTTATGAACCATGTAATCTGGTGCATCTTTTTTCACTGTTTCAATAACATCATATCCCCAAGATACCCAAATTACGTTCACTCCAGCCTTTTTACACGCTGCTACGTCTCGCTGTTCATCACCGACATATAACATATCTTTCTCTGTTATCTTTTTCGATTTTAAAAATCTTTTTATCATCTTGTCTTTACCGAACAAATTTTTAGAACAATACACTTCTTGTATATTTTCTATATCATTCTTTTGTAAAAACGCCCGAATATGCTCTTCTGAGTTCGATGATATGACTGCAATTCCGTAGCCTTTTTTATGTAGTTCATCTAATACTTCCTTCATCCCATGGAACAAAATAAGATCTTTTATAGCAGGTTGATACAATTTATAAAACTCCAGCGCTAATATCGGTAGTTTATACAGTGGTACATCGAGTTGTTTACATCTCTCCGCCATCGTTAACTTGCGTAAATACTCAATTTCTTCTTCTCTTACCGTTTTATATCCGTGCTTTTCAGCAATTTGATTATACATTGGTACAAATATATTTTGTGAATCTACTAATGTGCCATCAAAGTCAAAAACAATATATTTTTGCATTCCCATACTCCCTTTGCTTCTTTTTTCTAAACCTATGTTATTCAACAACATGGTTGTCTGTCCCTTCTATAAAAATAAAAAAGAACAAGATTTTCTTGTTCTTTTTAAGAAAGCCATTTCGGCGGTACATTCGTATTCCAATAAATATTTCCTAACTCATGATGTCCTGAGTATCCATCATCAAAACGATGATAATGGAAATTAAAATAATAACCATCTTGCGGTGGATGATCTCTTCTTACATGGAAACGCAATAAATCATTTCCTGATTTCGTATCGTAGACATGAAAAATCTTTTCATTATTCCCACCAGCTGGTTTTTGAGAAATCGCTAATGATTGTAGTGAATCTTCTGGTACATCACTAGCAAGCTCAGCAATTGCCTCTTCAATCTTTGGTAATATTACATCTTTAAATTCATCTTCAATTACTGGACCAATTTTAGTACCAAACTTTTGCATCGACTGCTTCTCTGCTTCTTGCATCGCATAAGTAATAAAAGTATCGGTGGTTAACCTGTCATTCGTTTCTTCATATGTATAGGACGTACTCTCCAAACTTTGTTGCCCAGCTGTGCTCGTAGGCTTGTCCGCAGCTTTGGCATTATCAAGCAATATGGAAGGAGGCGTCACTAAACCAAATGTAAATACGGTAATTAATGCGACTAAGGTTTTTCTAAACCAATTTGGCATTTATGTTCCCTCCCCTTTCACTCATTATTTTTTATATAACGGTGGTTTCTTCTATTATACAAAATGATTGTAATTTTTGCACTTTACAATTTTGTTAACGTTCACATATTTTTCACTTGAATATGAAATTGTAAGATTTCATACAATATTAATACCACGATATTGAGGAGGCACTTGAATGACTTTAGACGTCATGTATTCCGCCGCAAGCATACTCGTTTTAGTATATTTTATTTATCAATGTGTTACAGACTAGAAAAAGAGCCGTCAATGGCTCTTTTTTAATGGTAGAAATACAATCCATACAATTAATAAAATAAAAACAATGCCACTGATCACAGCTGGCAATAAATAAAACTGTGAAAGTATAACTATTACAATCAAGGAAAAGAATAACATATAACTATCTATATATCATTATAAAATATTTATTTTCATAGCAGGAAAAAACATTTTTTAACAGAATATTAAATGTTTGATTACATTTTATTGGAGTGGATAATATGTCTTTTCAAATTCGTGAAGCAACGATAGATGATATAGACGCACTTTGTTCTTTAACGAAAGAATTAAAAGGTTCCTCTATTTCCTATGAAGATATGAACAACCGATTACAATTCGTACAAATGAGTCCGTTTGATTTTTTATATGTTTACGAGGAAGAAGAAGCTATATTTGGATTACTTGGATTTCGTATACGTGAAAATTTAGAAGATGTAACACGTTATGGAGAGATTTCAATTATTAGCGTTGATTCTAACATACGACGGAAAGGCATTGGACAAGTGTTGATGGATTATGCCGAGCAATTAGCAAAGAAACATAATTGCATTGGCACATGGCTAGTTAGTGGAACAAAAAGAGTAGAAGCTCATCCTTTTTACAAAAAATTAGGATATGAAGTAAATGGCTACCGATTTGTAAAACATTTTTAAACTACTTATAAATTGAAGGGACTATAACTATGACAAACATTAAAGCAATTTTCATTGATCGTGACGGTACAATTGGTGGTGACACTACAATACATTATCCAGGATCTTTTTCATTATTTCCATTCACAAAAACATCCTTGCAAAAACTAAAAGCTAAAAATATAAAAATTTTCTCTTTCACAAATCAACCTGGTATCGCAGATGGAATTGCAACTGTAGCCGATTTTGTACAAGAATTAGAAGGCTTCGGTTTTGATGATATTTATGTATGTCCTCATAAACACGGTGATGGTTGTGAATGCCGTAAACCAAGTACAGGCATGCTGCTTAAAGCAGCAAAAAAACATGGACTTAATTTAACACAATGTGCTGTAGTTGGTGATCGCTGGACTGATATTGTTGCAGGAGCAAAAGTAAATGCGACTACGATTCTAGTCCGAACAGGCGCTGGGTATGATGCTTTGCATACGTACCGAGACAAATGGGCACATATTGAACCAAACTACATTGCAGATAACTTTGAAGATGCAACGAACTGGGTTTTAAATCAACTATAATACAAATGAAGTTTTTGATTCACTCGAAATAATTTAAAACATAGTTTAAATAGCCTTTTTGGCAAATAATTGTCTTCCACAAAACGGATCACCTCAAAAGGTAGCAAGTTCCCTTTTGATACGCAAACATTGCAATTCAAATTATATTTTTTATTAGTAACAGCAATTAACGTAAAGAAGGAATAGCTTAGTGGCTATCCCTTCTTTATTGACTTCTATTATTTACATTTGTTATTTGTTTTTATTGAGTATTCTCATCGTTTTTATACTCCAAAACATCCCCTGGCTGACACTCCAAAGCTTTACATATCGCTTCTAATGTTGAAAAACGAACCGCTTTTGCTTTCCCATTTTTCAAAATAGAAAGATTCGCCATCGTAATTCCAACCTTCTCCGAAAGCTCCGTTACACTCATTTTTCGTTTTGCTAACATGACGTCAATATTAATAATGATTGTCATATCCGCCACCTCAGACCGTCAAATCATTTTCTGATTTTATGTTAATTGCCTCTTGTAGAAGTCGTTGGAGGATAGCAGCAAAAACGGCGATAACGAGCGAAGCAAAAACGATAATGAGTCCCACTAGCCCAATAGGAGGGTCCATTTTTTTCGCTATAAAATGAAAAAGTGGCAAACTTAATACATACAAACCACTGATTGTAATTGCACAGCGCTTTATATTCTTTAACGCCTTTACTGATAATTCCGAGAACGCTGTGTTCTCATCAATGTACTGTAAAAGATTGAAAGCCTGATAAAGAGCAACGTAAAAAGGCACAGCTGCTCCGTACATCACAATGAAAACAAGATATTTCATCGGAGCAATATTAGGATACAAATTTGCTGCGAAATTCGCCATTTCCGGCACTAAAAATATGCATAAAGCAAGTACTGAAATTCCAGCAAGAAAAATAATTACTTTTAAGAACGTTGTTGAACTTCGTTTAAGATTCATTTACAATACCTCACTTATTTAATGGCAACATAATTTTATCACAACATTTATTGTTTAACAATAAATAAATATCGTTTTATTTTCGTCATATTTTTTAATTTAAGCAAAAATAAAAAAGAATTTCTCATTACAAAGAAATTCTTTTTCTTGAAAATGTCTCTTTCAACTTAATTTTTTAAAACGTTAATTCGTAATGGAAATAACGATTATCTCTCAAATAACCATTTTCAGCGTATAATCGTTGTGCTGATAAATTATCAATCTCCGTTTGCAGCTTTACACCTTTTGCTCCATTTTCTAATGCGTATTCTTTAGCAGCTTCTAATAATTTTTTACCTGTTCCGGCTCCACGCTTCGCCGCTTGTACAAATAAATCATTTAAAATCCATAATTCTTTCATTGAAATAGAAGAAAATGATGGATATAGTTGCGTGAACCCAATATATTCGCCGTCTTCAACTGCTACGAAAATAACAGACTCTTTTTTCTCAATTCTATTTCGTAAAAATACTTTTGCCCCTTCTAAATCAGAATCTTGCCTATAAAACATGCGATAGTTATTAAAAACTGATGCTAGTCCATCTAAATCTGCAATTGTTGCCTCATATATTCTCATTTTACTCCATTCCCCTTCCAATACTGTCTCATTATATCCGTTGCCCATTTAGGCTGGTGTATTTCTTCTGTCGGCATAAACTCTTTCATTATTGGTTTTATATCCAATATAGGAGTGCCATCAATAGCATCTAATCCCTCAACAATAATTGATTTACCTTCTCTTTTGATCACCTTTACAATTGTTACACCTATGCGATTTGGGCGATTTTTCCCGCGCTGTGCAAAAATACCTACTTCAGGATAATCCTTATTATTTCTAGGATGTCTAGCAAAATACTGAATTTGCTCGTCAGTTACTTTATGAAAATAAAAAACAACTTCAATATGAGAAAAATCTTCAACCCCTTGTATACTCTCTTCTGCATACATTTCAGTTAAAGTTATACGAGATCTTACTTCTCCCCACTCATCATCTTTTATTTCCTTTCTTTCATTATGTACAAATGCGATTGGTTGAACTGAAAACATACGCATTCCCCCTTAAATGTAACCACTTACATTATAAAATATTTTCTGAATGTTTTCCAGATATACGAATAAAGTTTACATAATATAATTATACTCTATCTAGAGCTACCTTGACTGCTTCAATTGCATGTATATGAGTTGTATCAAATATCGGGACAGATACGTTTTCTTGCTTTATTAATAACCCTATTTCTGTACAACCTAATATGATTCCCTGTGCTCCTTTTTGCACTAACTCTTCGATGACTCTTTTATAATATTCTCTAGATTGAGATACTATTTTTCCTAAACATAATTCTGTATATATTACTTTATTTATTTCTTTTCTATTTTTTTCTGATGGTACTATTACTTTTATATCATGCTCTTCAATACGTGACTTATAGAAATCTTGCTCCATTGTATATTTAGTTCCAAGCAGACCAACCTTTTGAATGTCTTTTCTTTTAATTTCTTTTGCAGTTGCATCAGCAATATGTAAGACTGGAATATCAATTTTGGCCTTTATTTTTCCAACTACCTTATGCATTGTATTTGTACAAATGATTATAAAGTCTGCTCCTCCCTTTTGTAATGAATATGCCGCATTCCCTAGAATTTCTCCAGCACCATCCCAATCTCCGCTAGACTGACATCGTTCAATCTCTTCAAAATCCACACTATTAATCAAACATTTTGCTGAATGTAGCCCTCCTAATCTCTCTTTTATTTCTTCATTAATAATTCGATAATATTCAGAAGTTGATTCCCAACTCATACCACCTATAAGACCTATCGTTTTCATATAAACACCTACCTAAACTTTTTTTATAAAACTAATAACAACGTTTTATTATGTATATTATACACAATAAAACAAGACTTTAAGTTTGGAATATAAAGTCTTGTTTTAACGTAATAATATAGAATAATTGTACTTTCATTTCCAAGGAAATTTTTATAGAATATTCTGAAATTAATAATCTGATATTTTTATAAATTCTTTATACTTATAATTAAAACACTCTCGATACAACTCTTTGATTTCATCATATGATGGAACACGTGGGTTATTAGCTGGGCTACCACTTTCAATTGCATCTGATGCCATTTTAGAGATAGCATTTTCAAATTCAATTTCATCGATACCGTATTCTTTTAAATTTGGAATACGAAGATCATAGCAAAGCTTTTTTATTTCCCCAATCGTATAGTCTGCTACTTCCTCATCAGAATTCGAATACAAATCCTTATTTAAGTTACGTCCAATTTTTGCTAACCTTTTCACTGCACTTGTTTTTGTAAACTCTAACACTGTAGGTAATAGTATGGCATTTGATATTCCATGCGGTACATGAAATAATGCTCCCACTGGCCTTGACATTCCATGAACTAATGTAACTGATGCATTCGAAAATGCAATTCCAGCTTGTAAGGAAGCAATCATCATCGCTTCTCTTGCCTCCATATTATGTCCATCTTCATATGCTATACGTAAATATTTCATAATACTTTCAATAGCTGAAAGAGCAAGTACATCTGTAAGTGGTTGTGAAAATTTAGAAATATAAGCTTCAATCGCATGACATAACGCATCTATTCCTGTTGCTGCCGTAATTTGTGGTGGTAACGAACTTGTCAAAACTGGATCTATAATTGCTACTTTCGGTATAAAACTAGGATGCTTCATCATCATTTTTACATCTGTTTTTTTATTCGTAATTACTGCTACACTTGTAACTTCCGAACCAGTACCAGAAGTTGTTGGAATTGCAATAAGTGGTAGTGGATTGTTTTCTATTTCAATATCCTTTTGGACATAATCCTCAACTTCTCCACCATTTGTATATAAAACCGCTACCGCTTTCGCAGCATCAATACAACTTCCACCACCAATACCGATAATAAAATCGCACTTTTCCTCTTTACAAAGAGATAACGCTTCTAATACGTGTATATTTGTAGGCTCAGCATCCACTTTATTATATGTGCTAACAGTAATACCTTTCTTATTTAGTTGTTGTATACACTTTTCAACATATCCTAATTTCTCCATAATTGTATCAGTAACTATAAAAGCTTTTTTCCCTAACTTTTTTGATTGTTCTCCCAGTTTTTCAAGCGAATTTCTTCCATATAATACCGACTTTGGCATACGAAACTCAGAAACCTCTTGCAAGTCCCCCACCCCTTCTTATCCTAATTAATATTTTATAATATAAATTATCGATTTGATGAATCTTTACGATTCAAATTTTTTAATAGAGTCCTGTTAAAGTATAGAATGCGATAACTAAAAATACAGCAACCGTTTTCAAAATTGTAATAGCAAATATATCTTTATATGACTGTTTATGTGTTAATCCTGTTACTGTAAGAATAGTAATAATAGCCCCGTTATGTGGTAGTGTATCCATTCCTCCTGATGCCATTGATACGATACGGTGCATAACTTCTAATGGAATATCAAATTGATTGGCCGCTGCAATAAATTTATCTCCCATTGCGCTTAATACTATTCCCATTCCTCCTGATGCCGAGCCTGTAATTCCAGCTAAAATATTCGTCGTTACTGCACCATTCACTAACGGATTTGTGAAAGTAGCAGAGATGCCATCTCTCATAATTGCGAAGCCTGGAAGTGCTGCAATGACACCACCGAATCCAAACTCAGCTCCTGTATTCATCGTTGCAAGTAGCGCTCCACCAATACTTGTATTCAATCCAGCTTGGAAACCTGTTACTACTCGCTTCCAATATAATAATAACGTTGTTAAGATCCCTATAATAAGTGCCAATTCTACAGACCAAATTCCTACCACTGCACTTAATTCTACTTTTCCAAATGCTTTCATACCAATTGCAGAAAAATCAAAACCGCTTGGATACCACTTTGGTATCATAATAGTAAACACTTTATTCATTACACCTACTAAAATAAGTGGTATAAATGCAATAAGTTGTTGTGCTCTTGTGATTTCAATGTTATTAATTAATGGCATATTTTTTTGTTCTACTTGCAAAGATGCTGCCATTTCAGTATTTCCATCATTAAAACCAAAATATCCTTCACCTGCTGCTTTTGCCTTCTTACGTCTACTCTCTAAATATAGTAAACCTAATGTAAGAACAAAAATTGCTCCTACAATCCCAAGTATCGGTGCAGCATAAATATCCGTTTTAAAAAATGTTGTAGGTATTACATTTTGAATTTGTGGTGATCCAGGTAGCGCATCCATTGTAAACGTTACTGCTCCAAGAACAATCGTTCCAGGGATTAAACGCTTTGGAATATTAGCTTGTCGAAACAACTTAGCTGCGAACGGATAAACAGCAAACACTACTACATACACACTAACACCACTATACGTTAAAATAGCCCCCATTAATACAATCGCTAATATAGTACGTTTTTCACCAACTAACTCAATAATTGTTTTTGCGATAGAATCTGCAATTCCTGACATTTCCACTACTTTTCCAAATATTGCTCCTAATAAAAACACAGGAAAATATAATTTTATAAATCCAACCATTTTCTCCATAAAGATATTAGAAAAGAAAGGTAATACATAACTAGGTTCTGTCAAAAATACTGCAAATAATGCAAATATCGGCGCGAATAAAATAACAGAAAAACCTCTGTATGCTACGAACATAAGTAAACTTAGTGCTAATAATATAATAACTAACTCCAATTTTACCCCTCCATTAAACAGAATATTCTAAATTTTATTGATAAATTTCTACTAAACTTTTAATTCTGACATCCCTCCTCTTATTCATACAAATTTTTATGCTAAAAATGTCTAATTATAATTATTCGATTACATATGAAAAATCCCTTTAAACAGAAACGAATTCATCGTCATACGTTATAAAGGGATTGCTAGAATCTATATTTACTGCTGTATTAAATTTTTCTCTACACAAAAATGATACAGTTCTTCAACATCTTTCACTATGTAGGTCGCACTAACTTCAGTCAGTTCTTTTTCACAGCCATAGCCATATAAAACACCAATTGAAGCAATTCCATTCTGATTCGCACCTATTATATCGTGCTTTCTATCACCAATCATTATCATTTCTTCTTTATTTAGTTCTTCATGTGTTTGTAAAATATGAGCAATTATTTCTTCTTTTTTTATTCTCGTACCATCTAAATTACTTCCAATGATGTCTTCGAAATAATTCGTTAATTGAAAATGCTCTATAACTTGTTTCGCAAATACAGTGGGCTTTGAAGTTGCTACGAATATGCGATTCCCTGAACTTTTTAATTGTTGCAAGAGCTTCAGAATCCCCTCGTATACATTATTTTCAAACAATCCACGCTGCTTTAAATACTCACGGAAGTAAAAAACAGCACGTTCAACCTCTCCTTCACTCATATTATATCTCTCTATGAATGATTGCTGAATAGGAGGACCTATAAATGAATCTAACTCACTTATATGTACTTCTTCAATTCCTACTTTTTTTAATGCATATAAAACCGAGTTTACAATCCCTTCTTTCGGATCCGTTAAAGTTCCATCTAAATCAAATAGAAATGTTTTATACATGCTTCATTCCTCCACTTAATTTGCTGTATAAATAAGTGCTAACATCTCTTCCACTTCTCCCTATTATACTATTATTATCTATTTTTTCGAAAAATCAATTTCCATATGTCACATACTTTCAGTTACAAAATACGATAGATATGATACAGTAAAAAAGTTACAATTATTTTAATAGAAACTGGTGAAACAAATGTCAATTACGTTAATTTTTATAATGGCTTTCACAATTGTGATCCACGCAGTTGAAACAAGCTCTTATAGTATTCGATTAGCTGGAGTACGTTTAAAAAAGATTGCGGTTGCCTTGTCTGTTGTAGGAATGGTGTTACTTATTTCAAGAACATCAAACTTACTACAAGCCTTTTTAATCGGTGGTATTGTCGATGAAGCAAAACTAGATTCTTCTATTAATTTAGAGCATATTATACGACTCGTACTATTATCGGCTTCTATCGGTACATTAATCGCGATCATTCTTTATCCAACTTTGACAAAATTATTTGGATATGTCATTCAAAACTTTGAAACAGACGGTTCTTTCATTCGAATGATGAAAACGAATAACATTCAAAAATTAAAGTACACAAAAAAATATGTCCGTTTTCCAAAGTTAGAAATGATTCATAGACTGCGTATCGGTGGTATTCCAAAGCGTATTATGCTTATTAACATGTTTGCTACTGCTATTTATACAGCAGGGGTACTTTCAGCCCTTTACGCTTCTTTTTTAAATCCAGATTATGCAACAAATGCAAGTACAGCTTCTGGCCTTGTAAATGGTTTCGCCACTATTTTATTAACTGTATTACTCGATCCACGCATTGCTCTTTTAACAGAACGTGCTCTACAATCAGAAAGCGGTGCTGAATCTATGAGTAAAATGTATGGTTGGCTAATGATTTCTAGACTTCTCGGCACATTATTAGCACAACTGCTATTTGTACCAGGTGCTTACTGGATTTTATGGATTATTGAACTGATGCATTAATTTACTAGAAAGGTGAATTTATCAATGAAGATCAAAACAGAGAAAGATATAATTCGCTTAATAGAAAACGACGAATGGATGATGAATGTATTACAAATGGCAAAATCACTAGAGCTACCTGATTGGTGGATTTGTGCCGGATTTGTTCGTTCTAAAATTTGGGATACTTTACATGACTATGAAGCGAAAACGGCTATGCCTGATGTTGATGTGATTTATTATGATAGTCTACATCAAGATGAGATATACGAACAATCATTAGAAACGAAATTAATGAATATTGATGCTACTATCCCTTGGTCTGTAAAAAATCAAGCTCGTATGCATGTAGTGAATAATATGCCACCATATTCTTCTTCTGTTAATGCTATTTCTAAATTCCCTGAAACAGCAACGGCTTTAGGAGTTACACTTGATGAACTAAACAACGTTATCTTAACAGCCCCATGGGGTATTGAAGATGTCCTTTCCTTACAAGTGAAACCAACAGCTCATTTTCTTGAATCGAAAGAACGATTACATATGTACAAAAACAGAGTTATAAAAAAGAATTGGCAAAGTAAGTGGCCTAACATCACAATCACATATCCAGAAATTTAGAAAGGGTGCCTCTCATTTATAGAAGCACCCTTTTCTTCATTTCAAAAAATGTATGACTGTTTCTGCAAATCTATCTGCTTCCTCATAATGAGGTGAATGACCGCTCTCTTCAAATACGATATACTTGCCGTTTCGGGCATCTTTATTAAATGTTTTAATTTGTTCTTCACACGTTACTACATCATGTTTTCCTACTATTAATAACATTAGATTTTGTACATCTTTTATTTTTGATAATAATGATGTATGACATGCTCCCTCTAATTTTAATCTATCAAAGTGAATTTTGGAGCGATTTGAAAATATTTCCCACTCTTCATCACTGTATAAACTCTCATCTGTCCTATCTTCCTTATTATTGTAAATCTCCATTCTTTTTTCTTCTAATTCAGCGCTTAATCTTATATAAGCTTCTAACAACTCTTCTGAACTAGCCTTGCTAGATGAATAAGCAAAGCACTCTTCTGCTACTTCTTCTTTTCCATACTTTTTTAATAAATGCCCTGTCTTTTGTAACAAAGCCCTACTTGTTAATGCAAAATCAAAAGTTGGTCCTTCAAATATTATTTTCTCTATTGAACTTGGATATATCGACGCATAAAGCAATGCTACATATCCACCGAAAGAGTGTCCAATTATAGACCACTTCTCAATTTGTAATACTTTTTTTAATTCCTCACAGTCTTCAATCAAATCATTTAATCCAAAAGCTTCGTCTTCAGTAATTTCTTCTGAGCGACAAACACCTCTTTGATCTATCATAATTACATATAGAGAATCTTTTAAACGTTCCGATTGATGAAATGAAAAATCATAACAACTTTCTCCTGGTCCACCATGCAAGTATAAGACTGGCTTATTTTTAGGATTTCCATGTGTTTCAACGTATAGCTTTTTCCCTCTAATATTCATATATTTCCCTGCTTCTATCAAATTTTTCTTTATGATCATCACCCCTTTTTTTACTGAGTATTATAACATTTAATGTTAAATAATCCCTATTACATTTAAGAAGACTATAATTATTGCAAGTGGTGCTACAAATCGAAGTAAAAATGCCCAATAAGTAAATACTTTCTTTCCATAATTTCCACCTACAAAAAACTCTGCTTCTAGTACCTTCTTCTCCATTTTGAATGAAACGAAAATACTAATAAATAGTGCTCCAAGTGGCATTAATATATTACTAGATAAGAAGTCTACTGCATCAAAAATATTCTTTCCGAAAATCGTAATATCACTCCATACTCCAAATGATAACGCTGATGGTATACCTACCAAGAAAATGCCGAAACCGATCAGCCATGATAATTTCGTTCTCTTTTCTTGTTCACCATTTGCTAATGCTGAAACAACAGTTTCTAGTAGAGAAAATGCTGATGTTAATGTCGCAAATGTAAATAGTGCAAGAAATACTGTTAAGAAAAATCCACCGAATGGGATTTGACTAAATACAGATGGTAATACGATAAATAGTAATCCAGGTCCTTCTGTTGGCTCCATTCCTAATGAAAATACGGCTGGAAAAATAGCAAGACCTGCAAATAATGAAACAAATAAATTTAATCCAACAATTGTTATTGCTGATTTTGGTAAACTTTCTTTTTTATTTAAATAGGAACTATACGTAACCATAATTGAAATCCCGATACTAATTGCAAAGAATGATTGCCCCATTGCGAACAAAATACTTTCCGAAGTAATCTTTGAGAAATCTGGTTGTAAGAAAAACTTCACACCTTTCATTGCATCATCAAGTGTTAACGAACGAATAATAAGAGCGACAAATAAAACGAACAATGCTGGCAACATATATTTACTTGCTTTTTCAATTCCGTTTTGTACACCCTTTGATACAACCCATATCGTAATGAACATAAAAGCGAAATGTCCCATAATAGCCCAAGCAGGATTCCCAATTGTTTCAGTAAATAATGTACCGTAATTTTGTCCTGGAGTAATCAGTTGTCCAGTTATTCCTCTGAATAAATAAATTAATACCCATCCACCTACAACACTATAAAACGAAAGTAGTATAAAACAAGTTCCAACACCAAGGCGTCCAATCCAATGCCATCCTGTATTTGGTGCGATGCTTTTAAATGCTCCAACTGCTTGTTTCTGCGTACTGCGTCCAATCATAAATTCAGCTATAAGTAGCGGTAGTCCAATTAAAACAGTAAATAATATAAATATTAAAAAGAACGCTCCTCCCCCACTCTTCCCAGCGATATAAGGGAACTTCCATATCGCACCAAGTCCAATTGCTGATCCGGCTGCCGCCATTATAAAACCTAATTTCGAAGTCCATTGCTCCGTCTGTTTCATCTCATTTTCCTCCTAATTAAATCTTTTTATATAAATAAATAAATTTTATAAACCTATTCAAATAAACCCTCCATTTCTTCTTCCATATAATAAAAAAATGGCCTAGCATCTCTATATAAAGAGACGCTAAGCCATTTACTTAACGCGGTACCACCCTTATTGATTCCATTATGAATCCACCTTAGTAGTAATCGTTTGATTACAAACCTAATATCGAAGGTTAACCGTTAAGATTTACTAAGAATGTAATTCCGTTCCACCTTACTGCTCCTAGGCGAGTTCAGGATGTCATTTGACTATGTCACACCAACCCATAGCTCTCTGTACAAATACATGACCTTACTACTCCTATTCAACACATTTTAATATTTAGAATATATTTTCTTTTGAAATTAATATGAAGTATATCTGTTATATTTGTAACTGTCAAGGGTATATTGATTTTTTTGTCGAAATGGTTCATATTTCAACTGACTTTTACTAAGCTTATTAGAAAAAGAAAGAGTCTATATTTTCACCTTTTTAAACGAACTATAAAAAAAGAATCTTCGCGATAATCGCGAAGATTCTTTTTACGGTATGAGACGAGTACAATCTCTCGGAAAAGCACTCACCTCTCGTACATTTGTTAATTCTAAAAGTTTATATACAACCCTTTCTAACCCAATTCCGAAACCTCCATGTGGTGGACAACCATATCGAAATGTATTTAAATAAGATTGAAATTTATCTGGGTGTAATCCTTTTTCTTTAAACGAAGCGAGTAACATTTCATAATTATGAATTCGCTGTGCCCCTGACGTTATTTCTAATCCTTTATATAATAAGTCGAATGAATCAGTAATAGCTGGATTCTCTTTATTCGGCATCGTATACATCGGTCTCGCTTTTTTCGGATAATGCGTAATAAAAACAAATTCACTATTATATATTTCCTTCACATATTTCCCTAGTAACTTTTCACCTTCTGTATCTAAATCCCCTACAGGAGATTCTTTACGATACTTACTTTTCAAAATTTCTTGTGCTTCTAACAATGTAATTTTAGGTATTTCAGTAATAACAGGTACTTCTATTTGTAATAGTTGTAGTTCTATTTCACATTTTTTCGCTACTTGTTGAAACATATATCGTAAAACATCCGTTTCTAGTTGCATCACTTCATAAAAATCATGAATAAAACCAAGCTCTACGTCTAACGATATATATTCATTCAAATGACGGGAAGAATTATGATGTTCCGCTCTATATACAGGTGCAATTTCAAAAACTCGTTCTAACCCACCTGCCACCATCATTTGCTTATAGAACTGTGGTGATTGTGCTAAATAAGCTTCTTTTTGGAAGTATGGAAGCTTAAAAACATTTGCTCCTCCTTCTGCCCCTTGCGAAACAATTTTCGGCGTAAATATTCGTGTGAAATCGTTCTCTATAAGAAATTCACTAAAGCTTTGAACGAGTGTAGATTTCACTTTAAAAATTGCTGCGGTTCGCTCATGCCTTAATGATATTACTCGCTCATTAAGTAGTTGATCTAAGCCAACTTGTAACTTCTTTTTATTTATTTCAAATGGAAGTGGCTCTGCACCGTTTATTACTTTCACTTCATGAGCAAGTACTTCAACACCCAATTCTGTTTTCGATGTCTCGACTATTTCACCAATTACGTGGACGACACTTTCTACATCAACTTTATATCCAGCCAATTCATTTTCTAATACACATTGAATTACTCCTGTTCTGTCTCGTAATAATAAAAAACTAACATTTCCAAGATGTCGAATCTTTTTTACCCATCCTTGAAGTAATACAACCTTTCCACTTTGCTTTGTACATTTTTTTGTGAGTGAACGCTTCATTATTGAATCCATTATTTTTCCCTCCAGTAATTTTATATTTATTTACGTTATTGTTGTCATCGTCATCATCCACGGTCACTCACCCCCTTTCAAAGAATACAAAAATCCGCCCCTATAAATAGGGACGGATTTTTTCCGCGGTACCACCCAAATTGTCATACTGACCATCTTAGCCCTGATAACGGTAGGTACCGTTTGCTTTTACTAATAATCACGTTCAAAGCAACACTCACAGGTGTCTTTCCATCATGCGGTATCGCAACCTTCCCAGCAACTGGCTGCTCTCTGTAGACCTTTGCACCATGTACTTTTCCTGATCATCACTTTTTATATTTACAGAGTATTCTAACTCCTTACCTTATAAAACGCAAGCTTTTTTTGAAACATTCTGGTTTTATAACTCCTAACTTCTTCTAAAGTGTGAAAAGTTAATTTTGTAATACATATTCTTATGTATTACATCCAAAATTACACCTTTAATATTTTCCAATTTTTACATAAAAACTAATTCATTTACGCATATTAATAAAAATTTTAAAGCGAGGTGTGTATATGCAAAAAGCAATTAGTTTCTTTCTCCTTTTGTTTTGCTTAATTGTAGTAAATGAAACGTATGCCTATTCACCAAAATCTTTACCAATCTCTCAAAACTCTGATCAATGGCAAGTGAATATTGATAAACCGAAAAAAACAAACAAGAATATGCTTCAAGCTAAAAAAGATGAATTTCAAACATATCATTTTTCAGTAAAGAATGTCGGGAATAGTGAAGTATATAATGTAAACGTCGAAGTATTCCGCAACGAACCAAATAAGAAAACGAAATATGAACTCTTTTCCCTAAAGGAAAGTCGTTTGGCAAGTGGAAAAACTGGATTTGAACACGCTAATTTACCCATTGCTACAAAAGCAGATGAAGTTGATGTTATTATTACATGGCAAGAACACCCATTCCGATCGATGCGAAATGGTCAAAAAGTTGAATCTAGAAAATTTAAAGAGCATTTTGTTTTTAAAGAAGCTAAAAAGTAAATGGGATACGGATATATTCACACTATCATTGATATAGCTTTATTTACTAGTACCAGTTCGTAAGCAAATTAAAAAGTCGTGGCTTATAAATGCCACGACTTTTTATATTAATTCGTACTAATACCTCTCGCTGCCCAAATGCGATCGATATCAGCAGCATGTTGTCCGCCATATAAAAGAGCATCCGCTTGCTTAATCGCTTTTGCTCCATCACTGAATTTAGAGTTTGGTGTTAATGACCAGTGCGATTGTAAAATAATTTTCGTTGCTACATCACGTCCAAATGCTTGTGCCATTTCATATTGGCCTTGTGCCCAAATTTCCCCATCATCATGTACCTCATTTGTAATATCTTTCGGATACACTTTATTCGTATCTAATCGGCGTAAGCACGTCGGATCTGAACTAGAATAAGCAGTCGCATCCCATTCTCCAACACATGCTTTACCATATCCAGTAGTCGATACTGCATCTTCATATGTAGCACCTAAGAAGTCGCCAAATCCTTCTCCCATCGCTCCACCTTCTGCTGAACTACCAAAGCCAGGAACTTGGTTATCTTGAATCGAATGCCCATACTCATGTGCGATAATACCAGCATCTTCTGCATCATCAACACCGCCAGTACCGAAAGTTAAAGCTTTTGTTGATGGAGAATAGAATGAGTTATCATCAGTTGTACCATTAACATTCACTTTTATCGAACGGTTATTAATATTTTTAAAACCTAGACTTTGAATGTAACGTTGCAATGTATCAATATGATAATATGACATTACATCTTCAAAGCTATCATTTGCACGTGTATAGTTGAATTGTAAGTTTGTAGATTTTGTTTTCGCTTTTGAAGAAATCGTTACATATTCTCCAATTAAAAATCCTGTTCCATCTAAACCTTTTAACGTAACAGTTTTTAATTGGTTCGTTAGAGCTGTTGAATCTGCATCGTTATTATCTTTTAAGCCTACTTTACTACCGCTAGATACGACTGGGTTAGGTAAAAATACTTTTCCTGACCCTTCAGCTTTTCGGTTTATATCAACCTTTTTAATTAACTTTCCATTTTCTGCATCAATAAATGTTTCCCATGCACCAAATGGATTATTAGAATGGACTACAACTTTATATACTGGACGAGCAATTCCTTCTTCAACAATATATCCGAACTCTTTATCTGTAGGAGCCCATAAATTTTGCTCACTTGCTTCTCCAACATACGCCATTGATTTTTGTATTGCATCTTTTTCACTAATTTTTGTCGTTACTTCCTTCACACCTGTAACAGGCTGATAATCAGAAACAGCGAGTACTCCCTTTCCCTCTCCGTTAAGCGTAACTGTTATTTGTTTTGAAAATACAGGTGCACCATTAACAACTTGTTGGAACCTAACATATGAAGCTACTGATGTTTCTGTTGTAGAAATATATTGCAAGTCTGAAAGATCTGTTTTCAATCCATACTGCGCAGCATTTTCTTTTAAATATTCAGTTGCTTTTTTCTGTGGCGAATAAGCTTCTAACTTTACTTGCTGTTGTTTTTCCAATGCCGAAACCGTAGAAATCGTCCCCATTACTAACGGCACGGTCATTGCCATTGCCACCATTTTTTTATTAAACATAGAACCACTCCCCCTAATAAAGTAGCTCAACCTTATCCCATTACCACTAGGCAATCATTCCCCGCAAAACGGATGGATAAAAATTGAATCTACGAGTAATTCTCTATGAACACTTCTATTACCTTTCCATTTAGGGTAAGTGAAATTTTCTCAATATTTATGTATGAATTGAACACAATACTGTAGAAATATATTTCTACGGTATTGTGTTCGGTACGCTATGAAAAAAGACAATTGCTAGTGGTCCTATCGAATGTATAGTCAAATAAATTCTAATCATACAAAAAAGGAAGTTGGAATCATTCCAACTTCCTTTTTTCTTTAATTAGCTGCACTTAATTTAATTCTAAGTTTTGTTTCACCTAAAGAAAGTTCATCGTCTTCGTTCGTTAAGTGACCAAATGTAAATTGTTTAACGAGTAAGTTTTCTTCCAATAAATCTTTATGGTTCGTTAACGTTCGCTGTAGTTCTTCTTCTGTATCAAGAATAATATCGACTCGTAAATTAACTGGTAAATTCAACTGTTTACGATATTCTTGAACCGCACGAATGAATTCACGCGCTACTCCTTCTTGTAACAATTCTTCCGTTACATTCGTATCTAACATAACCGTATATTGTCCGTTAGTTGTATTAGAGAATCCTGATTTTGCAACTTTCTCAACTAACACATCTTCAGCAGTTACAACTACTTCTTCTCCTGGTGTTGCTTCGTAAACTGCTCTTCCTGTTAATACAAAGTTTTGCACTTCTTCTTGTGATAATTGTTTTAGCCAACCATTCACTGCATTCACATTTTTACCGAACTTCGGCCCCGCTGTTTTAAAATTAAGCTTCAATTGATATGATGTGTATTTTGTTTCATCGAGTTCAACATGGAACGCTTTTACATTTAACTCATCCATAACGATATCACGATAAGATTCCCAATCCATATCATTCTCGTTATGCTCAAGTAATACAAGTTCTGCTAGCGGCTGTTTTACTTTTAAAGAATGCTGATTACGGTTACTTCTTCCAAGTTCAACAACTTGTAAAACAGCATCCATTTCCGCTTCTAATTTCGGCTGAAGTAGTGATTCATTTACAACTGGATAATCGGCTAAATGAACGCTGCTTCCTTCTAAATTCAGATGAATGTCTTCCGCGACAAATGGTGTAAATGGTGCAATTAATTTACTAATTGTTACAAGTACTTCATGAAGTGTCTCATACGCAGCTGCTTTCTCAGCGTTCATACCAGATTCCCAGAAACGATTACGTGAGCGTCTTACATACCAGTTACTCACTTCATCTACAAGTGTTGCAATTTCACGAGCTGCATTCGTAAATTGATAATCATCAAGTCCAGTTCTCACTTTTTTCGTTGTACTATGCAACCTTGATAATACCCATTCGTCTAATTTTGTAAGCTTTACATCATACGTTTCCTTCGGATTATACTCATCTAAATTTGCATATAAAACGTAGAAGCTATACACATTGACTAATGTATCTACAAATTTAGATTTCGCTTCCAGTACTGTTCTTTCAGAAAAACGCTTCGCATTCCACGGGGCACTATCAACAAGTAAAGCCCATCTTAGCGCATCTGCACCAAACTTATCTACTAAATCAACTGGGTCTAGTGCATTTCCTTTGCTTTTAGACATTTTCTGCCCTTCTTCATCTAAAACATGCCCTAGTGATAACACTCGTTTATACGGTACTTTTCCTGTATATAGTGCTGATACTGCTAATAAACTATAAAACCAGCCGCGTGTTTGATCAATTCCTTCTGCAATAACATCCGCTGGAAACTGCTCTTCAAATAACTCTTTATTTTCAAATGGGTAATGATATTGTGCAAATGGCATAGAACCACTATCAAACCAAACATCAATTACTTCTGGTGTACGATTCATTGTGCCTCCGCATTTCTCGCAGCAGACTTGCACTTCATCTACATACGGCTTATGCAATTCCAAATCTTCCGGTGTTTCTTTCGTACTATGCTTTCTTAATTCGGCAATGCTCTTCGGTGCGAACTGATGATTACAACTTTCACATTCCCACACGTTTAATGGTGTTCCCCAATATCTATTTCGGCTAATATTCCAGTCCACCATATTTTCTAAAAACTTACCAAAACGTCCATGTTTCATATGATCCGGATACCAAGTAACAGAATCATTATTTTGTAAAAATGTATCTTTAATTGCAGTTGTTCGGATTAACCAACTTTCTCCTGCATAATAAAGTAGTGGTGAATCACAACGCCAGCAATGCGGATAGCTATGTTCATATTTTTCTTTATGATACAGTAAACCTTCCTTCGCTAAATAACGAACGATATCCACGTCACAATCTTTTACAAATCTCCCTTTCAAAAATGGTACCGCTTCTGTATACTCACCTTTTTCATCTACAACGTGCAAGAATGACAATCCTTCACTTTGAACGACTCTATAATCGTCCTCTCCATATGCTGGAGCAATATGAACAAGTCCTGTACCACTATCTCCCGTTACAAAATCTGCTGCAATAACGCGGTAACCATTTGTAACTTCTTTCATCGGAAATGGCGCTGTATAAGATGTGTTTAATAATTCTTCGCCTTTATGAACAGATAATACTTCATAGTTCTCTTTTAATACTTCTTGTACACGTTCTTTCGCAACAATGTATACATGACTTTCTTGTTTTGCTTTAACGTATTCCATATTTGGATGGACAGCAAGCGCAACGTTTGCTGGAAGTGTCCAAGGTGTTGTGGTCCAACCTAAGAAATACTCATTTTCACTATCTTTCACTTTAAACTTCACAGTTGCACTTAAATCTTTTACTGTTTTATACCCTTGTGCAACCTCATGTGAGCTCAATGAGGTTTGGCAGCTTGGGCAGTATGGTGAAACTCTATGTCCTTTATATAACAATCCTTTTTCATGGATTGTCCCCAAAATATGCCATACACTTTCGATATATGGATTCTTTAAAGTTACATATGGATTATCCATATCTACCCAATAACCAATACTTTCAGTGAATTCACGCCACTGCTTCTCATATGTGAAAACACTCTCTTTACACTTTAGAATAAATGGTTCAATGCCATATTCTTCGATCTCATGTTTACCAGAAATACCAAGTTGCTTCTCAACGCCTAATTCTACAGGTAAACCATGTGTATCCCATCCCGCTTTTCTTAACACTTTATAACCAGCCATCGTTTTATATCTTGCTACTAAGTCTTTAATTGTTCGTCCAAGTGCATGACCTACATGCGGTAGTCCGTTCGCCGTTGGTGGTCCTTCATAAAATACGAAAGACTGTGCGCCTTCTCGATTCTGAATTGATTGTTCGAAAATATTTTGTTCGTTCCACTGTTTGCGAATTCGCATTTCTCTTCCTACAGCTGATTCTTTTACATCTACTTTTTCCATATACAATCACTCCTTTGAATATTTTAAAGCACACAAAAAACCCGTCCCTATAAAGTAGGGACGGGTTTACCCGCGATACCACCCTAATTCTATTAGCTTTTTCACTAATAGCACTTAGCAACGTACTATCATACGTGTTCTTTGTAACGGTAGACATCCGTCCGGGCTTACTTACTTTCAGCCTCAGCTCCTCGGAGATGATTTTCAAATAACGTCTGCACACCGGCTTTCAGCAATATACCGGCTCTCTGGAGAACAGCTCACTATTTTACTCTTTCTCGTCTTCAGATTTGTATACTTTGTTAAAAGTTATTTTATGCCATTTAGCAACTAATTGTCAACTAATTCAAAATATATCCTTATCTTTTTCCCCTATTCTTATACAATTACTTTTCAAATTCTCGCAATGCTGCTAAATTTTCATCATCCTCAATAAGTTCAACAAAGAATCCCGAGTCATCCTCACGAAGGACAATTTCAAGCTCTTCCTTCGCCTCTTCATTTCTATTTAACTGTGCTAAATAACAAGCACGATCATATCTTGCTAACAAATCACTCGCGTCAATTATTAATACTTCATTTGTTATTTTTTCCGCCTTTATCGTTTGGCCGACACCATGATATGAAGATGCTAAAGAAAGAAGAATTGCTGTTTCATTTGGATGATGTACAGAAGCATTTTCTAATACATGAATTGCCTCTTCAAACCTTTCTTGACTTTGATATATTTCTCCTAAAGCAAGAAATGCTCTACTTACAAACGGTGTTTGCTCTGTTAATTGTAAGATAATCTTTTCTGCTTTTCTTTCTTCCCCTGCTTTAAAGAATACTTGTGCTTGCAGAAGAAGAGTATCATAATCATCTGGTAGTTCTCGAACCATTTGTTTCGTTAATTCCAAAGCATCTCTTAACATATCTTCTTCCTCGCACTCAACGAAAAGATTTACAAGTTGCTTCGCTACGTCATAATCCCATTTATTTTCTAGTGACGTGTGCAGAATCTCTATTGCTTCTTTATTCATCTCTACATTCTCATAAAATAGCGCAAATCGCTGTGCTGCCATACTATTTTTCGGATTTAACTTTAAAGAGATTTCATATAAATCAATTATCATAGTAACCATTGAAATTTCTTTCGCACGATTTTTCATACGATAAAAAGCTCTCGTAATGATAGATCGTTTCGGCTGTTCATGCAGCTGGCGTTCAATCCATATTTCCGTAACCGCAGCTGCAGCATACATGAATGCTGCACTTCTTTCTGCTTTTTTCACCTTTAATGTATGAAGAAAATCTCGTATGTTAGACAATTTTTTATGTTGCTCTACTGCTTTTACATAAACATCAAATATACGTTCATTATCAAAATCTTTTTGTATTACTTTCATTGCAACTTCAAGTGCTTTTACTATTTCTTTTTTTCACTAATACTTTTGCATAATGATATAGTACTTCTATATGCTCACCATCTAATTGTAGCGCGTATTCAATCTGTGCTTGTTCTTTATCTGTTTCATTCATCGCTCCATACACATATGCAATCGCATCTAAACGCCATATTTCAGGTACTTCGTCCGCTAATTGTTCTAGTTCAATCAGCAATTCTTCCTGAAGGTTCATTTCTACTGAAAGCTGTGCCAAATATTCCATATTAATATGCAACGGCTCTTCTTTCATCGCCTGAACCATATGACTTTGTTCTTTAGAACGGTTTTCTTCTTTTTCGTATATTTCCGCAAGCTGTAAATGTACACCTACGAAATTCCCATCAAGCTCTAAACATGTTTCATACGCCTGCTTTGCTTCCGTCAATTGCCCTAATGCCATAAGTGTTTCGCCAATTCGGTAATACGGTAATGCCGTTTCCATTTGTTCTATCGCCTTATTATATCTTTTCATCGCTTGGCCGTACTGTCCAATAGATTCATATAAAATACCTGCATAACAACCGTACTCACTTACTTCATTTCTTTCTTTGTGTAACGTTCTTAAAAATGCTATACCTCGTTGTACAAATTCCGTTCCTTTAATTCGATTCACATATTCATCTAACGCACTTGCTACATTATAATCACTTTTCTTTATACCATTTTCTAACTTAGATAGCGCTACTTTAAATCCTTCTTCATTTCCACCAAGTTCAATTTCAGCATCCCATAAAACCATTCCTGCATTCATGAGGAAATCTTGGCTCTTTTCAATTTGCTTCTCAAGACCAAGAATATATTCTTTTGCTTCCTTATATTGTTCTCTTGCCATATAAACTTGTGTAAGTCCGAAGTGAGAATAAACATCCTCATCATTTTCTTCTAAAGCACGCTTATACAATACTTCTGCTTCTTCCAAGCTATCATTTTGAAAATGATAGTCACCTAATTTTACGTAAAGAGGTGCTTTATCATCACAATTCTCAATACCGTTTAATAAAATTTCTTTCGCACTTTCCTCATCCTTCAAATCAGATTCGTATATTTCCGAAAGTTTCGTATAAATGTAATGTGCATTACTATCCAAATGAATCGCTACTTTAAGCCCTTTTATTGCTAAATATAATTTCCCTAGTTGATGTGCACATCTCGCTCGTTCATACCATACATGCGCTTCATATTTATACTCTTTTAACAAGTCATTAAAGATTTCATATGCTTCTTCATATCTTTCTAAATCTATTAATATTAAACCGTGATTTGTTAAAGTGAACCTTTCAGGACTACGCTCTAACGCAACTTGAGAGTATTGCAATGCTTTTTCAGATTGATCAATATACATATAGGATAAAGCGAGAAAACTCCAAGCAATAGGCTGATCTGCGTCTAATTGTAACGATGAACGAAAGCTTGAAATCGCTTCTAGATAACTTTCCTGTTCAAACGCATATCTTCCGTTTATTAAATGATATAAAGCACGATTATTTTTCTTCTCAACGCTTGTCAGCATTTGCTCCGCTTTCTCTACTTCTTGAAGACGAATAAAACACTGTGCACCATGCAATTTAACAAAGTCCGAGTTCGGAAACTTTTCCATTAACTTATCGATACAATATAAAATAAATTCTTTATCTACTTCAACATCTAAGTGCTTTATCGTATATAACCACGTATTTGGATTATCACTCGTTTCTTTTAAAAATTGTACTAAGTTACTAATTCCCTCTTTGTCATGTTCATCTAAATGATCCGTAAGAGAAAAAATAGATTTAAAGTAACGATTTTCTTCTTCACTTAGAAACGCTAGTTGCTCCTTCTTTTCTTTCGGAACAAACGTGATTGCTAAACAGCCTGTATAACGATATTTTTCTTGTACTTTACTATATTCCACAAGAACTGGCTCTATAAAGTTTGGATCTTGAACATAGAAAGCTTGCAATGTATCATCATATCCAGATAGAACTTGTACGTGTGAAGCATGCTCAATATCTATACTTAATAAAACAGGAATTCCTTCGTCAATCAGTCTCTTATAATTCTCTTCATTCCCTTTAAAATAACGATATTCATAACCTAATTCTTCTAAATAAGAAACAGAATCTGAAAACTTCGATCCTGTCATATCAAAAATAAACTCTGCTATTTCATCTTGTGTACGTTTCTCTCCCCATATACGCAACATCATCTCTAAGCTTGTCGGAACACAATAATTATCCTTTTGTACAATAGGAACTATCGGCAAGTGCACCTTTTTTCCATCCGGATTTTTTTCTAAATTATGATATAAAGATTCTTTTAAACTCTTTTCTTCTTTTAATAGTTTTTGTAAATCTGCAAATTTATTCATTTTGTACAGTGCTTCTGCACGTAAATGTACAAAGTAAGTATTATAGGCATGATATGGCAGCTGAGTATTTATGTTATCTATTACCGCTAACATCTCTTCATATTGCTCTAAATCTAATAAATACTTTATCTTCTCAAAATGAAAATATGGTACTTGTGGGAATTTTACAATCGCATCATCGATTAACTGTATCGCGCGTTTTTGTTCTCCTTTATTCGCATACAATTGTGATAATAAATAGGTAGATAACTCTTCACAATCTTCATGCTGCATGCCAGCAATAAATTGTTCTTCCGCTTTCTCCCATTCACCTGTATGCATATAAACGTAGCCCCATTTATCAAACACTGCGCGCGCACTGTACTCCTCTGCTTTTTGCATATACATTAACGCTTCTTCGTTTCGTTTCATTTCTAAAAGACATCGTACTAACGTAAAATATGTTTTCGCTAAAAAATCTGCATCTATTTCTTCTTTACTTAACTCTTCTAAAGAAGATTTTAACAACTGCTCTGCTTCAAGAATTTTCCGCTCATCAATTAACTCATCACAATATAAAGAGAGCGTTCTCATATTTGGGAATTTTTTATAAGCGTAACGAATGAGGAATGAACTGTATTGGTGCATAAGCCCTTCATCAGTAAGGCGAATTAATATATCGAACTCCTTATGCGAAGGAATATTGGCAAGCCAATTCTTCACATAGGATAAAGTATTCGTTTCTTTTATATATGCAATTTCATTATTTATTTCCTGTAATCCATCTACAAATCTCTTGTCTTTTAAACAAGTTTCTAACTGCTTAAAATCTAGCATGCATTCACCTCGAATTTATATTTAAACTGCTACTTGCTTAGATTTTACACACCATATAGTATGTATTCAACTAAAATCTCTTATAATAGATGTTATTAATTAATATTATTCAAATTTATAACAAAATATAGTAAAAATGATTGTTTTTCTCCGTATTTTGTTTAATTATATGGAATAACGTAACATGCGGTTTTAATCTTGTAGAAGCTGAAATTAGTACATAAAATTATATCGGCGATAATTCAAATATATCAGCGATTCTTTCATTTTATCGGCGATTTTCAAATTATATCGACCGATTCTTAACATATATCAGCGATTATATGTCGAATATCGACTTATCGACATTAAACGACAAGCCTTATACATCATACCTTTTAACAAACTATGTCACCAAATGTAATTTTCATATTGGGAGCGTATACAAAAGAAGAATACACATGAAATATTTTAAAAAATCGTAGTTCAGCTTCATATTGAGCTAGCGCATTATCATATGTTAATCCTCTGGCTATTAAACGTTCTACAAATTGTTGCTTATCACCCGGATCACCTGCAATCCCCTCTTCTTTTAATGATTGATACAAATCGTTTTTATCATTGTGATGCATATTTGAATCTAAAAAGTTCACTTTATCGCTTACTCTACATTCAATATTTTTCACACCTAATTCACTTAAATATATCGGTATTTTCATGCCTATATTGCCATCTTTACCATTTCTTTGCGTATCACTTTCAAATAATTTCTGCAAAACACCTAGCTGAATAAATTCCGATTGTTTCTCCCCATCTAGTAAATAAGAAGCCATATTAGAAATCCAATGTGGTTCAAAACAGATTATTTTCCCGCCTCCTTTTATATACAAAACTAAAGTTCTCTATATAATAGCCGTATTCCTACACTTTTCTTAAAATTTCAAAGCAAAAAAGCTAGTGTATTTTTAATAATACACTAGCTTTTTATTTGGAAGAAAAATTTAACAAGTACAATCACAATCAAAACAATCCGTACAGTCTAAATCATCACAATCTGCTTTTCTCTTTCTTTTGTTTCTCTTAAGATAATAATACAGTAGCCCAAACAATAGTATACAAATAACAAAAGCTATTATTGCTTCTGTATACTTATTTTGAATCATAAAACCAATTCCACTTCCACCTGAAATAAAAATTAGAATTAAGTAAATCCAGAACATCTATGTAAATACCTCCATTACTATATATCTTAAGATAATATCCATATAACACTAGAGGAAATGAATAATCCCATACCATTACCGCTTAATACACCAGTAGTTATTCTTAGCAAATTTGAGCTACTTCTCCATTTCCACTTTTGGGTGAACCCATCGATAAGTAACGGAATTTGAGCGAAAAATGATAGTATGATTGCCAAAAGAAATGAAGGTGTCATATAAAAATAAATTGGAAACATTAAAATACCAATAAGCATGCCTGTACAACGCGCACATAAAGGTATGTACTTTTGTAGTTTAAAAAAACTCCTATCTAATCTTCTATGACAAGGAATTTGTAAAATAAAAGTTCGAATCAATATGAATCACCCTCTCTAAAAAGATTTTAATTGATTTTGCAAAAAAAATATATATCCAATAAAAAAACAAACCAGGTTTATACTAGACCCAGTTTGTCAGTTTACTACTATGTTACATCTCCTCAGGTGCCTCCACCCCAAGTAAACGTAATCCTTCTTTTAATACAACCGTCACAGCATAAACCAATGCGAGTCTGCTGTCTTTTTCTTCGCTCTCTTCTAATATACGAACATTACCGTAATATTTATTGAATGATTGTGCTACATCTAATATATATTTCGAAATAATAGATGGCTCATTTTTATTGAAAGCTGCTTCAATTACTTGAGGGAATTTATTAAGTAATTTTACGACACTCCAGCTATAATCATCTTTTAAAGCAAACGTACATGTTTCAAATTCTACACTTTCTTTTCTTAAAATAGAGCAAGCACGTGCATGTGTGTACTGTACGTAAGGTCCTGTTTCTCCTTCAAATTTCAGCATATTTTCTAATGAGAATTCGATATTATGCATACGCTCATTTTTTAAATCGTGGAAGATGACTGCACCAACACCGACTTGCTTTGCTACTACTTCTTTTTGTTTTAAGTTTGGATTTTTCTCTTCAATATTCTGTTTTGCAAGTTCGATTGCTTCTTCGAGTACTTCTTCAAGTAAAATAACTCTTCCTTTACGTGTCGACATTTTCTTACCATCTTTTAAAATGAAGCCAAACGGTACGTGTTCCATACCATCAACCCAAGTATAGCCAAGTTTTTTTAATACGGTGAAAAATTGATTGAAATGTAAGCTTTGTTCTGGACCAACAACATATAGCGCTTTATCAAACCCATAAGTGTTTTGACGATATAAAGCTGCCGTTAAGTCACGCGTTGCATAAATCGTCGCACCATCTGATTTTCTAATTAAACAAGGCGGCATTCCTTCTTCTTCTAAATTAACGACTAATGCACCTTCTGATTCTTCAAGCAACTCATGTTCTTCTAAAATCCCAATAAAATCTTCCATTAAATTATTATAAAATGCTTCTCCCTGAAAATTAGTAAATTCTACGCCGAGAAGTTCATAAATGCGAGAAAATTCTTTAAGGGACTCATGACGGAACCAATTCCAAAGCTCTACCGCTTCTTCATCACCTTCTTCTAATTTCTTAAACCAAGCACGTCCTTCTTCTTCTAGTTCTTCGTCGTCTTTTACCTCTTCATGGAATTGGACATATAACTTAAATAGCTCACGTATTGGATCTTCTTTAACTACTGCTTCATTTCCCCATTTTTTATAAGCCGTAATTAACTTTCCAAACTGTGTTCCCCAATCTCCTATATAATTAATCCCTACAACTTCATAGCCACATTTTTCAGCGATATGTTTCAGCGAATTTCCTATCATTGTAGAACGTAAATGCCCCATCGAAAAAGGTTTCGCGATATTAGGAGAGGAATAATCAATTACTACTGTTTTTTCACAGCCAAAGTGGTTTTGACCGAACTCTTCTTTCTCCGCTAAAACTGTTTTTAATACTGCATCACTTACAGTTTCACGATTGAAAAATACATTTACATAAGGACCAACGGCTTCTACTTTCGTAAAAAACGGATCATTGAATTTCTCAGCAACTTCCTTTGCGATAAGAGCTGGTGCTTTTTTATATTGCTTCGCTAATGAAAAGCATGGGAACGCTGCATCTCCAAATTCATCTTGTTTCGGTGTTTCAATTAAATCTAAAATTTGTTTTTGCGTTAATTCATTCGTGAAAATATTAGATAAACTTTCCACAAACTGCATTTTATAATCCATGATACAACCTCCTTATTTTTTAAAACACAAAAAACTCGTCTCTAAAAAAGAGACGAGTTTTAACCCGTGGTACCACCCTTGTTGTTCGTTACGAACCACTTTCCCGTTTATAACGAGGACAGGGGGCCTCGGCTTTCTCTACTATTCGTTCAAGAAGCATCTCCGAAGTGCGCTTCATCTTTTTCTTCCGTACTAGGCTCACACCATCCCTAGCTCGCTTTCCTTCTAAAAAAGACTACTCTCTTCATCACAGACAGTATATTTAATTAATTATTGCTTATTATACATCTTTTCAAACAATTAGCAAGGGTCAATTACACCAAAGTGAAACTTAGCACTTTTTCTTTTGTATACATAAAAATTGTGTTTTTCAAATCTAGAACTACGAAAATGATCTTTTAAAACGACACGTTTTCTCGCCACTCGTTTTGCCTCCGCAATTGTTTCATCAGTAATATCATGATACAAAGCGAAGTGTTTTAATCCTTTAATTCCGTCGGATTCTATGACAGTTTCTTCAAACATCGGATCAAGGTAAACGACATCGTAACTATTGTCTTCACATTGCGCTAAAAATGAAAAATGCTCCGTTTGCTTTACTTGAATTCTTTGCATTGCTTCATCAATTTCAAAAACGGATGAAGACCATGTTTTCAAACCATTTTCCATAATATAAGCCATATACTCATTGCCTTCAAGTCCTGTTACTTTTCCGCTTTCACCAACAACATAACTAGCTACAATACTATCTGATGCCATCCCGAGCGTACAATCTAACACTGTCATTCCTCTCTCTAATTGCGTGGCTTGTACAAACGGATCGTGTTCTCCACGCATTAACCTTTTCACACGAAACATCGCTGAGTTCGGATGAAAGAAAAACGATTCTTCCGTACCTTTCGGATAAATAGCTAATCGGTTCTTCCCTACGACAAGCACATCTTGTTCATACTGCTCATGCAGCTTATGTACTGGTATGTCATTACGTTTAACGAATGAACGATTTAATTCTGCGGCTACCTGCTTTGCATAATCTGTCATTTCTTTATTCGTTCTTCCTGCTGTTGTTACGATCATTGTTTCACCTCTATATAAAGAAAAGAGGGAGATTTACTCTCCCCCTTCTTTAGCAATTCTTTTCGAAAGCTTGTTCTAAGTTCGTAATAATTTCGTCCATAGTTGCACCTTCAATTTCATGACGGTGAATGAAGTGAACAACTTCTTTTCCTTTTAATAATGCCATAGATGGTGAAGATGGAGGAATTTCTCCGAAGTATTCACGCATTTTTGCAGTAGCATCTTTATCTTGACCTGCGAATACAGTTACAAGATGATCAGGTTGTTTTTCAGCACGAACAACCGCTTGACCTGCTGATGGACGTGCTAAACCAGCTGCACAACCACAAACAGAGTTTACAACTACTAAAGTTGTACCTGATGTATTTTCCATAAATTCTGTTACAGCTTCTTCTGTAGTTAGCTCTTCAAACCCAGAACGCACTAACTCTTGGCGCATTGGGATTACCATTTGGCGCATGTATTCTTCATAAGCATTTGACATCTTGTAATCTCTCCTTCAACTTTCATTCCAAATTCATCATATCACGCTCTATTAATAGGTGCAAAAGAAAGATAACGATGATTTCATTTTTTTGTAGGGATTTCACAAACCCCACCGCGGCAATGCCCCACTGGAACAAGTTTTCTATTGTTAGCGATATAATCGTATACTTTACTTCCAAAACCAAGTACGATAGATAACTTTATAAAAGGAACGGCAAACCAATAAGATGGAACGGCCTTTGCTAATACATGTATGCTATGAATGCCGTCATACCACTTATTATTTTTAAAAATATACAATCTTTGTTCCATCTTACTTTGTAGTTCTTGAGAAAGCTCATACTTCTCAACTACATCTTCATCTCGAAATGAAACAAATTTCATCTTACCCTTTTTATCTAATTTTTTCGTACGTTCTGCAACCGCCGTACACATCGGACACCAACTATCATAGAAAACAATCATATATTATTCCCCTTTACGAGACTCCGTCATTTGTTTCCATACAGAACCTTTTGCTTCTTCTCCGCCTTCAATACGTTCTAATGCTAGACGTGCTTGCATCGCTACTTCAAACTCTGGATCATCTTGCGCTGCTTTTAATGCTGGAATCGCACTTTCATCTCCAAGTTCAAATAAGAACATAGCTGCACGCCAGCGTACTAATTTACTTGGATCTTTCAGAGATTTAATCATAACGAACATCGCTGCCGGATCACCTACATCTGATAAACAATCTCCTGCAGTACGACGAACACTTACAGAGCGATCTAATAAAGCTTTATATAATAACGGTAATACTTCATCACCTTTTACCATACCTAAATACGCTGTTGCTAAACGGCGTATTGAAACTTTTTCATCATCTAACGCCATCTTCAACACTGGAATATCTTCTTCAGTAGGATCCATTTGTTCTAATGCTGCAAAACGGTTTTTCCAGTCAGAATCTTTCATCATCTCTTCTGTTACTTTATATGGCTCACGCTTTTGGATCGTTACTTCAACAGCACCTGCTTGATTTAATAATTCTTTAACCGTTTCATTTACACGTTCTTCTGAATAAGCAGCAACAATCTCTTCTACTACTTCTTTCCCGATTTCTTCAAAGTTACCGTAACGTGTACTTTGTTCCACCCATTTACGCTCTTTTACAACATTTGGTGCAGACATTTGCACTTTCATAATTGATTCTTTAAAACGATCAGGTAAACCAACACGTTCTTCCGTCGTTCCATCTGTTAACTTTACTTGCATTGGAATTGTAAAGAACATTTGAACAAACACTTTCACTTCTCCAAAATGAGCAAGTTGTTGTTCTTCACTTTCTTCCACTACTTCTTCGCCGAAAACAGCACGAACTTGTTGTAATAAAACTTTCCAGTCATACTTCGCATTTCGCTCCACTGCTAAAAAGTCGGCTACATGATATACACCTTTAATGCCTTCAATTTTCAAAATTTCTTGCACTTGCATTGGTGCTTGTTCTTTATTTTCATTTGTATAATTATTACGCGCTCCTGATGGTAATACTTCATTCAAAATAACTTTCATTGTATTTGGACTTGGCGTCGGTTCAATTGCTTTAATCTTCACGTAAAAAACTCTCCTTTATTGCATGTTCTTAGCTGTATTGTAACATGTTATCACTCTATACTCCTACTCGGATGCTTAATTTTACTACTTTCTTCCCCCTACCATACTATTTCATTCTTTTTACATTTTAAATTAGGAACGGGATTTTAAAAGCTTTCGTTTCCGATGATTTTTATTTTTTATCCATTTCTTGAGGCATCGCCATTATTTTTGAAAAAAACACGCTAAGCAAAAAATATAATAAGCTATCCATATGGATAGCTTATTTACATAATTTTCGTTATTGGAAGACAACTATTTTTATAAATACAAAAGGCAGAAAAGTATATAGATTCTACAAAATATTTTGATTGTGATACATTTACAGAATCTCTTATTTTATAATTAATGTCTTATTATTTTTGGGAGGGAATTCGATGAAAAAGTTTGTTTTGATATTTGGGCCACAAGCAGTTGGGAAAATGACAGTTGGACAAGAACTAGCAAAGATGACTGATTTAAAATTATTTCATAACCATATGACAATTGATTTATTGGAGCCATTGTATGGATTCTCTTCGGAAATGTGGCGATTAACCCATCTTTTCCGAAAGGAAATATTTCAATCATTTTCAAAGAGTGAACATTATGGAATGATTTTTACATACGTATGGGCGTTTAATGAAAAGAAAGATTGGGATGATGTTGAAAGTATATGTAATATTTTTCGTTCCCAAGGGGTTGATATTTATTTTGTTGAATTAGAAGCTGATGTAGAAGAAAGACTTCAACGAAATAAAACACCTCATCGACTTGAACATAAGCCAACGAAAAGAAAGATTGAACAATCTGAACAAAATTTATTAAGCACATTTGAAAATTTTAGATTAAATTCAAGAGAAGGGGAAATTACAGAGAAAAATTATATAAGGATCAATAATACGAATTTAAATGCTACAGAAGTAGCTGAAATTATAAAGAAAGAATTTCAACTATAGTTTTTTTTTAACAAATTAAACAGTTCGGATTTTATGAATATCGTATACATTTCTAATTAACATAACGTCCTATTATCGGTAGCAACAAAAAGGAGGATTCCTTACTCTCAGAAGGAATCCCTTTTTTTATTTTCTATCACTCGATTCATCTTTTTATACATTCCTATCCTGTGATGGGTTTTATGGTTCTCGTTTGTTACTGGATTAGCCAAAAAACGTTATAAAATTTTGTATACTCTTTACTTGTTTTTTCAAAAAAGCTGGCGGTATCCCCCTCTTTAAGTTTATTAAAATACTTTCCACAATTTTTTCCGAAGCTATTACTTAAAATCACCTTTTATTACGATGCCCCCTCCCGCCTTCTCTCCAAAAAGGTAATACTCTCAATCACAACTTCAGTTCTATATATTCTCTTGCCTTGTTCATCATCGTAATTACTAGTCTGAATACGCCCTGTAATCCCAACGAGCGACCCCTTCTTACAATATTCAGCTACATTCTCAGCCGATTTGCGCCAAACGACACAATTAATAAAATCGACTTGTTGTTCACCTAAACTATTTCGAAATCCTCTATTTACCGCAACACATATTCGTGCATAAGCGACGCCTTGTTTTGTGTAGTATAATTCTGGCTCCTTTGTCAATCTACCGATTAATACAACTCGATTCATCATAAGTTATACCACCTCACATGTTTTTCTTCATTGTAAGGAGAAATGTTTGAATGGTAAAAAGCACAAAATGATATATCCGTAAGTAGAAAGTATTATTTGGGACCTTACAAAACAAAAAAAGAAACCATACATAGTTCAAACATGTATAGTTTCAAAATTTATTACACTTCAGTACAAGATATGTAATATCCTCCGCGAGCCATCTTTATTTCAGCACGGTACATTACATTTTCTAAGTAGAAAGTAATCGGTTTAACTTTACTCTCAAATTTTAGTCTTTCATTGCATTCAGCCGCATATCTCTCTATTGCTGAAGTAATGACTTTTGATGATGGATACGTTAAAGCATCATCTAGTTCTATGAAAAAACTTTTAGAAAATAGCTTTTTCATAATCCCTTTCTTCTCTTTCATCATATTCCATCCCCCCTTAACTCAAGTTACCAATATCCATATTATACCATAAAATCAATTTATCTTTAAAAATAAAAAA
>NZ_JH414709.1:322125-335937 GCF_000238655.1 Bacillus sp. 7_6_55CFAA_CT2 | reverse complement strand
TTTTATTAGTCATTTTTCGTAAAGTAAGAAACGAAACGAAGAATTTCTAAGTATAACCATACTAATGTAAGCATTAGTCCCATCGCAGTGTACCACTCCATATATTTCGGAGCTTGACTACGTACACCATTTTCGATTAAATCGAAATCTAGTAATAAGTTTAATGCAGCAACTACAATAACAACTGCACTAATAATAATACCGATTGTACCACCTTGGTGAATGTATGGAACAGTTACACCAAACATATTTAGTAGGAATACGACTAAATACATAACCATAATTCCAAGTGTTGCTGCCATAACGCCTGTACGGAATTTATCCGTTACTTTTACTACGCGTGTTGCATATAACACTAACATTGCAAATAGAATTGAGATTGTTAGTAATACAGCATTTAAAACGATAGAATCGCCAAATTTCATTGTATAAACTGCTGAAATACTTCCTAACACAACCCCTTCTACCGCTGCATAGATTGGTGCACCAAAAGGTGAAATACGCGGGAAGAACATAGACGCGAATGCGATGATTGCCGCAACGATTAAAGCACCAATTAATACTGGCATCTTCATCGTCCCCTGCATCATCTGTATGTATGAATAGACAGACGTTGCAAGTAGCAAAATAAGCATAATAAACGTTTTGCCTACTGTTCCGCCAATCGTCATCGCAGAAGCGCTTGCTCCCTCTTTACGGAATGCCTCTTTTTTCAACATTGGATTAGATGTTCTCATTTTTCCCTCCTAAAATAGGTTCTACCAATAGTGTAAAGTTTTTCTCTTTACTTTTCAATATATGCAGCTTGTTTTTATTTTAATCCTTCAACGATGTCTGATAGTTCACTCCATCTTTCCATCTTTTTTTCTAGCTCTTCTTCTGTTTTCTGCTGTGCTTCAGATAATTCTTGTGCCTTTGTGAAGTCAGATCCAACTTTCGCAAGTTCTTCTCCAATTGACTCAATTTTTTCTTCAAGTTCGGCAATTGTATCTTCAATCGTTTCCCATTCACGCTGCTCATTGTATGAAAGTTTACGTTTACGTTGTTGTTTTGGAGCTTCTTCTACTACTTTTTTCTCTTTTTGAACTTCCGCTTTCTCCATAAGTTCTCTCGTTTTTTCCATTTCTAAATAATCTGTATAACTACCTAGAAACTCACGCACTTCGCCTCCGCCAGTAAAGATGAACAGTTCATCTACTACTTTATCTAAGAAGTAACGGTCATGCGATACAGTTAAAACGACACCTGGGAAATCCTCTAAATAATCTTCTAGTACTGTTAATGTTTGTGTATCTAGATCATTCGTAGGTTCATCAAGTAAAAGTACGTTTGGTTCTCCCATTAAAATACGTAATAAATATAAACGTCTTCTTTCACCACCAGATAGTTTACCAAGTGGTGTACCATGTGAATGCGTCGGGAATAAGAAACGTTCTAACATTTGAGATGCACCAATTACTTTTCCATCTGTCGTATGAATAACTTCTGCAATCTCTTTAATGTATTCAATCATACGCTGATTTAAATTCATCTCTTCATTTTCTTGCGTATAATAAGCAACTTTTACAGTTTGTCCTACTTCCACTTCACCACTATCAGGAGATAACTTACCTGCAAGCATATTTAATAGGGAAGATTTCCCGCTTCCATTCGCCCCAATAATTCCGATACGATCACCCGGTTTCACAATATGATTAAAATTATGTAATACCGTCTTATCGCCAAATTTTTTCGTTACATCTTTTAACTCAAGTACTTTCTTTCCTAGACGACTTCCGCTTAGTGCAATATCAACTGACTGTTTTGCAGCTGGTCCTTCTTGTGCCTTTAGCTCATCAAAACGCTGAATACGCGCCTTTTGTTTCGTAGAACGGGCTTTTGCACCACGACGAATCCAAGCAAGTTCACGACGATATAAATTTTGGCGTTTCGATTCTTGTGCCAATTCTTGCTCTTCACGAAGTGCTTTCGCTTCTAAAAATGTACTATAGTTTCCTTCGTAGCTATATAATTTACCATTATCTAATTCAAAAATACGGTTCGTCACACGATCTAAGAAATAACGATCATGGGTTACAAGTAATACCGAACCTGTATATCTCGCTAAATATTCTTCTAACCATTCAACTGTCTCATGGTCAAGATGGTTCGTAGGCTCGTCTAAAATTAATAAATCAGGTGTTTCAATAAAACATTGTGCCATTGCGATACGTTTTTTCTGTCCACCAGATAAGTTCCCAACAATTGCAGTGAAGTCCGTAATTCCTAATTTCGTTAAAAGAGATTTCGCATTTGCATTTGCTTCCCATGCACTCATTGCATCCATACGTTGCTGCACTGCAAATAATTGTTCCTGTACTTTTTCATTACTTGGATCTTTTTCAATATTTAATAGTGCTTTTTCATAATCACGAAGAAGACGAATTAAAGGTGTATCACCATGGAACACTTGCTCTAATACTGTCAGTTTTTCATCAAACTCTGGTTGCTGTGATAAATAACTAATTGTATACCCACGTGAATGCGTCATATCACCTGTATCAGGAGTTTCTAATCCTGCAATAATTTTTAATAATGTCGATTTACCAGTTCCGTTTACACCAATAATTCCGACACGTTGTCCTTCTGTAATACTACATGATAATCCATCAAATAACGGCTTTTCCCCATATGATTTTGATAAGTTCTCCACAGTTAACATTTTCATATTTGTGCATTCCACTCTTTCATAAATTGTTCAATAAACTGTTCCATATAACGATGACGAATTTCAGCCTCTTGTTTTGCTGCATTCGTATTCATTAAATCTTTTAATTTCAAAAGTTTTTCATAAAAATGATTTAAAGATGGATCATTATTTTTTCTATATTCTTCTTTCGTCATTTCTTCACGCGGCGGAATAGTTGGGTCATACATTAATCTCCCTTTCGCCCCACCATATGCAAATGTACGAGCAATTCCTATTGCACCAAGAGCATCTAAACGATCCGCATCTTGAACAATTTTCCCTTCAAGTGACTCTACTGTGCCGCCATGGCCACCTTTATAAGACATATTGGCGATGATATGAAGAATATGTTTACTTTCCTCTTCTTCAACCCGTAGCTCTTCTAACCAATCAGAAACTTTTTTCATTCCTGCTTCTTCACTTTCATTTAGCTTTTCATCTGCCACATCGTGAAGTAATGCTGCCATTTCAATTATAAAACGATTTCCACCTTCTTGCTCAGATAAAGAAATCGCCATTTTATGTACACGTTCAATATGATACCAATCATGCCCACTCGCATCTTTTTCTAAAATATGTTTTACAAAAGTAATTGTTTTTTGAATTTTTTCTTGTTTTGTCATTTTATCTTCACCCAGTTACTTATTGTAACACGCCCGCATTTTTTCATCACATATTTTCTTGTCCGCCCATACACTAGGTGGTAGGCATCATCATGAAGGAGGAATAAACATGTTCTATAATAATCAACCGCCTTATCCAAGGCAACCATTGTATCCTCAACAACAAGAACAGAGATACACAGAACAATACGAAGAACAAGAGTTACAACAGCAAGAGCCACAATATGACGAAAACCCATATGCAACAACGCAAAACCAAGAAACTGAATTTCAACAAAATCCATATGACACACGTCCAAATTATGAATATCCTCAAAATCCATATGCAGCACTACAAAATCAAGAACAGCGATATCCTCAAAATCCATATGTAATACCACAAAACCAAGAACAACAATATCAACAAAATCCATATGCAGCACCACAAAACCAAGAACAACAATATCAACAAAATCCATATGCAGCACCACAAAACCAAGAACAACAATATCAACAAAATCCATATGTAGCACCACAAAACCAAGAACAACAATATCCTCAAAATCCATATGTAGCACCACAAAACCCATACACAACTCAACCACAACAACCGCAATACCAACAACAAATGTATCAACCAAACTACGACGCACGTGTCTCACCACCTAAACCACCAACAATAGATCCAACTCAACCACAAATTTTACCGCCTGGACCAACACTAGACATTACACAACCACAAATATTGCCACCTGGACCAATTACTGAACCAACACAACAACAAATTCAACAAGTTGTCGGTACACAGTTTTTACCTTTCAAGAAACCCGTACTAGATTTCGTAAAACCATGGGTAGATTACGGTTTAAATGAAGCAAAACATACATCACATGAACACGCATTAACAGAAGTTGCTGCGATTATGTTTTTAGTTGGTAAAGGCTTCAATCCGACGATCGCACATTATATCGTTGAATCTTGGGAGAAGAATGAACAGTTTTAGAATTGTTTATTTGATAAAATATAAAAAACACAAAAGTGCCAAACCCCTTATACCACAAGGGTTTTGGCACTTTTTAATATATAAAACAAATTTTATTGAAATAATTATTTTTATAGATTTTCATACTTTTTTATATAGTACGTGAACATATACAGTACAAAATTCCACCTTTGTATACACATTTTTAGAAACATCTTACGTTTATCAAACAATAACCAAAAGACGTACCTGCAACCTCATCATATAAATAATAGATATTAAAAAGAGGACACTATAAGCGCCCTCTTCCTTAGGTTTTAAATATGTTCTCCATGATCCATAAACACTTCAATTGCTTCGTTTTGTGGTATGTCTTTTACATTAGTAAGACCAAAAGTAAAAACAGCGGATAACATCATCATTAATAAGATTGCTTTTTTCATTTTAGCGCCCTTCTTTCTATGCTCTTTTTGTCTGCATCTAAAGCGATGTGCAAATACTTGCTTGCTTTTCTGTGATTTTCTGAACCATAGAATCTTTCACCTAAAAGAGAAGCATATTCTTTTACCCAATCATATAATTCTTCTTTTTCAAAATACGAAATACCTTCTATAACCACATTTTCTAATTCTTCTTGCGGTACATAGTTATGTACTGCTTTTAAAATTCGGAAATGATGACGATAACATAAGTCGCTAATCTTATAGCCATTCTCAATATATTCATTAGCGATATGACTATAACCTAACTTAAAATGTTCTCTTGCTAAAAGAAACATAGTTTTAGCGTTATTTTCTAATGAATCCTCTAAGTGTTTAATTGCTAACTCTGGCATGTTTTGACTTGCGTATAAAAGTCCTAAATTATGCTTAACTCGTTTAATAAGAAGTTCATCATTAGATTTTTGGAAGGTACCTAGTGCTGAAAGTAAATATTCCTCTGCACTTTCGAATTCATTTAGTCGAATGTGTGCCATTCCTAAAGTATTTAAGCATGCTGCAGTTTTTAATTCATACCCTGGACTAATTGAAAATACTTCATTCGCCTTTGTAGCAAATTGAACTGCTAGGATTGGTTTTAATACGTGATAGTAATGGACTGCAAGCCAATAATTAAATTCAGCTTTTTCAATTTCATCATGCATGTACTCTAAAAACGTTTCAGCTTTTTCAAATTGCATTCTTGCTTCACTATGGTTTGCTTTATTAATAGCGTAAATTGCTTTAAATAAATGATGATAGTACTCTAAAAATGTTTCTGTAGACTCTGGTAAAGGCTCGATTTTGTCCAGAATATCTTTTGTACTATCCATATCCCGAATTAGCAGTTTATACCGGGCATTCAATAAAGCGTAGTAGACTAATATTGTTTGGTCTTCCTTAATATTATTGATTTTATTTGCAATATCTTCTTTTATTTTCTGAGACTGTAATACACGTTGTGAAATCATAGCTTGATACCATTCGTTTAATAATTTTGTGATTTCTTCTTTAGAAATAATGTCAACACTCATCTACTTCTACCCCCTTTTGTTAAATGTTATCATGACATGCTTGTTTGCATAAATAAGTTTTTGAATATTCTAACTTGAAAAAATTATTTTTGAATATTCATGTTAACAAAATGGTCCCTTTTCAAACCTTAAAAAAGAACACATGTTTGTAGCGGAGTTAAAAAAACAAAAGTGAGGTATTACATCATGGAATATAACAGCTTTCCTGTAGTACGTGGAAGAGGTATGGTGAAATGGAATCCATTTGCTTCAATACCGGAGCAATACGAGGAAATACATAGAATGTTTGAGGAACAATATAAAGTACCTAAACCTTTTTTAACACAAGATACTATGGAACGAATAGAAAGAGCGTTAATGCAATCTTTTCATGAGGAAGAAGAAATACATATCTCATACTATCGTGATGGAATGGTGCAAGACATGTACATAAATGTATTACATATTGAACCGATGACGAAAACTATATATTGTACAGATGCCTTTGGTTTGAATACTAAGTTTAAGTTTGATGAATTGGTGAATATAAATTAAAAGAAGCCGCCCGACAGGACTGAAGTGCACCCCAATTGTTAGACACAGCCTAACAATTGGGGTGCACTTCACATATATAGGTGGCTTTTGTACGACAAAAAAAAGAGCTCTGCTATACAGCAGAGCAAAAGAAAAATATATAACCCTATAAAAATAATACAAATTATTGATACTTTCAAAAGACGAAATTTAAATTTCCATCACAATAATAGCTATGTTTAAGTATGAAACATTCTACCTTCACTATAGCTATGAATATTCTTATTTTAGAATTCCATAGTATCCAAATAGCTCTTTGAGAAATACCTCAATACCGAACTTCTTCAAAGAATCTTTTCTTTGTTCAAAGAGAAGTTCTAAAACTTTTTTCTTATCTTTGTCTCTTCCATAATGAATCAACCTATGACAGTTCGGACATATACTAACTATATTTCCAACAACATCTAAACTATTTTCAAAATCAATTCATTTATACGATTAATTGTGTAAGAATTATGATGTGTGATTTCTCCTAATTCCTTGTACTGCCTTACGTTTTTTTCCATTTCACAATTACAACATTATTTTTTTTGTAACTGTTTAAATTGCTCTTGTGTTTCAAAGTTTACAAAATTCATATCAATTCCCCTTTGTATGAAAATGAAATTTCTATAATAAAACTTTATAAGCTTTATATATCCATTCTTCATCTTTGTCTTCTTCCACATAAAAGATTTCTATTTTTATTTCCATACCATTTTCCATTAAAACGTGCGCTTCATATTTCCCATCTACATAACTAGCACAATCAATATTGTCTGCTACTATTTCTCTCCATTTATCAGGTAAACTATCATAAAAACGTTCAATGGCCGCTACTAAAACTAAATCTTCTAAATGAGCAGTTTTAGGGTTGTTTATTTTTAAAAACATCAAAAATGCCAAATCCCTTATATCACAAAGGATTTGGCATTTTTAAGTATCTAGAACACGCGCTAAATTTAAGGAGAAATTAACAGACATGAGTCCGGTATAATGCCGTGTCCACACCCAAGGATCGGTTACATAAAATAACGTATCTAACCTGGGAAGTCTATTAGCTTTTTCCCTTATAGTAACGCTCTCTTCTACTAAGACCTTTTCTTTCTAGGGCCTACAATTAATTTAATCGCTGTTCTCTCTTCATTATTGATAGAAATCTCTTGAAACGCTGGAACAAAAGCTAAGTCAATACCACTTGGAGCGACGAACCCTCTTGCAATCGCAATTGCTTTAATCGCTTGATTTATAGCTCCAGCCCCAATCGCTTGAATTTCCACATTACCACTTGTTCTTAGTACTCCTGCTATTGCACCTGCGACTGAATTTGGGCTTGATTTTGAAGATACCTTTAATATATTTTCCATGTAAGTTGCTCCTTCTATTATTTAATCTCTCTTTCGTTACAATTTTAAATATTTTAGCGTATCTTTAATTACTATTCACACCAAAAACAAATGATGCTTCATATGTACATTATTCTATATTTTCTGACTTTTTCCTGCTCAGCTACGCAAATAAAAGATAAACTGAATAGCCTAATATACATACAGTTAAATATCATAACTTCACCAAATGATAACATCCATACAGCTAAAGGTAATATTTCTGTTTTGTCAGACTAAATAAATATAGTAAAGTAAAATTTTAATGAGTGGGGGTTTAATTCATCCCCCACCTAATTTCTTTGCTTTCGCTGAATTTTGAGGTGGGAGTCTTACTGCTCGGAAAATAGCGGGATAAACGTTTCCTCGTTACTTCACTCTATTTAGAAATTCCATTTATTTTTCTATCAAATTATAAACCTTATCATCTTCAAAAGGTGTTACAGGTAATACCCAAATACTACACTTCATCATTTGACCACTTTATATTCCAAATCTATCTCCTTTTATAGTACAAGCATACACGCCAATTGTGATTCATCTTCATAAACTACTATGTGATTTAAATTTATTAAGAATAGGAGGTAATATATTGGGTTCATACTATCATTCTTCAAACTCGTATAAAAAATGCTCATGCAAATCTTCTTCCAGTTCAAATAAAAAATGTTCATGTGACCATTCACATAAACGAAGCTGTCCTGCATACGGAACTTTTTGGCAAACTGAATTTATAACTGTTCCTTTTGGCGATCCTTTTTCATTTAATTACGTTGGACCTTTAGCAGGAGGCGTTTCCTTACTAAATCCTACTACTATACACTTTAGACAAGCTGGTGATTATAGAGTTTCGTTCATTTCCAGTATTAATACTACTTTAAATCCTGTATTTCCACATATCCCAGTCATAACTATATTTTTAAATAACAATCCACTTGCTGATAGTCAAGGTGATTTCGCTATTCAAATGAATACTTCATCAAATAACGAATGTCTTCAACTCGTTGGCGAAACGATTGTTACAGTGCCTGCTAATTCAACTCTTCAACTTAGAAATAATAGTGGTTTTAATCGTCAAAGTATTGTAACTTGTGACAATGGTATAAATTCAGTGGAATTAACAGTTACAAAACTAAGTTAAAATTATTTCTTCACATTCAGATGCTATTTCAGCATCTTTTTTTATTGAATAACAGTTTTTTTCAACTTCTATTATCTCTCCCCACATAAAAAAAGTGCAGAATTCTTTCTAACACAAGATTTCTGCACTTTTTTATTATACTTATTTGTTCTTCCTTATTTCTCTACATAAACCGACTTAACAATCGTACGATTATATGGTTTTCCTTCTTTATTCATCCCTTTTATATCCATCGTAACGTTATATACTCCCGGTTGTTTTATATCTTTCAAAGCACCTGTAAATGTATTCGTATTAACATTTTGTAATTCATTAAATTCAGAGACTAACTTACCTTCTTTATTAACGACTCTTACTGTTATGGAAAGATCCCCTTTCATTTCAGGTGCTACAGGTGATTTTTTCAGTTTATACTCAGGTTTATTTACTTTAACTTTTGTAGGCATTCGAAGAACAAATGGTGCATCATCCTTGTAATCGCTTACAACTAAATATGCATCTTTCGACTGCTTCGCCATCATTTTGATTTTCCATTCGCCTACTTCTAATTTATCAAACTTAAACGTTCTAATTGTCGCCCCATTAAAAAAAGATTCGCCTTCACCAGTAGTTATAGCGCTATCTTTATTTGCATAGATTTTTCCTTTTGGAGATACCATTTGTACTTCTACATCAGAAGAAGCAGTTAGTACAGAAACTATTCCTTCAGCCTTTTTATCAACAGAAATACTTTGCTCTATCCACTGATTTTGTGGTAATTCGCCTCCTAAAATATTTTGATTTGAAGTTGTATTTAATTGTTCTAGATCTCCATTTGAACTAGTGCTGGATGCTACTAAAGCTGGTAATCCCACATTTGTCGTACGTAAATATGGTTCAATTCGTGCAAAAACAGCTGATCCTTTTCTTATATTGTCATGATCAAATCTGGAATCTGTAAATAAATGTGTACCGTACGATAGCTTCGCACTCCATTCATTTACTAGTCCATCATTTGAACCGTACGATGATAAATATAACCCGCCCATAGATAATGCAGAAAATGTTGGCCCCCAGCTAGTTCCAGTAGCCGTATAGTAACGGTTTAATTTAGCTGCTGGGTTGTTATCTATTATTGAACGAAACTTTGCCATTTCACCTATTTGTAACGAATACGTACCATCATCTTTTTGACCTAATATAGAAGCAAGCCACCCTGCCCACCAACTATATGACAAATCTGCTAAATTTGAGCCGTGATGCGGTGTAGCAAGTGTAATAACATTTCCAACAAATCGATTCGCACCATATTCAACTAATGCGGCTTGTGTATCAATACCACCTTTACTATGCGCTACAATATTAACTTTTTTACCGAAATGATTATATATTTCTTCAAGTTTTTGTGCTAACAACTTTCCGTTATCCCACTGACTAGCCGAACCTTTCCCTGCAGCATCATACAATTGTATAAACACTGTTTGATAGCCTGCTTTTAAAGTATAATCATACATATCATTTATATCATGATATACTGTCTTTCCATACCAACTATCAGCATTACCATTTCTTCCTTGTACAAAGAGAATTGGCGGTTTATTCTCATCATAATTAGCAGGTTTTTGGCCTAAAAACCATTCTCCAGGTGTGAATACTTCTGTATCAGGAAACCCCTTTCCAAGCTCTTTTACAACTTCTGCCTGTACATTTGTGCTAATCGTTGGAGCCATGATAAAAAATACAATTAGTAAGGCCACACATCTTCTCATCAGTCGCATATTACTCCCCCTATTTTTTGAAAGAAGGTGTTCTTTATAATATTTTATATTTTCCCTTCCTTAATAATAGCTAATCTTTCATTTTTAAAAGATGTTAGCCCTATTTTTAGAAGGTTACTAGTTGTATCCCCTCTTCCTTAACTCTCGTTATTCTCTTTGTTTCTACCTCTTCCTTTTGATAGAATACGACAAAAAAGTTTCTCAATAATTGTTAACTTCGCTACACCCAGATATTTTTTAAATCATTATTGTTTATATAAAGCATACAAATCTTGAAAAAATTTTAGTAAAAAAACATTTTATTACTAGTTAGTTATTTAAAAATATAATAAAGATATGTACTTTCTTTTCATTAAATACAAACTAATTTTAAAGGAGCTTGTATTATAAGACTTTCCTACGATTAAAAATTAAACTGAAATTTCCGAATAGAAAATCATATTTCCAGAAACATATATTATGATAATTTCCGCACACTTGAATTAACTTTTTAGAAGTACTAACCTATCGGTGAGCAGAAGAAAATTCTGTAAAAAGAAAGGAGAATACTTTATGATGACCAAATTACAAAAGGAGTTTTTTAAACGCTTAGAAATTCCTGCAAAAGAAATAACATTTGATGATTTAGATGGAATTCTCTTGAAAATGGGAATGATTCTCCCCTATGAAAATCTTGATATTATGGCTGGTACTATTAAAAATATCTCAAAAGATAACTTAATAGAAAAGTTACTTATTCAAAAACGAGGTGGACTTTGTTATGAATTAAACTCCCTATTGTATTATTTTTTAATTGATTGTGGGTTTCAAGTATACAAAGTAGCCGGTACTGTTTATGACCTTTACGATAATAAATGGAAACCCGATGATGGTCATGTCATTATCATATTAAGTCATGAGGATAAAGATTATGTTGTGGATGCAGGTTTTGCATCTCATCTCCCTTTACATCCAGTCCCTTTTAACGGAGAAGTCATCTCCTCTCAAACAGGAGAATATCGAATTCGTAAGCGAAATACTCGAAAAGGTACGCATATTTTAGAAATGAGAAAAGGAGCTAACGGGGAATCTACAAGTTTCTTACAATCTGAACCTTCAAACGAATGGAAAATAGGCTATGCTTTCACTGTAGATCCAATAGATGAGAAAAAAGTGAATAAGATTCAAAAAGTGATTGTAGAGCATAAAGAATCTCCTTTTAATAAAGGAGCTATCACTTGTAAATTAACTACTTATGGTCACATATCATTAACAAATAAAAATTATACAGAAACCTTTAAAGGCACCAAAAATAAACGACCAATAGAATCTAAAGATTATGCTCGCATTCTTCGTGACTCTTTTGGAATAACGCAAGAGAAATATGTAGGAAAAACACTAGAAAGAGGCTAGTTGACTACAAGTATTTCATAATAAAGCAGATTCTATATTTAGAATCTGCTTTATTTTATATTTTGTTATAAATTAATTTAATTTTGTTGTTACCCTTTAATTTTCAATTATATACTCATCATCATATTTATCGTATTGTAGCCCTTTCCCTATCTTTGACTCCGTAACTTGATCTCTTAAAAACGGTGCAGCATCCATTTTACTAGTTGCAATTTCAATTCCATATTTTTTCGTTAAATGAGCTAACTCTATTAAAAACCACTCTCTTCGCAATGTAACTGGAATATCCAATGTTTTTCTTTTCATATATAATAGCACCTCTTTTATTTTCATAGCTTAAAAATATCACTGGATGCACTTATTAAAACTACCTTTCACCGCTAACATCCAATGAAACATTATAGTATATGCATGTCCATTTCAAACGTGCTATCACAAATATGATATTTAAGTTTACATAATTATATTATGTAATAGTAGAAAAGGAAGGCATGTCCCTTCCCCTTCTACTATAGAGATTTAAATTAAGAACATCTTGGTACACCTAAAGCTAAAAATAAACCTGCTACTCCCGCAGTAATCGGTACTTTTAACGTAATAACATCATCTACCTTCGTTACTAAAAAGTAAGCATTACCTTCTTGTAATATACAAGTTACCAACAATTGAAATTCCATTCAAATCTCCTCCTTTCAATCGATATACTATAATTTATGAAATCTCTTTCAAAAAGTAATAGGAAATATATCCATTTTTCCTTATATATAAAATAAATGTTTATAAGTCTATTAAAAATATTAATTTTCTAAATTTATACAAACCGTGTAATATCCAATAAACTCCTATATAATCAATAAGAAGAATCTTACAAATAGAGGTATGAAAATGTCGATTTTAAGTAATATTGGTGCAGCTTTATTTTTTATTGCTTTTATTCTTTTAATCTTATGTATCATTTCATTCTTTAAGAAAAATGGAAAAGCAAAACAATATGGACGTCCTACCGTTATTCTTTTTATGATTTCTATTATATTAATAACGGCCGGTACAACAAAATCGGAACACCCCGTCGTCGAGTTTTTTTCTACTTTAAGTTTCATTCTATTTATATTCTTCCTTGTTCTAGCAATCTTATCTGTTATTAAGAAAACAGGTGTAGCGAAAAAACAATTTATTATTACAGCTGTATTATTTGTCATTTTTGTTGCGTTATTAGGTATTTCAGCTCCTTCTTCTGAAAAAACGACAGCAACTAGTACAAAAGTTGCCTCTAATAATGAAGAGCCAAAAGATAGCGAACAGAAAAAAGAGCTAGAAAAGAAAGAGGCAGACGAAAAAACTCAAAAGCAAGAAGATGAGAAGCGTCTAGCCGAAGAACAAGCTCGTAAGCAAGAGGATGAAAAACGTCAGGCTGATGAACAAGCTCGTAAACAACAAGAAGAGCAAAAACGTCAGGCTGATGAACAAGCTCGTAAACAACAAGAAGAGCAAAAACGTCAGGCTGATGAACAAGCTCGTAAACAACAAGAAGAGCAAAAACGTCAGGCTGATGAACAAGCTCGTAAACAACAAGAAGAACAAAAAGCACAGCAAGCTCAAACACAACCAGCTAATGGTAATACTGATAGTGCATACTACAAAAATTGTGCTGCAGTTAGAGCAGCTGGGAAAGCTCCTTTACATAAAGGGCAACCAGGTTATAGCTCTCATCTTGATCGTGATGGCGATGGAATTGCATGTGAAAAATAGTAATAAAAANA
>NZ_JH414709.1:261477-321783 GCF_000238655.1 Bacillus sp. 7_6_55CFAA_CT2 | reverse complement strand
TACTAAGCTTCTTTTTTATTAACGTAAAATATTACCACTTATTACTTTCCCCCTTATTTTAATAACATTCTTCTTATTATTCTCAAAAACGACACAGAATAAGTGATTTCAATCACTACATAGATTTTAATTTATCGCTATTCTTAATTTAGATATTACATTAAAACTTTATGGAGGCATTCATATGGAACATACATTTACTGAAACTTCAATTGTTGGTGAGATTGTTACACAATTTCCGAAAGCTAGTGATCTTTTTAAATCATATAGAATAGATTTTTGTTGTGGCGGTAATAAGCCACTTATTGATGCAATTCATGAAAGAAATTTATCAGCTACTGAAGTGCTTACAGAGTTAAATACGCTTTATCATAATACGAAACGATTAAATGAATCGGAAATTGATTGGAAAAATGCTTCTTATCGTGAATTGATTGATTATGTTATAAATAAGCATCATCGCTATTTAAATGAAGAATTACCACAGTTAAGTCCATATGTGACAAAAGTATTACGTGTTCATGGGGCAAGTCAGCCTCATTTAGCTCAAATTCATAAGCTATTTCATGAACTTAAAATGGAATTAGAACAGCATTTAATTAAAGAAGAAATGGAAGATTTCCCATTAATTTTAGAATTTGAACAAAATCCAACTGATGAAAATTATACAAAGTTACGTAAAGTAGTGGATGAACTAGAAAATGAGCACAATCATGCTGGAAATATTATAAAAGAACTTCGTAAAGTGACAAATGACTTTACTCCTCCAGAAGGTGCTTGCGGTACTTATCGACTTGTTTACCAACGCCTCGAAGCGCTAGAGTCTGATTTATTTGAGCATATTCATTTAGAAAATAATATTTTATTTCCGCGTGCCATTACGAAAGCATAAATCAAGTGCAGGACATGAGTGTAAATACTTATGGCCTGCTTTTTCGTTTCGCGAAAAATATTCACATCCCCTTCACATAAAACCGAATTTTAACAATTTGTGAATCATTATAAAAATGTGATAAATATCACATCTCCCCCTTATTTGATTTTCTATAATAAAAATATAATCCTTTGTTCAATATTTCACATAAAAAGGGGAAACGAAAATGAAAAAACGTTTAGTTATGATCGGGAATGGTATGGCTGGCATTCGCTGTATGGAAGAAATCTTAAAACATGATAGTGATTCATATGAGATTACTATTTTTGGAGATGAACCGCATCCAAACTACAACCGCATTATGCTCTCTCATGTTTTACAAGGCAAAACAAATATGCAAGATATCATTATGAATGAATACAGTTGGTATGAAGAAAACGAAATAACTTTGTATACGAATGAAAGAGTTCAAAGTATTAACCGAGAAGAAAAAATTATTATTACAGAAAAGAAGCGGACTCTTACATACGACAAGCTCATTATCGCAACAGGTTCTAGTGCTTTTATTTTACCTGTTGAAGGTTCCGCACTTTCTGGTGTAACAGGATTTCGAACTATTGAAGATACACAATTTATGATAGATACCGCTAAAGAAAAGAAAAAGGCCGTTGTCATTGGTGGCGGGTTACTCGGTTTAGAAGCCGCAAGAGGTCTAATTGATTTAGGAATGGACGTACATGTTGTTCATTTAATGCCTAGCTTAATGGAGCAACAACTAGATACGAAAGCAGCTGCTCTTCTGCGTGAAGATTTAGAAGCACAAGGCATGAAGTTTTTAATGGAAAAGAAAACTGTAAAAATTCTTGGTACAGACCATGTTGAGGGCATTCAATTTGAAGATGGTGAAGTTGTAGATTGTGATTTAATCGTAATGGCTGTCGGTATACGCCCAAATACGCAAATAGCAAAAGATGCTGGTCTAATTGTAAATCGCGGTATTGTAGTCAATGACTATATGCTAACAAATGATGAGTCCATTTATGCAGTTGGAGAATGTGCAGAGCATGACGGTATCGCATATGGACTTGTTGCTCCTCTTTATGAACAAGGTGCGATATTAGCAAAACATATAACAAATTTACAAACTGATGGATATTCGGGCAGTATCGTCGGTACACAATTAAAAGTTGCTGGTTGTGATTTATTCTCTGCTGGCCAAATTTATGAAGATGATCAAACGAAAGCAATATCCATCTTTAATGAATGTAAACGTTCCTATAAAAAAGTATTAATTCGTGATAATAAAGTCGTCGGTATCGTTTTATACGGTGATACAGCTGACGGTACCCGCCTCTTTAGCATGTTAAAGAAAGAAGAAGATATACAAGAATATACACCAGCTTCCATTCTTCACAAAGCTGGTGAAGAATGTGAACTTGACGTTGCTACTATGAGTGCGGATGACACAATTTGCGGATGTAATGGTGTTACGAAAGGCACAATCGTTCACGCCATTTTAGAACAGGAGTTAAAGACTTTTGAAGAAGTTAAAGCCTGTACGAAAGCCGCAGGGTCTTGTGGTAAATGTCGTCCGCTTGTAGAACAAGTTTTATCTCATACACTTGGAGATGCTTTTGATGCTTCTGCACAGTCTACCGGTATGTGCGGATGTACACCTTTATCACGTGATGAAGTCGTAGCGGCCATTCATGAGAAAAGTTTAAAATCTCCAAAAGAAGTACGAAACGTTCTTGGTTTTGTACATGAAGATGGATGTTCGAAATGTCGTCCTGCTTTAAACTACTATTTACGTATGGCGATTCCAGAAGAATATGAAGATGATAAATCATCCCGTTTCGTGAATGAAAGAATGAATGGTAACATCCAGCACGATGGTACCTTCTCTGTTATTCCACGTATGTACGGAGGCGTTACAACAGCAGATGATTTAATGAAAATTGCTGAAGTTGCGAAAAAGTACGATGTTCCACTTGTGAAAATTACAGGTGCGAGCCGAATTGGCTTATACGGTGTTAAGAAACAAGATTTACCTAACGTATGGGCTGAATTAAATATGGCTTCTGGATATGCGTATTCAAAATCTCTTCGTAATGTAAAATCATGTGTTGGCTCTCGTTTCTGCCGTTTCGGTACGAAAGATTCATTAGGACTTGGTATGTTGCTTGAACAATCATTAGAAATGGTAGATACACCTCATAAAATGAAGATGGGTGTAACGGGCTGTCCGCGTAACTGTGCGGAAGTACTGACGAAAGATTTTGGCGTTGTTTGTGTCGAAAATGGATACCAACTTTATATTGGCGGAAATGGTGGTACGGAAGTACGCGAAGCTGATTTTGTAATGATTGTCCCTACTGAAGATGATGTCCTTCGCATCGCTACAGCTTACATGCAATATTATCGTGAAACTGGTATTTATGGAGAGCGTACTGCCTACTGGACAGAACGATTAGGCTTCGATCACATAAAGGAAATACTGCAAGATGCAAATATGGTCACTAAGTTAAATGAACGTTTCCAAAAAGCTCGTGGCACATATAAAGAAGCATGGGGACAAGCACTAGAAACGAAATCATTAAAAGCGATGTATGAAGTAGAAACTGTGAAATAAGGAGCTGTGATCTATATGATACAAACGAAAGAAAAAATAAAAGTTATGCGTGCAGAAGACCTTCCTATTCAAATCGGTAAAGAGGTACAAATGAAAGGTATGTCTATCGCCCTATTCCGCCTTTCAAATGGCGATATTCGAGCTGTAGAAAATCGTTGTCCTCATAAAAACGGGCCATTAGCGGAAGGTATTATATCTGGAGAATTCGTCTTTTGTCCACTACATGATTGGAAAATTTCACTACTAACAGGTGAAGTTCAAAAACCTGATGATGGTTGTATTCAAACGTATGAAGTAGAAGTTATTGACGGGGATATTTATATATACATGTAATTTACAAAAGGAAGCCTCCCCTGGCTTCCTTTTAAATAAAAATAGACGAGGTGCGAATATGAACGGATATGTATATTTAGTTGGTGCAGGACCAGGTGATGAAGGGCTTATTACAAAAAAAGCGATAGAGTGCTTAAATCGTGCAGATATCGTCTTATATGACCGCTTATTAAACCCTTCCTTTCTTAATTATACAAAAGAAACATGTGAACTTATTTATTGCGGAAAAATGCCAAAGAATCATACTATGCGTCAAGAAATGATTAACGCACACCTCCTTCAATTTGCGAAAGAGGGAAAAATCGTAGTCCGCTTAAAAGGCGGAGATCCATCTATTTTTGGCCGTGTTGGTGAAGAAGCAGAGACTTTAGCATCAGCAAATATTCCATATGAAATTGTACCAGGTATTACATCTAGCATCGCCGCTAGTATCTATGCAGGTATTCCCCTCACCCACCGTGACTACAGTAATAGCGTCACTTTATTAACCGGACATGCAAAAGGTCCTTTAACCGACCATGGAAAATATAATTCATCTCACAATAGCGACACAATTGCCTACTACATGGGTATAGAAAACTTACCTACAATTTGTGAAAACTTACTACAAGCAGAAAAAAAAGAAGATACGCCAGTAGCAGTCATTGAATGGGGTACAACTGGTAAACAGCGCGTTGTCACAGGGACACTGTCTACCATTGTTTCTATTGTCAAAAACGAAAATATTTCTAATCCTTCTATGACAATTATTGGTGATGTCGTTTCCTTACGGGATCAGATCGCTTGGAAAGAACGTAAACCATTACACGAGAAAAAAGTTTTATTTGCATCTGCAACGAATAAAACAAGTTCAATGAAGCAAAAGTTACAAGAAGCCGGTGCAGAAATATATCAAATTCCTACTTTCAAAAAGGTAGAATACACATTAACACTTGAACAAATCAATGAAATTTTTAACGTTAATCGTCTTGTTTTTTGTTCAGCTGAAAGTGTAGAAATATTGATGCAATCATGTAGTAAACACCAAAAAGATATTCGTTCTTTACAAGCGCAACTACAACATATGAACGTTGCCACTCAAGAAAAACTTATGCAATATGGGCTACTAAGTAAACAAGCAGAGTTCTCTTCCAATACAACAGTTTATTTAGGACGAAACATTAACCGAATTGCTGTTATTCAAGAAAAAATTGGTGCTGGTTCCTATATGATGACTCATGAGTACACAATTGATCATCGCTTCGATGAAATTCATTCACGTATGCTTTCTGAATTCTCATGGGATAGCATTGTATTTGAAGGTCGTGCTTCTATTGATACGTTTCTAGCAGAAATAAAACGCCTTGGCTTTATCAATATTCTTACTCTCCCATTCTCGTATACCGATGTTCCAACTTTATACTATGCAAATAAAGTTGGGTTTCATAACGTAGATCATCAATTACAAGAAACTCTTATGAAGAAAGACATGGTGAGACAATGAAAGGAATTGTATATGTTGGACATGGGAGCCGGCTACAAGAAGGTAATGAACAATTCATTCAATTTATTCAATCTGTTATGAAAGAGCGAAACGAAAGAATTCAAAAAATAGCTTTTCTAGAACTAACGACACCTACTATTTCGGATGCAGTTACAGAAACGATAATAGAGGGAGTAACTGAAATAATGATTGTACCTGTTTTATTATTTGCAGCAGCTCACTATAAACGTGATATTCCTTTTGAAATAGAACAACTACAAAAGAAATATCCACAAATAACATTTTCAGTTGTACCTCCTTTTAGTACACATCCACATATGGTGGAACTTGTAGTGAAAAGAATACGTGAAGCTATGCCAATGCAAAATAGTAGTATTTTACTCGTAGGACGAGGCAGTAGTGATACACAACCGATATATGAGTTACAACAAATCGGAGCAGCTATCGAACGAAAACTTGGTATGCCAGTATCCTGTTCCTTTTTAACGAAAGGAACTCCCTCTTTTACTGCCGAGCTCAAGGCTATAACATCGACTGCGTCCCATGTATATGTCATGCCATACCTTCTCTTTACCGGATTATTACTTCAAAAAATTGAATTGCATACAAAAAAATACAATCATGTTACGACTTGTAACTGTCTTCAGTTTGATACATATATGAAACTAACATTGTTAGAACGAATGGAGGAATGCATATATGTATAACATGTACCCTCTTATGTTTAATCTACAAAATAAAGTGGTTGTTATCATTGGTGGAGGTAAAATTGCATATCGAAAAGCGTCTGGATTAAAAGATACAGGCGCTTTCGTCACTGTTGTCAGCCCAGAAATTTGCGAGGAAATGAAGGAACTTTCTTATATTACTTGGAAGCAAAAAGCTTTTAGTAATGATGATATTAAAGATGCTCACCTTATTTATGCAGCTACAAATCAACACGCTGTAAATATGATGGTCAAACAGGCCGCTCATGATTTCCAGTGGGTTAACGTTGTAAGTGATGGTACAGAATCATCTTTTCACACACCTGGCGTTATAAGAAATAATGAATATGTTGTCACTATTTCAACTTCTGGTAAAGATCCATCATTTACGAAGCGTTTGAAGCAAGAACTAACATCTATATTGCCTAAACTTATAAAAAAGATTTCTCGTACACATAAATTGTAATCTATTTCTTAGTTAAAATAGTAATTACCTTTGGACAAACGTTTTTTAGGGGACGTTTGTTCTTTTTATTGTAGTTCTGTTCTTTTATTTCACAAGCAATCTATGAAGAAAATAAATGGTGTTTGCAACTTGTAAACAAATAAATTTCATGACAAGTGTAACATTACGAGCAACTCTTTCTATTCAGTTTTTATATTGGATATTCATTCAACCAAATTAGCGCTTGTTCATAATCATCAAAAAACTCCACGGATTCTTTTGTATTGGATTGTTGTAAATACTTCAGTATCTCTCCTTCTTCAAGAAGAAATGCAATTGCCTTACTATGATTCAAAATGGTTTCATTGAAGAACTTATCTTTCCATACTTTTTGAACAGAAAAATGATTTGGGGTATACCCTTTTCTATCCACCAACAATTTGTATTTCCGACCCTCAGAAATAAATTGCTGACAAACCTGCTCAAAATCATTAAACCATTCATACACATCCTCTGTATTAATCTGGCCAATTAGATGGGTAACAATCAAATCTCCTGAAACTATTGTGCTGATATTCTGTTTACTCAACTTTTAATCATCTCCCTTAGTGGCAATTATGCATAAAATTCTTACTTGACACTCCCACCCCATCGCTATCACCCTAAGCTCATATAACTTTAATTATAAGCGAGATTGTGTCTTTTTTTCGCAAGTCTATATGTAAATACTTTAAAGATTTCCATACGAAATAAACCCTAATAAGTTTCTTTTTTTGAATTAAGTCACTAGATTTTGAAACATGGTACAATTGTAAACGACACCCAATATATGAAAGACTGCTTTCTTCTCATATCTATAGGACTTCTGTCCATCATTTACCGCCTCAAATCTTTTCGTTTTTGCACGTATATTCAAAACAAAATATATGATAAATAAATAACGACAGTTACTGTAATAATGCTGAAAATTGTTGAAAATAAAACGATTTGTGCATGTAATTCAGGCTCTATTTGATATTCCATAGCAATGGTTGATGTATTTCTTGAAGTAGGAAAAGAACTTGCAATAAATAACGATTGTGCAACAATACCATCGATGTTTAGTATGTATATTACAGCAAGTGCTAATAATGGTCCCATCAGTAACCTTCCAATTAAAGCCCATGTTATGACTCGATGGAAAAAATTAAGTTTAATGTTGGATAATTGCGCCCCTAGCAATATGAGTGCTATTGCAACAAAACCATTCGCAAGCTGATTAAGAGGTAGCAAGATAGAATTAGGTATTTGAATTCTAAAAGATTGAAAGAGAACCCCTAATACGAGCGCATGAAATACAGGCAGTCTTAGAAATGATTGAATAATACCTCCGATTGTTTTTGTTGCTGATAGTAAGTTATATATCCCATATGAATAAGTTAAAAGATTCTGGAAAATCACAATAAAAATCTGAATGGAAACCCCCACTGGATTGTGACTGAAAATCAATTGACTTACTGGTAACCCATAATTACCGGAATTCATTAACGAAATGCTATTTTTTAGAGCTGCACTTTCTCCTTTTTCTAACTTTAATGTTTTTGAAATGAAATGACTTACTATGATTAGACTCAGACTATAAAGCATTAAATAGTATATTATTTGGAGCAACAAACCTGTCTCTATACTAATATCATATATATTCACAAATACAGCCGCTGGCATTAAGCAATAAGTAATAAGTGTAGAAAGCTGCTTTAAGTTAAATTGGAACTTTCTTTGTAAGATTGCACCAATTAGCATTAATATTAATATTGGTAATATTACGTCTAGTATAATAAAAACAAACATGTAAAACCTCATTCTAAATATATTTTAGTTGGATTAAACACTTTACTAAATATGAATCACATTTAATCAGTCGGAAAACCCCTTCAATTCTCAATAATCAGAAAAACTTAAACCAATAATATGAAAATGTGCATCAAAAATTCTTATTTCATTTCCCTCTCCTCTCTTTTCTTTAACATACCAAATATAACTCATAAAGAAAATTATGGATTATTTATACAAATTCATAATTTTATCTTATTGACCTAAACTATCTTCTTTATTTTAAGTATACTTTTTCACAATATCCATTAACCTTACCAAAAAATTTGGCCCTAAAAAAATCTGATAATGCAGTTACTATGCGAAGGATACTTGCATCAATCCTATACTTGTCGCTTAAACTACCTAACACACCTGATACTTGTTTATCTTGAGTGGACTTATATTTTTTTCATCTAAACATCCCGATTCAATTAAATATTTGCATTCTAAAAATGAGTTCGATCTTTAGAATAGATTTAAGATTTCCTTAATTAATCTGCCCTTTAATTGAATAACTTTTGACATCTTCATTTTAAAAGCACATTCTTATAGAAAACAAGCGTTTATTGAGAGATCAATAAAAACATGTTGAAGCCTATTACTAAAAGAACCATCCCAAAATACTTTGGGATGGTTCTTTTTCCTTATTAATGATTCTTTAACATCACTAACAGCTTTTCTTGACTATACATCCACACTGTAATGATTAAACAAGCAAGTGCGACTTCTGATAATGCCATAAATCCAATTGCATAATGGCCTGTTAGTTGGAATAGTAATGTTAAAATTAGGGGCGGGAAGAACCCTCCTAGTCCGCCTAAAGCTGAAACGAGTCCATTTACAATACCTGCTTGTTCTGAGAAGTACATTGGAACGAGTTTAAAGATTGTACCATTACCAATGCCTGCACAAAATGCGACTAGTAAGCAACCAAATGTATACACGTTCATACTAGGCATGAATGATAAAATAATACCTGAAAGTGTTAAACCGATAAATACGAAGATTAATATTTTAAATGGATTAAACTTATCGCCGAGCCAACCACCAATCGGACGCATAATTGTTGCGAGTACGATGAATCCTGCAGTTCGCATACCAGCATCTACTTTCTCTAATCCGAAGTGAGATACTAAAAAGTTTGGTAAGTATACTGTAAATGCGACAAATGATCCGAATGTTAAAAAGTAAAAGATACATAAAAACCAAAGTTTCTCATTTTTATATACACCTTTTATTTGTTCCATTAATGGTGTATTCACCTTTTTCTCCTTACGATCACCTAATAAAAAGTTCATAAGTGCAAATGCTGCAAGTAAAACTAAATAACATTGTACTGTCGTTCTCCAGCCAACTGAAGTTGCGATAACAGGCGCTAAAAATGAAGTAATTGCTGTTCCGGCGTTACCGACACCGTAAATACCATTTACAAAACCATGACTCTCTTTCGGAAAGTATTTTGGTAAAGAAGTTACTCCTACAGAGAATACAGCACCACCGATTCCTACAAATAATCCACCAATAATTAAATCCATCATAGAATTGGCAACACTAATATAAAAGACAGGAAGTAATAATAGAATAAAACTAATAAAGAATAATTTTCTTGCTCCGAAACGATTTGTCCAATAACCAATTGGAATGCGAAGAACAGAACCTAAAATAACGGGTACTGCTGTGACCATAGAAATTTGCCCCGCAGTTAATGGGATATCCACTTTAATATAAGGCATTAATGATGATAAAATGACCCATACCATAAAACCTATAATTAGATTAGAAGTTTGTAAGCTTAATTGAAAATTAGGACTTTTCATCCTGTTCCCTCCTATGTATGCATAGTTATATTCATTCTCTCCAGCCTAATCACGTCGTAACATGATTAGGTCGAAAAGAATCAACCACCACTTACTGGCGGAATCATCGCCACAGTATCACCAGTTTGAATGATGTCATTCTCATTTGCATACTCTTCATTTATAGCTACCATGATTTCATTTGAAATCGCTACGTTGTATTTCTTAATGAGTACCTTCTTTAGTTCAGCAACTGTAATATTTTCACAATCGATTTGTAATGCTGGCTTACTTACTTCTTCTTGTAAATGTGCAAATAATAGTACTTCAATCATATTCTCATCTCCTCTTCAGGCTCACCATTCTCATATGCTACATTCTCTAACTGATCACCAATCCATGATTCACCATCTTCCCAAAATTCTTTCTTCCAAATTGGAACGATTTGTTTTATACGCTCCATAATATATTCGTTCGCCTCATAGGCTGCTTTCCGGTGTGGTGTAGAAACAGCGACGACAACAGCAAGATCAGAAATTTGTAATGTACCAATGCGATGTGTAATGGCGACAAATGTCCCAGGCCACCTCTCTCCTACTTCAGTACCAATTCTCTCAAGTTGTTTTTCTGCCATTGTTTTATATGCTACATACTCTAAATGTAGCGTACGACGTCCTTTCGTAAATTCTCTAACAGTACCAACGAAAGTAGTAACTGCGCCACACTCACGACGAATTACTTTGTTTGTAACTTCCTCAATTGAAATAGGTGTATCAATTACTTCATAATACGTTTGTATCATTTTGCACCTCTTATCTTTGTATAAGTTAGTAATCTATTTTTCTATTATTTGTATGATCGAAGTGGTTCTTCCCAAGGCCACTCACTTCCAGCGTTTGATTCTAATAACAGTACCGAAACAGTTATTCCTGCTTCAAATCCTCTCGTTCCTCCCGGCAGGACGATAAATGCGTTCGCCTCTGCAAGTGAAGAAATTGCACTAGATTTATCTAAACCAACTGGTATAGCTTGCAATGTTCCATCTACAATTTCCACTTTCCCTCTTACAAATCGAGTAAATGGATTTGCTTTCGGAAAGTCTTTTTGTAATATTGCCTCTGCACGAAATACGTGCGGATTTTTCTTATACAAGTATGTTCGAATAACTGGCCGAACAAATAATTCACAACCGACATAGCAAGCAGAAGGATTACCAGATAAACCAAATAGTAGTTTTCCTTCTACCTCAGCTACAGTTGTCACACTTCCTGGTCGCATCGCTATTTTGTTAAAAAGTACATTAGCTTGTAACCTCTTATGAATAGCAGGTAAATAGTCATAATCTCCTACCGAAACGCCACCAGTTGTAATTAAAATATCGACTTCTTTCATCGCTTTTTTTACAGTGTTATAACACGTCTCTAAATCGTCAGCGAATTGCCCATAATACTGTACAACTCCGCCGGCTCGTTCAATTTGAGCAGCAATCATATAAGAGTTACTATTTCGAATCTTTCCTAGCTTTAATTGTTCATGTACTTCAAGCAGTTCGCTTCCTGTCGTTACAATTCCAATGACTGGCTGTTTTACAACATATACCGTACTATAACCAAACGTAGCAAGAAGCGCTGCAACTCCAGGATTAATAACAGTCCCTTTTTTCACAAGGATGCTATTTTGGTTTACATCTTCTCCTTTAAGAGAAATGTTATCGCCAGAAGAGAAAGAGCGTTTTAATACCATATAAATCTTTTCGTTTTCTTCAAATCCTTCCGTTAGCTCTAACATAACAACCGCATTACACCCTTCCGGAATTGCGGCACCTGTCATAATACGGACAGCTTGAAATGCTTTCACTTCTTCTGTAAAAACAAAGCCTGCTCCAATTTCGCCAATTACTTCAAACTGAATGGGGTTACTACTACTCGCTTCTTTTGTATCTTCCGCTCGAATCGCAAACCCGTCGTACGGAGAGCGATCAAAATGCGGAACATCATGATCTGCAATAACATCTTCTCCAAGTGTTCTACCGTAGCTTTCTATAAGAGAAACCTTTTCTATTTCACCTTGGTAAGCATATTCCATTACACGTGCAACTGCTTCTGCCACTGGAATTGGTATACGTTTTTCTAACATTCTTTTTTCACCTCGTTTTAATAAGGGGCAACTCTCTTTCTGTTCATCCTATATATTTTGCGTATAATCGTTTTGCTATTTTCACATCATTTGTTCCATGAATAAATGCCCTACCGTCTGTAAATAAAACGAAACGATATTCATCAATTAGAAATGATAGTAAGTAAGGCGTTTTTTGGACAAGTACACTTTTTTGTAATCGTTTTTGAACTTCCTCTAAATGAAGAACACGTTTTATCCCTGGACGGATTTGAACCGTATTCCGTCCACATAGCACTTCCGTTTTCATCTGTGCTTCAAATGTTAAACTTGGATACGTGCGTGTATTTCCACAAGATGGACATGTATTTTTCTTCTGTCTATTTACTTTTAATGAGAGATATTGATTGTTCCAAATATCAAATGATAACATTGTCCCTCTTAATGATTCATAATCATCCACCAATATTTTCATCGCCTCTGTAACTTGGTGAGCAACAACCATTTGTACAGCTGGCTGAATGATTCCGGCTGTATCGCATGTTGCACCGCCCATAGGATGATCCATTAGACAGCGAAAACATGGTGTTTTCCCAGGAAGAATTGTATACGTTACACCGTAACTCCCAATGCATCCGCCATATATCCAAGGTATATTTTCTTTTTGTGAAATGTCATTTATAAGTAGACGCGTATCGAAATTGTCAGTCGCATCTAATATGAGATCCACATCTTTTGTTAACTCTTCTATTTCTCGCATTGTGACATCTGTTACAACTGGTACAATTTCCACTTCAGAATTAATCTTTCTTACATGTTCTGCTGCTGCAATTGCTTTTGGTTTACACTGCTGCGCATCTTCTTCTGTATATAACTGCTGCCGCTGTAAATTACTCCATTCGACGTAGTCACGATCAGCAATTGTCAATTTCCCAATTCCCATCCTAGCAAGTGCTTCTGCATTCGCAGCTCCTAGCGCACCCGCACCGATTAGGAGCACATGCTTTTCTCTTATTTTTCTTTGTCCCATTTCACCAATTCCAGAAAACAACACTTGTCTTGAATAACGCTCTTGCATAAGAAATCCTCCTTTCACTATCCACCAATGTAAGACATTTCAACTTTTGGACGTTTACTTGTACTTTCAACCGTTCTTTCATCTGAATATCGATCTGTTCTATATCGCCATGTATCATTTAAAATTTTTAATAGTGATGCATCAGAAATATTTTCTCGAAGAAGCGTTCGCAAATCCGTTCCTTTCGCTCCAAATAGGCACGTGAAAAACTTGCCGTCTGCCGAAATACGAGCTCTCGTACAAGAAGAACAAAATGACTCAGAAACAGAAGTAATAAATCCAACTTCTGCATTACTCCCTACATATCGATACAATTTCGCAACCTCTCCAAAATAACGAGGCTGAGCGGGCTCAATTGGATATACACGATTAATTTTCTCTATTAATTGTTCCTTCGTAATGACTTCTTCAAAATTCCATCCGTTTGTACTGCCTACATCCATAAACTCAATGAAACGGAGCTGAATTTCTTTTTCTTTAAAATAACGAGCCATATGAAGAATTTGACTATCATTCATCCCTTTTTTTACGACCATATTTACCTTTACTTCTAATCCAGCAGCATTTGCTGCTTCTATTCCTTTCAGTACAGGTTTTGTACTTACATTTCTTCCGTTAATTTTTTTGAAGACATGGTCCTCTATCGCATCTAAACTAATATTTACACGTTTTAATCCCGCGTCTTTTAGCGCCTTAGCTTGTTTTGCTAAATGAATTCCGTTTGTTGTGAGTCCGATGTCTTTTAAGCCTTCTAGATTTGTAAGTCTTGCAATTAATTTCGGTAAGTCTTTACGCAATAAAGGTTCACCGCCAGTAAGCCTAATTTTATTAACTCCCATACTTATAAATAATCTCGCTAACCTTTCTATTTCATTAAATGTTAATAAACACTCTTCCTGTAAAAAAGCATAATCAGGTCCGAACACTTCAGCAGGCATACAATATGTGCACCTAAAATTACAACGATCAATAACTGAAATGCGTAAATCTTGAAGTGGCCGCTTTAAAGAATCTTTCATGTTCTCGTGCATCTATATCCCTTCTTTTCTGCTGCAATCCTTAGTAAGCTTTCATTTTTTTATTTGCCTTCATTATAAAAAAGAAGCTACATATTCAATGTGACTTTTCTCACATCACTTTCCCCATTCAAAAATTTTTCACAAATCCGTTCGCATTTTGTTCACATCTTTAGCCACTCCTCCTTACGGTCATTGAAATTTCAATTTATTTTTAAATAGCTCTTGCATTTTCATCATACTTACACTCAAAATAGGAAATGTATTGCTTATAAGAAGAAAGGTGATCACTGTGGCAAACAGTATGACATTATCTCAAGATTTAAAAGAATTACTTGCATCTGTTGAATATAAAATGCAGATAAAAAAAGGTAGTTTTATTTTTCAAGAAGGTATGGAGGCAACAGAACTCTATATCATTCACTCAGGAAAAGTACAAATTAGTAAACTTAGTGCTGACGGACAAGAATTAACACTTCGAATTTGTTCGGAATATGACATTATTGGAGAATTAACATTGTTCACGGATAATGCAAAATATTTATTAAACTCAAAATGTCTTGAAGATGTTGAAGTAGGTGTAATAAAACGTGAAGCGTTAGAAAAAGCATTACTCCAAAAACCCGCTCTTGTATTTGAATTTATGAAATGGATTAGTGAACATTTAAGAAGAATGCAAACGAAGTTCCGAGATTTAGTATTACACGGCAAAAAAGGTGCCCTGTACTCTACTCTTATACGAATGACAAATAGTTACGGTGTATTAAAAGAAAATGGTATTCTCATCGATTTACCATTAACGAATCAAGAACTCGCTAATTTCTGTGCAACTTCACGTGAAAGTGTAAATCGAATGTTAAATGAATTAAAAAAGCAAGGTACAATTTCAATTCATAAAGGAAAGATTACAATCCACGATTTACAATTTTTAAAATGTGAAATTGCTTGTGAAGATTGCTCTGCTTCTGTTTGTAGCATTGATTAGCATCTTATTTAGATGCTAATCTTTTTTCAATTTAAACTACTTATTAACGTTTATTCCCTATGTAAACAAAAACGAGGCCTTCCATATTAGACCTCGTTTCGTTTTAACCATTAGCTCCTATCCGTTTACAGCAGTATTATTTTTTCAACTCATTAGGAATACGTCTTCTGTAAATCACATAACTACGGCTTACATATTTAATTGGGGCACTAAATACATGTACAAGTCTTGTAAATGGCCACACTGCGAAAAGCCCCATCCCTGCGAGAATGTGAATTTTAAACCATATTGGTACTTCCATCATATATTCAACTTTCGGTTGGAAAATAAAGAGACTTCGGAACCAAGGGCCAATCGTTGTACGATAATCAAATCCTTTTGAATCGATATTTAAAAATGTTGAAGAAAGTCCTGCTAGCATTACGATAAGTAATAAAATAAGCGCAATATAATCTCCCTTTGTACTCGTTGCAATGATACGTTTTACAGTTACGCGGCGGTACGTTAATATAATTAAACCGATAATAGAAGCAACACCTGCCGGAAGTCCGAAACTAATTGCTACTACATGATACATATGCTCAGAGATACCTATTGAACGGTATACAGCTTCTGGAATTAAAATTCCCATAACATGACCGCCAATTACGAACATGATCCCAAAGTGGAATAATAGACTCCCGACCCGGAGCATCTTCTTTTCTAATAGTTCACTAGATTTTGATGTCCATCCAAATTGATCATAGTTGTATCTAAAAATATGTCCACCGATAAAGATTGCAAAAATGATATAGGGAAACAATACCCATAGAAATTGATCCATCATTTTAACAACTCTCCTTTCTAATTTGTCTGTACACCCCATGTTTCGATAGCGAGTAGAACAGCCGCAAGAATTGGTTCATACATACTGTCTGCTTCTTTTAATTGAACGTGTAACGCTTGTATATTCTCCGTGTATTTACTCATAATTGGTTCACTGTCTATCTCATTTGCATTTGCAAAGAACTCAAGCAATAGCGGTAAATAATCAGGTAATTCTTTATCTGTTACTTCAAAACCAGATTTTTTATAATGCTGTTTTAACTCCAGTAATTCAATACCTCTTTCTCTTTGTTCACCAGTGTTCATATAAGTAAGATACATATTTGTTTTCTTACCAAAATCGAATGTATATACGTAACTATCAATGAGTTGATCATTCGTTTTATTTAGCACTTGCTTTATAAAGGCTGTAAGTGACGCTTTAACGTCTTCCTGTTTTATTGTTTCAACCTCTTCTTGCAATTCAGTTACAGCTTCTCTCCACCCTAGTTCAGGATAGGAGAGAAGAAAAGAAGAACAAGAAAAAGCTGTTTGTAAACTTTGTCTCATAATTTTCTGCCCCCTTTATTTAAGAAATTGTCATACAAGAGCCTGGACCACCTGTGAATGATAAACCACAGCTTCCTTGTTCGCTATATAAATCTGCCACTTGTTCACGGTGAGATGTCGGGATAACGAAGCGATCTTTATATTTTGCAATGGCAAGAAGACGATACATATCTTCTACATCCTGTTTCGTTAAACCAAGTTCTTTTAATACAGCTTCATTTGGCTCTTTATTAATTTGCAGTGCTCTCATATATGTTCGCATAACAGCCATTTTTTTCAATGTAAGACGAATGTGTGATTCATCCCCTGCAGTGAGTAAATTCGCTAAATATTGAATTGGAATACGCATATTATCAATTGCAGGGAAAACCTCTTCTGCTTGCCAGTTACTACCTTTCCCTTCCACCATGTTCATAATTGGGCTAAGCGGAGGGATATACCAAACCATCGGCATTGTACGATACTCCGGGTGAAGAGGCAGAGCAATTTTCCAATCGATAATCATTTTATAGATAGGTGACTGTTGTGCTGCTTTAATCCATTCTTCAGGAATGCCTTGTTTTTTCGCTTCAGCTGCTATTTCTGGATCATTTGGATCTAGGAAAACAGTAAGCTGAGATTCATATAAATCTTTTTCGTCTTCAACAGAAGCTGCTTCTTTTACTTTATCAGCGTCATATAGCATTACTCCAATATACCTGATACGTCCTACACATGTTTCTGAACAAATTGTTGGCATACCAGCTTCAATACGTGGGAAGCACATTGTACATTTTTCAGCTTTATTCGTTTGCCAGTTAAAATACACTTTTTTATATGGACAAGATGATACGCAGAATCTCCATGCGCGACATGCATTTTGATCTACAAGAACAATTCCATCTTCTTCACGTTTATACATCGCACCAGATGGACAAGATGATACGCAAGATGGATTCATACAATGTTCACATATGCGTGGTAAATACATCATAAAGACGTTTTCAAAATCTGTTTTAATTTCTTCTTCCATTTTCTTTACGTTTGGATCTTGCAATCCAGTTATATGTCCACCTGCTAAGTCATCTTCCCAGTTTGGACCCCATTCAATTTTGTCGATAAATTCGCCTGTAATTGCTGATTTCGGACGAGCAACTGGCTGATGCTTACGCTGCGGACTATTTGTTAACGTTTCATAATCATAGTTCCAAGGTTCAAAGTAATCATCAATCGTTGGTTGATCTGGATTGTGGAAAATATTCATAAGACGTTTCATTTTCGAACCGGATTTTAGCTGAATTTCACCATTTTTCAATTCCCAGCCGCCTTTATATTTCTCCTGATCTTCCCATTGTTTCGGATAACCAATACCTGGTTTCGTTTCTACGTTATTGAAATACATATATTCAGCACCTGGACGATTTGTCCAGGTGTTTTTGCATGTTACGCTACAAGTATGACAGCCGATGCATTTATCTAGGTTCATTACCATTCCGACTTGTGCTTTAATCTTCAAGCCAATCTACCTCCTTCAGTTTACGGATTACAACATTTAAATCACGCTGGTTCCCAGTTGGACCATAATAGTTAAATCCATAACTTAATTGACCATATCCACCAATCATATGTGTCGGTTTTACGTGAATTCGAGTTGGACTATTATGCGTTCCCCCGCGATTACTTGTTAATTTCGTACCAGGTACGTTAATGTGACGATCTTGCGCATGATGCATAAATGCCATTCCTCTCGGTATACGGTGCGTTACAACAGCACGCGCTACAACAACACCGTTACGATTAAAGCACTCAATCCAATCATTATCTGCAACACCCGCTTCAGCAGCGTCCTCTTTATTCATCCAAACAGTTGGACCACCTCTAAATAGCGTTAACATCGGTAATGAATCGAAGTACATACTATGAATCGACCACTTATTATGCGGTGTTAAATAGTTTAATGTAATTTCTTTCCCTTCTACTTCAGGTCGTGATTTACGGAACGGTTTATGTTGCAGAATTGGTTTAAATGTTGCCATCGTTTCACCAAATTCTTTCATCATGTCATGGTCTAAGTAGAAAGATTGTCGACCAGTTATCGTTCTCCAAGGGATGAGACGTTCCACATTTGTTGTAAACGGTGAGTAACGTCGTCCACCTTTTTCTGAACCTGTAAAGGCCGGAGAAGTAATTACTGTTTTCGGTTGTGCTGTAATTTGTTCGAATGTAAAGCATTCTTCTTCACGTTCTTCTGCTAAATCACGTAGTTTTAAATCTGTTTGTTTTTCAAGTGCTTCCCATGCTTTTACTGCCATATGACCGTTTGTTGTAGAAGATAGTGTTAATACCGCTTCAGCAGCATTGATTGCTTCTTTGATGTCTGGACAACCTTTCGCGATAGAATCCGTTCGAACGACTCCTAATTTGCTCTTTAATTGCTCATACTCTTTTTCTGCTGACCAAGAGATCCCTTTCGTACCAATCGGTTGTTTTCCGGCATTTGGTCCAAGCGCAGTCATTTTGTCATAAATCGTTTTATAATCCCTTTCAACAACGTGAATTTGTGGCATCGTTTTACCTGGGATTGGTTCACATTCACCTTTACTCCAATCTTTAATCTTGCCAAGTGGTTGCGCTAATTCTTGCGGTGTATCATGAAGAAGCGGTGTTGCCACAACTTCTTTCATTGGTTCAAGATCGATTTTCTTCGCTAAATCAGACACTGCTTTAGAAAGAGAAGTGAAAATATCCCAGTCAGAGCGCGCTTCCCACGGTGAACCGATTGCCGGATTAAATGGATGTACAAATGGATGCATATCTGTACTGCTTAAATCGTGTTTTTCGTACCAAGTTGAAGCAGGTAAGACGATATCAGAATACAGTGCTGTTCCAGCCATACGGAAATCTAAATTAATGAGTAAATCAAGCTTCCCTTCTGGCGCTTCTTCATGCCACTTTATTTCTTCTGGTCGTAATGAATCACTGTCGTCATTCATTAACCCGTTTGTTGTACCTAATAAATGTTTTAAGAAATATTCATGTCCTTTACCAGAACTCGAAATTAAATTCGCACGCCATACGAATAAGTTGCGCGGGAAGTTGTTTTTGTTATCTGGATCTTCAATCGCAAATTTCAGTTCTTTTTCTTTTAATTTTTGTGCAACATATTTTCCGATTTCTTCTTGCGTTGTTGCACCAGCAGCAACAGCCTCTTTATATAATTCAATTCCATTTTTCTCGAATGTTGGATAAGAAGGTAACCAGCCAAGTCGTGCAGCTAATACGTTGTAATCACCGTGATGTTGATAACGAGAGTTACCTTCAACTGGTGATGCTAAATGTCCAACAGGTGTATCTTCATAACGCCATTGATCTGTTACGAAATAGAAGAAGGATGTACCGTTTTGTAATTTCGGTGGACCTTGCCAATCTTTTGCCATCGCGATTGTTTGCCATCCTTCTGCTGGTCTTAATTTTTCTTGACCAACATAATGAGCCCAACCACCGCCGTTTACACCTTGTGCTCCAACGAGAAGAACAAGATTTAAAACGGCGCGATAAATCGTATCAGAGTTAAACCAATGGTTAATACCCGCTCCGACAATTATCATTGAGCGACCATTCGTATCAACAGCATTTTGTGCGAACTCACGAGCGATTTGAATAATAAGCTCACGTTTTACTCCTGTCATTTTCTCTTGCCATGCAGGTGTAAACGGTATATCATCATTGAAGTCTTTCGGTTCTTGTCCGCCAAGCCCTCGGTTCACACCGTAATTTGCTAACGTTAAGTCGTATACAGTTGTAACGAACAATTCGCCCTCTTCTGTCATAACCTTTTTCACTGGAATTGTACGTTCTAATACTTTGTTTCCATCATCAGAGAAGTACGGAATTTGTACAGTTCCAATCGCTTCTTCCATTCCAAGTAAAGAAAGACGTGGATCAATCTTTTCACCTGTTTCTTCATCTTCTAAACGCAAGTTCCATTTCTTTTCATTATCCCAACGTGACCCCATTGTGCCGTGAGGTGTTGCAAAATCATTCGTATTCTCGTTCCAAAGAACAGGTTTCCATTCCCCTAACTTCGTTTCTCGTCCAATATCAGAAGCATTTAAGAACCGATCAGCAACGAATTGATCTCCTTTTTGTTTCAATGTGACAAAGAAAGGAAAATCAGTATATTGCTTCGCATACTTTGTGAAATATTCCACTTGATTATCCACGTAAAATTCTTGTAAGATTACGTGTCCCATTGCCATCGCAAGTGCACCGTCTGTACCTTGTTTCACACTAATCCAATCATCCGCAAACTTTGTTGATTCAGCGAAATCAGGACTGACAGAAACGACTTTCGTTCCTTTATATCGAACCTCTGCTAAAAAGTGTGCATCTGGTGTTCTCGTCATTGGTACATTTGAACCCCATGTCATAATGTAACCAGAGTTATACCAGTCACTACTTTCTGGTACATCTGTTTGATCACCCCAAATTTGAGGAGAAGCTGGTGGTAAATCCGCATACCAATCATAGAAGCTAAGCATCGGTCCACCCATAAGTTGCATAAAGCGACTACCAGCAGCATGACTTAACATCGACATAGCTGGAATTGGTGAAAAGCCAACATTTCGGTCTGGACCGTATTTCATTACTGTGTACAGTAATGAAGCTGAAACGAGTTGTAACACTTCATCCCAATTCGCACGAATGAATCCCCCTTTACCACGCGCCTGCTTATACGTACGTGCCTTTTCACGGTTTTCCACAATGCTTTTCCAAGCCTCTAATGGTGACTCGTTATTTTGCAATTCTTCTTGCCACATATTCCAAAGAACACCACGTACATACGGGTATTTCACACGAAGTGGACTATAAATGTACCAAGAAAAACTTGCTCCACGTGGGCATCCTCGCGGTTCAAAATCTGGCATATCAGGACCTGTAGTCGGATAGTTAAGCTCCTGCCCTTCCCAAGTTACAATTCCATCTTTCACATATATATTCCAGCTACATGAACCAGTACAGTTCACGCCGTGTGTAGAACGAATTACTTTATCATGCTGCCAACGCTTTCTGTACACATTTTCCCATTCGCGATCTTCATATGTTTCTTGTGTATGATTATCGTTATAACGATCTATTGGCGAAAAATATTTTAAACGTCTCATTAGTGCTGAAGTTTTTTTCTTCATACTGTTCACTCCTTTAATACGTCTCTCTTACATACCCTTACTATAAGAGAGGTTGTAAAATACAGATGTGACATTTCGCACAGTTCAAGAGATTGTCAAAAATTCAGTAGAAAATAAGTTTGTGAGAAAATCTTGTGTTCCGTTGTGAAGATTATGGTTAATCTTAATTATTAGGAGAATGCTATTTTGAGGTATCGACTATTTTGCAAAAGAAAAAACGTAGGAGAAATTCCTGCGTTTTTCTTTTTAAGCACATCGAGAAAATTTTTGATATTTTTTCAAAACTTATTTCGGTTAAACATTTGATAATAATATATTTATTCTAGAATTGGTATTTTACTTCTTTTAATATTGAGACTCATCAGCAGAAGATTGGAAGAAGGCTTTCCAAAAAACATAATAAAAATCAAATTTTTAAAAAGATATGATAAAGTTAAGATCCAATGCGATTTCAACAGATCTTGTCTACTATTTCAGGTAAAACTATATTAGATGCTACTAAGTGTTTAATCAATTAAGCAAGTCAAGCTGGTCATTATGGTCTGGCTTTTCCCTATTTTTATAAAATGTATGTATTAATACCTTGGGATTTTAAATATAGGAGGCATGACCATGAACAAGCATTTCATACAAGAAACTCAAATCAATAAAATAAGACACCATGAAAATTTTTCAATCCCTATTGATGTTCATACATCTAAACGTCTAATTATAACTGGAAAGAATGGATCTAGAAAAACCTCATTGTTGGAAGGAATTAAAGATTTTCTAACACTCTTTGAAAATTATTCTATTCCTCAATTATTAAAATGGAAATAATTATTCATTTATAATGATTATGAGTTAAGTAATAAAGTTGAAGTCTACTATAATCAAGATTAAATGTGCAGTAACCTAGAACATTTCACTTCATCAATACATAAATATTGCGGAAAAATTGAATAGATATATTGTTATATTCATTTCCCTACTTTATTTTATTGTCTTCGTAAATTGCATACTTCCCACTGAAATCTCTAGGATTTCTCAGTTTTTTATCAAATAAGTTTTTATTTTCAACCATAATTAAATGTTGTTCATAATACGCAAGCTTTCTTCTTAGAGTTGAAAATTCACTAAAAATAGTCATTAGCCAACCAAAATAAAGTAGTATTAAAATAAGAGAAGCAATACCATAAGTATTTAAATCAATAATTTTACTTTTTTCAAATACACCTCCAATAAATAGAACTATTATTGGAATCGGTGAAAAAGACTTTAATATATCCACTTTTAATTTTAGCAAATCAATTTCACCATTTATATATACAATACTCCATTCGAAAACAGCTTTTGGATTTTCAAAATCTCTACTAATACTGTACAAATGATCTAATGATTGATGAAATCTATACCGTTTGTAAAATTCTCTAATTATAATCAGTGATACACTCAAAACTATCAATTCTAAACGGATTGGCTTAAGAATTCCTTGCATTAATGACAACAAGTCTATGCCGTAAATTTCTTTAATAATTTTATACACAATAAAAGTAATAATTCCCAATCCAAACGTTTGAAATAACATATTTATTAAAATAACTTTAATTGTAGTCCATTTTGCATTCTCCACAATATCCCCCCTTAAAATTTTATATAAATATAATATAATAATATATAATATAAATTTTATCATCATAAAAGAAAATTGAGTATAAATTAGTACTCAGTGATTCCTCAATTACTTTCCTAATCTTCATCTCTAAATTCACCAACTTCGTCCACGATACAAATCATCCCCATGGTTTTATTGCCTGTAAGGAATTTATTTTCCTCCAACTATACTATTGTATAGTAAGACATATTTCATATAAAACGAGAAATCATTATTTACCATATTGCCCTAAGTTACGGAAACAATTATACTAGATGTAATCAGAATAAATAATCTGAATATTCTTAGAATTAAAGATAAAATCTTTACTGGCCGCAATTAGATGGATACATTCTATTTTCCGCTAAATAGATTAGAAAACGATAATAACATTAGGAGGATTACGATGCCCCAGCTTGATTCATTACATCCCATTGTAGAAAAAATAATCAATAATATTAGAAAAAATAATGGTCGGAAAACGAAAAGAAACAATCTTAGCTTTGACAGCTCTCTTAGCTGAAGGTCATGTGCTATTAGAAGATGTTCCTGGTGTCGGGAAAACAATGCTAGTACGTGCTCTTTCTAAATCCATTGATGCTGATTATAAGCGAATTCAATTTACACCTGATTTATTGCCGTCAGATGTAACAGGAGTTTCTATTTATAATCCGAAAGAGCTCCAATTTGAGTTCAAGCCTGGACCAATTATGGGGAATTTTGTACTTGCTGATGAAATTAATCGTACATCTCCAAAGACACAATCTGCTTTACTTGAATGTATGGAAGAAGGCAATATTACAATAGATGGTATTACAAGACCTTTACCAAAGCCGTTCTTTGTCATGGCTACACAAAATCCGGTCGAATATGAAGGAACATATTCTCTACCAGAAGCTCAGCTCGATCGTTTCTTATTGAAACTAAAAATGGGATATCCTACACCAGAAGAAGAATTTGAAATTTTAAACCGGATGGAAAAAACAAATCCACTCTCTCAATTACAGACCATTACTACAATAGAAGAATTACTTTATTTACAACAAAGCGTACGGGTAGTAAGTATGGACAAAGCAATTAAGCATTACATTGTAAAGCTTGTTAATCAGACTCGTACGTACAGTTCTATACAGCTAGGTGCAAGTCCACGTGGCTCAATTGCTTTAATGAAAGCTTCACAAGCTTATGCATTTATCCATGGCAGAAATTATGTTATTCCAGACGATGTTAAACTTTTAGCTCCTTACGTTTTAGCGCATAGGCTCATTCTAAAAATGGAAGCAAAATTTGAAGGAATAACTGGCGAACAAGTTATCGCAAAAATCGTTGCACGAACTACCGTGCCTACTCAAAGGGCGATGAACCCTTGATGAAACGAATGCTGCGAGCGCTATATCACGTTATGAAGTTATTGCTACTCCCTTTATGCCTAGTCTTAACATTTGTGTACGCTATGTTTCAAGGAGGGTTTGTCAGTTGGTTTTTATTTTACAGCATAATTCCCATTGCTCTTTATTCACTACTACTCCCCTTCTACGCTTTACGGGACGCTGAAGTAAAGCGAATAACAAACCAAAATGGATATGTAGTAGGAGAACAATTTGTAAGCACGATTACAATAAAAAGAAAATTTCCTTTTCCCTTACTTTATTTAGTTATAGAAGATGAACTGCCACCACAATTTATAAGTTGTAAACAAATAAAGATGAATAAGGTAGTACTCTTCCCAGGATTGAAACGAAATATTTCGTTTCAATATGTTATTGACACAATCCCTAGAGGCGAGCACACTTTTTCAAGCGTTCGTGTCAAAACTGGCGATTTATTCGGCATGATGGAGAAAGAAGTAACTTTTTCAGTTCCAAATACATTTTTAGTCTATCCCCAGTATGTAGATATAGCGTATCGACAATTGGAAAATCATTTCGAACAAGGAGCGCTTTCAGCAAATATAAATTCAGCAAAAGACTCTACAATCTCGGTCGGTGTCAGAGACTATAAACCTGGCGATCGCTTTTCATGGATCGATTGGAAAGCAACTGCACGAACAAACAATATTATGACAAAAGAGTTTGAACAACAGCGCAGCCATAATATCATGATATTCATAGACAGAACCGAGTCTCCTCTATTCGAATCAGTCGTCACATTTACTGCCTCTATCGTAAGGGCTGTCTTGAAACAAAATTCACCAGCATCATTCGTGTCTATCGGAAAAGAACAAACTATTTTCCCTTTAGACAATGGAGATACGCAGTTACAACAAATCCTTTGTCATTTAGCAAAAGTACAAGCAGACAGTGTATTCCCGCTCTCCCAGAGTGTAGACATGGAACTAAGAAAAATTTATGAGCCCGTCACGGTTATACTCGTGACCAGTAATCTTTCTCCCGATATTCAAAAGGCGGCTGATTGTGCTGCTATAAGAAATAGAAAATGTATGGTTTTTGTCGTGAAAGAAAAAGCGAATCAACTTTCACACCGAGAACTCAGTATACTAGAAACTCTAAAAAAACGACAAATATTTGTAAACACGGTTTATGAAAACCGGTATACAAACGTGTTTTTTGAGGTGAACAAATGATGATATTACAAGCAAAATACAAGTGGGATACGAACAGATTCTTCATGCATGCATGTGTATTTCTTCTTTTACTAGAATGGCTAAGACCTCTTATAGGTATTACAAATGTAGGTAGATTAGATATTTTCGTAACATTTATAGGAATTTGCTTCGCTCTCTCTTTTTTTCAAACGAGGTGGCAGATTCCTATAAAAATTGTCACAGTCTTATTTATCATTCATTCCCTATATTATAAAAATGCTTTTATAAATCCATCTTGGCTAACAACATTCTTTTCTGATATGTTTCGAAATTCCTCCCTGTTTTTCCAAGGGAATTTACTAGATATTTCTCCAGTTTTTCCGACGGTTTTATTTTTTCTCTCATTTTGGTTTTTGAGTTCTTTCACTTCATTTTGGATTATTCATAAAAAACGTGGGTTTCTATTCCTTGTATTGACTATTATTTATATCGCAACTTTTCATAACTTACATTTATACAATGCAAACTACGCTATTATTCGTACTGTTGTCATCGGCTTTTTTATGCTTAGTCTTCTTCAAGTAGAACGAATAAAAGAACGTGAACACTTACAAAATTATGCTAGAGAAATCTCAAAATTACTTAGACCACTTACAATATTTATCGTATTATTAGCAACCATTGCATACTTTGCTCCAAAATTTGGCCCTCAATGGCCAAACCCAATGGATTTTTTAAAATTCAACACATCTGAAGCAAGTAAAGAACAAAAAATTTCTACAATTGGGTATGGTTTAGATGACTCGCGATTAGGCGGTCCTTTTAAGGCGGATCCTACAGTTGTTTTCACAGCACGAACGCAAAACAAACAATATTGGAGAGTAGAAACAAAAGATTTTTATACAGGAAAAGGCTGGGAAATTTCTGAAAATCCGAAAAAGATTTCTTTTAAAAATAAAAACGACGTCGTAAGCTGGTACGAACAAAATACAAAAATGAAAACGACTGAGGCAACAATTACCATGCAAAAAAGTTACCCTCACCTTACCTATCCAGCAGGATTAGTATCAGTTGAGGCTGCTTCTGATGTATCATACAGTGTTGACCCGTTTTCAGAAAAAATTTATACAATGAATGGAGACTCTTCTACTACTTTACATTCGTATAAAGTAACATATGAGATCCCTGAGTTTTCCATAGAAAACTTGAAAGCTAGTAAAAACAAATGAAGGTCAAGAAACAAATCCTTATTTTATGACAAAGTACACACAACTTCCCAAGTCATTACCACAGCGCGTAAAAGACTTGGCTGTCAATCTTACAAATGATAAAGACAACCGATATGATAAAGTATTAGCTATTGAAAATTACTTCACAGACAACTCTTTTACATACGAATCAACGAATGTCTTATTCCCTGCCAAAAGCCAAGATTATGTAGATCAATTCCTTTTCGATACAAAAAGCGGCTACTGTAATAATTTTTCGACGTCTATGATTGTACTACTTCGTTCTGCCGGGATTCCTGCTCGCTGGGTAAAAGGCTATACAGAAGGAACTCTTGACAATACACTTGCCTCTGCAGAAGGTGAGGATGTTTATACAATCACGAACGATAACGCACACTCTTGGGTCGAAGTATATTTCCCAGGATACGGATGGATTCCATTCGAACCAACAAAAGGATTTACTAATCCCTATAATTTTATAAATAATACGCCTGCTCCTATTTCACAAAATAGCGAAACAAATAATTCTAATAACACGCAAATACAACAACGAAATAATGAAGCAAAACTTAAAAGTTTAATAAAAAATACAGAAGAAGCTTCTACTAAAAAGGTCACAAATTCTCAAACTAGTTTTTCTTGGTGGTACGTATTCCTCTCTACGATACTAATTAGTATTATGGGATACATTCTCTTCACCACTAGAATGATATGGAGGACATTTCTTATTATTCATTTCTATAAATACCGAAAAAATGATGCTGTTTATCAAAAAGCTTACGGTGCACTTTTAAAACAATTTGCGAGAATTGGCATGCCACGGGGTGAAAGTCAAACATTCCGAGAATACGCTCTCCATATCGATACACTTTACAACTCGGCCGATATGCAACAACTTACTGCCAGTTATGAGAATGCTATGTATAAACAGGGGCAGGTTGCAGCAGAATGGAAGAAATCCGTACACTTATGGGAAGTGCTTATGAAAAAAGCAGCTTCTCTACCTAAATCAGATGGCTTTGATACAGTAATTTAATCTTGAAAATGTGAGTTTAAAGAAAACGTCTCAAAGAACTACATTGTTCTTTGAGACGTTTTTTAATAAAGTGAAACTCCTAATTATTCTCCAAGTACCTTCTCAATCTCAACCTCTAAATCTACCGGCTTCGTCTGCGGCGCAAAACGCCCTACTACTTTCCCGTCTTTTCCGATTAAAAACTTCGTAAAATTCCATTTCACTGCTTTCATACCGAGTAAACCTGGTGCTTGTTCTGTCATGTATGTATATAAAGGATGAGCCTTATCACCTTTCACATCAACCTTTGCAAACATTGGGAAGTTTACACCGTAGTTTAATTCACAAAAACTAGTAATGTCCGCTTCTGTACCTGGTTCTTGTCCTCCGAATTGGTTACAAGGGAATCCGAGTATTTCAAGTCCTTGGTCTTTATATTTATCATACACCTCTTGTAATCCTTTATATTGCGGTGTGAAACCACATTTACTAGCTACATTTACAATAAGAAGTGCTTTTCCTTCGTAATCTTTTAACGATTTTTCTTCACCGGTAATTGTTTTAGCTGAAAAACCATAAACTGTCATTGTCTTTGCCCCTCTCTTCACTATCATTCTATGTTTATACTATACTACATTCGTGAATATACATCTCTTATTACGTACTTATAAGATATAATGATAGCGCTTTATTTTCGTTCAAAATTCGACACATACTACTAGACTTTTATGATGGAAAGTTTTACAATTGAAATGTGAACAAAATGTGACAGTTTATATTCCATTATAAAAGAAAAGGATGGTGTCCATTATGAAAACTGCACAACATGAAACGATTTCAAATCGCGAGTTTTATTTCGTACTATATATGATGTTATTGTATGTTACTGGCTGGGTAATCGATGTAAATGGTTTATTCTTAAGCTCCTACTTTAATTTAGCAGGAGAGATTATGCTTCCATTAGTAGGCGGGATTGTTGGACTGTTCATTATGTCTATTAATAAACAACAAACGAAATAATAATATTACAAAAAGGCAGAAGACGAGCTTCGTTTTCTGCCTTTTTTCTATTTTAGCGTATAATAGAAACATGAAGTATATAAGGAGTGGTAAATATGAAAAAAGTAGAGCAATTATCTTCTCACCTATATCTGATTGATGATTTCGATTTACAACATAATGAACGAACTGGTACGTACGTTTTATTAGGTGACGATATTACTTTAATTGAAACTTGTGCAGCCCCTTCTCTTCCGTATATTTTAGAAGGCTTACAACAATTACATATTGATTTAAACGCAGTTAAAAACATTATCGTTACACACGTTCATTTAGATCACGCAGGGGCTGCTGGTTTAATGATGGAAAAGTGCCCAAATGCTACTTTATATGTGCATTCTCGCGGTGCTCGTCATATGATTGACCCAACAAAACTCATTTTAGGTGCAAAAGCTGTATACAAAGAAGATTTTGATAAACTATTTGATCCAATTCTTCCTATAGAAGAAGAACGTGTTCGTATTGTACAACATGGTGATACGTTAAAAATTGCAAAAGACCGCACCCTTACATTTTACGATACACCAGGACATGCGAAGCACCATATTAGCATTCACGATTCATTAACAAACGGGATTTTCACTGGTGATACAATTGGAATTTATTATAGAGAACTCGCAAACGTTGGTGTAGAACTGTATCTACCATCAACGTCCCCTTCACAATTTCAACCAGATGCGATGATTGCTTCTAAAAATCATATTCAAAGTATGGATGTAGATACTATTTATTTCGGTCATTACGGCGCATCCTCTCATGTTACAGAAGTATACAATCAACTGGAATATTGGCTACCTATTTTCGTTCAGACTGGTAAGGAAGTCTTTGAAAAGTATAATGATTTCGATGAAGCGACTAAAGCTTTACAAACTTTGTTAATGGATAAAATATCTTCTCATCTTACAAAGTTAAACGTTCCATCAGATCATTCCGTTTATAATATTTTACATCTAGATATAGAAATTAGTGCAATGGGCATTATTGATTATTTCACGAAGCAAGAAAAAGCAAACTCCACTATTAACTAACAGTAAAAGAAGAGATATACAACAGTAGTTATTGTATATCTCTTCTTTTTTTGAATATATTTTGAGTAAAGGATGGTGGAATATAATGCAAAAAGTGATGCTATACCTCTGCTTTACATTATTTATCGTCTTATTATTATTTGTAGGAGTAAAAATTCAATTTTATTTAGATACAGACACGCAAGTGAACTTTAACGTTTATCCAAGATTATTCTACTTTACACTCTTCCCTCTTATAGTTGGCATTTTATTACGATTCCTTCAATCTATTAATCGCGAAACAAGTAAACAAAACTGGAGCTTTCAACCGGATAAATTTATTGCTATTACAGTGCCTACACTATTCATTTCCTTTTCCCCAGCACTACTCTTTTCACCACTTGCAGAATACCTACCTTATTTAGTTAATATTATTCTAATAAATACAACTTTTGTTACGATAATTAGTTTAATAGCTGGTTATTCCCTTTTAGATTGTTTTATACAAAAAGATAATGCAAATATGAAAAAGTATAATTGAACACTCTTTTTTGTTTCAATAAAAAAGCTCAAAGCTAAGGCTATGAGCTTTTCTAATTATTGCACCTTTTCATTTACATATTCCATAAACTGCTCTGCTTTAATAAATCTTTCTTTGTACGCCTCAGGTACTTCTTCTACTTTCATCCCACCAGTTGATTTTGTCTTCACTTGTACGATTTCATATGTCATTAAAGCTTCCACATAACGGTCAAACTCTTTTTGTGTTAATACTTCTTTACTAGACTTATGACCATTTAATTTATCAAAGTATGGCTGAAGACCCATACTTACCTTTTTCATTTCTTCTCTTTTTGCTGGTGATAATTGATCATAATCAATATTACCGTTCGAATCTCCGTACGTAAGTTTTGCATTTGTTAATTTTTTTAGTTCTTTTGTAAACTCTTCATATTCCTTCGTATCCATTTCATCTTTCGCCTCTGATAATTTTGCACTAAAACGCATATACGCCTCTAATGTCATCGTTCCGGCATGTTTTTTTAAATTCTCGAAAGATCCGTATATACCATCCGCCATAATAGATTGATACGCAAAACCAGTCGTCGGGATTAAAAGAGCTGCTGCAAGTACTCCTGCGATAAGGCGTTTCTTCCTCTTACTCCGCCCGTGCTTCATTTTTATTTGTACGATTACTTTTTCTTTTAAATCCGGCGGGGCAACAATACCTTTTGCTTCTTCTTGTATAGATTCCCTAACTCTACAATCTAAACTCATTTCACATTCCCTACCTCTCCTAAAAAGATTTCTTCTACTTGCTCTTTTTGACGTAGTTTCTTTAATGCCGCATGAATTCTAGATTTCACAGTACCAATTGGAATATGTAATATTTGTGCTACTTCTTCTTGTGAATAATCGTGTAAGTATCTTAAGATAATAACTTGTTTCAATTTATACGGTAATTTATGAATGAGTTCAATTAGTTTTTGGTTTGATATTTTACTTACAACATCGTTAGAAAAATCAATTTGCACTGACTTTCTTTGCTCTTCTGCTTTTTTTATAATTCGTAGTCGCATCCACCTCTTTCTTCTATAAGAGTGTATTTGTTTAATCGCAAGTCCAATTAGCCAAGGACGAAATGGCTTCTCGCTATCATACTTACGAAGCGATTCATATAGTTGTATGTATATTTCTTGAACGACATCATCTACATCCGTTTTATCCTCTATTAAAAAATGTGCTGTTTTATATATTTCTTGAATCGTTTTATCATACAACTTGCTATATGCTTCTTTATTTCCTGATAAAGTTAATTGGATTAAATGTGCGTAATCTATTTCACCCTTCATATTCCAGCCCTCCTTTGTCTTACACTATATATTGGCAGGTAATTCATATTTCGTTCGATTTTTTTAAAGTTTTTTTATATAAATTAATATTATGATTCATTGAGTTCATAAGCTTCACTTATAACCACACATAACTATTATATAATTTTCCAATTTCTGATAAAGATTTAAAATAATTTATATAGTCAAATTTAGGAGGATATATGATGAAAGCTATCGTTGTAACGTCGTTCGGTGGTCCTGAAGTGATGAAATATACAGATTTGGATATACCGGCTATTTCAGAAGATCAAGTTTTAATTCGCGTTGTTGCTACTAGTGTAAATTTCGCTGATATTAAATCACGTTATGGTAAAAAAGGAAATAAAGCACACCTTTTATTCCAGGTATAGATGCCACTGGTATTGTAGAACGTGTCGGTTCTCATGTGAAAAATATTCACCCTGGACAACGTGTCATTGCTTTTCCTCAAAATGGATCTTACGCAGAATACGTTGTTGCAAATGAAAATCTTACTTTCGTATTACCCCATGAAGTTGACTTTCAAACTGCAGCCGCTTGTCCAATCGTATCTTTTACAAGCTATAATTTACTCGCAAATGTTGCAAGGCTTCAACAAGGTGAATCTGTACTCATTCATGCGGCTGCTGGCGGAATTGGCACTACTGCTATTCAACTTGCTAAACTATTAGAGGCTGGAACAGTTATAGGCACTGTCGGAAGTGAAGCAAAAAAAGAAATTGCTTTAGATGCTGGAGCTGATTATGTTATTTGTCATCAAGATGAAGATTTTGTAGAGAAAGTCAATGAACTGACAAATGGTGAAGGGGTTGATGTAATTTTAGACTCTATTTCTGGAACGGTTTCTGAAAGAAGTTTAAACTGCCTTGCTTATTACGGTCGCCTCGTTCATTTCGGTAATGCTAGCGGTGAAATTGGTAACTTTCAAACGAAAGATTTACATGCAAGTTGCCGCTCTATACTCGGTTTTAGCTTTGGAACCACACGAAAAAAGCGTCCTGAACTGCTCCAAGAAACTGCAAATGAAGTTTTCCGTTATTTGCGTGACGGACGTTTACAAATTAAGGCTACGAAATCTTTTCCACTTCAAAATGCAGGGAAAGCACATGAATGGGTCGAAAGTAGAAAAAGTACAGGGAAAGTAATACTAACTGTTTAGTCCTCTTCCTGAAATGAATACTGGAAACAGAGGTGGCATTCATGGGATCACGAATTATGCATGTTATTATCGCTAGTGGTATTGCTGAGAAACTATCAATTCACGATAAGACTTCTTTCTTACTTGGAGCTGTAGCCCCTGATGCTGTTCATTCAAAAAAAGAAAAAGGAACCTCACATTTTTATGCCGGTACAACGAAGAACTATACGAGAAGAATAGATTATGATTCATTTTTTCATAAATATGAATCACATATAGATTCCCCATTTATTTTAGGCTATTATACCCACCTCATTGCCGATGATAATTGGCTAAGTGGATTTTTTCTACCTTGGCTAAAAAATAGAATAGAGAATGACGAAACTATCGCACCCCTGTACTATAACGATTTTAAATTGTTAAATGCAAAGTTGCTTCATCATTACGATCAAGAACAACAGCTTTTCTCTCTTCTCAATCAAGAGGCTCACATTGTGGATATTGAAGAGGTTTCTAAAGAAAACGTTTTAGCTTTTCGAAAGTATCTTTTTGAAGATATGTTGTATCCAAAGCAACATTTGCATGAAGACTTACAAGTATTTACGTTTGATCAAATCGTTGGCTATATTGAGACAGCTATTGAAAAAGGAGTATTTTTTATTAAACAACTCTCTAATGAAAAATCCACTTCAAAAATTTAATCCCCCTCAAATATATTTGAGGGGGATTTTCACATAGCAATATTATTATTGGTTCTTCTCCATAACCGCAAAATAATTCCCTTCGCTATCAGCAAAGTTAAACACTTTACCAGAAGGCATAGTTACCATTTCTCCAACAGTAACATTTTTATTTGTTAAATCTGTATATAGTTGATCAAGATTTTCTGAGAAGAACATTAAAGACGGTGTACCAAGATTCAATTCTGGGCTCATTTTCGAAATAACTTCTTTATTATGTAATATAATGCTCGTTTCCGCACCGCTTTTCGGAGCGATTTCAATCCATCTCATTCCTTGCTTATTATCTTCCTCTGCAACTACATGAAACCCTACCTTCTCCGTCCAAAAATTTACTGCCTCATCTTGATTATTTACATATAACATAATTTGTCCTACTTTATGGATCATTACATTTCCCCCTAATGGTTTTTATATTCTATGTAGCTTTCTACAAATACTATCGTTATTCCTTTTGAGTTGGTATGTACTTCTTTGCAAAATTTATCGACTGACTCATCCCATCCAGTTCATCAAAATAATCATTTCTTTCAATCATGTTATATCCGTCGAATCCAATTTTATCTAATACTTTGAAGAATATATCGAAATCTACTTCACCATTCCCTGCTGCGACTTCTATATACTTAGTTGAACGATCACTTTTCACTTCTTTACAATCTTTAATATGAGTTTGTACTATATAATCTTTTAATAGTAATAAACCTTCTCCCGGATTTTCATTTACATCACTTATTAAATTTGCTGGGTCAAAGTTAACAGCTAGTCCTTTCGAGTTTGCAGTTTCTAAAAATCGTTTTAATACTATTGCTTTTTCAGATCCCGTCTCAATGGCGAAGAATCCTCCAAATCTGAACGCTAAGTCCCCTATTTCATTACAAACACGTAGCATTTTATCATAGTACTCACTATTTTCATCATCAGGGATTTCCCCAATATGGGCTGTTACTATGTTAGCTCCTAACCTTAACCCTTTATCAGTAATATATTTAAAACTCTCTATTACACATTCAGCTTCAGTTCCTATTATTCCATTTTCTCCAAAGCTAATTGCTAATGACGGGACTTGAATCTCATTAAAAGATAAGTTTTCTTTTAATGTATTCCATTGTATCTTTGAGATGTTAGCTAAGTTGAAAGTCGGATTCATAGCATATAATTGAATATATTCTAACCCCCATTCTCTCGCCTTTTTTATTCCTTCGTTTACTTCAATATATTTCGTATTCAAAAACATTCCTAATTTCCTATCCATATATGTACCTTCTTTTTATTATTTCACATCATTTTAATATTCGACTTTTTTATATTATTTCCTCGTATAAACCAAATAAATAAACTACCCTTTTTTCGATACTCCCAGTAGAAGCATATATATGATAGGCACATTAAAAACACTAATACAATTCCCATTATCACTTGTTTACAAACAAAAAAGACGTAACTACAAATAGTTACGCCTTCTCCATCATTTATCTAGGCTTTTTCTTCCCAGTAAATGCTGGTTTCTTTTTCTTTGGTGCTTTCGGTTTCGTTTCTACGAATGATCCTTTGAACATTTCTTGCTTCGTAAATACGATGCCTAGTTTTTTCGCAAATTGCAGTAATTTGCGCTCTTCTTGTGGAGTTACAAGAGATACGACAGTTCCTTCTTTACCCATACGTCCAGTACGTCCTGAGCGGTGAATATATTGGTCTACTGTGTCTGGTAACTCTAGATGAATTACATGTGTTAAATCGTCAATATCGATACCGCGCGCTGCAATATCAGTAGCAAGTAGAATTTCTAATTTCCCTCCGCGGAAAGCACGCATTGTCGCTTCGCGCTCTTGTTTACTTGCTTCTGCATGAAGAGCCGCCGCTTTCATTTTACGGAATTTCAATTTCTCTGTAATTTCATCTAAACGGAATGGATCGTTTAAGAAAGCAACTGCTTTTACATCGCCCATATGCATAATTCTTCTTACGTAATCATTTTTTTCGCGTCGCTCACAAATGATATACGTATGCTCAACTAAGCTTTTTGATTCTGCACGTGTTACACGTACTAATTGTGGTTCCACTGCTAAATCACGTGCCGCATCTTCTGCCGCTTTTGTCATTGTCGCCGAGAAGAATACTAATTGACGATCGCGCATCGTTGATTTAATTACATCTTGCACTGCGCCCATCATTTTTTGCTTTACAATTTGATCAAACTCATCAAATACAATTGTTTTTACTTCATGCATTTTTAGCTTTTTCATACGAATTAATTCTAAAATACGGCCTGGTGAACCGACAATTACTCTTGGGTGTTTCTTTAATTTTTCAACTTGGCGCTTAATATCTGCACCACCAATTAAAGATGCACCTGAAATTTCAGTTCCTGCTGTAAACTTTTGAACCTCTTCATGAATTTGCATTACAAGTTCACGTGTTGGCGCTAAAACAACAACTTGTGGCTGTTTTACTTCAGGATTAATTTTATGTAAAAGTGGTAATAAGTACGCTAATGTTTTTCCTGTTCCAGTTGGAGATTCAGCTATAACGTCTTGTCCTTCTAAAATAGTTGGAATCGCTTGTTTTTGAATTTCAGTTAACTCTTTAAAACCAGCCTTCTCCCAAGCTTGTTGTAAAAATGGTTGCATATCTTTTATCATTTGTTTTTCTCCTTTATCTCTATTTTTGAAGAAAATGCTGTATTGTTCGTACCGTTTCTATCATGTGTGAAATAACAGCTATTAAATCATCAACATGGTCTTCTGTAATCGCTTTTTGAAATAGAACCTCTACCTTATTATGATATGAAATCGCTTGCTTATTATATTCGTATGAAACTTTCTGCATAATCATTCTTTCTTTTCCCCATATAGAACGCATTAATGTTTCAATTTCTTCGCATTTTACTTCTGGTTGTTCTAACGGGAATGAAAATGCTAGCTTCATTTCACAACCTGGTGTAAACTGAGGCACTTCTAGTATTTCACCAGACAAGTTCTTTGCATCCACAGATAATGAAAATGTTGCTTCTACTAATGGTTCAAACGGTTCTGTTAATTGAAATGAGATATGATATATACGACTTAATGAAGCAAGATCCATCATATCTTTTCGATCTGTTACAAGAATATCTCCATGTAGATCAAAATCATACACAGCACCTTCTACGATTACTTTTAAATTGTCAAAAGCAGTTGGATCAAACATAATTTCCTCCAAAAAACAGGCGCCTTTCGATGGAAAGGCGCCACTTGATGTATATATAGTTTACAGATAAACGAGATGAATTACAACCTTTTAGAATAAACCTACTGCTTTTCCATCTTCATTTACATCCATTTGAAGTGCTGCTGGTTGTTTTGGAAGACCTGGCATTGTTAACATTGTACCTGTTAACGCAACGATAAAGCCTGCACCGATAGATGGTTTTAACTCACGAATTGTAACGATAAAGTCAGATGGACGACCTAATTTTGTTGCATCGTCAGAAAGAGAGTATTGTGTTTTCGCCATACAAACTGGTAGGTTACTCCAACCTTCTCCTTCATATTGAGCTAATTGCTTACGTGCTTTCGGAGCAAATTCAATATCTTTTGCGCCATATACTTTTTGAGCAATTGTACGAATTTTTTCTTCTAATGGTAATTCTAATTCATAAAGTGGTGCGTAGTTGTTTTCACCTTTTTCGATTTCTTTTAGTACTTTTTCAGCAAGGTCAACTCCGCCTTGGCCACCTTTCTCCCAAACTTCTGTTAAGGATACTGCATAGCCACGCTCATTACACCACTCTTGTAAGTATGTAACTTCTGCATCTGTATCTGTAATGAATTTATTAATTGCAATTACGAAAGGCACACCGAAGCTTTGAATTGTTTCAACATGCTTCTGTAAGTTTTCCATACCTTTTGCTAATGCATCTACATTTTCTTCTTTTAATTGATCTTTTGCAACGCCGCCATGCATTTTAAGCGCACGAATCGTCGCAACAATAACAACTGCTTCTGGTTTAATGCCAGCTGCACGAGCTTTAATATCTAAAAACTTCTCAGCGCCTAAATCAGCACCGAATCCAGCTTCTGTAATAACATAATCACCTAATTTTGCTGCCATTGTTGTAGCGATAACACTGTTACAACCGTGAGCGATATTCGCAAATGGTCCGCCATGAATGATAGCTGGTGTATTTTCTAACGTTTGTACTAAGTTCGGCTTTAATGCGTCTTTTAATAATAGTGTTAACGCACCTTCTACACCTAAATCTTTAACCGTTACAGGTTGATTTGCAAAGTTATAGGCAACTACGATGCGAGATAAACGTGCTTTTAAGTCTTGAATATCTGTTGCAAGGCAGAACACGGCCATAATTTCAGATGCTACTGTAATGTCAAAACCGTCTTCACGTGGTACACCTTGTACAGGTCCACCAAGACCAATTACTACGTTACGAAGGGCACGATCATTTAAGTCAACGCAGCGTTTCCAAACGATTTTACGCGTATCAATTCCAAGTGTGTTTCCTTGTTGGATATGATTATCAATAAACGCTGCTAATGCGTTATTGGCAGTTGTGATCGCATGGATATCTCCAGTAAAGTGAAGGTTAATGTCTTCCATTGGTACGACTTGTGAAAAACCGCCACCTGCTGCTCCACCTTTTAATCCCATCGTCGGTCCAAGAGATGGTTCACGAAGTGCAATTACTGTTTTCTTACCAATTTTGTTAAAAGCTTGACCTAAACCAACTGTTACTGTTGATTTACCTTCTCCAGCTGGAGTTGGGTTAATTGCTGTTACTAAAACAACTTTACCGTCTTTCTCATCTTGTAAGCGCTTAAAAATATCAAGAGATAACTTACCTTTATAATGCCCGTATGGCTCTAATTCATCTTCTAAAATATTTAAATCAGCTGCAATTTCTTGAATCTTCTTCATACTCGCTTCTTGTGCGATTTCAATATCGGATTTCACTGTTGTAGTAGTTGTCATATACCCTAGTCCCCCTTTAATTGGTTCTGATGATATTGTATCAGTTTTTTGTATTTTCTGCACTTATTTACCTCCTAAAAATTCTTTCATTTCTTTATACGTTTTTTAACATAAATACCCATAAGAATGTTAACGATTGTTGCAACTCTGTAGGTAGTTGACCTAACATCTTCTCATTTACTCCGCGCTTATATACGCCGATGCCATCTACAACTTTAAAACCTTGTTCTTTCGCTAACTGTTCAAATTCCCAAGGCATCATTGTATTACAAACAACGTCTTTTCCGTACAAGCGAGGATAACTATTCTCTCGTGGCTTTGCTGTCGGTCCTAAAATTGCAATACATGCATATCCATCTTTCTTTAACACACGCTTTATTTCATTTAACGCTCGTAATGGCTCTTCCGTCCATTCTAAAGAATTAATTGCCATAATTGATTCAAATTGCTCATTTTCAAATGGTAATGCAGAAAGATCTCCTTTTATAAAAGATAAATTTGGTCCTTCTCCGCGCTCCTTACCTTTTTGAATCATCACTTCCGATAAATCTACTCCCACTGCTTTATAGCCTGCGCGACTTAATTTATATGTACCGTAGCCATCACCACAACCAACATCGAGCACTTGTGCTTCTTTCTTCACGTATTGTTCAAAAAACGGAATAATTGTACTTCTGCTACCACTGTCCCACATTTCCTGACTATTTTGATTCCAAAACTCTGCGCTACTATCCCATTTCTTCTCCGCTGACTCGTGCCAATTAAATTTCGTCATACATTCCCCTACCTTCACGTATTATCATTCATTTCATTCTACATCATTTTCCAAAATTCCTGTTTTATCCCGCTTGCAGTAAGACACCTTCCTCAAAATTCAATGGATGCGGATCAGTTAATGGGAGAGAACTGCTCATAAAAATCCAATTGTTGCTGGCTGATAATCAGTCCTAGTGAAAAAAATCCCACACTTTATCTTCAATAGGAGATGGATATGTTAACGATGGAATGCGTATTCTCCAATTTTTGCTTTACTTGGGTTTAACTCATACTCATGCTCTTCTCATTTTGAAAGATACTATAGATACACCCAATTGAAAGAGAGGGATGTACATGCGAAGAAAGAGAAATCATCATTTTAAAAGTGGTGAAAAAAACGAAGAGTATGCTGCTGAAATATCACCAGCTGGCATTCCAATTAGACATAAGCGTAAAGAAATTGCAAATGAGATAGAAGGTACAAATACCGGCACAATGGTAGGCTATGTCGCTTTATTTCTTTCGTTATTCTCCATTGCTTTTTATCCAGTTACGCTCGGCTCCCTAGCAATTTTAGTTGGCCTATTAGCTGTCAATTTCGGAGCAAGAACACTTGGATATACAGCAATTGGTTTTGGTAGTTTTTCTGTTTTATTTACTTTACTTTATCCGCTTGCTTTGTCAGCGTTTTAAAAAAACACACCAAGTTATACTTGGTGTGTTCATTCATGATACAACATAATATGACCGCATCCACAACAATGTTTCGCTGTAATTTCTTGAAACACTGGATAATTTTCTTCATCTCGATGCTCAATAAATACTTTTTCAAATCGATACATGTTTGGTGCATATGCCCAATCTTGTTTCGTACGTGCATATAACGTTGAGGAAAAAAACTCCTCACCACCGCAAACGATACATGTGTTCTTCATCGCTATCCCTCCTATGCTTGTCTTACTTCATCTATATGAACATAAGCATAAAAAAAAGACCTTCTATTACTAGAAAGTCTTCTCTGAAACAAAAAGAAATGTACCAAACATTCCTACTCCGCTATATTCTTTTGAAACACCAGCTTCTGTTTTAAATGTTTGCTTTACAGTCATAAAGAATACACCATTTCGTGCATCTGTACTTTCAAATTGTAGTTTTTCTTTTTTACCATCTACATTTTGCGTGCATTCAAAACTACTCTCATTACAATTCAACGCATACTTATCCTCTACATACACTTTAAAATCTGATTCTTTCGGACAAGTTATAAGTAATATTGCCACGAGAATAATACTTATAATACCCACAATTGTATAATATTTCTTCATTTGTACTCCTTTCAAATGACAAGAAAACTTGACTTCATACGCCAAGTTTTCTTAGTCAACAACCCATTGCCACTCTTGTTCTTTCTTATCAAAAATGAGCCAACCTGTTTCTGTTGCTTCCTCTTTCAATTCATCGATATTATCTAACACCTCATCCGTACTTTCATACGAACCAACTACATATACCGGAATTTCAAGACCTCTTCTTGACTCAATCTTCCCTGCTAGATCTATGTAAAGACCATCTTCCATTAGTGGAATCAGTCCCATGATCAATTCTTTTGAAATTGCTGGGAAAATTTTTGATTTTTGGAAGAAAGAAAAACGTTTCTTACCGAAAGCACCGAGTTTATACGGAATGACTTTACTTAACATTCCTACAAAATCAGCAATTCTACGATAATACACTTTGTTGTACCATCCGTCATCATGTGAAAAATAAACAAATCGATTTTTCAACAGCGGAAAGAATGTTCTTGCAAGTGGTTCTTTTTTGTGAGCCAAATATAATAATTCTGCAATTTCTTTCGGCTCTAATTCATCTAAATCGCTTGCATCATCAAAATCTACCCAACAAAATTCATCAAATTCATCAATCTCTGCTTGAATTAACTTATGTATATTTTCTTCCTCAACATATTCAAATAAAGTATGATAATGAAAATCCGTCCATTCAAAGTTGTGCTTCAAAAGCAACACTTGATGAAGCGGTGAAGGGATGTTACTCGCAAACTCTTTAAACGTAATTCCTGATGTAATAAAACAATGACCTCGACGATTACCATTAATATATATCATATTCTTTACTTGGTCAGATCCTCCAGACAAAGCACCTAGCCACCTTCGTTTTATATGTTTCAATTCTATAGCATATTTTAACATGAAAAATTTTAGAAACATAGAAAAAACTTCAAAAACTATTTACAATTTCATGTGTTTTATTACATAGTGATTACAAGAAAAAACGCCTGCTCATGAGCAGGCGTTTTTAAAGGATTTCATCAGGGTTTTGAGGATGATGATTTCCCTCTTTCTTTTCTTCTTTTTGGAACATCGATTGAATTTTATCAATTGTTTGTGGAGCTAATTCAATCATTTTTTCTGCTAAATGTGTCGCATTTTGTAGATGAAGAATATTTACTCCATCTTTATTCACCACAAGAAATGCTACTGGTGTAATAGAAACACCACCCGCGCTACCGCCACCAAATGCAGCGTTACCGTTCGCTCTTTGTCCATCATTCGTTTGGAAATCAGAACCTCCTGCTCCAAAACCGAACGCTACTTTAGAAACCGTTAACACCACACCACCGTCAGCCGTTTGAACAGGCTCTCCAACAATCGTATTTACATCAACCATTTCTTTTAAATTTTCCATTGCTGCTTTCATTAACCCTTGAATTGGATGATCCACCGTTCATAACCTCCTTTGTCATATCTTTCCTAGTTTTTCCGAAAGTTTGTGAACTAAACATAAAATTTAATATTGATTTCAAAAAACTTAAGTTGTAATATTTAGAAAAATAAAAAAGAGGTCGATTCGTTATGATGCGAAAATTAACAAAGAAAGATCATGAACAAGTATTCCCTTACCTAAAAGAAGAAGCAGCCCTTAACTTGTTTATTATTGGAGATATTGAAGCTTTCGGTTATGACACAGATTTTCAAGAATTATGGGGAGTATTTAAAGAGGATGGAACATTAAAATCAATTTTACTCCGATTCCACGATTCATTTATACTATATAGTAAAGAAGACTTTGTTACCACTGATTATGAGGCACTTCTTTCAGCGTATAAGCCGCTTAAACTATCTGGTAAGTCAACTATCGTAAAAAAATTTGAAACTTCTCCTGCTATTCAACTAGGTGTCAAAAGTGATATGTATTTTTGTGAATGTCTAAATGGCAACAACTTACCTGACACGCCTATTCATGAAACGATTAAGCTTGCATCAATAGATGATGTAGATCGAATTATGCAATTAAGAAGTAGCATCACTGAATTCCGAACTGCTCATGAATCAGAAAAAATTTTACGACAATCTATTGAAACAAATACAGGACGTACATATTATATTGAAAAAGACGGTGCAATCATCGCATCCGCCTCTACTTCCGCTGAAAATTCATTATCCGCTATGGTAGTTGGTGTATGTACACACCCGAATTATCGTGGAAATGGATTTGCTTCACTCATATTACAAAAAATGATTCAAGACTTTACGAAAGAAGGCCGAACACTTTGTTTATTTTATAACAATCCAGCTGCTGGACGAATTTATAAACGACTAGGATTTAAAGACATTGGGATGTGGACGATGTATCGATAATAAGAAGTACTCTATAAGAGGAAATAGTCGTAACTTAGTAATACAAGCAAATTACAAAATAACTCACACCGTTATTATGAAGATGGAGAAACTACTTGTAAAGCCGTGCCCCTAACTAAAACATGTCATGTATTCAAGCTAAATTTAGACAGATAAACGCCCCAGTTGCATCTACTCCAGCAACTGGGGCTACATATTTATACTCAATTTCTTTCCACTACAAATAGAAATATTTATGAAACATTTATCACACTTATGTCGCTATTATCTTTCCGTACAAATGCCCTTCTAAATATTACTGCGTCTCATTATACTTTGCTTTAAAATCAATATATTCCTGTTTCACATCTTGGTTATTACCTTGGTGACTATCAAAAGATGTGTGTATTTGTGATATATATTCTACTAACTTACCTTCATCATTTCGCTTCTTATAATTTATTACAATACTTACCTCCAATATCTGCTCTGAACTATCTTTAGAATCTATATGCAGTACAATCGATCCACCATCATATTCATCATATTGTATTTTCAACTTATCATTAACAATACTCTGAAACTCTGATTCATTTAGTTTATATCCAACTGTACTAGGTTGATCAAACTTTTTTATATCATCTCCGGGCTTCATCTTTAGTTTCCCTATTCCTTTTAAACGATCAACAATTAAGTTTACGTATGAAACATCCAGATTTGAATCCGGACTTTTCACCTGTCCATTTTTATACATAATATTAGTACGATAAACACCTTCTTTTTTATTATCTTTGCTGTCTACTGCTGAAGTAACCGCTTGTGTTGTACTTCCATATAAACTTTTATCTTTCGTATTATATATCCCTTCCGAAGTTTGATAGATTGTTTTTCTATGCTCTCCATCTTCCTTTTGTTCATATGTACTATATATACCTCTTTGTTTCACATACGCATACCCATCATCACTCGCAGACATAACCTTTCTCATGTCACCTTCATCCAAAGCTTTGACAAATGGCTTATAATCTATCTTCGTCTCCCCAAAACTACATCCACTTAATAAACTTGATACTATTAACAGAACTATCATCATCCTAGCTTTCTTCTTTAACTTCATACTGACACCCCCTTGATTTCTCTAGGCATTTTTAGGTTCATTACATTCCCATTTTGATAGTAATATAGTTCACCTTTACTTACCGGTATTTATTAACTCATACAGATTATATTGAAGATACTTTAATTTTTAATAGCATCGATTTTTATACAATCCTTAATTGTTTATATATTCCGTTCGAATTTTCAGAAATCAAAACTTATTTTATTTCTTTGGCTTGTTTTTTTTTCCTTTTCTTCATAAAGCTTTAGTCTTTTCTGACGTTCCTTTTCGTGCTCTTCCCACGAAATATAAAATGACGGAAACTTAAATCTACAATAGGCTAATAATTGGAATTCAGCTGCACCTATGGCTACCGCGTACATTACAAGAGTTCCTGCTATATACCCTGCTAATATCTCTATTTCATAATCATTATGAAAATAAATTAAAATAAGAAGGATTAGTGCATATACCGTAACACCAATCATTACGTTGTTTTTTGTTTTACTAAAAAATGAAGCTGTCCTTTCATCCATACTAAATGCTCCACTCTCTGCTTGTTTAAAGGTATCAATTGTTGTCACCAGATGAACAAAAACTGCTCCTAGAAACAATAAACCCACATACAATAATGTAATTTGATCAATCGAATAATTTGAAATTGCTGGAAGTATAAACAATGTGAATCCTATAGTTCCCAGCTGAAATGTACATAATAATATCACAAGCGCTTGCAACCTTTGACATTTAAAACGAACTTTTGGAAATAGATATAGAATTAAAAAGATTACTTGCAAGGTATATAAAACTAATTCAATACAAACAATTATTTTGTCAAAGAGATTTGGATAGTAACCCCAGCCAAATTTAACTAATGCTCCCAAAATAAAAAGCATGAATAATGAACTATAAACAGTTGCGCCAAGTATAAACACCATGGAGCGTTATGGGCTTAAACGATTTCTACATGTAATTCTAAATTCATCTAAATCTTCTTCTTTTATGTTCCACATTTGTTAACTCCACCTTTCCCCGAACTATAGTATATTACCAAAATAAAGATGCAATTTTCTTAGTCACTGATTTTATACCTTTTTATTTTCATCGCAACTCTTAACAATCTCTTTTGTTGTACTGCGCCTTGTATTTTAAATATTCCTGTCTCGCATCTTGGTTATTATCCTGTTTTCTATTAAAATACGTTATTATTTGGAACATATTTTCTATTAATTTTCCATCCTCATTCTTTTCTTTAAAATCTATATCTATCCTCATTTGCAAAATTTGTTTTGGATTATTTGGGGCATCCAGGTACAATACGATTGTTGCTCCATCAAATTCATCGTATTGTATCTTTAATTTATTATTAATAATATTTTTAAATTCAGATTCAGTTAGTCGATATCCCACTGAATTAGGCTGATCAAACTTTTTCATATCATCTTCAGGCTTCATTTTTAGTTTCCCTATCCCATTTAAACGATCTACAATTAAGTTTACGTATGAAACATCTAGATTTGAATCCGAACTTTTCACCTGTCCATTTTCATACTTAACATGAGTACTATAAATAGTTTCTTTTTTATAATTCTCATTTGTCCTTTTTCCCTTGTCTTTTTCTATATCAGTCGTAACTGTTTGTATCGCCTCTCCATATAAACTTTTATCTTTTGTATTATATACACCTTCCGTAGTTTGACGAATTGTCTTACTATGCTCTCCATCTTCCTTTTGCTCATATGTACTATATATACCTCTTTGTTTCACATAGGCATATCCATCATCACTAGCGGACATAACCTTTTTCATATCACCTTCATCCAAAGCTTTGACAAATGGCTCATATTCTATCTTTTTTTCAAAAAAACTACATGCTTGTAGTAGGCTGATTGTTATTATGATAGTAATCATTTTAGAAACCTTTTTTGTGTTCATTTCATCATCACACTACCCACTCTACATTTTCGATCAGATAACCTTCTAATCACTTTAATCACCTTACATAATTAAATTTTCTTTTAGAAGTTAAAATACTCTCCTGTAAATAATTACTTTTCTATCATCAAAACTTACAATACGCACTTTCTTTATGCCTTACGTTTCGATTTACCTTTTTTATTTTTCTTTCGATATCTTGGAGTCTCTCTTTTATGTTGCTCCCACGTTTTATTAAATGATGGAAATTTAAATCTGCAATATGCTAATAGCTGAAATTCAGCTGCACCGATTGCTATCGTATACATTAAAACAGTTCCTATTACATATCCAATAAAAGTATCAAACGCATAATCATTATGAAAATAAATCAAAATAAGAATGATTAATGCGTATATTGAAGCAACTTTCATCATAGTTCCTTTTGTTTTACTAAAAAAGGATACGGATCTTTCATCCATACTAAACGCACCTTCACTTGCCAATTTAAATGTATCTATTGTTGTTACAATATGAAAAATTACTGCTCCTAAATATAGCAAACATACATAATTCAACGTAATACGATCCATTGAATTATTAGCTATTTCAGAAACAACTAAAACTGTAAGTAATATAGTAGCCATTTGAAGTGCGTATAATAATACGACAAGTGTTTGTAGCTTTTGAAATTTAAATTGAGCTTTTGGAAATAAATATAAAATGAAAAAAATTACTTGCAGAGCATATAACAACACTTCCAGCTTAACAATTCCTATATTAAGGAGAACCATACAGTAATCCCAATCACCTGATACAATAATAGAAAAGACGGCTATTGAACTATAAAGTATTCCTCCAAACATAAATCCTGTAGCACCCTCAGGACTTAAACGATCATTACATGTCATCCTAAACTTATCTAAATCTTCTTCTTTTATATTCCACATCCTGACGTTTCACCTCTATACAGCTTAAATAATTTTCATTCAATAACATCCCATTACATTCCTAACTTTTTAAGTACATTCATCTTTGCGTAACTATATTCAGATAATATTATCTCTACATTAATTACCGTACATAATCAGAATGCTTTTGATAGTTCAAATAGCCTTCTTTCTCCTCAAAAGCTCTAAATATTCTTCTCTCTTTCACTTAAGCATATCCCTCATACTCCCTGAAACTCCACTCACTTAGTAAAAACGTTACTGTCATCACAATTGTATCGAGATAATATAGCTCTTTATTTTTATCTTCAGAAAGGTGATAACCTCCCATCGACAATATGCTAGGAGGTTATTACAGTTATTTAAAATTTGTTTTTTATTTTAATGGATTCGATTTTTGCAAATAATAATGTTGTTTAATTTGAGGAGCGAACATTAAAAACCTACTGCTTAATAACTCGTAATTAAGTCTTCACCCTCATATCTAGGGTCTTTCTCAACTTTACCATCTTTTGTTTTGATGACTTTTAGTCTACCTAACCACTCTGCTCCGTTATATGTCTCTTCACTTACCCATACTTTATGCTTTTTACCATCTACCTCAACTACTAATGTGGGGTGTGTAAACATGAATTCCTTCTCTACATGCCTACCTACAATTTCTGCATGTAATGATGTACCTTCTTCAACTAATTTACTATTTTGATACCCTTCGATAATAGGTAATCCAATAAATACAAAGGGTATCAGTCCAAATACGATTACTTTCTTCTTTGTACTCCATTTATTCTTTTCTTTCAATTCCTTCTGTCTCGCTTCTCTTTCTTCGCGTTCATCCAAACTCTCATTTAAAGCATCTTCCCATGCCTTAATTTCCGCTTCGATTTCTGCTTCAGCTCTTGCTAGTTGTTCTAGTTGTTCATCGGTTGCTACCATCTCATATGACTTATCTCTAACCAAACGAATTTCAGCACCATTTTCTTTTACTTTTCGCAAGTCTTTTTCTGTACAATTAAACTCTCGAATGATTTCCCCTTGTGTGTTTACCAGTCTAACGTAAATGTTTTTTTCTCCTTCTTCTTAAACATCTGAACTCCCCCTTATTTGTTTCCTATCATAGATAACCCTATTGCAATTAAGAGAAAGAAAACGATAATAAGGAACGTCTTCCCTTTGCTTACTTGTGTTGTAGAACCTTCCAAGACAGCCCATATAAAAATTTGGAAAAGAAGAATACCTAGGAGAATATCAACTAACTTGTTGCTACTCTTCTTTAGTGGTTTTTCTTCTACTATCGGTTTTATCTGAACAGCTTCCTTTCTTATTTGTTTCGGTTTCTTTTTCTTGCGTCTATGATTCCCCCAACTTACTCCTTTTAGAATAACTTTTTCCTAACTATAAAAATACCGAAATATCCCATTTTCATCGTATAGGATAAAATGATTTATTTCTTCACAAATAGATTTCCACCATAAAAAACAGTCTATGACTATTATTTACAAATGTTATTTCAACTTTTATTTTATTCTTTTTCTATTCGCTATAAATTCTTGACGTTCTTTTTCATGTTGTTCCCACGTAATACTAGATATTTAGATTCTTATTCAATCAAAAATAGACTTTCCTCTTTCCATGTTGGAAGAGGAAAGTCTATTTATTTCTAAATATATTATAGCCCTTGTTTTATTAATAATTGTTACTTATTATTTTCAGCCTTGTTCTTTATCGTTTTTACAAATTCATTTCGCCATATTTTAAAATTATGAGCAAATTTTCCTTCAATAGAATTTTTATATCCTTCAAATTTTACTTCTAAAATATCAAAGTCATTGAATAATTTATATGTCTCTGCCGTCAATCCTACTGGGTGTAATACCCCACCATAATCATAGAAAGTGTCTTCATCGAGAAGTATTCCTCTTGTAGTAATTACATACTCTACATCTTTTTCTTCCTCAGTACTCAACCTCACTACACTTCCTAAAGGCAAAACTTTCTCCATATAATCTTTCATATTAATTCACCGATCCTTTTAATACGATAATTTTCTCTTCTATTTTTTGTCGCCTTTTTTCTAATTGGCGGATACGATCAATAAAAGCATCACGTGTTTTACCTTGCAAACTATTATCAATACTACTTTCTAATCTTCTAATATCTCCTGTCAAAGATACAGCTGCTTTTTCAAGTTGCATAACAACGTTAATAATTTGATCTCGCCCACCACTGTCCGGAAATGTACTATGAACCCTCGACATTATCATATGTAAATCCATCCTCATACCCCCTTCCTTAACATTTATCAATAATAGGAAACCGAAGCTAACTCTTCATCTTTTGCTATCATAGAAATTACCGCATCTGTTACATCTTGACTTAACTCTTTTAAATCATTTGAAAGTTCGTTCACATCTCTGGAAATCTCTACTAATAATGAACGATTTAATCCTCTACTACCATCATTCATAAAATAGTTTAATAATGATTGGCGATGGCTTCTTACATAATCTCCAGCAATTGAAGCAATATTTGTATCAATTTCAAAGTCACCTTTAAATACATCTAAAATATCTTGAACAAGAGAAGATGCTACTTCTTTTGCAATTGCTATAATTTCATCACGGGATAAATAAAGAATGATGCATCCTACTAAAAAATCTACAGCTGCGTTAAATACTGATTCTAACACTTCAAGTACCTTTTCCTTACATTTTGCTAATTTATTCTCTATCCAATCCACAGCCGCATTCACCTGATTTCTAACTTCTTGTATAACTTCCTTACTAAATTTCAAAGCTTTTTTTCCTGTTTCTACACCTATACTTGCTATTTTTGTTGCTAGAGCACTAGTATCTCCCACTACTGTTATTGCAACTAGAATTGCACTGACTGGGGTTCCATTTACCACTAAATCCACTACAACTTCTTCTGTTGTACTTAATGTTTTTTTTCCAGTGATTCCTTTATATAGGTCCCCAGCAGATTCTGATATTTCTAAAAAACCAAATTTCCAATCAAATCCTGTTTCGCTAACCTTTTTCAATTTATCTATTGCTACATTCCCATTCCTAGAATAAAATTTTGGATCATATAAAAAAGAATGCCCTTCCCCATTTTCCATTTTATAAACCTGTCCAGGTATTACAAAATCTGCGGCCTTAATGGCGCCATACAAAGGATCATATTCATTTATAAGACTGCGGCAATTTTTCATATTGGTCCCGTATCCGTACTTAACCACATCTTTATTTAAAACAGGCGCAGGATTTAAAGCTAATACGTTTATATTATCTTCTTGATGTCTTAATGCAACTGTATTCGCTGCTCCGCCACCTAAGGAGTGCCCTAGTAAAGTTATCTTCTTTCCTTTATTCTTCGCCTTGACTTTTTCATAAAATTTTTCTGCTTGACTATACTGAAATTCCGCTAATGACCCCAATATAGGTGAATTAGTTAAATTATGTAGCCCAATTGCTCCATCGGTTGCTAAATCGCCTACCTGATTCGGTTGAGTTCCAACGTATACTATCAAAATCTCATCCGTATCTTTACTTCGTAAGGCATATGCTCCAAACCCTGATGTTGGATGGTTATCATCATCAGCTATAAGCTCAGCATTAAAATTTTTCTCTAATTCCCTCTGATTTGTCTTTTCATTTGAATTACTATATATTTTCTCTTTCCCATTATATTGATAAATATCTCTACCAGCTAACCTCAGCTTACCTACATCGCTATCTATTTTAAAGTCCTCTTCATTTTTCATTTCTCTCCCCACATTAAACTCCTCCTAATATAAATTATTGCTGATTTATATACTCCTTTTCATAATCTATATATTCTTTTTTGGAATTTTGATTATTTTCTTCCCTAGCATGATAATATGTCGAAATTTCTTGATTTCGCTTTATAATTTTATTCTCTTGTTTTTCTTCATAATTTACCGAAATAGTAATTTCCATTATTCTCATATTATTTTCTTTTGCATCATTAGGTGTATTAAATTCAATCATTAATACTGCAGAATCAAATTTATCATATTTTAAATTTAACTTATCATTAATTATGCTTTTAAACTGTAATTCCGTTAAATTATAGCTTATTATGCTCGGTTCACTAAATCTTTTTTTATCCTCACTTGGCTTCAATTTACTCAGTCCGTTTAACCCTCCAAATATTAATTTTACATATGAAATATCTATGCCTTGATTCTGGGGTATTAAACGGGATTTTTCATTTTTTAAAATTGTACTATAAACAGTTTCTTTTTTGTAATTTTGATTGTCACCAACGTTTTTGTCATTTTTTATATCAGTAGCAACCTTTTGAGTTGTTTCCCCATATAAATCTTTATCTTTCACATTATATACTCCATGAGTTGTTTGATATATTATCCTACTATGTTCACCGTCTTCTTTTTCTTCATAAGTACTATCGCTAACCTCTTCTTTCACATACGCATACCCATCATCACTAGCAGACATAACAGTCTTCATATCCCCTTCATCCAACGCCTTTACTAATCTCTCATACTCTATCTTTGTCTCTCCAAAACCACACCCACTTAATAAACTTGCCACTATTGACACGACTATCATCACCTTAGCTTTCTTCTTTAATTTCATACTGTCACCTCGTTAGTTACTCTAGGCATTTTTAGTTTCATTATGTTCCCTTTTTGATAGTAATACACTTCATCTTTACCTAATGGTGCTTCGTTGCTTATATATTTTATATTGAAGATACTTTGATCATTTAATGGCATTGCGATAATTGCTGCTGTTAGCTTACTTCTCATTTTCATAGGTAGAGCTTCACGATTTCGGTCCATGTAGTCGTGGTGACCTGCTAATACAAAGTAAATGCCTACTGTACGAGATAGATCAATTAAAGTTGCTGCATCCTCCATTTCTAAATAAACAAATTTACTAAACTCTTCAACATTTGTCATGATAATGAGTTGTTTTGTGAATGCAGGAATTTCTCTACCTTCTTGTCTTGCTTGCGCTAATTCAAGAGCTCGTTCGCGAATTACTTCCATCCAATACTTCGCATGCATATTGATTTCATTTTCGTCTACAATGTAGTGCGTCACATTATCTTTATATTGAACGAAACTATACTCTGCTGTATCCACTAACGTCACACTTTCAAAATAATCTTTATTCAATTGAGATAGGATGCTAGATACAATTTGTTTTCTCATACTATCATCTACACTATAAATCATTAAATGATCATTCACTGCAATATCATGAGCTACAACTTCTACGTTTGCAAAATCAAGCCCCATTGGAATTCTTGCTGCTTGTAGAGCTTTTGTAACGTCTTTATTTTTACGATAAGTAGCAATATCAATAATTTCTGGCATCATTGGAATTGCCTTCGGACGTTCTCCATCCCATTCTCGGTCCATATCATTTGCTTCTTGTTGTAATAATTGAATTTGCTGTAATTCATCTTCTGCTTTCGTAGGCAATGCAACCTGGAATAATGTAGGAGATTCTAGTTTTATTAACGCTCTTCCTACTGTTTCTTCCACTTTTATATCAGATCTCCCTACAATACTAGCTACTTCACTTTGATCAATCATATATAGGCAAGTTTGGATTTTAATATTATTGTACAATTGAATTCTAAGTGCATTTTGTCGCCCTGCACTAATTAAGGTATGAATTCCTAAACTTGCACCATCTCGAACAATTTGCATAATTAGCATTTCAAAGCTTTCATAGAACTTCGCTTCTTTTACTGCATCATAATTGTCGATCGCAATAATAATATGTGGTATTTCTTTCCCACTTGCCTTTTCATACATTTCAATATTTGCAACGTCATATTCACTTAATAATCGTTTACGATTTTTCATTTCTTGAGTTAATCTTTCAACAAACTTTAAACATTTTTCAGATTCGTCAATCGTAATCGTATCCGCTACATGAGGTAATCCTTTCAAAGGTAGAAGACCATTTGTTCCAAGGTCCACTAAATACACATGCAAATGCTCCGGACTATGCTGACGAGCTACATCCATAATGACTGATTGTAAGAATGTTGATTTTCCGTAGCCTGGACTTGAGAAGACCGCTACGTGTCCGTCTTTACTAATATCTAGTGTTAATGGTGTTTGTGATTGTAATTCAGGCTGATCTAGTAGGCCAACTGTTGCTTGTAATGGTTTCTTTTCTTTCGTCCATGCTTCTTTGAACTGAATAGCATGTAAGTCTTGTAAATATACGCTTTCTGGAAGTGGTGGTAACCACGGTCTTGCTAATGCTTCAATTTCATTTATTTCTGCGTAATCGTGAATGTAGTCAATAACAGCATCCAGTTCAGATGGTACGCTTATTACTTCTTTACTGCTACCAAGTCCACTTAAGTCTTCACTTAATATTTCATATTGTCCTAGATCATTTATTGCATAGATTGTTGCATCTAAATGTTCTTTATCCTCTTTATTTTCTACATAGTCTGCTCCGCTCCAAGCTGATTGGAATAGTTCATAAATTTCATTATTCCCAACTTGTAAGTAAGCACGTCCTGGTAATGTAATTTCAGCAGCATCCGGTGTTTTTAAAATTTCATTACTATCTGACGTATTTTGAACTTTTAATGCTAGTTTGAATTTCGAGTTACTCCAAATTTGATCATCTACAACACCACTTGGTTTTTGCGTAGCTAATATTAAATGAATTCCGAGTGAACGACCGATACGCGCTGTTGAAACTAACTCTTTCATAAATTCTGGTTGTTCTGACTTCAGTTCCGCGAATTCATCACTAATTAAAAATAGATGTGGCATCGGTTCACTTACTAAGCCTTCTTTATACAGTTTTTGATACTGATTAATATGGTTTACATCATTTTCGCCAAATAATCGTTGTCTTTTTTGTAATTCAGCTTTAATTGATGCGAGCGCTCTCATACTTTGTGCTCCATCTAAGTTCGTAATTGTTCCTAATAAATGTGGTAAGTTTTTGAATAAATTCGCCATACCGCCGCCTTTATAGTCAATGAGTAGAAAGGCTACTTCGTAAGGATGGAAATTGACTGCTAGAGATAAAATATACGATTGTATAATTTCCGATTTACCTGAACCTGTTGTACCTGCTATTAATCCGTGTGGTCCGTGTGCTTTTTCGTGTAAGTTTAAGTTTACGATATCTTCTTTACCACGTAATCCAAGTGGTACAGCTAAAGATTTATGCGCTGCATTTTTCTCCCAACGACTTGTGATATTCAGTTCTTTTACTTTTTCAACGCCGTACATTTCTAAAAATGTTACGCTTTCTGGAATACTATTTTTTAAGTTTTGCAAATGATTTAATGGTGCTAATGCCCGTGAAATATCTTCTAAATTGAACCCTTTCGGTACGTGATTTAGTTTAAATTGACGGTTAACAAGCTCTCCTTGCTCTAAGATGATGTTCCCTTGTTTTGCATCTCTTATATCTATTACCGTTTTCACATGCTCCGGTAAACTTTGCATAACATCTTGTACAAATACAAGTGATACACCTAATTGACTCGGATCATCATTAAAAAATTCCATAACAACATGGTCTAATATTAGTTTTTCATCTGTAATGAGAACGACATAGTGCGGTGCAAAGTACATTTTTTCATTCGTTGAACTTTTTTCATCTAGTTTTAATTTTCGTTCTTTCAATATTTGATACAAACTATTTAACACTTGATCACGGCTACGATCATGGTATACAAATCCACGTACATTTATATCGCGAACACTTCCGTGAGGTAACCAGCGCATCCAATCCCATTTTTCTTTTTCTTCTTCCGGAAAAATAGTAATAAACTGCAAGTCATAATAACTATGGAATAAAGCCGTTTGTGCAACTAATAATTGTAATTGCTCTAACACTAAAGAGCGTTGGCCAATATAACCGACTGGTCCATTCATTAAATCTGTTACAACTGGTACATCTTCCAATGATAGATAACGCTGTCTTAGTTCACGTGCTATATCGATTAATTCATCTTTCGTTTGACTAAATTCTTCTTCATTAAATTGAATTTCAAAACTCGTATTAGCTTGTCCTGTTCCAACGCTAAATGTTAAGAAATCATGATGTAACATTGTTTTTTCATAAATTCGAGGATTTACTTGAACTGCCATATTACGTATTACTTCTACATTTGGATTGTGATAATGTAATGCGTGACGCTGTTTTTCACTTTCTGCATGTAAATCTTTCGTTTTTTGTTTTATATACTCTCTATAGCTTTTATCTCGTTCAACAATGTCGACTTTATATTGCTTCAAATTTTTAATATACGATGTGACAGAAACAATGATTGTTACTAATGTCATCGCAATCGATGCGATAATAAACATTCCATATTTCATGAAAATAGCAAGTAATACAGTTACGACAATCATGACAAGTGAAGGTGCAATGATTCTTGCTAAATGCTCCGTTGGTTTTGATGGCATACTTGAAGGCTTTGCAATTGTCATTTTCTCTTCTGGTTCACGGTAAATAATACGTGGTGAACGATGATAGTCTGGATAACCACTTTGATAATTCGTTTCTGATTCTACTAAAATAGGTAACGCAGATTTCACTTTATCTTCTGAAGAAAGTACTTGAATGTCTTCACTACCAATCTCCAATAAAATACCATCAAAATATAATACGTCTCCTGATTCCAACATAACGCTATCTTTTAACTTCGTATAATTATGAAATACATCCCCGCCATACACGTTCACTTTAAAAGAATCGTACAACGTTTCGCGAGATAGCATTAAATCTACACTAGTCCCGGTAATAGAAATATCATCGTAATCGTTTTGACTCACTGTAAGAGAATGTTTCGTTCCAATATCAAACACTTTAGTTGTGCCAACAATAGATATAAAGATTTTCAAGCTCACATCTCTTGTTTTCCCAATCTCAATTTCCTTATTGAATTCTATTAATTGATCCTGTACCATCCAAGCATTTACTTCATTATTCCACTTTAACTCTACTTCTTGTTCTAAACTTGGATTCGTAATATCATTTGTCCACTCTTTTCCAATCGACACTATTGATTGCTCATTTGGATGTAATGTGCACTTATATATCTTGTCTCCATAAGTCAATACTAATAGTTGCTCCATCCGTGTTCACTGCTCCTTTTCAACTGTCTCATCAAGTGCTTACTCTTTTTTCTCTGTGTCCGACAAATTTTTATCGTTTGATGAATTGCCATATTTCTTTTTATATTCATCTAATTGTTGCTCATATGTTTTTAACTTTTGATCACGTTCTTCCCCTGATAAATCCGGATTATTTTTCAGTGATTCAATTTGTTTAACAAGGCCGTACATAATAAGCTGAGGATCATCAAGTGTCTTAGCTAAATCTAATGATTTATCAAAATTACCTTTTCCGTTATACATCCAATACAGCAAATACTTTTCATCACTTTTCAAACTAATATTTTTCATAATCGATTTCTTTTGAGCTTCACCTAGTTTTTCAGCTGTAATGTATGCAAATGCTAACTCATATTTAGATGCAATCGGTAATGATTCAAACTCCTCTTCATTCAATTGCGTAATGACTTTGTCATAATCAGTTGCTATGAAACTTGCATTTGCTTCTAACAATTTATTTTGATAAGGAAATTTTATAAAAGTGAAATATATTAAAGGAGCAGCTAAAATAACTGTCGCCGCTATGAAGGAAAAAGCTAAGTATTTAAATGATTTGTAGCTTTTTTTAGGTACTAACTGCATATTTTTTTCTGTTTTTGTTTGTTCCTTCTCAAAGCTGTCATCAAGAAACTGCAGTAATGCATCTAAGCTTTCCATTTGAGCAACGGTCTGTTCAAATGTTGTTTCTTTTGCATCTTTTAGTAACCCAGCATACAAATCATCAAAGTTATGTTTTTGGGAGAATAAAGCAATAATTAGACACTTATATTGTGTTAAAAATTGCTCTTCTAATAACGGGGTTGGCGGAACAATATCTCGAATTCCTCTATGTATAATACTTGGTATTAAATTAGCATTAAAAACTATATTGTCTGGATGTAAAAAGAACGTGATTCGTTTATTTAAATATTTACGAAACTGCGCAACATTCCGAAGTAGTCTTAATTTCTCATTTCTTCCAAAACGGCTAAGATCGTCCCACTTATATAATTTTTTATCTACTTGATATAGAAACGTAAACATATCATCCGTTTCTTCTATTGTTAATGGTACAAATTCAGATGATTCGCCCGTAATTATATCGAATTGACGGAAGTCTTTTATACGTGTTTGAGATTTGGTCATCTCCAATTTCCAATTTTCTTTTTCTATTTGAAATTGATAGTTCATTGCATCAATTTGAATTATTTTTTCCGTCATGTTTATCCTCTTCTCCTTTTCTTTATAACCCGTAATAACTTATTTTCAAATAACTAAAAGTAAAAAATATTCTTTATAAAACTTGCAAAATATCTCCATCTGTTATTTGGTGATCAATTAAACGATCATTATCTGTTAAAACAATTGACTTATTTTTCACTTTAATTACAAAATGTGAACCTTCATGATTATCAATCTTTAGCGTATCTAATAAGTTTTTTAATAAATATTTAATAGATTGATGATTCGGAATACGCAAATCATATGTATTTCCATTCCATTTACTAAAATCTACTGTCACATTGATATGTGTTTGTATTGCCATCGCTTTACCTCCAACTTTTACGAAGAACCGTATAAATACCGATGCAAATAAGTAGAATGCCGCCGCCAAATAATAATATTATTGTTATACTAATTGGCTCTTCATTCATTGTTTCATTACTCGCTACTTCATCTGCACTTTTTCTGACAATGTATTCACTGCTAAACAAACTATTTTTCGTATCTTTAACACTATTATTCTCTTTTGGTTTTGTAAAAAGAGAATCTCGCAAAGCTTCCATATCTTTTTGTTCTTTCTTTTTCTTTTTCTCAATTTCTTCTTCTATATCTTTGTTAAATAACTCAATCGATGCTTTATCTAATTCTGTTTCCTTATGTTCCTTTTTATTTTTTTCTTGGTCGCTTTCTTCAAGTCGATCCACTTTAAACTTAATCTTCCCATCATCACCAAGATAACTGTCAGCCGCGCTCCTTATCGGTAGCGCGACAAACAGTAAAAGGATAGAGAGAAATGATAACTTAGCCACTATGCTCCATTGTTTGATCATTTACTTCTTTTTCCTCCCATTTCTTATGCCATACAAATAGATTACTAACCAATCCAATAATGGCAATTACAAACAATACGACAAAAATAACTTTCCCAGTATCTTTACCACTAATAAAATCATTTAGAAAACTTTCTATATACTGAAGCGGTGAGAATTGACGTATCTTTCCGACAGACGACATTTGATCTACTTTACTTCCAACTGCCTCAGTTAAAAATAGGTACATGCTTAAAAATACTAATAGTATAAACATTCCTACCATTTTTATTTGTCGTAATAAGTAGGTTGAGACCAATACAAACGCCATCATAATAAATGTGATGAACGCAATCCATAGTAAACTTTGATCCTGACCGAACTTTAAAAGACGCCCAGAAATGATACCTATACTAATCCCTTCCACAATTGATATACCGAAAGCTACTACTGTAGTTGGTACATTCATATCAATTAATGAGAATTTCTCTTCAAAATGATCTGATTGCATTCGTTTCTTTTCTTGATTCGCAATTGCGTATGCTGTAAATAATGCAACAATGAAACAAGTTAATACAATTAAGTATGGTGTAAAAGCATTTCCTGCTACAATTACTCCATCATTTTGCTTTTGAACTGGACTAGCTAAAAAGTCATATAGCATCTCATTTTGACGATCTCCAATACGGCTATTCGCTAAAATTTTCGTAAAGTTTTTGGAGAATGATTTATCATCTTCCATTTTCTTCGTAAAGTCATTTAATAATAAATCAGCTTTTGAAACAATTGTCGTTCCGCTGTCTTGAATTTCTTTTGCTTGTCCATTAATTTGATCAAATGTTTTATATACATCGTCTGAAGTTGCTAAACTATGCTTCGAACTTTCGACCAATGACTGACTTTGCATCATTAATGATTTAATACCAGAATCTAACGATAAAATAGCTGTTTGCTCACCAGCATGATTTGTTGTTAATACTTGCTGCTCTTCAACTAGCTTTAAGCTATTCTCACGCCATTTCGCTAAACCTTTTAAATACTCTCCTAAATTTTCATTCATACTAGTTGCTTGTTGCGTCGTTCCATTTAATTTCTCCGCTAGTAGCATAGAATTTTGATCCGCACTAGTAATAGATTGTTGATAAGAGTTTATTTTTTGTTTTAAACCTGACATATCTTGCTTTATTTCTGTAGTAATACTTGATGAAACAAGATTTGAAATTAAATCAATTAAACTTTGTTTATTTAATACGTAGTACAAAGATTGATCCGTCGCAATTGCATCTAAACTTCCCTCTTCTAACTTAGGACCTACATCTTTCGTTCTTAAATCAATCCCATAATACATTTCGTAAAGGCTCATTAAACCTTGATAACTTTCGACTGTATCTACTGCTTCTTTTATTAATACACTAGATATATTTTTTGTTAATACTTCTGCTTTTTGATGTACTACTTGATTCGTTGTACTTTCAGTAACTTTACCGTTGTCTGTTCCCGTTCCGCCTCCTGGGTTTCCTCCGGTTCCGTTGTCTGTTCCCGTTCCGCCTCCTGGATTTCCTCCGGTTCCGTTGTCTGTTCCCGTTCCGCCTCCTGGGTTTCCTCCGGTTCCGTTGTCTGTTCCCGTTCCGCCTCCTGGATTTCCTCCGGTTCCGTTGTCTGTTCCCGTTCCGCCTCCTGGGTTTCCTCCGGTTCCGTTGTCTGTT
>NZ_JH414709.1:186758-261025 GCF_000238655.1 Bacillus sp. 7_6_55CFAA_CT2 | reverse complement strand
CCCCGTTCCGCCTCCTGGGTTTCCTCCGGTTCCGTTGTCTGTTCCCGTTCCGCCTCCTGGATTTCCTCCGGTTCCGTTGTCTGTTCCCGTTCCGCCTCCTGGGTTTCCTCCGGTTCCGTTGTCTGTTCCCGTTCCGCCTCCTGGATTTCCTCCGGTTCCGTTGTCTTTCCCTGTTGTGTTTTCCATTTTTTTAATAATAGGTTTTTTAGCACTGTGTACTAACGGCATTATGCCATACTGTGATTTATGAACCACATTTTCCACCTTGCTATTTTCCGTTTGTGTTCCTTTATCTTCTTTGTTAGGTTTTTCTTTTTCAGGACTAGTTTCTTTTTTATGAGTCCCACTCAATTCCCACTGCCACATTACAGGAGAGAAAACATCTATATTGATGTTTGGATCTTTTAACTTCACATTCAGATTAATTTTTATATCCCCTTCATTACGGGGAGGTATAGTGATTTCTCCGTTTTTCTCCAGAAACATACTTGTGTAATCCACATCATCAATCTTCAAAGCTTCTGTACTTCCATATAGTTCAAACTCTTCCGGAATACTTATCTTCAAAATTTGCGGAGATTCCATTTTAATTACTTTCGCAGTATCACTAAATGTAATTCCCTCTGTATAAAGTCTATCCTTTACTTCTTTAATAGCGTTTCCTAAAGATATTTTATTTACAGGATCATAATAAAAATTATTTTCTTTATTATATTTTTTTGTAAATTGAATTACATTTTGCAGTTGTAATTTCGTTGTATCTGGCAAATCACTTTGACCGATTTCTTCCATGTTTAAACTAGGTAATTTCGCAATTAAATTCTCGATTTGTTTCTTTATTCGAGCATCTGGTTGTTTCATTAATGTATTTATGAAGATTTCTTGCTTTCCATCATTCGACATAGATTGCTTTAACTTCTTAATTACCGTCTCTTGAATATCACTTTCTAACTTTCCTGCAAGTTCTGTATCATATTCAGATACTTGTTTTTTTACATCTGCTAAATATTTTTGAATCGCTGCAGCATCAGTTAAAATATTCGGTTCTTTCTCTGAAAACGTAAATTGATTTGAAATAATTTTATTAGCGGATTCCAATGCACTTAATTGCTTTAAAGCATCGCCTGTATTCATATCATTCATATATTGATTAAATTGATTTGTGAAATTATTCGCTAATAAATTGTTATCAGTTTGCATTTTTTGAAAGTTATTAAAACCATCTAAGTACGTACTGTTAGATTTATTCCCTTCATCTAACGCTTGACCGAAACCTTTTAAAACATCCTGAAATCCTTTGAAACTATTAACAGAAACACCTGTATAATCTTGTACTGTTTTAAATTGATTTGTGTAATTTGCTAACGGACTATGTATATCTTTTTTATACATAGTTGTTTGAACGTTTCCTTTTTCAATTATTTTACCTATATTATCTTGTGCACCTTGTAGCTTACCGATAATACTCGCAAAATAAACGTCGATTATTTGCTTATTGAAATCTTCTAAAATAACAGAAGCTGTATTTTCTGCCTCAGCTTTCAAATCCTTATTCCCAGTTGCATTTACTTTGTAGTTTAACGTTAATTTCTCTGGAATCTCTGAATCAATCGCAACTGCCTTCCTAGAAAAATCATTTGGAATAACAATCATCATATTGTAATTATTATTTTTCAATCCATTTTCCGCTACCCCGCGGCTAACTACGTACCATTCTTGTTTCGTATTTTTATTTACATTTTTAACAAATTGATCTCCAAACGCTATTTTATTGCCCTCAAATACAGTGCCCTGATCTTCATTTACCAACGCAACTGTCATTTTTGGTGTAGTATTCTCATTAGCTTTCTTAACATTTTGATTTAATGCTAAATAGGAGACCCCTGTTGATAGTACAAGAGCTAAAATAATAAACAACAAGATGCTCCATTTGAACTTTTTCACTACTTATCACTCCTGCGACTGCGAGTCTATCTAATGAAAGACTTCGTATCTTACTCTAGTTTTAAAGTAATTTAGCCATACAACGTATGGTTGCATGGCTAAATTATATATTTCTTTTTATCTGTCTTATTGTAGACCGAAATTACGAGAAAGATCTTCGTCATGTCTAGCAACAGCTTCTGCAGTTTTATTAAGCTGCATATTAATTTCTTGTAATAGCTGTGCGAAGTTTTGTACTTTTGGCTTTAATTGATTGAACTGTTGGTCAAAACCTTCGAAAGCACGACCTTCCCATTCTCCTCTTAATTCATTTTGTAAGTTTTGTAGTTGACGTAAAATGTCCTCAATTTGATTTGCACCTTGTCCATATCGAGTCGCTTTCGATTTAAGCTCCTCTGGTGACATACGAATTTGTCCTGCCATTATTAAATCCCCCTTAAAATTTAAAAATAGTAAAATTAACCAATAATCAATTCTACAAATTGATTATATCAATAATTTAAAGATTTCTAAACAAAAAAATGATATTTTTCCAAAATTTCTCTTTTACTATAATAACGATATATTGTATAATACTAATTTATTTGTTTTTTAAGCACACTCTATAAATCTACTATAAAATAAAGGCAAACCATCTATTTTATACTTATTCGCTTTAAATTCCAGCGATAAAATAGCCACTAAATCATTATTTTCTCTTCTCTCATTCAGACTATTCTACTCACTTCAAAGTCATAATTACCTGCCTTTCAACAAACCCAAACTCTTCGTACATCTCTTTTGCAAAATTCCCAGCAAATACATTCAACCGAATTTCTAAATACTTCTCCTTTAATTCCTTAATACCAGCTTCCATCAGTTCTCGCGATAATCCTCTCCCGCGATATTCTGGGAAAACGTACAATTCATATATAAATCCAAGTTTTTCACGAGAAAAATAGTCTGTATTTTCCCCTATTAATATCCATCCCATTACTTTATTTTTTTCTTTAACGATTAAATAGTATGCTCCTTTTTCTACAATCGGCTTTGTAATTTCAATCGCTTTCTCGGTACTTAATTGACAATTGCCTCTCGTCCCTTCAAAAAGCGATTGAGCCGCACATTTTAATATTTCATTGGTATCTTCTTGATTCGCCTTAATTATCATTTTTACAACTCCCCTTGAATAATAGGCATTGCTATCGCTTGTTCAAGATTCTCCGCTTCCATAACAATTGCTGTTAATCCGTGTTCTGTACTTGTTTCATGGAGCTCTCCCTTTTCCCAAAACACAGCTTGTCCCGCCTCTATCTTTATCTTTTCTTTATTTACCCCACATACATATCCAGCTCCTTCCACAATAAGAAGCAGTTGAGATACAACTGCTTCATGATTACCGATGATTCCATTCTCGTGTAAATGCATAGCACCAATATGTATATTTCCTCGATGGTTTAATATTTTCGACATGATGAAATTAGATTGAAATACTGATAGGTGCTTTCCTACTTTTTCACTAAAATCAAAAATTTTCATTACTAGTTCTCCTTATACGTATAAAACCATCCTTACTGTCTGCATCATATGCCCTTCAAAGTCTTCTTCAAATTGCTCTAATTCAGCAAAACCTTTCGCTTCATAAAAGCGTTTTCCTTTTTCATTTGCTGCTTCTACATGTATGTACAATTTCCGTATCCCATTTAATGCTTTAATTCCTTTTTGTAATAAGGCACTTCCGATTCCTTTTCCTTGCTGATCTGGTAACAAATAAATCGCACCTAATTCCGCTTCATTTTGTAGTCTAACAGGTGAAAAGTTCGCAAACCCTATTACTTCTCCTTCTTCTTCCGCAACGAATAAATGCGTATTTTTAAGACGATATTTCATTTTTTCATCAGAATATGCCTCGTCTAAAAAACTATCTTGAATTTCTCTCGGAATAATGCCTTCATATGTATCATGCCAAGCTATTTTTGCTACTGATTGTACAGCATGAATATCTTCTTGCTTCATTTCTCTAATTATATATGTCATCTCGATGTCTCCATTCTCTTTAAATTATATTCTGCTAATATACTAGAAGAAATGGCAGAACCATTTTCATAATTCACCTTAATTAATTTTAATTTCTCAATTGAAGCTGTTACAAAATCAAATTTCTCATAAATATATTCCATTACACTTAAAAACTGCTTTGTATGTAATCTATTTGCAATTGTACAATGCGGAACCCATTTTCCCGGTACGTAATATGAATTTGGGTTGTCATGAAAAGTTTTAAAATAATCATGATAAGAATAATGAAGTTTTAACAATTCATCAGTAACGGTCGGCGCTAGAAAGACCGTTCCATTAGTAGTAAAAATTCCAACAGAAGGAAAAGTTACTGCGTCCATATTTTCTTGAATAGCTACAAACTTCCCTAGTTTCTCAGTATACAAATGGACATCTAACTCATTATAATCCGCAATCGTTATATGAGGTTCTACTCCAGCTAATTGATTTGTTCCAATTACATTTGTTAATTCATTTTGCAATTCTGTAATTTTATTAGTAAACACACGATCAAATGTAGCAATAATAGCGTACAATCTTTCTCACCCCTTCATTACACATAGTGCTTCCCATTCTTCACGAATCATGCCCATTCGAATAGAATCATAGTATGTTCCGTTATAATAACGACACTTTCGCATTCTACCTTCTAAGCTCATTCCTATTTTCTCCGCTACTTTCATCATTCGTTCATTGCCAGACCAAGTCGTGATTCCTACTCTACCAATCTCCATTTTTTCAAATAGCAAATCTCTATATAATGTCAATGTTTCTGTACCGTATCCACCATTCCAGTATGTTGGGTCATAAATCACAAGCCCCATCTCTAACCAACGCGTCGGTTTGTATTCCCAATAAAACCCGACTGTCCCAATGATTTGACCGTTATTTTCTATAATTAAATTTGACAGTGGTTCTTCTTTCAAACGAGTTTGCATCTTCTCTTTATAGGAAGAGTATTCTTGCATTGAGAACGGGAAATATGGCGCATCCCATTTCTTCCATTCTGGGCTTTCTTCTTTAAATATGATATTCCATAATGTTTTTATATCCGATTCTTCTATTGTACGAATTGTAACTTTCTTCCCCTTTAATACAACGTTTTGCATAATTCCCTCCTGCATTCCTCTTTATTTCATATATAATTATAATATTTTTTCAGAAAAATCAAAACTAATATCATTTATTATATTGTATAATTTTGTTATTAGATACCAATTATTGATTTAGAAAGCTGGTGATTCAGTGAAGAATCGATTTAGTATTGCTTTATTTCTCACTATTGTTACGACAAATATTATTCTATATTTCTTCTTACCATCAAATATTGTTACGAAATGGGACTTTAATGGAACGCCTACATCAACAATGGATAAAAGCACTTTTGTAATCGTAAATATAATTATATGTTCCTTCTTATTCTTTGTATTTTTAGCTTTATCTAAAGCAGCGAGTAACCAGAAATTTCTCCATTGGATCGGCAACACAATGTTACTATTCTTATTTTTTGTCGATATTGTCATCGCCCTCATCGCTCTTGGCTTTTCACTTCCTCTTGATCATTTCATATTTTTAGCATTAGGGCTTTTATTTATATTAATAGGTTATTTCAGTTCCAAAATTGATACGACTAAATCAACCGTTTCATTAGAATGGAATGATAAGTACCTTGAAAAAAGAGCTTCAAATATTAGTAGTATTTCAATGATGATAGCAGGTATTTTTTTAGCGATACTTCCTTTTATCGTTTCTGCTCCCTATAGAGGTTATGGCATACTAGCAATTCTTTTAGGAATGACGCTTATCATTCTGCCAAGTACGATTTATTTACTTATTAAAGACAGCAAGCAATCTACTCCTTTAAAAAAATAGGAGGTTATATCCCTCCTATTTCAGCTTAATGTTTTATTTTTCACTTTTTCTATCTCAACTAAAATCCCTTTCTCTATCCAACCCTCTACGCCATCTTTTTTAATTAAATCATATCCTGAACAGCTATCATCAATGAGAGAAACGATATCTCCCTTCCTAACGCTTATTTGCGCACAAGAAATATCGGTTTTCACTGTATATTCACCTGACTTAAGTTGTTTCATATATTCATTTTTTACAGTGAGCACATTATTCGTTTCCTTTTGTTTACATACGGTGTAATCTTGCATCTTCTCGATAGGCTCTATGTAATAATACGGATATGTCACTCCGCCCTGCATTTCTGAATTCGCATTAAAATCCGCTATTACTTCGTACTCTGGAAAATAGTCTACATATGTATAAGAAAACGTATCGCCCGTTTGTTTCCTCTGAATAATAAATACGTTTAATTGCCCTGCTTCTTTAATTGCATTTCCTCCATCAATTGCAATAATTTTTTTCTCCTTATCAATAACTGGATTATTAGACGGTGCTTCTTCAGAATAGTTCACGACAGGCCAATGACCGACTATTACATACTTATTTGCTTTATGTGATTGATTGAAAAACTCCGGCATTGCTATCGCATTTTTGCGCTCAGTTTCTTTCCAATCTACTCTATCTTCTAGACCGGCATGCACAAAAATATAATCTTCTGTTTCAATCGCCGTTGGCAACTCTGTTAGCCAATATAGTTCTTGTGAAAATTCACTTAACAATGCTTCTTTCACTTCACGAATTGAAGTGCCCTCATTAACTGAAAAACCCAATTGCTCTAGCCATTCATTAAAAATTGAATGCTTCCTCGTACATAAATAATTAATAAGACCAGGATTTTCATTTAGAAGAGCATCAACTAAAACTTCACAATTCCCTTCAACAACGTGAACCTTTGAATTGTTCTTTACAAGATTCATAACGTAGTTTACTACGCCTACGCTATCTCGTCCTTTCTCGCAAAGATCTCCATTAATAATTAAATAATCTTCATCTTTAAAGTTAACTTTATGTAGTGCTTCTTTTAAAAGATTTAATTCTCCATGAATATCCGATATGACGATAACTCTAGCATCATTAGGGATTGATAGTTTCTTTATTTTTTTCAAGTATAAGCGCTCCAATCATTCTCTTTATTAAATTAAAACTATTCGACAAAATACACTATATAACCTTTTCAAATACATATACCATAACTTACAACCTATTTACGGTTTAATAATAACTTAAAAAAGAAGAAGGAGCTGTTCCCAACTTTTGCGGGACAACTTCTTCTTATTTTTTATAATTCTTTATGAAAAGAATAACTCACCTTATCATACCCTTCTCTTTCATAAAAACGATGAGCATCAATTCTTGAAAATGCTGACGTGAGGACGATAGACTCACATTCGTTTTCCTTTCCCCAGTTCTCTATATACGAAAGTAATACTTTCCCATGTCCTTTTGAACGATGTGCTTCTGCTGTTACAAGGTCATATACGAAAACGTGTTTCTTATTATAAAAGTTCGTACAAATCGCTACACCTGCAAGGCTAACAACTTCATCATTCTCATTACGCAGCGAAAATAGTTTATAATTTTCTTCTTTCATATTTCGAAATAAAGAGCTTGTTTCCTCTTTTGAAAGTTTCATTCGTAATTGCTGTAAAACAGGTAATACTTCATGTAATTGCTCTTCTGTTACTACTTCTTTAACATTCATTTTTAACTCTCCCTTAACTATTTAAATAATTTTCTAAATGTTATATCATTATTATAGAAAGTAACTGCCCTTTACTTAAGTGGCAGTTTAAGTGTTTTTTATAAGGCCAGTTTTAAAGGAGAGTTTTATATGGATTTTACTATCCCATTGCAATTACAAAGTAACACACCTATTTACTTGCAAATTTACGAATATATAAAAGCTGAAATTATACAAGGGACTATTTCTGTTGGCACACGTCTACCCTCACACAGAAATTTAGCATCACAACTTAATATTAGCCGCATTACTGTTGAATCAGCTTATCAACAATTATTAGCTGAAGGTTATGTAGAAAGTAAACCGAAACGTGGTATTTTTGTAGCAAATTTCGATATTGACGTTATCCCAAATAAAAAGCGAAATGCAGCAAAGAAGACGAGCAATTTGATAGACGAAAAATTTGAATATGATTGTAGCCAAGGACTTATTGATCAAAATGCATTTCCGATTACAAATTGGAAACGAGCATTACAAGAATCCATACTTACATACGAAAATGCACTATTTGCCAAAGAAGACCCTCAAGGTGAATTCGCTCTTCGAGAGCATATATCAACATATTTATATCATTCTCGCGGTGTCCATTCTTCACCTGATCAAATTGTGATTGGCGCCGGAACGCAGCCACTTCTCTGGCTACTACTTCAACTGCTTGGTCCTACAAAAGAATACGGCATTGAAAACCCTGGATTTCACCGTATACACGCAATCAATTAAAAGCTGTGATAGACAAATTCATCCCATACCATTGGATGAAAAAGGTATTGATATTTCTAGTTTATACAATACAAATTCCAATGTCGCATACGTTACACCATCACACCAATTTCCACTCGGGATTATTATGCCTTTATCTAGAAGATTAGAATTGTTAAAGTGGGCTAATGATTGCAGCGGATACATTATTGAAGATGACTATGACGGAGAGTTTCGCTACGCTGGTAAGCCGATTCCTTCTTTACAAAGTCTTGATTCAAATGAACGCGTTATTTATATGGGAACTTTCTCAAAATCTTTTTTACCTTCTTTACGAATGGGATATGTTGTTTTACCACCACACCTTTTAAAAACGTATCAAGAACTGCATGGAATTTTCAAACAAACAGTCGCTACAATACAACAACTTGCTTTTGCTAACTTTATACAAAGCGGGAATTGGGAACGTCACCTTAATCGGAGTCGTACACTATATAAAAGAAAACATCATGCGTTAGTAAAATCCATTATGAAAGAAATGGGGGCTAATGTTCAAATTCTTGGCGAACAGTCCGGACTTCATATTGTTTTATGTGTCCATAACAGTATGAATGAAAATGAACTGATTGAATCCGCTAAAAAACAAAGCGTTAAATTATACCCACTTTCTCCATATGATTTCGTGAATGATTTACGTAAGGAATCATACGTATTACTCGGCTTTGGTAGTATTCCAGAAAATAAAATTGAAACGTTGGCTACATTATTAAAAGACGCTTGGTTTCCTAGTTGCAAGGAAACTTTTTAACAGTGGATTTAATTTGTAACATGTTAACAATTCAACAAAATAAAAAAGAAGGCTGTGCCAAAATAACTTTTTGGACAGCCTTCTTCTAGTTATTCACCTGACCTAGCTTTCCTTCCCGGACGTTTCACACCAGTCGTTTCTGTTGAATAGGAAGCTTCGATTATAGCGGCTGGATCTACAGAGAGAACGAGATCTTTCATTTTCGGATAAATGAATCGGTTTGTAATGCAATAAATGATTCTCTTATGCTCCCCTAAAAAACCACCTTCTCCATGTAGATACGTAACAGATAGTTGCAATTCTTTCATAAGTAAATCGCCTATTTCTTTATTCTTACCAGAAATAATCATAACGCTCTTACCTTGATTAATACCATCTAATATAAAATCAATCATCTTCGTAACAATATAGAAAATTGCTAATGAGAACATCGCTTGTTCGATTGAAAATAAAATGGCAACAAAGATGAAAATAACTGCATTTACTGCAAGTAAAAATGTACTAATCGGTACATTAAAGTGTTTATTCATCCAAACTGCTAACATTTCCGAACCGTCAATTGCTCCACCCATTTTAACAACAATCCCAACACCAATTCCAAACAGTACTCCACCATAAAGTACAATTAATAACTCAGAAGTCGTAATTGCTGGAAATGGTTTTAAATAAATTAATCCGAGTGTTGTAACTACATTCGCATAAGATGTACGGATAAAAAATTTCTTTCCCATTACTTTTGCAGTAAATAATAAAATTGGGATATTAATTCCTAAGAACACACCATAAAGCGGCAATCCTGCGACTTTATTTGCCATAATAGCAATAGCCGTTACCCCGCCATCTACTAATCCATTAGGTGCTAAAATAAGCTCTAATGAACCTGCTACTATAATTGAGCCAATTGTTAATAATACGTATTCAAATACTTTCTTCATTCATTACCCCCAAAACTTATATATTTTCTTAGTATTATTTTAACGTAATTTTACTACTAATTCAAAGGTATCGATTTATATACACAAAAGTTTCTCCTTTATCGCTATTTTTATGTAACACATGGAACGCGTAATACTAAAAACACACTTACAAATTAAAAGTAAGTGTGTTTTTAACATCTATTTAATCTTTACGTACGGCTTCATTTTTAATTTGAATATTTCCTCAACTGCCCTTTGATATCCACCGGCATTTCTAAGCGACTCTCCCACTTTACGACTATTCTCCTTAAACGTCACATCATCCATTACTTTCTTTACAGTCTCACGTAACAATTCAGAAGTTAACTCGTTGCGATTAAGTCTTATTCCTGCCCCTACTTCAGTCAATCGTTTTGCAACGAATGGCTGATCTCCTGTTACCGGAATTACAACTAATGGAACACCGTAATATAACGCTTCACTCGAACTATTCATACCACCATGTGTCACGAATACATCAGCATGCTGTAAAACTTCTAATTGCGGGACATAATTATACAACTTAAAGTTTTTCGGGATATTTTCAAATTGACTTATATTTATCTTCTTACCAACGACTAATACGACTGTCGCATCAACATCTTTAAACGCTTCAAAACATTTTTCATACAAAGCAGGTTGTTCATTAAAAACTGTTCCCATAGAAATGAAAATCACTTTTTCATTTTTTAAATCTTCGGTAGGAAAACTCCCCACTTCTTTTCGAGTAGCAATTGATGGACCTACAAATTTATACGATTGATCAAATACCTCTGAACGTGGCTGATATTCTTTTGAAGTATATACAATCGTAATATCACCAGGATGGTTCATAATATCATACATACTATTACATTTCATTCCATACTGCTTATTCCATCTTTCCATTCCCGCTAAACAAGATTGATATAATGGATCCATTTCATCTACTTGTCTCGATTCTTGCTCATCATGAAAATTAATGTACTGATTAACAGCAAACGTTGTACAGGATGAAACGCTTGGTAATTGTAAAATATTCGCTATAATACGTCCTACTGGAAAATGATTATCATATATTAAATAATCATATTTTTCCTCTTTTGTTTCTTCTACAATTTGAGTAACAATACGCTCTGATGCTTCAATCATATGAGATAGCATCGTCAAAGGGCTCCCACCTTCATTTACTCGTTCCATAATATTAATTTGAGAGAGAAAATTCTCAAACACTCGGAATTCCGCACCTGTTGCTTCAACCTTCTTTCTATAATCTTCAATACAATAAGAAACAACTGTTTCCCCTCGCTGAATTAACTCACTTACAACAGCTAAAGTTGGATTAATATGACCTTCCCCAGGAAAATTTATTACGAGTACATTTGCCATAACATTCTCTCCTATCCAATTAATATAATAAAATTAACAATTAATTATATTAATTAATTTAAGTCTATTATAAATGAATGCATTCTACTTCTTCATGCTTTTCTCTTCATTTTATTATTGAGAAATATTTTCTATAGTCTACATTATTGTGATTTACAATCTTATAAATGAATGCTTAATTTTACTTTTACTCTTCATAGATTTAAAGATACGAGTCTTACATTCAAGTATTACCACCATTATTTTTAGACAATTCATACAAAAATAGAGAAATATAATATTTTTAATGAGTTTTCACTATAAATGTAAGTATGCTGTCTATCTTTTTATCTTTATCCTCATAACACATCATCTGTTATATAATGAATTTATGGAATTTACAGAAAAAGGAGTCTTTTCATGTTACAACAACTATTCAATTCACCTATTCTATCCGTTCAAGCCTTGCACCCAGGTTATGAGGATCATGCAAGTGATGTTTTTCTCGTTCAAACAGAAGATACAGAAGTTATCGTTCGTGCTTCTAAAATGAATGAAGAACCAAATAATGATTTTTGGTGGGGATGTAAAAATCTATTTGGAATTGATCCAAGGAACGTCCATCATTTAGAAACTGTACATACATTGCTGCAAGAACATACGAATCTTCCTATCCCAACAATATTAGAAAAACATGTTTTAAATAGCCGTGAATTTGTGGTGGTCGAAAAGTTAGTAGGTAACACAGTTCAATCTTTTATCGAGCAACCAGATTCTATTTTATTCAGCCTAGGAAAAGGACTTGCAGAAATACATAAATTTAAAGCCGATTTCATAGGAAATCCGTCAGGCACGTTCCAAGTTCCACTAGATGAATTCCAATCACATATTTTAAACGTGAGTAAAGAGCTTGTGAATATGTTTTATTCCGATGATGAAAGCATAAAAAATGCATTCCCTACCTTTGAATCACAACTTTCTTCCCTGTCCGTACCAAAGGAATCTACACTCGTCTTAATTGATATGGATCCTACTCAATTTTTATCTGACGGTACAACTATTACGGGTTTAGTAGATAGTGAAGCTTACGCTGTTGCTCCGCGAGAACTTGATTTTATCGGACTAGAATATGTACTTACCGAAAAAGAAGCACATGCCTTTAAAAGTGGTTACGAAACAATTATGTCTATTCCTCACTTAGAAGAATATAGACAGCCTTATCGTTATTTATACCGACTGTTATCTGTGCAAGGTAATGTGGAATTAAAGGAATGGTTAAGTCACCCATCCTATTTTTAAATACGAATGAGAGGGATTATGAAATGGATATTCAGAAAAAGCGTTCTGTAACAGAAAGTGAAATACAACAAATGAAGGATTTGGCTTATATTTGCGGGCAACAAGACAATCTTGATTACTCTTCAGATTTACATATCAACTTTTTAAAAAATCGAAATGAAGATTATATAAACGATTTTCTTCTTTATAACGGTACTCAATTAATTGGCGCTTTAAATATGTATGATTTCGAAAGACCAACAAAGCTTGAACTAATAGGCTTTGTACATCCTCATTTTAGAAAACAACGTTTCGGAACTATCCTTTTACAAACTGCAATGAAAGAAATACAAAATAGAGAGACAGATGAAGCTCTTCTTATTATTAATGGGGATTCTATGTCTGGGAATGAATTTGTAAAACATATGAAGTTACCATATTTATATAGTGAATATAGTATGGAGTTCAAAACAAACGAAATTCAAAAAACAACAGATAATAATATACAGCTTACTCTTGCAACTTCAGAATCACTTCTTGATCTTATTGAAATTTCTAGTAAAGCTTTTGGTGATTCAGTAGAAAATACGGCTACATGGTTACAAAAAATGATGACTTCACCTTCTCATCAAGTTTACAGTGCCCTTATTGCTGAAAAAGTGATAGGAACAATTACAGTTTCTAAACAAGAGCAATCTACTACACTATCAGGATTCGCCGTTCATCCTTCTTATCAAGGTAAAGGATACGGAAAAGATATTCTTTGTAATATAGTACATACTCTTATTACAGAAGGAGTTTCAACAATTGAGTTAGACGTCGAAACGAAAAATATCCACGCTTTAAAACTATATACACAATGTGGTTTTGAAATTAACACGAGGCATGACTATTATAATTTAATGAATTTTTAGGTGAATACATATGTTAAAAAAACAATTTATTTTAATTATGATATTTTAGCAGACATCTATAATAAACATTGGGGACATTTTGTTGAATACTCCTATCCAGCCTCGTTTTACAAGATGCTCTTCCCTACTCTCGTATATTAGATTTTTGTTGCGGGACTGGTCATCTCTGCCGGTGATAGTTTAATTTAGATGAACTAAAAAGTGTGTTTCACAAAGTTTACTCCGTATTACATAACGAGGGTATATTCGCATTTGATATGAATAAAAAAACTGAATCGAAATGATTCAGTTTTTTCTTAATATATTTACAATTGCAATTGTTTCGTCATTTTCTTTATAGACACGCGGAATTCTTCTATCTAGCATACATGTAACTTCATAGTTTATTGTACCTAACATATCCGCTATTTCTTCTACTGCGATATTTTCTTCACCTTGTTTACCGTAGAATACTACTTCGTCTCCTACTTGTACTGGCATCGCTTTTGAAACATCCAACATTAACTGATCCATACAAACACGGCCAATAACAGGTACTCGAACCCCGTTAATTAACGCATAGCCTTTATTAGATAATTGACGATTATAACCATCAGCATAACCAATTGGTACAGTCGCAATCCATTCTTCACCAGTTGTTACATACGTATTACCATAACTTACACCACGATTCTTCTTCGCATGTTTAATATGAGCTACTTTTGATTTTAACGACAACGCAGGCTGTAAAGAAACGACTGAATGATCCACTTCTTTTGATGGATACATACCGTACACTCCTATTCCAACGCGTACCATATTTTGAAATGTGTTACTTAATTCCATTGATCCCGCACTATTTGAACTATGAATATATGGTATTTGAATTCCTAATTCTTTCGCTGTATTAACAGCCTTTTCAAATAAACTTGTTTGCATATTCGTATATGATTTATCGATTTCATCTGCCGTAGAGTAATGCGTAAATATCCCTACTACCTCTACATACTCCATACGGTTTAATTCTTCTAAAAATGGTTTAACTTCTTCTTCTTGTAAACCGATACGACTCATTCCTGTATCAATTTTCACTTGAATTTGTACTTTCTTTTGAAGACGGTTTGCAATTTCATTTATACCATGTAAATCTTCTACTCTATAAACAGTCATCATAACGTCATATTGAATTACATCTTCTACAGCCGCTACTGGTGTGTATCCTAAAATTAAAATTGGCACAGTAATTCCTGCTTCTCTTAATTCTATTGCTTCATCTACAAATGCAACTGCAAGTTGATGTATTCCCGCTTCAATTGCAGCTTTGGCAACTTCAACTGCCCCATGGCCATACCCATTCGCTTTTACAGCAGCCATCATCTTAATTTCTTCATCATTTACATGTTTTTTAAATTCTTTTACATTATGTTTTACAGCATTTAAGTCAATTTCTACAATTGTATCTCTTCCATATTTCAAACTCATTGGTCTAACTCCTAACTCAATAATTGCATTCCATTCTATTTCACGTTTCATATGACCTTTTACAATATAATACTTTTCATTATGCTAGTCAAACTACTAGAATTTTCGGAATTTTGAGTATGATATAATATCCTCAAGAAACTATTATATACGGAGACGAGGAGAATTACAATGTTTGTTCAATCTGCATTGCATCAACTAAAAGTTGCTATTGATACTTCTATTTATATGCTTAACCAATATAGTGAAAACGATTTAAAAATACAACCGATTCACTCAAAACGATCATTATTTGAAATGTGTGCACATCTTTCTCTTATTTGTCATGCTGATTTACTCATTTTAAATGGTATTTCAGAAAAAGAATTACATACCTTTTATATAGAACATACACCCGTAACAGTTGCTCACATGCAACAAACGATGATTGAAGGATACAACCTTCTCTCTAAAACATTTCTTTCCTACTCCCAAATAGAATTAGCAGAAGTTATGACTGCCTATTGGGGGATTTCTTATTCGCGCTTTGAATGGTTACTTGAAATCGTTACACACTTTTATCATCATCGTGGACAAATTCATATTTTATTATGCGAGCATATGAAAGATCCTCGCATTCCTTTATTTGAGTGATTTTCCACTCATTCATTAATTAGCTACAAAACCAATAAAAAGTATCATTCCTAATAAAATAAATGTTTGAGCATAACCTCCTATTTTCATAAGATAAATAGAAATGATAGGTCCTATACTAGTACCTAAAAATAAAAGTATATTCCCCTTGCTTTCCCTCCTAATTGACCTCCAAGAGAAACTAAAGACGGAACGGATATAGCAATACCTATTACAAAACAGACACTCATCATTACAAGTAGAGATAGATCCGAAACAAAGCCCATTGAACTTAGACTAAAAATAACAATCAACAATCCTCCTTGAAGAACTTTCCTTACTTCAAACCTCTTTGTTAAAAGACCTGCAAGTGGTGACAGCAACATACCAAACAGCCCTGCTACGCGAAAATAAAGGATTTGTTCTGCAGTTAAATTGTAAGTAGGAGAGCTCAAATAATTCCCTAAAACAGTATACATATTAACAAAAGCCATTATTAAAACAGTATTTTTCACACTGACTAACTATTAGTTTTAAATAATTCGCAACTTCTTTAAGGCATAAGAAATTCCGCCTTCACTCGCCTTCGTTGTAACGAAATCAGCCCTTCTCTTCAACTCCTCTCCACCATTTCCCATCGCAACTCCTAATCCTACATACTGCAACATCTCAATATCATTTCCACCATCGCCAAAAGCAATGGCTTCTAATTTACTAATGTTTAAATGTTCCAATACTTTTTGAATTGCAGTTAGCTTCGATACTTTACTATCTTCCAATACATTTATAACGTAACCATGAAAACGCTCAAACGTAAGTGCTGGATATCTTTCAATGAATTTTTGAGCTTCTGTATCATCAGCATACAGACATATGCAATACATCTCATCTGATAAGTTTCTAACTTTGTCAGGATACCGCTCTAAATTTAAAGTTTCATTTAACGCTCGCATGACACGTTCATCTTTTGAAGCAATATTATTCATTGCAAATTCTTCTGTAAAGTAAGAAACACTGTGACCATGTAATTCAGCAAAATTTGAAATATCATGAACGATTTCGCTTGAAAGTACTGATTTATGTATAACTTCTTTCCCACATTTTATATGTGCACCATTTGCTGAAATAAACGTATTTATACCTAGTTCCTTAAATTGTGAGCATAAACTATACGGTCTTCCAGTTGTAACAACTACGTGAATTCCTTTATCTATTAACCTTCGTATCGCTTCTTTTGTACTTTCGTGCATGCTTCTATCAATCTCACTTAATAACGTACCGTCAACATCGAAAAATACAACTTTGTACATAAGTCTTTACATCCCGTCCAAATGATTCGTATCATTAATGAAATGCACCGTTTTTTGTTCACCCTCAATTTCAATTAAACTTATTCCCGTATCTCCCATTTTGAAATAGTAGTCCATTGAAATTGGCATTTTGAAAAATGCACGTAATAGACTATTAATTACGCCTCCATGGGCAACAATTGCAATTCGATCATATGTATTCTCTATCATAATTTTAGAAAAGATTCCTTCTATTCTCATTCGAAACTCAATAAATGATTCTCCGTTTTCAAAACGGTCATGAAGAAACTTTGGCTCTGGATATTTCTTTGCTTCTTCAAATGATAAGCCTGCTTGCACTCCATTATTAAACTCCATTAATTCCTCTTCTAATTGAATTGGACAACCAATTGCTTCTGCTAATATTTCACCCGTTTCACGAGCGCGTTTTAATGTGCTTGCCCAAATGAAATCTGGCGCAAAATCTTTTTTCACTTTCTGTACAAGTCTTTGTACTTGTTGTCTCCCTTTGTCAGTTAACTCAAAATCAGCTCGACCTTCATGCACATGTAAAATATCAGCTTCTGATTCTCCGTGGCGTATTAGTAGTATTTGCATGTTTCTCTCTCCCTTTATTTAACATTCATAAAATTCCATTATATCACTTTTTAAGATTCCAAAATAAAAAAGGAACGGTCTCCCGTCCCTCATCCATTCACTTTTTCCGCATCATTCCAATAATATTTACTAAACGCTTCTGTTAACACATCAATTGTGTTATATAATTCATCTAACGTATTATCAACACCACCAACTTCAATTAACATCGCATTTTTCGATAAATCTTGGTTATAAACGCCATTTCCATCTTTTTTATACTTTGGAAAAATCCCTCTACTTAATCCGTAGTAGTTTTCATCTAAATAACTATTGATCGCTCTTGCAATTTTTTCATTTTCAGCACGGCCTTCATTTTCCATCCCAATTATAAAATAATAATCTTGCATACGATTTTCCGTTAATTACTTTTGTTGTTACTTTCTTACGCTGATCGTCACGGTGTATATCAATTGGAAACGCAATTTTATTATTTTGTGCTAATGCTTCTTTTACATATTCATGAGACGCTTTATATGATTGCGGCCATTTCCATTTTTTACTCGCTAATAAATCACCCATATTCGTTTTATCGTGAACTACCGGAATTCCTTGTCCTTCAAGTTGCTCTTTCATACGTTTCCCTAGTAAAGACACATTTACATCTGGACTTGATGGATCCGTAGCCCCTGGTAATAATGGAAAGAAGGATTCCCAGCTATGTGTATGATAAATATATACTGCACTTTCACCTTTTTTCGCTCCGTTCTTTTTCTGAACCGGATTATTCTTTTCCGCTTCTGTAACTTTATCTTTTGCTACTTCCCTTTCTTTCGTTACTTCTTCAATCGGTACACTAGATTCATTTGGGATATTCGTCAAGTTTGTCCCTTCACCAGCTACGATAATATTAGAATAATACTTTGACATACCAGGTACTTCTTTACCGACGAATGTTCTTAAATCTTTAATTTTCAAATCTGTCGCAATAGAGAACATTAAATTTCCAACTGACTCTCTTTTATTCTTCTTAAAATAATCAAATCCGTAATAGCGATTCTCACTTTCTATCATTTGAACAAAACCTTGCATCGATACTTTTCCAAACCATTGATTTGCATAATTCGATTTCATTGTATGTAAAAATGACGTCAAAATCGACGCTATCATAATTACTATTAGCGCATATAAAAGGAGTAACGAAATCAGTTTCTTCCCATGTATTCGAGTTGCATACTTTTTCACTGCATCACCTTCTTTATACATGGATATGTACAAGCTTTTCGGAATATACGCAAAAAAAGAGAAATGGTATCCCATTTCTCTTCCTCACTTTTATTGTTCTTTTCCTGTATCATTTGAAGGTAGTTTCTTCACTTGTTTTTCTTTAAATATTTCTCCAATTGCCCCAAGAGTACCAAGTGTTTCAATTGCATTAGACGGAATAAAGACTTTATTTGCTGGTCCTTTTGCAACTTCAGCTAATGATTCAAATGATTTGTAAGCAAGTATACGCTCATCCAAATTCGCTTCACGAAGCAATTCAATACGATTTTGTTCTGCTTTTGCGATTTCTTCAATTGCCCTTGCTTCCCCTTGCGCTTCTAATTCTTTTGCTTCTTTTATACCTTCAGCTTCGCGAATACGCGCTTCTTTATCCCCTTCAGCCATCAAAATTTTACTTTGCTTTTCCCCTTCAGCACGAAGGACTTTATCTTGTTTTGCTGCTTCAGCTTCTAAAATAATCGCACGTTTATTACGCTCAGCCTTCATTTGTTTTTCCATTGATGCTTGCACATCTTTTGGCGGGTTAATATCAACAACTTCGACACGTTCAATACGTACGCCCCATTTTTCTGTTGCTTCATCAAGCGCTAAGCGGATTTCTGTTGAAATTTTTTCACGACCAGATAACGTTTCATCCAGTTCCATTTTACCGATAATTTGACGCATCGTTGCTGAAGTAATATTACGAACACCATATTCATAGTTTGAAATACCATATGTCGCAAGTTCTGGTTCAACAATTTGATAGAAAATAATAGTATCAATTTCTACTTGAACATTATCTTTCGTAATTACCTTTTGCGGTGGTACATTCGTTTGTTGAATACGTAAGTCATGATATACACGAACACGATCTACAATTGGTATTAAAATATTTAACCCTGGGTGCATGATACGTTGAAACTTACCAAATCTTTCAACAACCCCAACTTTTTGCTGAGGAATAATTTTAATTGTTAATGCGATAAATGTAACTACAATTAGTGCGAATATAATCGTTAACGTTAATGCTACCATATTTATTCACTCTCCTTTTTCACTTGTAATATAGTACTATGCCTCTTTATAACAACGACTTTTTCTCCAGCATCAATTGAAGAATCTGCAATAGCTGTCCAAGTATCTCCATCCACTTTCACAATACCATTCGCTTCGTTTGTAATCGCTTGCATAACAATCCCTTTTTTACCAACAAGCATATCTACTGTATCAGTAAAACCTTTTGCTTCTCGAAAGTTTTTTGAAATTCTTTTCGTAAAGAATGTCAAAGTTAAACTCACAATTGCACCAACAGTAACTTGTAACAGTAGTGCATCAGGAGCAAACAAAGCAATAAGACCTCCGACAACAGCTCCAATTCCAAGCCAAAGCATGTAAAATGTAATCGACAACATTTCTGCGATAAATAAAATACCAGCTATTATAAACCAAATTACCCAAGCAGCCATATGCAACCCTCACTTTCTTTCTCATTTTCTATATGTATATGAAGAAAAGAATGGTTTATCCGCCCTTTCTTACACTTGGGCGTTTGCTACAAGCTATTGTACATACTCACTGTTACAATGATCATTAATATAATACTATATCAATATATTCTTCATTATACATGAAAATCCCTTTCAAAAAGTGACAAAAAATTAAATTCTTTAAAAATTTTAATTTTTAAATTACAATTATTCTAATTACTAAATACTATTTTTTATAGAGGTGATAATCTTATTGAGAAACCTGTCACTAATCTACTATTTAGGTTCCAAAATATGCATTACTCTCGCTGACATCGTATATGTAATGATTATTACAACTCATATTTATATAGCAACTAAATCAGCTACTATTACTGCTCTTTTTCCATTATTACAAGTTATCACAAATCTAATTGCTAACATCTCTGCACCACTTATAATAAATCGTTTTCCATCTTATACGCTGTTATATACCCTCCAATGGCTGAAAACAGTCTTTTTACTATTATTAATGATTTTGTTCCCGGTCTTATCCACAAACATTATAGCTCTATTAACTTTTATTTTTGTCATTTCATTATGTAGTGGGTGGGGTGCTCCGTTATTATACGGTATTCTCCCGCGCCTTACACCGAAAGAAAAATTAGTAAAAGTAAATAGTATCTTTTCCTTTTCAACACAAATTGTGCAAGCCGTTGCTTATTCATTTACGAGTATTGTCGTTCTTCTCATTGGCGCTACTTCTACACTCATGATTAATAACATTTTAATGATTTTCGGATGCATTGCATTACATTTTTCATTACGTTCCATACATACTGAAAGAATAGCAGATTCTCCCTCTTCCAAAAGTACTGTTTTATTGGAAGGTTGGAAACTCCTATTTCAAAATCCTTCTCTCCGTACCGTTACATATATGGACTTAATCGAAACTTTCGCAGGGACAATATGGATTGGTGCTATTACGATGGCATACGTTACGACTATCCTTCATAAGGGCGAAGAATGGTGGGGATATATTAATACAAGTTATTATGTTGGCACGTTAATCGGTGGTCTATTAGCCTGGAAAATGAGTTCCTATATTCAAAACAATTTAATACGATCTATGTCGATTGGCTCTCTTATGTTTAGTATTCTTACATTTTTATACGGTATGACAAGCAGCGGATTTATTGCGCTTTTTCTATGTGTTCTAATGGGACCATGTTATCAAATTAGAGATATTTCCCAAACGACTGTTTTACAATCAAGTGTCGTCCCTGCTTTATTATCCAAAATGTATACAGCACATGGTGCACTTCTTTCAACAGCCTCTGGACTATCTATGCTTAGCATTGGCATTATTACTGATATGTTCGGTGTTCGTACAATTTATATCATCGCTTCTATTCTTATTTTATGTTCCGCTTGTTTATCTTTTAGTTTATTAAAATATCATAAGACAGAGCAGAACGATATTTCACTTTAATCACTAAAACAAAGAGGACAGGGATTCCTGTCCTCTTTGTTTATTCTATTCATGATAAGTTGGGGATTTTTCTATGCTTTGTCGCTTGTTCAAAAGCATAAGCTAATTTAATTAATATCCCTTCACTAAAGGCAGTGCTTGCAATGGTAATTCCAAAAGGCCTCCCGCTTTCCATATATCCTGCTGGTATTGCTATAGACGGATAACCCGCTTTTGCACATATAGTAGAACCTATATAGGAAGGAAACAGTATCGCATCAAGATTATATTTTTCCAATGCAAAATCAATGCCTTGTTCTTGAGAAAAATATATATCTTCTAATCTCGCATTTAAATATTCTGGATTTCGTAACGTATTAGGAAAATCTTTTCTTCCCTCTAACTTAGTTTGTCCATATTTTAAAGCTCTTTCTGCTATGTTTTTATTAAACTCCATTAACTCCGAAATAGAATGTACCGGGATAGTAGAAGGTAATTTAGAAAGATAGTTATCTAAACTATGCTTCAGCTCATAAAGCGGAACTCCCCAGCTCCATTCTCTATGAAAAGAAGGAATATCAATATTTTCTACTACTGTCGCTCCTTCATTACGTAATACTTGAATCGTTTCCTTAAACAAGATTTCATCATACTCACCATTTTCGTAATAATCTTTTGGTGCATCGTTAAACACACCAATCTTCGCTCCATTTAAACCATTTGCATCAAGGTAAGATGTATAATCCCGATATGCCCTATTTTCACTTTTTCGAGTAACTACATCTTTCTCATCCACTCCAGTTAAACTCCCTAGCAAAATAGCAGCATCTGTTACCGTTCTAGCAAATGGTCCAGCTGTATCTTGTGAATAAGTAAATGGAATAATTCCCCTACGACTAATTAAACCGACAGTCGGTTTAATACCTACTACAGAATTTTGAACAGCGGGGCTCAAAATAGAAGCATCGGTTTCTGTCCCAACAGATACTACTGTAAAGTTAGCAGCAACTGCTATCGCAGATCCTGTACTAGATCCGCCAACAAACATATGATCCTTGCCCGTTCCGTATGGATTGATTGTTTGACCACCTCTTGCACTATATCCAGCCCACATTTCAAAAGACATTGCATTTGCTAATTCTGTCATATTCGTTTTTCCAATTATCACTGCCCCTGCTTCTCGCAGTTTAGTAACAAGAAATGCATCTTCACTGCTTATATTTTGTTCTAGAGCTATTGTACCTGCACTTGTATGCATGGAGTCATTCGTTTCAATATTATCCTTAAGCAAAACAGGTATTCCATGCAATGGTCCCCTTACGCCTTTTGTCTTTCTTTCATAATCTAACGCTTCTGCAATAAAAATAGCATCTGGATTGATTTCTAAAATTGAATTGATTTTCGGTCCGTCTTGATCATACTTTGCGATTCTATAGAGATAATACATTACTAGCTCTTTTGAAGTTAACTTTCCAGATTCCATTTCATTTTGAATATCTTGAATTGTTAATTCCTTTTTTAAGATTGGATTAAACTGAATTTCCATTTATATTCTCCCTTATATGAACTTTTTTAGCGTATAACCCTTAATTTTTCACCTCAACACATCCTAAATTAATATCCCTTTAAAGAAATTCAATATCCTTATTTAAACACCTTTAATTTCCCGAAAAATAAAAATAGTCTGAAACGCATTAACCTTCGCTTCAGACTCTTACATTACTGTGCGTATACTTCATCTAACAAATGTAAAAACTCACCTTGTTTCCCAGCTAATTCAGGGCATTTTGCAATATCAACCCATTCGTAACAAAATACTAATCCTTTATCTTCCTCACCAGCACTTACAATATGTTCCCAAGTATCCTTTACATCTGTTAGTAAAGTTACATGAAAAAAGTGGCGTTTTTCATATTCCTGTTTTTCTTTCATATGTATGATGTAATCTGCTAAAAAACGTTCTATGCATAAATGACGCAATCCGGATTCTTCCTGTACTTCACGCAATATAGCCGCTTCTAACGTTTCACCTTCATTAACCGTTCCTCCTGGCACTTGAATACCAGCTTCATGTATATCACGATGTTTAAAAACAAGTAATTGCATAACCCCCTCTTTTTCTCTTGTAATATATGCATGTACTTTTTTCTTATATAACATCGTCATTATACGTCTCTCCCCTCAATCATTTACTCTGTTACTTCTTCAAGCGTCAGTTGATTATCATACAAATATGTAGCTTGTGGATTTCCCACATACCTTACGTGCCATGGTTCATACCGATAACCCGTAATCGTTTCTTTCGCTTTTGTGTATCGAACAACAAAACCAAATTTATGGGCATTTTCAGAAAGCCACTGACCTTCTTTCGTTTCCCCAAAAACCGTCTCTAACTGAAATTTAGCAGATTGAGACGTAATATCCATAGCTAGTCCAGTTTGATGCTCACTTGTGCCAGGAACCGCGCTAGACATTGCTGTTTTTGCTTCCCCGTCTTGTTTTTTATACATCGTATTTAATGCTTTTTGTCGATCAAAAGATCTAAATCCAGAAACTGCAAAAAGAAAAATACGCTCGTTGTCAGCCTGCTGAAACATATCCTCAAGCGCCCTCGCTGCCTCTTTTCTCATCTTTTTCTTTTCTTGATCACCTTCACTAGAGTAGCGCACTTTCGGAATAACTAAATCTGGCGGTCTATACCCATCTGGTAAACGCCTACTTTTATTTACAAGTACAAGCATTGAATTCGGATTATTAATTACCGCAATATCCCCATCCATATTAGCAATCGTTTCTTTCGCTTTCGGAAATATGCTATTTACACTTACTTCCCGCGCCTGCTTATCCTTATACATTTTATAATTGATTCCTGCTACTCCAATAATAATTATTGCAGCTACAATACCAAGTAGTGCCCATCTTTTTTTCATATAACGACCTCTTATTTTAATAATTTGGCCATTTCATACTCATCGATGCCCTTTCCATCGATAATAAGAGCAGCTTTTTTGACACCTTCTTTCTCAAATCCAGCTTTTTTATATAGTGCCTGAGCTCTTGTATTGTGGGCCATTACTGTTAATTCTAAACGCCATACATCATGTAATTTTGCCCACTTCTCAACCTCTTTAAACAATCTCGTCCCAATACCTCGCCCGCTATACTCTTGCAAAATACCAATTACAATGCTTGCCACATGCCTCTTTCTTTGAATGTTATTTCCATTCACTAATATAAAACCTACTATTCTCTCATCTTCAACTGCTACAAATATTGTTGCATATTCATTTTCCATAAATCGATGGATCATTTTTTCTTGTTGCTCAGCTGTAGTTTTCCTTTCTCCTGGTTCATATAGCATAAACTTCGTTTCTTCATCTAATTGCTTACTTAATTGCAAAAATGATGCTGCATCTTCTATTTCGATTTCCCTAATCACTTCAATCACCCTACCAGTTTCATAATAAAAAGTTTTCCTTATAAAAAGATTTTCTCTACTTTCCCGAAAATTCCTTTGTAAATCTCCTACTATAAATTGACAAATTTCGATATTACTATAACAACGACAAATTATGTCTATTCTGTGACGTCTCACCATTACAAAGAAAAAACGCAAGCATTACACTTACGTTTTTTCAAGATTGAAGTGCGCTAATAATTATCGATAGATGTCCTGGCTAATTCACGTTTCACTTTATCCATTCACTTTTTCTGCCTGCCAAAAATATTCACCAAATGCTTTAGCAAGTGCATCAATTGATCGATTCAATTCTTCCTCTGTATTATCTACACCGCCAACTTCTATTAATATCGCTTGTCCTGATAGGTCTTGATTATAGATTCCATTTCCTGTCTGGAACCCTTTTTGAATGACCCCACGGCTCACTCCTGGATATTTCTTATTAATCGCCTCATGTAAAGCTGTCGCTAATTGTAAGTTTTTTTCATAGTTTTTATTTCCTTTCCCTACTACAAATGCAAGCTTTGCATATGATTTATCTCCAATTGTTTTTGTCGTTACATTCTTTCGGGCACTATCACGATGCAAATCAAAAAAGTATTGAAGATCTTTATTTCCAGCCATAGCTTGCTGCACAATTTCTCGTGACATTTTATACGAACTATTACTGTTTAAACCTTTACTTATTAACTTTTGACCAACATCACTCTTATCGTTAGTAGCTCCAATCCCTTCACCTTCTAGTTGTTCACGGAAACGATCTCCTAATATAGAAATATTCGATACAGAACTCGTTGCTTTATTCGGATTCGGGTCATTCGTTAAGTTAAGTAAAGGTAAATAAGATTCCCAGCTATGTGTATGATAAATAAACGCAACTTGTCTCTTCCCAGTCGTTTGAGACGGCTGTTTTTTCTCTTTACTCGTATCTTGTTTAGGTACTTGTCCAGTTCCACTAGTCCGTTCCTTCACCACTTCTTCAAGAGGAACACTCGACTCTATCGGTAAGTTAGAATAATTTGTACCCTCACCCGCAATAACAATTTCTGTATCGTACTTACCAAACCCCGGGAGCTCTTTCCCGACGAAACTGCGTACATCATTAAAGCGAATATTTGTAGCCATAGAAAAGAGAAAAGAAGAAATTGAAAAATCTTGATTCAAATTTCGATACTCCTGTGTAAAATAATGATTCTCTTTTCCAAGTACATACATGTAACCATTCATCGATAACTCATTTAACCAATTATATAAATACGTTGACTTTGTCTCTTTCATAGAGGTTACCATCATACTAATAAGAAAAAAAGTACGCTAGCATTGTAGTAATAACAAATAAAACTAACTTACGCATACTTGTAAACTTCATAAAAAAAAGCCCCGATTCATACTATCACCTCTCTATTTCAAGTTATGTACAAGCCCTAGAGAATAGACCGTTAAAATTTCGGCTATATTGTTAATGAGGTGAAATGAATTGAAGCTATTAATAGGAATATTACCAATCGCTCTATCATTCATTTTTTATTTGTCCGCTAAGCAACCAAAAATCTCTATTGTGCTACATATTTCTGCGTACTTGGCACTGTATGTACTCGGTATAATTATTTCCATTAATATATACGATGTTTTAATACAAGATTTAGTTTTCATGACGAGCATTCATGGAATTTTACTGAATCCATTTTTCCTTATTGCAGGAGCGTATATAGGAACATACACTTTGTACCTACTTTTGTCTCACATTATTATGAAAATAAAAAATGGAGCGTAATGAAATGCAACCACCATTTATCTGTCATACATGCAAAAAAAGAATTATGAAAAAGAAAGATCTTATTACAGCCACATGGTACTTCCGCTTTTATTTATTTCACAGTGATTGTTTTAAACGACAGCAAGTGTTCATCTCACGATTTCTCCCTGTGAATACACTTTTCAATTCCTTTCTTATTATATATGGACTTATTTTTGGCAGTATTCTTATGATTACAGAACCATCTATTATTTGGCTGACTTTCTTTTTTCCCATTTTTTATCGGTTTCTTTCTTATTATTATGTTGAACGTTTTTTCTCTACATAACGCGCAGACTGACCTCTCGGAATACTTAAACATTCCCACTCATTTTCTTTTAACATCTTCCCAATGTATATAATCTGACCAATATGCAATGCATAATGAGCAATTTGCCTTTCAATTGCTTGCATGACAGTATGTGCTTCACCTCGAATGTATACCGTCTTCAATAAGTGTTCCGGCGTTAAAGTATTCATCGTATTAAAAACATATTTCCATCCTTCTTGCCAAGCTATAAGGGTTTCTTCTTTTGAGTGATAGCATCCTTCAAATTCACCATCTCGATTACGATCTGTTTTTTCACCATCAGACGTTAAAAAATCCGTCCATCTAGAACGCATATTACCGTGAAGATGCTTAATAATAATCGCTATACTATTTGTTTCTTCATGAGAAGACCATTGTATTTGTTCATATGATAATTGAGAAAGTGCCCGCTCCCCTTGTTTCTTTGTTGCTTTAAAGTTCGAAATCGCACATTGCAAATATTCTCGTCCGATATCCATATTAGCCCCTACCTTCACCCTAGCTAATTTTTGTTCCATTTGGCAATTCCATATTAGGCTGAAGTAACACAACATCACCAGCTTCAGGAACACCACCAAGCACAAGTACTTCTGATTTGAATCCAGCTACACGTTTTGGTGGAAAGTTTACAACAGCAACGATTTGTTGACCGATTAAATCTTCTGGACTATACCTTTTCGTAATTTGAGCACTTGACTGCTTTATCCCGATTTCTCCAAAATCTATTGCTAGTTTAATCGCTGGTACTCTCGCTTCTTTAAATTCCTCTGCATGTATTACAGTTCCAATTCTCAAATCCAAATTTAAAAAATCTTCAAAATTAGCCATTTATCATTCCCCCCCAATTATTACTTAGACAAAATACAAAAATCCCCTTCAAAAAAAGAAAGGTGCCTAAGCACCTTTCTTTTGTAATTCACTTGATTCATTTGATTTATAGAAGAAGAAACCGAGAATCCCGCCAATACATGATGGAATTAACCATCCGATTCCTTCGTTATATAACGGTAACATTTGTAGTACATTAGAAATCGCGTCAATTTTAATTTTCGCACTTTCTAAACCGTTAAAGAAACTAATTAACAATGCACCTAAAATAGCTCCAATATAAATTGTATTACGCTTCCCAATCCACTTATGGAAATACGAAAGTACAATTAATACAATGGCAACTGGATAAATGATCATTAACACAGGTAATGTTACTGCGATTAATTGTGTTAAACCTAGGTTAGATACAATTAAACTAAATACACATACCATTGTTACAATCGTTTTATGCGAAAGTTTTGGGAATAAGTTTGTAAAGAAACCCGCACACGCAGATGTTAACCCAACAGAAGTTGTTAAACAAGCGAGTATAATAACAAGCCCTAATAAAATTTTACCACTCGTCCCATATAGCTCATTTACAACATTCGTTAAAATAAGACCACCGTTTTCTGAGATACCAAGTGATGTGCTTGTTGAACCAAGATAAGCAAGCGATAAATAAATTAACGTTAAACCAAGTACAGCGATAATACCTGATACTACTGTTATTTTTGCAATTTGACTACTCTCTTTTATCCCTTTAGAGCGGATAACTTGTACAACGACAATTCCGAATACGAGCGCGCTAATTGCATCCATCGTTAAATATCCTTGAATAAATCCACCAAAGAAAGCATTTTCTTTGTAAGCAGCTAACGGCGCAGCTGGCTCTCCAATTGGATCAATAATTGCCTTTCCGACAATAACAGCCACAATTAATACTAATAATGGTGTAAGAAACTTTCCGAACCAATCCACTAATTTAGATGGATTTAATGATAAATACCACGTTATTCCGAAGAAAACTATCGTGAAAAGAAATAGCATGTACCACTCTGAAACCATTGCCTCTGATAAAAAAGGCTTCATACCCATTTCAAACGAAACAGCTCCAGTACGAGGAATCGCGAAAAATGGTCCAATTGCTAAATAACTAATCAATGGGAAAATAAACGCAAATATAGGGTGGACTCTAGAAGATAGCGCTTTCAAGTCCCCCTCTACAAACGCGACAGCTGTTACAGCTAGTAGGGGTAATCCGACTCCCGTTACAAGGAATCCTATTGTAGCAATCCAAACATTCTCTCCTGCTTGTTGACCTAAAACTGGCGGAAAAATTAAATTTCCTGCTCCTAAAAATAATGCAAATAGCATTAAACCAATTGCTACCGTATCACCTGGCCTTAAACGTCCCTTCATGCTCTTCATTTGCATAGCACTTTTTCATTGTTTATCTCTATATTTTACAATATGCTATGCATCCTCCTCTCTGCTCAAGATGATAAAATATGCCCCTTACAAAGCAGTGTCTTTCTCCATAATTTCTCCATTCCCCTTATTTTTACTCTAATCATTAATACAATTATTATTTTGAATTTTGATTTTTTTGAATTTTTAAATCATTAGAGTGTTATTACGCGGAGTGTAGATGTCAGACCTCTTTGTTTTTATCACACATATAGTAACATATTTAGTTGCAAAATAAAAACATATTTTCAAATTGATTTTTTTGAAAATCGAAATTATCTACATTTTTTATTCTCTTACACAAATATTGTTATAATCTCACCTATTATTCAATCGTTATTTTCAAATAACTTTATACACGTAACATACAAAAGCCATCTAATATAATTTAGATGGCTTTTGTATGTTACTCTATCGTTTCAACTTCACGTGGATTTTTCATCTCTTCCACATACACAACTCTAAATCCGTGATCTTCTAAATCTTTCAATAATGTCTCTAATTCACCGTCGTTAAACTCTTCTCCTAATGTAAACATAATTCTACGAACTAATAAGGCATCATTATCAAAAGTCATCAAACTTTGAATACCAGTGTATTTCTTTAAAACTGTCGATAACTTTTGGATTGCTCCATTATAGTCTTGCGTTCCAATCATGACAGAGTATTTACTAGAGTGAACACCCCATGCATCCTCTAATAACTCAAAAACTTTTTTATGCGTTAAAATTCCAAGGAAAACCCCTTTTTCGTCAACTACTGATAAATAAGGCAATTTTTTTATTGTAAAAAATACTTTAAAGAAAGATGAATCTTCTCTCACAAATCCTTCTTTATCGTTTAATAATTGTATTACACTCTCATCAAGTGATCCTTTATATTCTAAAATATCTACTTTATATATATTCCCTAAAAATTTCTCTTTTTTTTCATCTAAAACTGGTACACAACGATACCCCGTTTTATTTAAATGCTCTAACGCTTCCCCTATCGTAATCGAACTTGAGCACAGTAAAACTTCCCTTTTCGGTACGTAATTCCCTTTAATCCTCATAAATAGCCTCCTTATGTTAAAATACTTTCTGTGCCATAACTATATTATATTTTCAGAAAAAAATAAATAATTTATTTTATTTTTCTGAAAATTATTCATTTTCTTGTCATAATTTATTCATGAATCCTTCACTTGCATATTTTTGCTATCAAATCTTCTCTCTGAATTACTGAATGAAAAATATATTGTAACTTCTTTCAAAAAAAGCTAAAATAAGAATAAGAATTTTCTGAATATTCTAAGAGTAGGTGGTTATATGTCCTTATTACGCTCACATATATGTAAATTTATAATTGGTATTATTGTTATTTTTGCCATAAGTCCTATTCCAGCTCTTTTTATTACACACAATTATTCTTATCAAAATGGATTTATTAGCATTTTTCAAAACTTCGCACAGCTTTCTTCTATATCAATTCCAAAGGTTGATTGGATGCATGAATCTATCTTTTTCTCAGCAAACCAAATGATACATACTTCTAATCATTCAACACCATTATTCCCTTACATATGGGAAATATATTTTATATCGATTGTTCGTTTTACTTTTACCCTTGCGATCGGATTTTTCATAAGTTTGGGTATCGGCCATTTATTTTTCAAAGTACCTAACTCGTTTAAAAAGTTTACTACTGTATTGAAATGGATACCTTACTCTTTTTGCACTGTAGTATTACAATGTTCAGTCTTATTACTACTTCTATACATCGCACAATTTATAAACCTTCCTTACTACTCATCATTTATCATCGTATGTAGTACTTCCATGATTATCGTTATGCAAGCAGTAAAAAAATGGATTCCTTTCTTAAAAAACACAAATGAATATGAACTAAAACATGATTCTTTTCTTGTGGATACATTGTTTTTGGCGCTTACTTCGAATCATAAATCAATTTTAGGTTCCATTATTCTTTCATTCGTTTTTATGGAATGCGTTTTTCATGCAAATGGACTGTTACAATTTATCGTTCAATTTGGCGGAAATTCACCCATAATTGTTACAATCGGCTTATTACTACTCTATATCCCATATAGCATACTTTCTTTCCTTCAAACACTATGGACCACAAACTACTCCAAGCAACAGTCATACACTTTAACGAGAAGTGTTCCAAAACCTTAATTTAAAATAACCCTCTATAATCTAAAAGTAGGGGGTTATTCCTTTTGTATAGCGGACAAAATAACAGCAAATTCAAAAACTATTACAGAAACATACCAATATTTACCCTTTTCCTTTGACTATTCTTTTCATTTGGATTTATTATAAAAGTATAACATAATTGCAGGAGGTGACATCTTTATTCCAAACCTTGGAATGGAGAACACGCTTGGACATATTAAATATTTTTCTCATCTTTGTACTTATTCTTATTTCTGGCTTTTTCGTTGCATCAGAATTCGCTGTTGTAAAAGTACGAAAAAGTCGAATTGACCAACTTGCAAATGAAGGTAATAAACAAGCTTTAGCTGCAAGAAGCGTCCTATCTAATTTAGATGTTTATTTATCAGCTTGTCAGCTCGGAATTACAATCACTTCTTTAGGGCTTGGTTGGCTTGGTGAACCAACTGTGGAGCATATACTACGACCGCTCTTTGAAAAAATTAATATTACTGGAACAATGGCTAACACTTTATCTTTTGTTATTGCCTTTAGTGTTATTACCTTTTTCCACGTTGTATTAGGTGAATTAGTTCCAAAGTCTTTCGCAATTCAAAAAGCAGAAGCAATCACACTCAAATTTGCAAGACCGCTTATTTTATTTGATAAAATTATGTACCCATTCATTTGGCTACTCAATAGTACAGCTATATTTTTCACAAAATTACTCGGATTAGAACCTGCGAAAGAAAGTGAACTTGCTCATTCTGAAGAGGAATTGCGACTCATTTTAGGTGAAAGTTTTAAAAGCGGTGAAATAAACCAAACCGAATATAAATATGTAAATAACATTTTTGAATTTGATGATCGAGTTGCAAAAGAAATTATGGTTCCTCGTACCGAAATGATTTGCTTATCTACTGAAAATACGTTAGAAGAAAATATGGATATCGTCGCTACTGAAAAATATACACGCTATCCAATTATCGAAAAAGATAAAGATGATATCATTGGGATGATCAATACGAAAGAAGTATTCCATGATCAAACGAAAGGTATTTATAAACCACTTGAATCTTATATACATCCTGTTCTAACTGTATTTGAAACAGTTCCAATTCGTAAAACATTAGTCCACCTTCAAAAAAATCGCGTTCAGATGGCAATCGTTATGGATGAATATGGTGGTACTGCTGGACTTTTAACGATGGAAGATATTCTTGAAGAAATCATTGGAGAAATTCAAGATGAATTCGATGCGGATGAATCACCTATGATTGAAAAGCGTACACCTAAGCTTACTGTTTTAGATGGAAAGGTGCTTATTTCTGAAGTAAATGATATGTTTGGCCTACATATTGATGATAGTGATTTAGATACAATCGGAGGATGGCTTCTTTCTCAAGCAGTTGACTTAAATATTGAAGCTGGCTACTCCATTGAATATGCTGGTTTTCAATTTAAAGTATTAGAACTTGATGGACATCAAGTCAAAAAAGTTGCTGTACATAAACTAGATATTAAAAAGGAGCTATAAAGTGACTGTTTTATTAACAATTTGTATCATTGCCTGTTTCATTGTTTCATTTCTCGCCTTCATTTATCCAATTATCCCTGGCATACTAGCTGTCTGGGCTGGATATTTGATTTACCATTTCGGTATAAATGGAGGCGAATTAACAACTTCTTTTTGGATTATTCAAGTCATTTTCACTCTTTTCATTTTCGTTGCTGATTTTATTGCAAATGGATATTTCTTAAAAAAATACGGTAGTTCTAAATGGGGCGAACGTGTCGGAATGATTTCTATCATTGTCGGATCTTTCTTCTTCCCGCCATTCGGACTTATTATCATACCGTTCTTATCAGTATTTATAACAGAACTAGTGCATAAAAAAGCGCCAAAAGATGCCTTTCTAGTTGGAGTCGCTACTGTAGTTGGTTTTTTAAGCAGTACAGTAGCGAAAGCAATTCTCCAAATCATTATGATTATCATCTTCTTGTGTTATATCATCTTTTAACCATCCCGACTTCGGGATGGTTTTTTTAATATGCAATACCTACTCGACTATTTTCATATATGTTTTTCTTACATAGATCCCATGCAAAGTGTGCTGTATCACCCACTGTAATTTTTGATCCACCCTCTGGCAATATATCTTTTTCAGTTCGATATACCTCTGTCGCCTCACCATCTATTAAATGTGTCGGACAAACAACTGTCCAACATAAATTATTACTATTACTTAGTACTTTATATGCAGCCAAATGATCTTCCGCTGCCGTTGTCGTTTTCCTTTTTGATTCCGTTGATTGAAAACGATATAAATTTAGATTTGTTCTTGCTTGTAAAATACCAGCTGTTCCTATTGTTATGATTCTACGAACCCCTTCTTCTTCCATTTGCTTAATGATTTGTGGCATACTCTTCCCTAATGTTCCATTTTGATCCGTTCCAAGTGCACTAATTACTATATCGCTTCCTTCTATCACTTTCTTTATATCATTTTCGTTCAATACATTACCTTCTATCACTCGTAGCCTTTCATGTTGTATTTCTATTCTATTTAAATCACGCGCTAATGCAGTCACTTCAGCTGAATCCTTTAATGCTAAATTAATTATGTTTGAACCTACTCGTCCTGTTGCTCCCAATATACATACTTTCATTTGTTTTCCCCCTCTTTCATTCTCTTTCTATTTTTCAATAATCTCAGTCAATTTACAACAAAAAAGCTTCCTCATATATGAGAGGAAGCTTTTTTATTACTTTATTTCTTTTCTTTAGAATCAGTAGACTTCTCGGTTCCGCTTGTTTCTTTATCCTTTTTATCCTCTTGTTGTGTTGTTGTGTCGTCTTCTTTCTTCTTGTCCTCACCTTTACTACAACCTACCATTAATAAAGAACTTGCAAGTGCCATAGCAGTTAATGATTTAACCCATTTATTCATTTGCGTTTCCTCCTTGTGATAGAATATGTACAACCTCATATTACTCTCTATTTTTAAAGGAGAGATTGAAAAACAGTAAATATACGGTAAATTTTTGTAAATCTTCTGATAACAAATCCTAATTTTAATTTATATATTTCATTTCCAATCGATACACAATAAAACTAGTTTTTTCTCTCAATGGACGTAAAAAAACTAAGGCGCATACCATTTCGCCTTAGTTTCTCATGCAAACTTTTCATTTTCATATAGATGTGTAATCTTATATTCCTTCTTCATAACATATTGCCACACACTATAAGCGTAACGGTTCATTTTCAGGAAACAATTTTCCAAAAATGAGCGAAACTCTGGATTAGCAACTTCCACTGCAACTTGAGCAAACTTTAAAGCTAATCGTTTCAAGTGCGCAATATAACTGGTTGCAATATGAATATCCCCTGTATATTTACTAACTGTTTCCTTTTCCATTTCATGCAAATCAAACTCCGTTGTTTCACAGGTTATATGTTGCACATTCTCTCCTTCTTGAAAATTTACTTGTTCATTATATGCTTGTAACATATATGGTAAATGGTGCTGTAATAGATTTTTTAATTCTTCGTCTCTGACCTTTCCAGCATACTCTCCAACCTTGTATATTAGCATATAACTATATCTCATTAATTCTTTCATACAGTCCATTAAAGCGCCTCCCTTCTCTTTTGTCCATATACTATAAATATGATGCTAAAACATTCGCTATTCTTGCTAAAAACCAATCCCATCTACTAATTTCCTCAAAATCTTCTTCAGAAAATTGTTTTGATTTATGAAAGTCTACCTGTAATCGACTCCATACTTCATCAACAACTGTTTTATCATATATGATACAGTTAGACTCGCAATTTAAATAAAAACTTCTATTATCAAAATTCGCTGTCCCAATATCAACAATTTCTCCATCTATGATTGTTACTTTCCCATGAAAAAATCCATTTCGATATTGATAAATCTCCGCTCCAGCATGTAACATATCTTTCAAATATGGATAGGCAGCTTGTTTTAACAATATGGCATCACTTTTAAATGGCACGAGAATTTTCACATTAACACCACGATTTAATGCAGCTTTTAACTCTTTCACCATTTCTTTACTTGGTACAAAATATGGTGTAGCTATAATTAAAGACTTTTTAGCTTTTTTTAAAAGTGCCCCATACTTTTCCCATAAGCCTTTTCCATTTGAAAATAAATATTGATATTTTATATTCCCTAATGTAGGTATACTTTCATGTATAGGCATTTTTTCTCCTGTATCTTCTTTCCAATCTTCGGCGAACTTTCTTTCCATATCCGCTGCACCCTCACCATGGATACGCACGTGATAATCACGCCATGGCCCAAACTTTGGATCTTGTCCAAGGTACTCCTTTCCGATATTAAAGCCACCGACGTATGATACCTTTCCATCTATCGTAACAATACGTCTATGATTTCGTTGATGCAAAGAATAGAACACATTTTTCAGTTTCGGTTTTTTACTAAATGTAAACTTCACACCGTTTTCCTTTAATCGGCTAATTACCTTTTTCTTCAGCTTATATCCACCTATCCGATCGACTGACAATTTCACTTCTACTCCGCTAGATGCTTTTTTCTCTAATAACTGTAAAAATTCTTGGCTTATTTCATCTTTTCCTACAATATAAAAATGGATATATATATATTTTTCTGCATCGTTTATATCCTCAAATAATTTTCTATATAACTCTTCACCGTTCGTATATAGTTGAAATTCACCTAATCGAACTTGTCCTAATTCATATTCACTAGCCATTTCCTTCCCCATTTCTACATCGATGTTCATCCAAATGAATACACCTATTAAACAAAGGATTATAGCGAAAAAGTGCTTCATGGATAAATTCCTTTCTCCACTTACTGTTATTTCTATATCTTCCCTTTTTTATTACATTATCATTCAAGAAAATATGTCATTGCATGATATATGTCCATATCAAACAATAGCTCATTTGCATATTGTATGTTGTATCTTAAAATAAAAGGAGGAAATAACAATGGGCTTCGCACATGGTAATGGATTTGCGCTATTAGTCGTATTATTTATCCTCTTAATCATCGTCGGTGCTGCTTGCTTCTGCTAAGTAGCTACTGTCATATGATATGTGGATGAAAAAACTATAAAAGCGGACACCTATTTTTAGGTGTCCGCTTTTCATTTTAAAACCATTTCCGACTGCTATAGTAACTTAAATGGCTAAATATTCATCTCAAAAGGTTAACAATGTGGCTACTTTCTTACTCTCTGCCTTACGTATATGACGCTGTTCTGCACGTAACACAGCAATACGATGTAATTCTTTCTCTTCTTCGGTTTCAGGGATAACACGCGGTACTGGAACTGGATTATTTTCCTTACTAAGTGCCACAAAAGTAACGAATGACGTTGCCGCTATACGCTTCTCACCTGAAATTAAATCTTCAGCCACTACCTTCACAAACACTTCCATCGAAGTTCTTCCCGTCCAAATTACGAAAGATTCATAACTAACACAATCTGAAGAACGAACAGGATGTAAGAAATCGACCCAGTCCATAGATGCTGTGACACATTCCTTTCTTGAATGTCTGGATGCTGAAATAGAAGCAACCATATCCATCTCCGCTAATATCTTCCCACCAAATAGCGTGTTATGATCATTTAAATCTGTTGGGAAGACTCGGCTCGTTTTGAACACCCTTGACTCATTGGCTGTTTTCCCCTTTACTTCTGTCATTGTTATCACCCCTTTAATGATCTATCCCTAATATTTCAATAATCACTATACTAAATGAACTACACGTTTAATATTAACAACATTCAGAACTTTTAGTCCACAAAAAAGAACCGATTTTATCAATCGGCTCCTCTAAATACATATTGTTCTTTCGGCTGTTCAACTTTATTCCATTTTGTTACTTCTAATACAGGAATATTCGCATGAAACGGCTGATAAAACTCAGTAGTTATCTCTCCTTCTACTTGAATCCAGTCATCATTATTCCACTCTACGCCTTCTGGTTTTTTCACTAACATACCATACACACCAGAATCTGCTACGCAATGTATAATACCGAAACGGAATAAGAAGTATTGTTCTTTTTTAGAAGAATCATCTCTAAAAACAAACCCTTTAAAAGATAATTTTTTCCCAGTAAACTCGCCAGGATAATTATAAATTGTTTCCATACCCTTTAGGAAGTCTTCATCTTTCAAATTAATATTGTCTTTCGTAACAAACTCTTTCTTCCCTTTTTCCATTACACCGCGGTATCCTTCTTTCCCGTAATAAATGCTCGTATCAGGTCTTAGGAATTGTCTTGTCATAAATGGATCCTTACTTTCTGCTTGTGCAACAGGAAAGTGAAAGCCCTTCGCTTTAACAATATCCGAATCTAGCGTCGCAATTGGGAAAAATAACCCTGAGATAATTGGAAAACAAAACAATGAGTACGAAAATGCTTTTTTCCACCATGTATTCTCATCTTTTGAATGATCATGCCCGCAATGGCTATGGTCGCAACTGCAATCATTTTTCTCTTTTTCCTTTTGGTGCTCTTTTTGGAAAACGACGATAATTTGTATAATCGTTAAGAAACCTAAAATAATTGCTGCTGTTGTTGATAAATAGGCATACTTCATATTGATATACTTCGTAATGTTACCAGAAATATGAAGCTGCGCAATTAATATTGTAAAACCTAATAATATATATGCTCGAAACATAACCTACCACCCCATCGCATAAATGAGTAGTGAGCTTGCATAAACAACAAGAGTAACTGTAACTATAACAACAATTACAAATTTCGTTTTAAATGTCGCAAGCATCATAAACATATTTTTAATATCCACCATCGGTCCGTAAACGAGGAACGCGACAAGTGAAGCTGTTGAAAACGTACTTTGGAACGAAGAAGCGATAAATGCATCTGCCTCTGAACAAAGTGATAATATATAAGCAAGTCCCATCATAACAGCTGATGAAGAAAACGGACCTTGTCCAATAGCAAGAAGTGTTGAAGTTTGTACAAACGTTTGTACCGCTGCTGCAATTAACGCACCTAGTACTAAATATTTTCCCATTGAGAAGAATTCCTCAACAGCGTGTGTACATACATCCCACATTTTTTTACGCAGTGGACGCTTATTATTCACTTCTGGGAAGTGATCATCTCTTAATTGATGTTCTTTAAACATAAAGGATAATATAATTCCAACGATAATGGCTACGATAATCGCTACAATAGAACGATACCATACCATGTGCATACTACTCCCAAAGGCAACATAAGTAGCAAATAATACAACTGGATTAATAATAGGTCCAGTTAACATAAATGCAATCCCTGCGTATGGTGGAACACCTTTTCCAATTAATCGTCTTACAATCGGAACAATTCCACATTCACAGCCCGGAAACAACATACCTAAAAAAGTAGCTAATAAAACAGACAGAAATCGGTTTTTCGGCATCCATTTTGCCACCATATCTTCTGTCACGAACATTTGAATGAATCCTGAAATAAATACACCAATGAGCACGAAAGGAAGTGCTTCGATCAATATGGAGATAAAAATTGTATTCATTTGCAGGAATGCTTTCGGTAATTGAAACAATTCCATGATGTATTTCCTCCAACTTTTCATTAACAATATGTAATTTTAACCCCATTTCATTAATTGAACAAGGCTTATATGGAATACATACCCTTTATATACATTACATTGTACAAGTTATATTCTATTCAAAATTTGAGATTTCATAGCAAAAAAAGCTGCTCTAGCGTAGTTGTATAACTATGCTAGAGCAGCTTTCTTATCTTTAAAAGTAACGTTTCTTCCAAAAAACAAAAGCTAACGTGAAAGATAGTGTTACACATATGATGAGTACAATTACAAAACCGTGGGCTTCTCCTTCAAACGGAACCTTTACGTTCATTCCAAAGAAACTAGAAACCATCGTCGGTAAAGATAAAATGATCGTAATTGACGTTAACAGTTTCATAACACTATTTAAATTATTTGATATAACGGAGCTAAAAGTATTCATCATTCCACTTAAAATATGACTATATATTTCCGCCATTTCAATAGCCTGTTTATTTTCAATTAATACATCTTCTAATAAATCTTGATCGTCTTCATACATTTTTAAAAATGTACTATTACGCATTAACTTTTGAATTACAATTTTATTAGCCTTTAATGACGTTGTAAAGTATACTAAGCTTTTCTCAAGGCCTAACAATGTGAAAATCTCTTTATTTTTCATTGACTGATTTAATTGATGCTCTAAATCAATTGTTTTTCGATTTATTTGCTTTAAGTATCTTAAATAATAAGTAGAAATCGTATATAAGAGCTGAAGTGCAAAGCGCGTCTTCTTAAACGTATAAAATTCTTTAATACGTTGATTAATAAAACGTTCAAAAATTGGATTCTCTTCTAAGCAGATTGTAACAAAACAATCCGGCATCACAATCATACCTATTGGAATCGTGTCATAAATCGAATTTCCTTCTTCGTCATGTCTAACTGTCGGAATATCGACGATAATTAAAGTATTATTGTCTTCCTTTTCAATACGAGAGCGTTCTTCATCATCCAAAGGGTCTTTAATGAAATCTAAGTCTACATTTAAAGTTTGTACTAGATATTGAATTTCTTCTTCTGTTGGATGAAGTACATTAATCCAGCACCCCTTTTGCATTTCCTCAATCTCTTGTAGTTTTCCGTTTCGGTCTGTTAAATATATATTTAACATACTATCACCCCGATTCTTTTTACATGTAGGAATCTACCTCTCTTAAATCACAGTTTTTAAACCGCCATTCTCAGCATATGAAACATACGTTTAAATTTCAATAGAAAAATTATTTTGAAAACGTTTTTATAAGAAAAATATTATAAAGTGAAACTTTAATCAGTGGGGACTTCATCCCCCACTGATTTTCAGCCCTCACCAATCGGGCTTTTACGGGCTGCCCGCCCCCAACCAAACTTCTTTTCTTTCGCTGAATTTTGAGATGAGGATCTTACTGCCCGTTAGAGCGGGATAAACATAGAAAAAGACAGAGTGCTCTCTGCCTTAAAAGCTTATGTTGCCTTTATAACATATTTAGAAAGCATCCACAAGTTAAACCCAACTGAAATCGTATAGCCCGCGTATGTTGAAATGATAAAACTTACATAATCGAAATACGGAAGCAATACAATATTTAAAACTATCTTCACAATAATTCCAATCACTAGTCCTAGCACCGTCTTCTGCTGTTGATTGATTCCTTGTAGCATAGCAGCCGTTACTGTAAAAAGAGAAAATAGTATGCAAGCAGGAGCATAATACTGTAAAATGATTCTCCCCATCTCTGGATCATTTCCAGCACCAAATAAAAGGGTATATACAGGCTTGGCTAACACCATCATTCCAATTGCCGCCGGTACCGTAATCGCTACTACTAATACATTTGTTCTCGTAAAATGTTTGTACAATAGCTTCGTATTTCCTGCTGTATAAGCTTTCGTCATCTCTGGTACGAGAGACATACTAAAAGCTGTCGCAACGGATACCGGGATAAGCACAACCATTTGAACAAGGCCAATTATTGCATTAATTTTTTCCGCTTCGCCTTGCATATACCCTATCTGTATAAGTAGTTTATTAATTGTAAATGTATCAATCGTCTGATACAACGGAATTGCTAAGCCTACTACAACAAATGGAATAGAATATGTAAAGAGCTCCTTATAAAGCGAGAAAAAAGATTTCGTTGTTTGTGGTATACTTGCCATTTCTTTTTTCTTTAAGTGCCTTCTCCTTCTCATATAATACGCACTTAAAACAGTTAATCCACCTACAGCTCCCATAAAGGCACCGAACGTTGAAATACCAACTGCTAGCGAAACAGAAGCTTTTAAAACATATAAAACAACAAAGCTTCCTATTAAAATGGTTAAAACCCGAAAAAATTGCTCCACAACTACACTTAATGCAGAAGGCCCCATCGATTGGAATCCTTGAAAGAAGCCCCTTAATAAACTCATTACTGGCACAAGTATTAACGCAAAACTTACAATTCGAATATTAGTAGTAACCGCTCCTACACTATTCCCCGTTTGATCATTCCCATCGATGACAAGTTTAGCTAAATGCGGAGCTAGCATATATAACGTAAAACACGAAATGACTCCCATTATAAACATAAACACGATTCCACTTTTCAACACTCTCTTAACCGTATGATAATCATTCAGTTGATCATATTTTGATACCATCTTTGAAACAGCTAGCGGTAATCCCATTGTTGCTATGCTGAGCATGATGGTATAAGGACGATATGCGTATGTGTATAGAACGTAACCACTCGTACCGACCATCGCTGTAAATGGTATAACATATATAAACCCTAACATTTTTGATATCATCGTTGCCATCGTTAAAAATATCGTTCCACGTATAAACGGTGACCCTTTCATCACATTCCTCCGCTACGCTTTATTATTACACATTATGGACAACTCCTTTTCTTTAGAACCGAAACAAACAAAAAAAGCCAATGAATTATCATTGACTTTAACGCGCTGCTTTTTTCTTTTTGAAATACTTTAAACCAAAGTATAGAGCAATAAAAAGAACAGCTCCTATAATTATGTAATGTGTGTAATCAGATGCATACTCTTTAATTTGTCGCCAATTCCCACCAAGTTTTTCACCTAAGTATATAAATAGAATTGACCATGGAATGATCGCTACAACCGTATAAAGTGTAAATAGTTTTAATGGCATCTTAGCTAGTCCTGCTGGAATAGAGATCGCATGACGCACTACTGGGATAAAGCGCGCAGAAAATATTACGCCTGCTCCATAACGCTTAAACCAACCTTCCGCTATGTCTAAATGATGTTTATTAATAAGTAGATATTTCCCATATTTCTCTACAACCGGACGCCCTCCGTAGTATCCAAGCCAGTATAAAAAGATTTGCGCTAAAGTACCACCAATCGTTCCGGCGATAACTGCACCCACAAAACTAATTTTACCATTTGCTACTAAAAAGCCAGCATACGAAAGTACAATTTCACTCGGGATTACTTCAATCATTAAAGCAAGAGCTACTCCAAAGTAACCTAAGCTTGCAAAAAATTGCAATAACTGATCTATTATGTTTGCTAACATGTTCTTTTTTATCTCCTTTTTTCTTCACATACCATCCCATTATTACATAAAGGCTGCAATCTGCCAATATCTTCATTTTAACAATATGTACAATTCAAGCAGGATTAATCTATTAATTTCTCTTTCTGCGGGTCTTTCATGTAGGCAAACATCTCTTTAATTTGGTCTTCTGTATTTCTAGCAATTGATAAATTAGGCAATTCATTTTCACCAAAAAACTCCACCTCTTCTGTTTCAATGCTAGTTTTCTTTTCTCCACCAATAATCTCGCATCCAATGAAAATCTTATATACATGCGTCGCCGATGGAGATGGTTGATGTTTTTCTTTATCAAATATAGCTAGTAACTTAAAATGATCTACCTCATAACCAGTCTCTTCGAAAACTTCTTTTGCTGCAACTTCGGTTGGCGTATAACCGACATCAGCCCATCCACCTGGCAATGCCCATTTCCCATCGCTTTTTTCTTTCACAAATAATAACTTTTCATTTTGAAAAACAACCGCTCTTATATCAACTTTAGGTGTTTGATAGCCTGTCTCACTTGCAAATAACTTCTCTACGATTTCCCAATCTGTTTTCGTGTAATGTGACATCATTGAAATAGAAATATCTCGTAATTGCTGGAAACGTTCAATATCATACACATCCTTAGAATACGTTAAACCTGCTTGAGCTATAGATTGTATTTGTTTTACCCAATCAATCCATTTAATCGTCATATATCCGCATCCCCATTCTCTATCAAATATATTACTTCATTTTTATTGATACATCTTTATTATACAAAAAAAAAGAGATTGATAACGTTTCAATCTCTTTCAAAATTAATCCAATTCATGTAAGTGGTCTTGTATATACTTTCTTCTCTTATTTATATATTCATAAATCATATCAGCCTCTTGATCAAATGTTTCTAATTTTTCTTTCATGTATGGATCTTGTAGTAAATATGGACGAATCAATTCACACAACCCTTCTACTTTCGGCCTCATAAACGAAACTGTAAATTGATCTTCTAATATTTCTTCTAAAATACTTCGATACTGCTTTCTAAATACAGGTATGTCTAGCAATCTTGCACTCAACGTATTATAACCTTGAATACGAATATATTCATGATTAAGCGGTCTCCCTTGTACATCTCGCCCCCAAGTCGCATCATAATCCCACGGTATAACTTCAAATAAATTTGTTTCATCGTTATGATATAGTGCATAGTTATGAACAAAACCATCAAAGTTTTGCGTAAAAATAACTCCTGCTAACCATCGTAAATATTTATCTACATGTAGAAACTTCCCAATCTCTTTTTCATAGGCTTCCCTCGTCAAAGTATTCGCTTGAAATACAAATTCACTCAGCTGTTCTTCACTATTTTTATTCGAATATTTAAATTCATAACCCGCAAAGAGCTCTGTCTTAACATCTTTATCTCGTTCACTCATTAATGAAAAATTCGCATCATCATCTATCGCATAATAAATAGAACCACTCGGTAATCCTCTATTTTTCAAAAAATTTTCATCAACCGATTCTAACTGTAAATACACACCTTGAATTTGACCATTAATTTTTATAAATACATGTTGTGATTTTGGCGAAAGTACACCAATATCATGAAAAAAATCTAAAGATAATTTATTTCTTATGAGAGACGGATCCATAAACTCCGAATTCAAATGAAACTCTTTCGCACCTTGAAATTTTTTAGGCTTATAAAACATAACATGATAAGACTTTTTCTCAAATTCCCGAATATGAGCTCCTCTGTATACGATATCAATATCATACTTCTTTTTTCCATAAGTTAATTTTGCTGGCACTGGACTATCTGACCAAATGTCCTTTTTCAATTCCACTAAGTACATTGGATGAACAAAAAAATCATATGAAGGCAGCATGTTTTCTCATCCCTTCTCAGTTCTCTTCATTCAATGTATGCGCCTTGTCTTGTCCATACATCCGCAATCATCTATTTATATAAAATTACACTCTTGTCCTGTTCAGAAAGATGCCTACATACATATCATGTTAAGGAAAAAGAATACCTTTTCACTTTAATACATGATAAGGAGGATTTCTATGAAACGTGATATTAGAAAAGCTGTTGAAGAAATCAAAAGTGCTGGGATGGAGGATTTCTTACACCAAGATCCAAGTACTTTTGAGTGCGATGATGATTGCACTACAAAAATAGAGTGTAACGAAGATTGTAAATGCCCAAGAACAAGATGTACTCGCGTGAAACATTGTACGTTCGTTACAAAATGTACTCACGTTAAAAAGTGGACATTTGTTACAAAATGTACTCGTGTTCGCGTGCAAAAATGGACGTTCGTTACGAAAGTAACGCGTAGAAAAGAATGCGTTTTAGTTACAAAACGTACTCGTAGAAAGCATTGTACATTCGTTACAAAATGTGTACGCTTTGAAAAGAAATTTTACTGGACTAAACGATGTTACTGTAAAAAATGCGAATTCTTCCCTAATGGACACGGTGGCTCTTGCGACGATTCGTGTGATGACGGAAAGAAATGGAACGATTGCAAAGGCGGACATAAATTCCCATCTTGCAAAAATAAGAAATTCGATCACTTCTGGTATAAAAAACGTAACTGCTAGTTTTTATACCACCAAAAAAAGGCCGTTTTGCGGCCTTTTTTACATTTATTGAAAGTGACTTATATCTGCAAATTGTTTCACTTTACCGATACCCTCTTCAAATTCTATTATGCTCAAACTGGCACTATGCATAAATGGATCATCCCACACATTTTCTATTTCAATTCCCGCAAAATGCCCTACAAGTAATTTTGCTGCTGCCGCATGAGACACAATCAATATGTTTTGTCCTTTATGCTTCTCTAAAAGAAGCTGCATCCCTTCAATTACTCTTTCATAAACGGCCTCAAAATTTTCGCCTGATGTTGACTGAAAAAGATGTGGCTCATTCCAAAACAGATGTACTTCTTCTGGAAATTGCTTTTCTATATCCGCGATTGTTTGTCCTTCCCATATACCCATGTTGATTTCATAGAAATGCTCATCCGCTATAATGGGTATATCACGTTCCCCCTTTATTAACTCTGCCGTATGAAGTGTTCTTTCGCTCGGACTACTATAGATCGCATGGATTGGTAAATCTTTCATTCGATTCCCTAATTGTTTCGCCTGAACTATACCATTTTCAGTTAAAGCAGAATTTTTCCGTCCCTGCATTCGCTTCGCTACATTCCACTCTGTTTCACCATGCCTTGTTACATATATAGTTGTTTTCATTTCTTACTCCCCCTCACCATGTTGGTCGTAATTCCCACGGTTCAACTCTCCCTACAATCCACTCCGCTCGTTTACTTTCAATCCCTTTTATAATTCCATCAGCTATCTCTTCATGAGTAAGCCATCTTCCATATGTATCTTCTAAAATAAAACCTAAAATAATTCTATGATAAATACATCGCGTACTCCCTATTTTTTGTGCAGGCATACGTGATGCTTTACTACCCAAAATATGAAATAAACTATATGTTTTAGACGACAAATCTAGTTCTTTACAAATATTTGATAGTGCATGCTTTGCACTTGTGTGTACCCATGCAACAACTAATGTGATTGGGCCATTTTTCTTAATTGTACTTTTAATAGCTAGCTTTACATCTTCATCATTATGATAATCTAACGAAAGGCATGTAATATTTTCTGGTGCAGAACTCATTCGCTTAACATTTTCTAATTTCACTTCATCTCGCCCGATAATAGAAACATAAAATCCTTTCTCACAAAGCCACATAGAAACTTTCTTTAGCATTCCTGTTCCACCAATTACAAGTGCATTCAAATGCTATCCCTCCCTAATAAAATGTCATATGAGGTTTCTCATCTCTATAATAATTTAAACGGTCTTGCAGTGTCCCTGAGTGAAACTCAAATTTATGACCGTCAGGATCAACAAAGTATATAGATTCGCAATCTCTTACATCACGTTCTCTTCCTTGTAAAATATGAACATCATTTTCTTCTAATCGCTGTATTAGACATTTAAAGTCTTCTTGTTCAACAGAAAATGCAATGTGCGTATAAGATTGATGAATCTCATTTCTCGGAATATGCGTCTCTTCATTAAGCGCTATCCATACTCCACATATGTTAAAATAAGCTAATTTTCTTCCTTTAACTAATAATTCTCCTTCTAATACTTTTTCATAAAACATAATAGAGTTTTCTAAATTAGATACCGAAAAACAAATATGATTGATTCCTCTTAACAACTATAATTCCTCCTTATACAAATAAAAGATGAGCGAAAATTCACTCATCTTTTATTATACTATTTTTTTGTAATATATGCCCATTTATAACTGAAGTCCCCGCCAAACGTATGGTTAGCAATGCCTTTTACAAATGGCTTCTCTAAATAAGCTGTACTTTGTTGGTACGTAGGAGAAATTGCTGCGTCTTGACCAATTAAGATTTTTTCAGCTTCCGCAAGTGCATTCCAGCGTGCTTTATCATCTTTTAATAGCTCTCCTTTTGATTTCGCTACTAAATCATCATACTTCGGATTAGAATAATCCATTTCATTAAATGAGCTTCCAGTAACAAACATATCAATATAAGTCATTGGATCCGGATAATCAGGGCTCCATGCAGATAATGAGAATTCATATTGGAATTTCTTTTCTAAATCTAGCTTCTGCTTGTATGGTTGCTGTTTCAAATTCACTTTAATACCAGGCAAGTTTTTCTCTAGTTCTTCCTTAATAAAGTCGCCTACTTTTTTACGGCTACCGTTATCATCGTTTAGTAATTCAACCGTAATTGTATCTTGACCAAGCTCTTTCTTCGCTTCTTCCCATAATTTTTTTGCTTTCTCTGCGTTATCTTTACTATCACGGAAGTTTTTATTTACAGAGCGGAAATCTTTTCCATCCGGACCTGTCGTGAATTTTTCAGGTACTAAGAAATATGCTGGCAATGAACCGTCATTTAAAATGACATCAGCAATTCCTTTTTTATCGTATGCTAAATCAATCGCTTCACGTACTTTTTGGTTTTTAAATGTTGCATTTTTTTGATTAAAGCGTAAGAAATACATACGCGGGTCTAACTTCGTTTTAAATTCATCTGGTTTATTCTTTTTATATTTATCAACAAATTCAGAAGTTAAAATAACTCGATCTGCTTGATCACTATCATATAAATTTACTCCCGTGCTTGTTTCCTTCACAATACTTACATTAATTTCGTCTAACTTTACAGTATCTTTATCCCAATAATTAGGATTTTTCTTTAACTGATAATTTTGTTCATGTTTCCATTGACTCATTGTAAATGGTCCATTATATACTAATTTATCTGCTTCTAATCCGTATTTATCTCCTTGCTCTTTCACATATTTTTCATTTAATGGGAAAAATGTAGGGAACGACGTAAGCTCAAGAAAATAAGGTGCTGGTTGCTCTAATTCTACTACCAACGTTTTATCATCCTTCGCTTTAACACCCAATTGATCTAATGGTAATTCACCTTTATTTACTTTCTGTGCATTTTTCACATCAAATAAAATGAATGCATATTCTGCCGCTATTGCTTTGTCTAATGTACGTTGCCATGCATATACAAAATCTTGTGCTCGAACTGGATCACCATTTGACCATTTCGCATCACGTAATTCAAATGTATATGTCTTTTTATCTTCACTAATCTTCACATCTTTTGCCATACCTGGTGTTGGTTTATTATCTTTATCTAGACGATATAAACCTTCCATTGCATTTACAAATACACGGAAAGATACAGAATCCGTTGATTTAGATGTATCCATTGAAGGAATTTCAGCTGTTTCTAGCAAATTTAAAACTTGTTTATCTGCCATTCCCTTATTCGATTCTTTCTTCGTTGTCGAAGCCTTCTCACCATTCCCACATCCTGCAACCAATACACTCGTCGTTAACGCAAGTGCAGCAATTGTTGTTGTCTTTCTCTTCATTCTTCCTTCCCCCAATCTATATGTATAAGTTAAATCCTATATAATATATTTCATTATACAAAAGATTCTGATTATTTTAAATATTTATTTTAACAAACATAGAAAAAAGCGATCGGAAATTTCTTTCCAGCCGCTTTCTTGAATAGCATTTACTTGTAATCCATCCTCTATATCAAATGGATTTTGAACTTTAAATATTTCTTCCATCAGCTTCAAAAACTCTTCTTCAGTTTTAGATTCACCATTAACCATAAATGAGTATGGTTCCACTTCACCTAATTTATAATCGACAACAAATTGAATCTTCACCTTTTGTCTTGGCGTTCCGGTGTTATATCCTTGGAATTCTACTAATTCTAACCCTTCCGTTCCACGATAATATATCCAACCTGAATTTTGAAAATAATTTTCGAAAGATTCACCTATTGAAAAGAAAGGATATTCATAAAGCGAGCTTGTACGAACCTTTTGAATAACGTCTCGATCAGTCGGAAAAAAGAAATGACTAAAAAATATGCTGGCAACTGCTAAAATAGTAACAATTGTCGCTCCCATTTTGCTCGTTCCGCCGCTATCATTGATTAGATAGTTTTCAACTGATTTATCTTTTATTTCTCTTGCTTTTATTCGGTATATACGTCTTTCCGCAAATTGATAGTACAATCCATTTGCAAAAATCCCCATTCCAAACAGAATAAAAATGAGTAATAAAAACGTAAGAGGCACCATATTAATGATTGGCAACGCTACATTAAATCCCATATAATACGAAAATGCATCACACGCTACTAATAACAACATAAATAAAGCAGCTGGTACATAATACTTACGATATCCTAGCCAGCCTATATTGAAAATAGCAGCCCAACCATTCCAACTCCACCTAGCAATCCGCTTATTCTCAAGTTCCCATTTCCTTTTGTAATACGGATATTGTCTCCCTACATATACTTCTAGTTCTTTATCTATTAACGAGCTACCTTCATCTTGTTCATTATCCAAGTTTCGCTGACAACTTGCACAATTTAACTGTTCCTCCTCGCAAGGTTGCCCACAATTTATACATTTCAAAACAATCCCTCTTCCCATCCATACGTCATTTCAAAATACCTTCGTGTTTTAATAACCACTCTTTCCTCCATAAACCACCAGCATATCCAACAAGCTTTCCACTCTTTCCTATTACACGGTGACATGGAACAATTATTGAAATTGGATTCCGACTATTTGCCCCTCCTATTGCCCGTACAGCTTTTGTATTTCCAACTTTCTCTGCAACATCTAAATATGAAGCACTTACGCCGTATGGAATAGTATAAAGTGCATCCCATACATTTTTTTGAAATGCTGTTCCCTCCGCAGACAGCGGGACCGTAAACTCTTTTCTTTTCCCTTTAAAATATTCATCTAACTCATTTATACATTGTTCTATCATTTCATTTTTATTTTCTTCTTGTCGTTCATCAACAAATATAACAGACGTAATTCCTTCTTGATTCGCTGTAATTTCAAGCAAACCTACTTCGCTTTCATAATAAGCCTGGTACATATGCCATCCTCCAATTCAGTTCATATTAGTCATTGTAACACGAATATACAAAATTTTTCGTATAAGCGTTTTATTAGAGAAACAAAAAAGAGAATGATACAATGTAAGAAAATTCAATCTAGGAGGCTATTGGATGAATTCCGAACTTTTTTCACCTTATACAATTAAGGACGTTACATTAAAAAACCGGATTGTTATGTCACCTATGTGCATGTATTCATCGGAAAACGGGGATGGCCAAGTAACGAATTTCCATCTCATTCATTATGGAACAAGAGCTGCCGGTCAAGTTGGTTTAGTTATGATTGAAGCAACAGCCGTGTTACCTGAAGGTCGAATTTCAAATAAAGACTTAGGCATTTGGGATAACAGTTTAATTGAAGGCTTACATAAAACGACTACTTTTATACATGATAATGGTGCAAAAGCTGCCATTCAACTCGCTCACGCCGGAAGAAAAGCAGAACTAGAAACAGATGCGTTAGCTCCTTCAGCCATTCCATTTAATGAAACAATGAAAATGCCAATAGAAATGAGCAAACACCAAATTAAAGATACCGTATTAGCTTTTCAGCAAGCTGCAGTACGATCAAAACAAGCTGGATTTGATGTTATTGAAATACACGGTGCTCACGGTTATCTTATTAATGAATTTCTTTCTCCGCTTTCCAATAAGCGGACTGATGAATATGGTGGTTCACCTGAAAACCGCTATCGTTTCTTACGCGAAATCATTGACTCGATAAATGAAGTTTGGGACGGGCCGTTATTTGTCCGTATTTCAGCAAATGATTATCATCCTGACGGGTTAACAGTTCAAGATTATGTTCAGTATACAAAGTGGATGAAAGAACAGGGAATAGATTTAATCGATTGTAGTTCTGGCGCAGTTGTACCAGCACATATTGATGTGTATCCCGGTTATCAAGTACAATATGCCAAACATATTAAAGAGCATGCTAACATTGCAACTGGTGCAGTTGGATTGATTACGACCGGAGTACAAGCAGAGCAAATTTTAAATAATAACGAAGCAGATTTAATTTTCATCGGACGTGAATTACTTCGCAATCCGTATTTTCCGAGAATAGCGGCCAATGAACTTGGCTTTGAATTGCAAGAACCTCACCAATATAAGCGAGCACCAGGAAAAATTCATACGAATAAATAAAACCGAGAAGTCATTCTTCTCGGTTTTATTTATTCTATCGTTGTAATTTCATTTGAATTATAAGTATGGATACCCGATTCTTCTCGCAGCGCGGTTATATACATCCCTTTCGCCACATCTTTAGCTGAAATTGGTTTATATTTTTTAAAAGCTCCTTTAAAGATAAACGGAATAATACGAGATAACTTTTCAGCCATTCGTTCGCCGAAACGAAATTCTTGTCGATTTCCTACTAATAATGATGGTCTAAAAATGTGAATACCACCAATCACTAACTTTTGCAATTCTTCTTCCATTTTTCCTTTCACTTGTGAATAAAAGAAGAATGATTTAGGATTCGCTCCCATAGAAGACACGACAAGGAAATTTTGTACCCCTTGTTTTTCAGCTAAACACGCAGCTCGTAACGTATATTCATAATCTACTTTTTTAAAATTTGCTTTTGTTTTTGTCTTTTTTTATTGTTGTTCCTAAGCAACTAAAAACATCATCCACAGCAAAGAACTCTTTATATTCCTCTAATACCGAAAAATCAACTTGTTTCTGCTGTAACTTCTCATGTTGCAATTGCATTGGCTCTCTTACAAAAATAGTAACCGAATCGTAGTAACCTGATTCAAGTAATAGACGCGTTATCTCTTGTCCAACTAAACCACTTGCACCAAGTATTAACGCTGTTCGCTTATTCATATATGCATATACCTCTTATTTTACTTTTCTCTCCTTTAGTAAAATACAACCTTTAGGAGTTTCCTGCTCTTATTTTACCACAAGTAAAACACTATGCGTACGCATAGTGCTTTACTCACTCTTTTTTCTCATCTCTCTCTTGTAATTTCGTTATTGTTGTAGCGTCCCCTAAATTACTTATTAATCTTCTTAAAAAAATTAATACGAAAGATAATGGCAATACTACCGCTAATATTAATAAAATAGCTTCCATTAAGTAACCCAAGCGCTCATCCCCCTCTTTACCTCCTTTTCAATATATGAAAACAGCGTTGTCACATATGCATGCATTTGCAAAAATAATACACCTATATTTGACAACTTTATAACAAAAACAAATCGGAATGATTATTATTTATTGCAACTTTATTAAAGATGTATTATACTAAGTTCGCAAACTAAAACGTAATTATTCCGTTTTGTATTAAAATGATATTTTTCTTCTATAATTGGGGAAAATATATCCGTAAAAAAAGAAAAGAGGAGAACTTCATGCCTAAAAGATTGACTATATTTTCATTCTTACTTATTTTCACCTTAATTTTCGCTGGCTGCTCAAATAAAAAAGAAAGTAATGCCAAGAAAGATGGAAAGCTAACAGTTTATACAACGATTTTCCCACTTGCTGATTTCGCAAAGAAAATCGGTGGCGACTATGTAAATGTTGAAGCGATTTACCCACCGGGTGCAGATTCACATACATTTGAACCAAGTCAAAAACAAACAGTACAAGTTGCAAAAGCCGATTTATTTGTTTATAACGGCGCTGAATTAGAACCATTTGCTGAAAAAATGGAAAAAACATTACAAAAAGAAAATGTTAAAATTGTAAATGCATCTAAAGGTATTGAGCTTCGTGCTTCTACTGAAGAAGAGCATCATGATCATGGAGATGGCCATAAAGAAGATGAACATCATCACGATAAAGACCCGCATGTTTGGTTAGATCCTACTCTAGCAATGAAACAGGCAGAAAAAATTAAAAATGCACTTGTAGAATTACAACCTGAACATAAACAAGAATTCGAAAAAAACTTTGCAGCACTTCAAACTAAATTTACTGATTTAGACGATGGATTTAAGGCAGCTGTAGCGAACGCAAAAACGAAAGAAATTTTAGTTTCTCATGCTGCCTATGGTTACTGGGAACAACGATACGGCCTAAAACAAATTCCTATCGCTGGAATTTCAGCTTCTGATGAACCATCTCAAAAGCAGCTTGCTGACATTACAAAAACAGTAAAAGAACATAATCTAAAATATATTTTATTCGAAACATTCTCTACTCCAAAAGTAGCATCGGTAATTCAAAAAGAAACTGGTACAAAAGTTTTACGCTTAAATCACTTAGCTACTATTTCTGAAGATGATGCAAAAAATAATAAAGATTACTTCACTTTAATGGAAGAAAACGTAAATACATTGAAAGAAGCAACAAACTAATCCATTATACTTTCTAGGCAGCTGAATTTGTTATTCAGCTGCCTTTTTATGTATTTATCCTTGACTTGACTAAAATAACAAGTAAAATTATCCATATTAGCTTTAAAGCTATATTAATTTAGAAGGTGAGTTGGAATTATGAATCTTCACATTTGTGAAGTAACAGCAAAAAATTGGCGTTCAGTAGTTGCTTTAGACGTCGCAAAAGATCAGCAACAATTTATTGAAAGTAACGCGTTTTCTTTAGCAGAATCATTATATGAAGGAAACGGAACGTCAGTAGGTTTATATGATGGAGAAACACTTGTAGGATACGCAATGTATGGATGGTATTCAGTAAAACATAAAAGTGTCTGGCTCGATCGCTTTATGATTGACCAACAATATCAAGGAAAAGGATACGCAAAACGTTTCCTTCGCTTACTCATTCAATTCTTACAAGAAAAATTTGAATGCAAAATAATTTACTTAAGTTTACATCCAGACAACAAACTTGCAATGGGACTGTATGAATCATTTGGTTTCCGCTTAAATGGGGATATTGATGATGAAGGTCCAGTTGTAGGTGTTGTAATGGAGTTACTAATAGACGAAAATACAAGCCTGTGAAAACAGGCTTTTTATTATACATTTATCAATTTTTAGTTTCTTTCCCTTATTTAATTCTGTTTTGCAATCTAATAGAATGTTCATAAAAAATAAGCCTGCAATTTACGCAGACTTATTTCACACACTCCTCGAAATGTTCTTGGAACCACTCTTTATTAATATCTCTTCCGATAAAAACTACTTCACTTACTCGCTCTTCGCCCTCTTGCCACTCTCTATCATACGAAGCAGCAAATAACGTATGTACGCCTTGGAAAACGATACGTTTATCTACTCCGTCTATCGATAAAATTCCTTTGTAACGATATAAATATTCCCCTAGCTCTTGAACGACAGCTGACATCCACTCATTAAGCTTTTGTAAATCCAGCGGACGTTCTTCACGTAATACAAATGATTTCACACCTTCTAAGTGGTTATGTTCTTTATGAGGGTAAATTTGCAACGTATCTTTCGTTTTAAACGTTTGGATTTGTAATAAAGATGGTATATCTACCTCACAGTTAGTCGCCTCAATTAACTTTGCAGTCGGGTTAATCCCTTGAATTTCATGCAAGAGATTTTCTTTCTCATTCTCTTCAATTAAATCTAATTTATTTACTAAAACGACATCAGCAAACGCAATTTGCTCTTTTGCTTCTAATCCTTTTTCAAAATGTTTATGTATATGATAACTATCTACCACCGTTACAACACCGTTAATTTGGTAAGCAGATTGGATGACTGGATCTAAAAAGAATGTTTGAATAATCGGCCCTGGATTTGCAAGGCCAGTCGTTTCAATTACTAAACCATCAAAATCCATTTTCCCTTCTGCTTTTACGTCCAGTAATTGTTTTAAAGCGACGAGTAAATCTTCACGTACAGTACAACATAAACATCCATTTGTCATTTCCATAATTTCTTCTTCCACATTCATAATCAACTGATTATCAATGCCAATTTGCCCTATTTCATTTACAATCACTGCTAATTTCTTACCGTGATTTTCTGATAAAATACGATTTAATAAAGTCGTTTTCCCTGATCCAAGAAAACCAGTTAATATTGTTACTGGAATCATTTCGTACCTCTCCTTATACCTATATGTTTCTACATTATAGCATATGAACACTCCCCCACTTAACAAAGCTTGAAGTGGGGGTTTCTAACGTTTCGACCTAACGGACGATTAACGTCAGGGGAGTTAACACATTAGCGAGCTGTTTCACGCCTAACCCCTCTATCCCATTTGTCCATGCATTTGGGATTACTTTTCGTAAAATGTTAGCCGCAGCATTTACATCTGCATTAATTAAAGTTTTATTTGCTGAACGATATATACCGCGCTTTATTCGTTTTCCTGAAAAAGTTGTATTTTGGTCATTTTCTCCATACGTTGGAATGAAGTCGTTATCCAGAAAACTTGCTTTCGATGTATATGATTCTTCAGTTACAACAACCTGAATGCCTACAGCATTTGCTTTGTATGTAATCATTTGAATCAGTAAATTATGCGGGATATGACAAAACGATTGGTTATTTCTTTTTCCCATATTCGTTTCTTGTTTCCAACTTTTGTTTTGACCAATAACGATTTTACAAACTTCTTCTTCTTGAGCTAGTTTTACGATGTGGTGACTAACTTTATGGAAGACGTCTTTTATTTTCAAGTAACGTTTTTGATGAAGTTTTTCTATCCTTTTAGAAGTAAAAGGTCCTTCATTCGTTTGTTTTCCATTTCTAAGAATGCTTGTAAAATGACTCTTCATTTTGTTGTAATATTGATTTATGCTTTTGACATGTTTGCCCTTAACAAGGACAGGTTTCATACCTGTGTTTGTTACGATGGTTGCAAGGTTATCAATCCCTAAATCAATACTCATATAACGAGCATTCGCTTCAATCATTTGTTGTTCAGAAGGAACATCAATTACCAATTCCACTACATATTCATTGTATTTTGGAATCACACGAACTTGTTTCAGTTTACCTTCAGTGAAACCTAGTTTCCCAATATTTAATTGCAATTTCGTCTTTGGAAACTTTAAAAATCTACCGTTTTTAATGATGCAATCTTGGTTTGTATACAGAATCTCTTTTTCAGAAGAACGAATATACTTTGGAATCCTAGGCATTCCATCATATTTGTTTGGATTCTTTTTATAGTCTTTTAAACTAGCAAAAAAAGATTTCCAATTTTGGAACAAACCTTTCATGATGGACTGGCTACATTGCGTAGGCAAAGCTCGATAATCATTTTGAATCATAGCCTTAAATAGTGCATCTAGAAAGTTGTAATCTACATAAGGTTTTTCAAAATTAGGTTCTGAAAACAAATTACATGTAATCTCTTTCTGTTCTTCTTTAGGCTTCACTTTCTCTTTTTCCAATTTCTTCCGATAGACAAGACGTTGTGTGTCATTCATCTTCCCAATATTTTTATGAATATTATCCAGAACTTCTTTTTGCAAAGGCTGCAACTCTTTTTCTTGTGTTAATCCAGTGTACACCTGGCGTATATAAAAGTTTGTGGTGTTGTACATATTCTTAGCGTTATGACAACATTCTTGAAAATAAGAATACATACGATGCCCTTTTTTTATCCAGATTTGAAGAGTTTTATAGTTTGATGGATTTTCTTTTGCCATTTTATTCACCTCCTTGTTAAGGATATTATAGCAAAAAAGAACATACGTTTCCGTTTTTTTCTCAAAAATAAAATATTTCTTTCGATTCACCTCACCACCTTCATTTACGTTTAGAGATGGGAGTCCTCTCGAAAGGCATGATAGAAAAAATCGTTTTTATAGCAAAACATATTTATTGTCTGTACACCTAATTAACTATATAATAACATGTAGTAAAAAAGCCTTTTCAAAACATTATTATTCATCAAGGGGGTACTTATAATGGAGCGAGTTCAAATGGCTGAAACGCTAGAATTTTCTCGTATTATTCAAGGATTTTGGCGTTTAGCAGAATGGAATATGACGAAACAAGAATTACTTTCTTTCATTGAAGATTGTATGGATATGGGAATTACTACTTTTGATCACGCTGATATTTACGGCGCATATACGTGTGAAGGGTTATTTGGCGAAGCTTTACAATTAAAGCCTTCCTTACGAGAAAACATGCAAATTATTACAAAGTGTGGAATCGCTCCCCCATCACCGAAATTTCCAGAACGATATGTTGCTCACTACAATACTAGTACAGAGCATATTATGCAAAGTGTAGAAGCATCACTTAAAAATTTACATACAGATTATATTGACGTATTACTTATTCATCGTCCCGATCCTTTTATGGATCCAAATGAAGTGGCAAAAGCCTTTTCACAATTAAAACAAGAAGGAAAAGTTCGTCACTTCGGTGTATCTAACTTCTTACCTTCACAATTTAATATGTTAAATTCGTACTTAGATTTTCCACTTATTACGAACCAAATTGAAGTTTCTGCATTGCAGCTTGAGCATTTTGAAAAAGGAACAATTGACTTATGCCAAGAAAAACGAATCAATCCAATGATTTGGTCACCTCTTGCTGGTGGGGAGATTTTTACTGGTCAATCAGAACGTGCTGTACGCGTACGTGAAACTGTGCAAAAAGTTGCTACTGAGCTAGGTGTTTCTAGTATAGATACGGTTATGTATGCTTGGTTACTTGCTCATCCAGCTAATATGATGCCAATCGTTGGCTCTGGTAAATTAGATCGCGTAAAAACTGCCGCTCTTGCTACAAAAGTTAACTTAGACCGTCAACAATGGTTTACAATTTTCGAAAGCTCTAATGGACATCCTGTACCATAATGCATAAAAAGAAGAGCTGTTTTCTTACAGCTCTTCTTTTTCATATGTATTTCTAGTCATAGCAAATACACACATATCCCTTAATCCGTTTCCATCTACCGCAACACTCGCACTTTCTAACGTACCTTCTAACTTAAAACCTAATTTCTCAGGTATCGCTCTACTCTTCTTATTTAAAGAATCACAACGAATTTCTACACGGTTTGCTTTCAATTCAGAAAAAGCGTAATCCGTTATACCTTTCGCAGCCTCTACCATATAGCCTTTTCCGCTAAACCTTGTATCAATCCAATATCCAATTTCAAATTGAGGTATATCCCAATTAATACGATGTAATCCAGCTGATGCAATAAATTCACCTGTTTCTTTCGAAAATACTAGTAATCTTAAATCCTCACGTTGCAAAAAATTGAATATGTGATTTTCTAATACTTTCTTCTACTTCTTGCTCTGTTTGCTCTTTTTGTGCAAACACCATCCAAGGTTTTAGTTCTTGTATTGAAGCCTGAATTGCATCATATACAACTTTACCATCTCCTGGTTTCGGCATTCGAATAAAAAGTCTATCAGTATAAAATTCAGAAGGAAAATCGAATAATAACGGATTCACTGTAAACACTCCCTATATTTCTTTTATATATAATAATATCCATCTGAAGTTATATAGTAAAGAATTTTCTGAATTGAAAACCTTTTACTCATTCACTTCCACCGCTACACGAATTCCAGATTCAATCGCACCTTGAATCCATCCGTGATATAGCGTTGTATGATCTCCAGCGAAGAATATTCTCCCCTCTGGTTTGACAATCGCTGGTTGCAGCTCAGATTCTTGACCTGCTTGAAAAAGTGCAAATCCTCCAAGCGCATACGGATCCAATGTCCAGCTTTTTGAAATTCCAGATATGAACTCATCATACACTTGACCACCTAATATTGTTGCTAAGTTGTGTAATGCGTAATAAATACGATCCCCTTTTGATAAACCATCCCATAACAACGCGTCATAAGACCATGTATAGCTACCTAACATCATAGCCGGTCCTTTCTCCCCAATTCCATAACTTGGATAATAGGCATAACGAATTGGCAAATCTGTTATAATTCTGCCACCTAATTGTCCTTGTTCTTCCCAAAATCGGCTTTTAAATTGAATTCCTATTTTCGTCGCAGGCATATAATGTAATTCACGAATTGCTTTCCATTTTTCATGAGATATAGAATCAAACGGATCTACTTCTACAAAACGCATTGTCGAAAACGGAATGGTAACAATAACTAAATCTCCTGTAATACTACTATATTCAAAAGTTTCCTCGTTCCGATAGAAAGCTGTCACACCATTATCGTGTTGATGTAACTTCATTAATTTTTGATTATATATAATATTCTCTTCTAATTGCGGTAAAAATGACTTTGGCAATCTATCATTCCCGCCCACAATTTCACAAAATCCGCTCTCCTCTTGCATAATGTATAGAAAGCGTAAAGTCTCTACAAACGACCGTTCCAAAAAACCTTCTAAATCTAATAAAACACCAATCATCTCAATTGTTACTGGTGAAAAGTAAGTATTATACTGATAAGGATGATACTTTAAAAATTGTCCAGTAGAGTATCTCCCAAAATCCTTTACAACAATATCCCAATTTTTTTCTGGGTTCTTTTTTATAAAATTTATAATGGGCTGTACCGCTAACAATAATAATTCCTCTGACGTTTTTCCAACTTCATTCATTTCCACAGGATATCTTAGAATACTTGGATCTTTTTCATATTGTTTTAACGTCGTTTTCCGTCCATTTACGTATATAATATCCGTCTCATTCCTATTAATAAAAGGTCTCACCTGTAGCCTAAATTTTCTTATATATGCCATCGTTAATGTATGTGAATAAGGAATCCTCATTGCTCCGACATCTAAATATAATCCGGTATCTTCCATTCTAACTGTTTCTATACGACCACCTACCCGGTTATTTGCTTCAAAAATTTTCACATCATGTCCTGCAGCCTTTAATAAAGAAGCTGAAACTAACCCAGCCATACCAGCTCCCACTACAATAATTTGTTTTGGACTTATCGGCTTCTTCAATCCTTTATCTATAACTTTTAACGCTTCATCCATTTCAGTATTATACATTATATCTTTCTGCACAATTCCACCCCTTACTTCATCAAATGGACGTTAGTGGTTTAGTGCATTTTATTCATAAATCCCCATAAACATAACACCATTGCAATTTGAATATTCACTAAAAGTACATAAGAGACAGATCTCACTTTTCTTTATACTTCGTATAATATAGCAACTACAAAGAAGGAGTGGTTAAAAATGAAACATACTTATGACTACGATGCTACAAAAAAACATTTAGAATTAAAGAAACAAAACTTATGTAAAAAACTTAGCAATATGACACTATCTGAAAAAGAACGTGAACAACTAAAGCGTGAAATTGACAACTATGAATATATTTTAAATCTAGTCGAAATGAATCATTATGAACGCGGATTTTCTCGTTAAAAGCGGAAATAAGATTATCCGCTTTTCATTTTGAGCATTTCACTACGCATTTTTCATAAGTAAATATATAATAGGATGTACATTAAGATTGAGAGGTATATTCTATGATCAAGTTAAGTGTATTAGACCAATCACCTATTTCAGATGGTAGCACAGCAGCCCAAGCTTTTTCACATACAGTTACGCTTGCACAAGAAGTTGAAAAACTCGGATTCACACGTTTTTGGGTATCCGAACATCATAATTCCGTAAGCTTAGCTGGTTCAAGTCCAGAAATACTTATTTCTCATATTGCCGCAAAAACGGACCGTATTAGAGTCGGTTCAGGTGGTGTTATGTTACCGCATTATAGCCCATATAAAGTTGCTGAGAATTTCCGTGTTCTAGAAGCATTGTATCCGAACCGCATCGATCTCGGTGTTGGTAGAGCGCCTGGTGGTATGCCAATAGCAACTCGCGCACTTCAAGAAGGGAAAATGGTCTCACTTGATCAATATCCAGAACAAATTGCAGACGTTGCAATGTACTTACATGATCAAGTACCCGAAAACCATCACTATGCAAACTTAAAAGCAACTCCAGTTATCCCAACATCTCCTGAAATGTGGATGCTCGGTTCTAGCGGAGAGAGCGCTAAAATTGCTGCAAACAACGGAGCTTCTTTCGCATTTGCACAATTTATTAACGGCTTCGGAGGCCCTGAAGTTATGAGGGCTTACCAAGAACAATATGAGCCTTCATTTTTAGGAGATAAGCCTAATTCAATCGTTGCCATCTTTGTTATATGCGGAGAAACAAATGAAGAAGCGGAAAAAATTGCTTCTAGTTTAGATTTATCAATCTTATTATTAGAGCAAGGAAAACGAACTACTGGTACACCTTCTATTGAAACTGCTCAAAATTATTCATACAGCGCTTATGATTTATTCCGTATAAAAGAAAATCGTCAACGTATGATTGTTGGTGATCCGTCTTCTGTAAAAGAAAAAATAATAAACTTAAGCAAAGCATACAATACTGACGAATTTATGATTGTCACGATTACTCATCAATTTGAACATAAATTAAAGTCTTATCGCTTACTAGCAAATGCTTTTAATTTATAATTCTAAAAAGAGATGCATCACATGTGATGCATCTCTTTTTCTTACTACTTATTGTTTTCATTTCCTATATATTCAATAGCTTCTTTTAATAGCTCTTCAAAGTTAATAGGATAATCATGATCTAAATCAGGCACAACTTTATACTTATGTTCTATATTCTTCTCTCTTAATAGTTGTACGAATTGCTGCGTGGATTCGAAGCAATCTTCATCTTGATCCCCGCATACTATATATCCTTTTATATGTTTATCCTTCAGCACTCTTAGCAACTCATCCCATTCTTCAATCTCCGGAAGCCATGGTGCCATAAAAACAAAACCATCTACATTTATATCTTGTTGTAAAATCGTATATAAAGCTACTCTCGCCCCTGCAGAAAAACCACCAATGATTACACTTTCTACTGTATGATTTTCTATAAACTTATTGTAATGCCCTTTTAATTCCTCTTTCCCTCTCTCTATATCATCCCAAACAAATCCATCTGAAAACTGAATTTGTGAAGACTGTGGTAAAGCTAACGTGTAATCTTGTGTCAAAACTGATTTCCAATATGGCTCTACTATTTGAATATTTTCTTGGTCACCGTGCAATGTAAGTAGTAGATTTCCTTCTTTCTTGGTGTATATATATTTCACATCTGGTCTTTCCGTTTTATGTGCTAATTCTTCTCTTTCTTTACATAACTGCACCATTGTATGAAATTCTTCAAATTTATGTAGTGATTTTAAATCTTCGTCGGAAATTAAATACTCATTTCCATACCAGAATCCCCTTTCTATAATAGCCTCCCTCATTAAATGTAATGCTTCTTTTTCAAGTCCCGATGCACTTGCGAGCGCATACTGAAAATTATATATTTGTGCCTCATTCCCTATTACACCTGTAGCGTTTTCCATTATATAATTGTACGCTTCAAAACTTCCTTTATTTGCATAACAACGTAACGTTTCATTTAATAATTGAATGTAAGTCATACTATTTTTCATGTACCAATTCCCCCGAAACCTTTTATAATATTTGTTTGCGAATCTTTATACCACTTTGTGAAGATTTTATATAACTCGCCCTAGCAATATCTTATTCTCCGAATGATACTTAATAGTTATCCTTCTCTGTCCAATACATTTAATATAAATATTAATAAACTGAAAAGTCAATATTTTAACAAACAAAAAAAAGACAACAATATATGTATTGTTGTTTTCATTACGTCTACCCACTCTTTTGTTTTTTTCTATCTGGTTTACTTGAAACTAAATAATGTTTTTCTGAAATATATAAGTCTCTTTTTAAGCTACGATTTAAGTAAGGTCCTAATTTCATTCCACATATGAGGCGATCTTCGCTACCTTCAACAATTGGGAACATTTCTTTTTCTGTTACGTATTGATCTACTGCTTTTTGTACGACATCAATTTCTTTCACTAGGTTTAAATTTTCTGCTGTATGTTCAAATACCTCAAGCGTTTCCTTCGTTATGAGAAAAACATTTGTTGGAAATGCAGGTAAATATGGTTTTAACAAATCATAATTTACTGTATAATCATCATTTACTAATACTGTATAAACGATATTAGCATTCGTTTCTAAAAACTGAGCCATCGCTTGTTCTAATTCATCTTTCGTAATTTCCCGCTCTTCTTTTCCAGTTCTGAAAAAGCGAAACATCGCATCGCCTCCTTTTTACTATATTATAGCATAAAAGAAAACTGAAAAATCATAAAAAAACCCATTGAAATAATTTTTCAATGGGTTTCTATATATTTATCATTATTTTAAGAATGCACTTAGCATCCATACATGCTGTTCTAATGTTGTATGAATTGCTAACAGCATGTCAGCTGATGTTTCATCGCCAGCTTCACCCGCAACTTCCATACCTTCTTTTAATTCTTGAATAAGTGCAGAATAATCATTCACTAATGTTTGCACCATTTCTTCTGCAGATTCTTTGCTTGTCCCTTCGCTGACACTAGATGTTGCGAGATATTCTTTCATTGTCGCTAATGGTTTACCTTCTAAAGCTAAAATACGTTCTGCTAACTCATCAATATACGTTCCAGCCTCATTATAAAACTCTTCAAATTTCTCATGTAATGTAAAGAAGTGTGGCCCTGTCACATACCAGTGATAATTATGTAATTTAACATATAACACATTCCAGTTTGCTACCTGCTTGTTTAATACTTCAACAACATTTGTTTTCGTACTCATACAATCACTCCTCTTATCATTTTGTAATGTTTATCTTTTAATAACTTAATTACATTTTACCATACATTCCCTTTCCTTTCGAACAATTGGCTTATATGTAACAAAGTTTTAACACCTTTAATGCTTCCCTAATATCATTTAATTCATGTATTTTTTCAACCACTTCATACGTCTAATTGTCCAAGCTCATACATATGCATAATAGTACATCAAGCTCATCATAGTAGAAAGAGGGATAACATGGACAATCAACAATGGCAAGTAGCAAAGAAAGTAGCTGCTACTTATATCGGAACTGTCGTTGGAGCTGGATTTGCTACTGGACGAGAAATTGTTGAATTTTTCACAGTGAATGGATTATACGGGACAATTGGCATATGTGTAAGTGGATTTTTTTATTTGGCTTGGTACAAAGATGATGTTACTTTCATCACAAATCGGGGCATTTTCAGCGCAAGAATTTAACAAATATTTATTTGGGGATGTATTTGGGAATGTTGTAAACACATTATTATTACTCGTTTTATTCGGCGTAACGAGCGTTATGTTATCAGGGGCCGGTGCAGTATTTGAAGAGCAACTTCGCTTACCAAGACAACTCGGTATTCTCATTACAGTTATCGCTTGTCTCATTATAAGTAGCCGCGGGTTACAAGGTGTTTTTGAAGTAAATACACTTGTCGTACCTATTATGATGATTTTTATTATAGGACTTGCTATTACAACCTTTTTTCACGGTACACCTCCTATTAATAACACTATTCCTGCAGAGAGCTGGAATATGAAATGGATTACTAGCCCTATTACATATGTCGCCTTAAACCTTTCTCTCGCCCAAAGTGTTCTCGTCCCATTAGCCAGTGAAGTAAAGGATCGAAAAGCCATTTTTTGGGGTGGGATTTTAGGTGGTGCTGGACTTTCTTTAATTTTATTATGCAGCCATTTAGCAATCTTATCAGTCGATCAATTTTATCAATATAACATCCCAATGGCTGAAGTCATAAGAAGATTTAATGCAACTTTTCACTTCTTCTTCGTTCTCATTATTTTCGGTGAAGTTTTCACAACTTTAGTTGGTAATGTGTTCGGAATGACAAAACAGATGCAATCTATTACTGGGTGGAAAAATCACAATATTATTTTCTTCATTTTACTAATTAGTTATTGCTTTAGTTACATCGGTTACAGTGACTTACTTCACATTCTATATCCTATCATCGGATGGGTAAGTATTGTTATACTTCCAATCATTGCGTTTAAACAACTTCAAAAAAACATAAAAAAGCATCCATGTTATTGGATGCTTTTTTATGTTCATTCACAATCATCACATACTTCCCAGTACGGTCCCATTTCTAATGCTAAATACGGCTTTAACTGCAACCGAATCATTCGACTAGGCATGCGTTCTAAAACAAATTGAATACCTTCTTCATCTTCGTCTAATTCAACTTTTGAAATCGTAATTTTTTGCATAGTCGTAATGGGAATTCCATCTTTATATAAAGTGATTTTCACCTCATCGTATTCATTAAAATACAATTCGACACTCATTTGATTTTTCAGTATTTCATCACCAATTTTAAATGTATCATTTTGTTCTTGGATTATATATTTCCATCCGCCTCTATCTTCTTTCGGAGCTGTTTGAAATAATGTCTCCAAATCCTCGTATAGCATAAGATAACCCCTCTCTTACTAAAAAACGATGAGTATTTTATATACCCTTTATCTCTATCACTATCCATAGCTATTGTACCATATATCACCGTTCTTACCGTATTCATTTGCTTCATACACACTTATAAAATAACTAATTCTATCTCCATTATTATGTATATTACCTCATTACTCCATACACTCTTACAAGTTCAAATAACGACAGACTTTAATCCATGCAAATATTGTCTACTCTCCGCTTTTATTAGCTCACAGCATTCACACTTTTACATATAGTAAGACTACCACAAATAAAAAAGGAGAGTGACTTATACCACTCCCCTTAAAAGAACTTCCCTATAGCTGCTAAAACTAATACGATTATTAAAATTGCAAATAATAATGAGACAATGAAACTAAAAATAGGTAACGCTTTCTTTTCATTCTTCTTAAATAGTAACTTTAAACTAAGAAAAATATTTACTGGTACAAGTATAAAATAAAAATATTTAACAATTTGCACCGAGCTATTCGAAAGTGTTTTTAATATAAACACTTCAATTAGAAAAACAATAAAAAATGAAATACTTAGCCAAAATGAGACGTAACTAAGCCAAGAATGTCTTTTTGTCCCCCAATACACTCCCATAATACTCTCCTTTTATTTGTATTCTATAGGTTAATAATTATACACAAAGCTAACAAACACCTCTATTTTTCGACAAATATTATGCAAAATACCATTTTAAACGTCATAAAGGAAGTTTACATCTCCATTTGATTTTACATAATAAAACAGACTACCCTCTAGTGTCATAATGCTACTAGGGGGAGTCTGTTCTCTATTAAACTTTAAATCTCTCAATTAATACTTGCAATTCTTCAGCCATTTGAGATAGCGTACCCGCCGCTGATCCAATTTCCTCCATCGAAGCTAGCTGTTCTTCAGCTGAAGCCGCAACATTTTGTGTGCTTGTCGCATTATTTTGTGCTGTCATTGCAATTTGTCCTACTGAAATAGATACTTCATTTGCCCCTTTTGACATTCCATTAGCCGTTTCAACCATCGTCTTAATTTGATTAGCTATTTCATTTGTAGATTGTAAAATCTCAGCAAAATTTTGCTTCGTTTCATTTGCAATAACAAGTCCAGATTGAACTTCTTCATTTACATGATTCATTGATTTGACTGTCTTACCCATATCGTCTTGTATTTCGCCTATTAATTTACTAATTTCACTGGAAGATATGCTAGACTTCTCTGCCAATTTACGTACTTCATCTGCAACAATTGCAAAACCTCTTCCATGTTCACCAGCTCTTGCCGCTTCAATTGCCGCATTTAAAGCTAGAAGATTTGTTTGATCTGCAATGTTTTGAATTACTTCCAATATATCACCAATTTGTTTTGATTTATTATTTAATAACTGTATAACAGCATCTGATTGTGAAACCGATTCTGCAATAGACTGCATCTGGTTTACTGTTCTTCCTACTAGTTTCCCACCATCTTCTGCTTTTTCACGAGTATGAGCAGAAGCGATATTAATAGATGATGAACTATTTGCTACATGCTGAATTCCTTCCGTTACATCAAACAGTAACATAGCACCATTTTCTACACTTGTTGTTTGCGTCGTTGCCCCACTTGATATTTCATCCATTGCTGTTGTAATTTGCTCAGTTGCTTCACTCGCTTGTCTTACACTTGCAGTTAGTTCTTCTGATGCTGCTGCAACATGTCCTGCCGAAGTGTTAATCCTTCCAATTAACGTCCGTAATGAATTTGTCATCTCGTTAAAACCTTTCGCAAGTTGACCAATTTCATCATTAGAATGAATTTCAATTGTTTGCGTTAAATCCCCTTCACTTATTTCTTTAGAAGTGATAACTAGTCTCTTTAAAGGCTTCGTAATTGAAAGTGTCACAAAATAAATAAGTACTCCACCTACTACTAACGAAATAAGCATAACAATTAACATATTATAAAATACAGGTTGAGCAGCTTCAATTACTTCAGTTGCGTACATCGTCCCACCAATTTTCCAACCTGTTTTTACGTTTGTAGCAAATACCATATTCTTTTCACTACCACCATAAGAATATGTAAAAGCACCATGATTATCTTCATAAATTTTCTTTGCCCAAGAATCAGCTGCTTTATCCCCTGATTTTTCTTGTGGATGAGCAATGATTTTTTGCTTTCCATCTAAAATGAAGGCATATCCTTTTTTACCAATATTGATTAACTTTGTTGTTTTTAATAAATTGTCTAAACTTAAATCTAGCGCAACAACCCCATTTTTATCTTCTGTTTGTTTTGCAATCGTTACGACAATATGTCCATTTCCTTTTGCCTTATATGGCTCGCTAACAACAATACCACCTTGTTTTGCCACTGCATCTTTATACCAAGGTCGTGTTGTTGGATCATAATCTGCTGCCATTTGTATATTTGGTTCCTGTACAAATTTCTTATCATTACCGGCAACATACACTTGTTCAACATCTATATTCAAATTGATATACTGAGATAATGTCTTTCTTAGCTCATCCTGATTATCCCCTTGATACATATTCCCTTGAATTACTCGTGCAAAGTTATTCACATCGTTAAATTTTGCTTCAATCATTTGATTGATTAAATTATCTAATATTTTTATATTATCGTTAGCACTACTCGTAATTTGTGATTCAAAATTCTTTTTAGCAGTTTGATAAGACATGCCCCCGATTATAGAAACGGCTGCAATTAAAATTACAAAGAATGAAATTAATAGCTTTTTTGCTACTTTCATATCACGAAACAAATTTAATAGTTTACCCATTATGAACCTCCTAATTTTCAAATTTAAAAGTTAAATTGAGTTAATTATAAATATTTCCCATTCCTTAATTATTATTTTCATAACCTATTATGGTGAATACTTTGTAAAGTTTAAACAATTAATTTCCCTTTGTCTATATATATGAATAATATTATTATAAAATTTACAAATAGAAAAAACCAAAGGCGCCCCTTTGGTTTTTACATTTTTTTATGTTGTTTAGAAATTTTCTTCCATTTATCACGCTCTGCTCTGGCAAGGATTGCATCTTGTTTCCTCATAAAATACGCCAGTTCTCTTTGTAATTTTTTATAGCTTTTCAAACGATCTATCGTAATAAGTCCGTTTTCAATTGCACTATACACCGCGCATCCTGGTTCATTCTCATGCTTACAATCACGGAAACGACATGTTGTCGCAAGTTCTTCAATATCAGAGAATGCTGTTTGAATCGCTTCGCTGCCTTCCCAAAGTTGCAATTCCCTCATGCCAGGCGTATCAATCACGAGAGCGCCACTAGGCAATTGGAATAATTCTCGATGCGTTGTCGTATGCCTCCCCCTACTATCCTCTTCACGTATATCTCCCGTTTTTGCTACATCAATTCCTATTAGAGCATTTAACAAAGTTGACTTTCCTACCCCTGATGATCCAACTAAAGCAATTGTTTTCCCTGAAGAAACGAATTGTTTCAACGAATCTATACCTGTATGCTCTAAACTATCAACAACGAAAATAGGAACACCAATTGCTATAGCTTCCGTTTCTACAATTTTCTCTTCCACATCATTACATATACTACTCTTTGTTAAAACAATAACTGGCATAGCGCCGCTTTCATACGCTAATAATAAATAACGTTCCATCCTTCTAACATTAAAATCATGATTAAGTGCATTCACTAAAAATAAATAATCTACATTTGCTGCTATAATCTGTTCTTCTGTTCTTGTTCCAGCCTCTTGTCTTGAGAAAGAGCTTCTTCGCTGGAAAATACGATGAATAATCGCTTTCTTTTCATCTTCTATTTTCTTTATATACACCCAATCACCAACTGCTGGATAATCGCCTTTCGTAATCGCTTCATGCCGAAACTTCCCAGACAGTTCTGCCATATATTCACCATCATTACAAATAATGCGATATATATGCTTATGCTCAAGTAAAATACGACCTACTTCATAATTTTTCTCTGTAACTTGTTCTTCAAAAAATGAATCCCAGCCAAAAGATTCTAAAATATTTTGATTCAAATAAATATCCTCCCTAGTTTGTACTAAGTGGAAGGATTGCGAATTACCTTATATAATATCGCCCTTTCCATCCACCTTTGTATTTGGTTGATTATTCATATAAGTTATTTTCGCCATAATACATCACCCCGTTCTTATTTTAATTATTCTCATTATATGGAATTCTCCTATAAAAAGCTACATTATTTTACGTAATTTTCAAATAACTTGTTTTTGAGCATTCTAATTTGTCCTCGATGACTAATTTCATCTTCTAGCACATGAAACCATAGTTAGGCCACTTTCTTTCTAACATGAGCCACTCATCACCTTGTTCACTTAAATACTTCAGAGATTCTTCTCGAACACTTTGTAGAAGTTGTACATAATATTGTATTTCATGACCACGGATTGCTCTACCCGCTTCCCCTAAATACAGTGCATCTTCCCATATTTCTAATTCTTCTTTTGTAAAGTCATGATCTTGAAATGAAATAAGCTGATGAACTTTTTCAATAGCTGCTATATGCTTTAATAAGGCGCCAATTGAATTTCCGCTGCTTTGCATAATTAAATCTAATTGCTCAACTGATAAATTTTTTACTTCGCCTAATGTTACAGCTCTCGTATGCTCAAGCAGGCTTACTAATTCCCCTATTTTTTTGTATAACCATCTACACTTCTTATTCGATAATCTATATTCATATCACGCACCCCTTTCTGCATTCATATTATTGTAAAAATGATTCATATAATAGACTGAAATCTATCTAAATTTTCTGTTATAATTAATTTGAATACAAAATATACCCAAACAAACTTTCTCAATATGCTTATATGAAATATTAAAAGGAATCAATATAAAATAATCGAATCTTATTCACTAAAAGGAGTGGATTCGATGGAAATGTATCAATGGCTAACCGCTGTTCTCGTTGGTGGCATTACCGGCTTCGTTTCCCATCTAATCAATAACCAAGGTAAGTTATTGCTTCCACGCCGTTTGAAAACATTTTTTCATTTTGGATTTTTAACTGATATTTTTACTGGTAGCCTAGCCGCACTTCTTGGGCTCGTTTTATTCGATGTCACCGCAATAAAAGAAATTATAAAAGTATCCATTGTAACTGCTATTTCCGGTCAAACTTTTTTACTACATCAAGCTCTTGGTGGCGAACAGGCTAAAAATACGCAAATTGGGAAAGCTGATGAGAAGATTCAAGAAATTGACAAATTATTGCGACGTTAGTGTATACTTTCTTTTAAAATTATTGTTATAATGAGAAATAAATATTTTCTATTGCGTCGTTTGTCAGGAGAAAGGGTGTTTCGTATGACAAAAAAGAAAATAGAAGATTTCTTAACAAACTCCGAAAAAGAGGAACTGCTAGAAAACTATAAATGTTTACGAGAAGCCCGCACAAAAAGCGAAGCTAACTATTTTGGCGAAGCAGTAAACCATCTATTAAATAAAGCAAAACAACGAATTATAAAAGATGCAGGTATACATGATGAAAATGCTGCAACTGTTCAATCAAAGAGAAAAGCACTGTTTTAGCTACATTAGCTAAAACAGTGCTTTTTATTACAATACTTTTCACATTACTTTCACATCTATTTCACAAATATAAGTAGTCCGATATGCTAAACTAAGTATATCCTTTTCCAAGGAACTATATGCCGATATATAAATCCCTATCTTTATAGGGATTTTTATTTTTTGATTCCTCATAACTTTGTTACAATACATTTCTTCTACTATTTCTATACTTTTAGTAACCACTTTAATTAAAAGCACATTCATGTATTCACACTCTTATTAATTCTGATTTGCGAAATATTTATACAAGCTTTATGATGCAATTCCTGTTTCACTATTTTCAGTAATTTTTTCACTTTTTCTAACCAAAAATAAAGCTCCTATATATAGTAACGCAGTAAAACTACCTATAAGTATAAAATTGTGAGATATTGCAAATAACATTCCAGCTATTGCCGCACCAATCATTTGACCAATGTACATAGAAGCATTTGCAAGCGCGGCTCCTGTTCCTCTTGCTACACTAGACATGTTTTGTAAGTGCCTCATCATTAATACAAACAAAATTCCTGTCACAAAAAATAAAGCAAAGAACAATAACTCCACCAATACAATGTTCTTTACATGAGGAAGTAATACATATAGCACTGCTGTAAATATAATTCCACCATAGAAAGAAAGGTTATAACCAATTTTATTTACGATTCTAGGACCAAAAATATTACCAATTAAATTTCCTAATCCTAATACGAGCATAGCTGTACCTACTTCATCAACTTGTAAGCCAAATTGAATGGAAAGCCATACACCAAAAAATGAAAATGCAGCAAAATTTCCGGTTTGAAAAACAAAGTATGCAAAATAAGAAAGTGAAACCTTTGAATCTGTAAGTAATTGTTTATAACGCTGTAAAATCGCTTTTTTATTTCCACCTATATGAACCGACTGTATTTCTGGTAATACAACATAAATAAGAATGACAAGTAGTGCTGATAATATATCAATGAAATAGAATGGAATTGTATAATGTATCGTTGCTAAATAAGCTCCCAGTGGCAGCCCTAAAATTTGAGAGATTGATAACCCTGCTGTTGCAACCCCAATTGCTTTCACAATTTGCTTCTTCTCTATAAGGAGCGGAATAGATGCCCACACTTGTGGAGATACAAAAGCTGCACTTACACCTGCTAAAAATCTAAATGTTAGCATCCATAAAAAACTCGGTGCAATTCCACAAAAAAACGTACTTATTGCAAAAAAACTCATACCTAGTACCATTACTTTTTTTCTGTTTAATCCATCTGATATAGGACCAGCCACAAGTGCAAATCCAGCATACCCTAAAGCATACGAACTCACCATCCATCCTGACAACTCAGTTGAAACATGATACGCCTGTTGCAATGTCGGCAACAGTGGTGAAATTAAGAAAGTATCTGTACCGATCATAAACATTATCATAAAAAATACAGCTAGTACTCTGTTCATTTAGACCTTCTCCTTATATAAACAGAGGGTACTCTCCCTCTGTTTAACTAATCTTCTAAAATAGATTGGATTTCTTTCATGACTCTTTCATTCAATGCAACATCTACCGCTTTCACACTTTCTCTTACCTGCTCTGCCCGCTTTCCACCAGGTATAACAGTATCAATCCCTTCTTTATTTAATAACCATGCTAACGCTAAATGAGACACTTCAATATCATTTTCTTTAGCTAGCCCTTTTAACTTATTCACTTTCTTAAAATTACTCTTATATGTATTTTCTTCAAATAGATTTACATTTTGACGCCAATCGACTTCATTTAATTTAAAATCTTCTGTATATTTTCCGCCTAATATTCCAAAAGCAAGAGGCCCATATGGAATAAATGAAATACCCGCTTCTATACAATACGGCAACAGTTCTTCCTCAGCTGTACGTTCTAACATATTGTATGGAGATTGTACAACATCTATATGACCATGTTGATTCGCCTCTTTTAATTGTTCTATGTTTACGTTCGATATTCCAATTGAACGAATTTTCCCTTCTTCTTTTAAATGAGTAAGCTCTCCGATTGAATCTATGTAACTTGTTTCAGGATTTGTAAAGTGTAAATAATATAAATCAATATATTCAGTCTGTAATCTTCTTAAGCTATTTTCCACAGCATTCCTTAAATAATTTGGTTCATTGTTAATATAAGTTTCTCCATTTAACAACGGTTGAATTCCACCTTTTGTAGCAAGTATAAACTCATGACGTTTTCCCTTTAATACTTCTCCTACTAATTCCTCCGATCTACCGAAACCATATGAATCTGCTGTATCAAAAAATGTAATCCCTTGCTGAATAGCTTCTTCTACTAATCGCTTTCCTTCTTCTTCATTCACATCAGCATATAAATTATGTCCCCCTACTGCATTTGTACCTAAACCCAACTTTGAAATATTTAATCCTGCCTTTTGCAATTTTATATACTTCATTTTTTCTCCCCCTATATTTCTATTGTTCGAATATATTCGAACAATAGAAATATACCACTTTATATGTTATAGTGCAAATATCTTAACTTATACAAGTAGGTGAAATATGCGTACACTCTATCATCCAAATCGAGAAGAAATTCAATTTTCTTCTGTCTTATATGCACTTAGCGATCAAATTCGTTTACAAATTGTAAATATGTTACTAGAGAAAAATGAACAATCTTGTGGTGCTTTAAACATCCCTGTTGCAAAATCAACTTTATCTCACCATTTCAAAGTTTTACGTGAGTCAGGTGTTATGTACACGCGCCTTGAAGGAACACAACGTTTCATTTCAATTCGTGAAGAAGATTTAAACGCTAGATTCCCAGGTTTATTACAAGTTGTATTACATGCGACAGAGCCATATTAAAAAAA
>NZ_JH414709.1:159261-186411 GCF_000238655.1 Bacillus sp. 7_6_55CFAA_CT2 | reverse complement strand
CTATTCTTTTAATAAATCTATTAATCCATTCCCTTCAGATGTACGTTCGTACCCTAAAGGTACAGTTCTTTTAATGAGTTGTGCATATATTTCCGGCTCCGATAACTTTCGACCGTATTCTTTCTCACACTGTTTAATGAGCAAGGCGAGCGCTCCAGCAACATGCGGCGTCGCCATGGAAGTTCCACTTAGCACAGCATATTTTCCTTCTGGATACGTAGATAATATTTCATCACCTGGCGCTACTAGATCAATTTCTTGATTTGAATTACTAAAACATGCAATCTTCCTCTCTAAATTAACGGCACCAACTTCAATTACCTCGGAGTACGCACCCGGAAAGTCTAGTTCCTCTGTTTCATCATCGCAATCTCCATTATTTCCAGCAGCACATACAACGAGAACATCCTGCTTTACCGCATTTTGAATTGCTTCATGTAATTCTGGAACATCTTGCGGACCACCAAGTGACATTGAAATAATTCTCACTTTCTCTTGATTCGGCCCTCTCCAATTTACAGCATAATGAATTGCCTCAATAATTTGCTCATAACTTCCAGAACCATCTCCCGCTAAAACTTTTAATACTAACATTTTAGCAAGTGGTGCAACTCCTAATACACCGACACCATTTTCAGTCGCGGCAATCGTTCCCGCAACATGAGTACCATGTCCGTTATTATCAAGATACACATTTGGATCAGCTTCATAATCTTTTGTGAAATTTCTTCCGCCGATAATACGATCTTTTAAATCTATATGATTAGTATCACACCCTGTATCTAATACGGCAACGACTACATCTTGCCCCTTCACACTCTTTTCCCATACTTGCGGAGCGTGAATCAGTTGTACACCTGGTGGAATTTCATTTACTTGTTCTACCACCTTATTTACGGTAAACGGAATCAATTGTATACCTTTTTGTTTATTCACTGTACTACTCATCGTAATCCCTCCTGAAAATGTATTATTTTCATTTCAGACCACTTTTGAATACGTGTAAATGTAACATTCGTTTTATTCTTTTTGTTTTCCTTCTTTTCAAATATTTCTCAACATCATTTACTACCTCTATAATACTTCTTTATTTTCCCTATGATTTGTAGGAAGTAACAACCCGAGTCGTTCAACTACTAACCAAAATAAGAGGACCAATTAATGGTCCTCTTACAGTCTTTTAAAAGAATGATATGTATTTGAAAAATAATATAAATTAAGACTAAACCTCACTCTTGTTTAAAAACTTTTCTATTTCTTTTACTAAATATTCCGCTCCCTCTATGCCAACTGTAATATTTCCATTTGCTAATGTAATATTCTGCCCTGAAACATCACCTGTGATTTGGCAAGCATTGTAAGGTTGATATTTTTGTAAAATGATTTTATCTGCTTCTACAAAAATTTCAAGCGGTGATTTGATTTGTATTCCCAATACATCGCGTAATTCTTTAGGGATAACAATTCGTCCTAATTCGTCTACTTTTCGAATAACTCCTGTTGCTTTCATATTTCTCCCCCCTTACTCTCTATTAATTTTTTCACCTCGCTTTTTCCATTTTATCACTTTTTGACAATACTTGCCTCTTTTTAGAAAATTTTGTACTCGAGTTAAAAAAACACATTTAATGCATACGTAATCTCTCTTTCAATTGTTTTACATAACGGGATCTTATAAGTAAGAAGTATACAACTTGAATACCTATGAAAATACTTAATACAACTGTATTTTCTTTAAACAATGAGTACTCAAACATTTGCCCTAACGCCGTTAAAGCTACTGCTCCATGTAATGTTGCAACACCAATTGGAACGAAGAATAAAAGCGCCAATCGAATTGTAACTACCTTCGATAATTCCCTACTTGTCAATCCAACTTTACGAATCATTTCGAACAAACGAACATCATCCTCCAAATCGGAGAATAAACGGAAGTAAAGGAAACTTCCTGCGCAAACGAAAAATACTATACCAATAAAGAAACCTACAAATAAAATCGGTCCTGCAATTTGTAAACTTTGGTTTTGCTCGTACTCTTCCGCACTAAACGTTGAATATTCTTGATACGGTTTAATTTGATGCGTAAGCTCTTTACCAATTTCAATCTCATCTTTCGTTCTTTCAGTTTTATACATATAATCTTTTGTCTCTATAAATCCATCTTGTAATGAATCATATTGATGATTAGAGATTACATAAACATTTCCTCTTAATATTTTCCCCAATGAAGATGAAGTAACTTTTTTCACTTTTAAATTTTCATTCATATTAGGTAAAGTAATTTCTTTTCTTTCTTTCATCGTTGGCCCTGGTATATTAGCTGACAAAAATACAACTTCTTTATTTGCTACAGTATTAAATGGTTCTCCTGTTAACTTTGCATATTTCTTATAGTCTGATTCTTTTATAAAAATGGCGCTTCTTAACGACTGTTCCTCCGTTTTCTTTGTCGAAATATTAGTTTTTGAAGCTGCTATACTATGTTTCTTTAATCCTTTGTCAATCATTTGTATATGCTGTGATTCGTTACTATTCCCTTGCTTAGAATGGTAATGAAACGAAATCGGTCTCTCCATTATCCCTTTCGTCATGGATGCGAAGCCAACTAATGTCCCTATTGCGGAAAATGCTACAGTAGAAATAATGGTTACAATAAAGAACATTCTTGCGTTATCTCTCATGCGATACGCTAAATCTGATAACGTAATAATATTAGTCTGTGTCCAATAGAAACGTTTACTTTTTTTACATAATCGAATAATAAAGACACTCAGCTGCTTGTACAACAAATACGTCCCAATAATAACTACCGTTGTAACAGGAATCATCATAATAAATACCATTGCTCCATGTGATAGAAGAGCTCCTACATAGCCAGCACTAAGCAATACTACTGCTAATATGGAAGAAATGATTGATGCTTTCGGTTCAGGTTTCGCCTCTGCCGATCCTCTAAACAACTTCATAATCTTATTTTTACGAATCATTCCTGCACTAAACAATGATATGATCATAAATAAAATAAAAAACATAATACTCGTTACAACAATTGCTTTCATCGGTATGTAATAGGATAAGGAGATATCTAGTTTCAATATCATCGGAGCGACAAATAGTAATACCCCTGAAAATAACATACCTGAAAGAATACCAAAAATAATTGCCCCTATTCCAATCATAATATTTTCAAAAAAGATTAGACGCTTTAATTGATATTTCGTCATACCTAACATCATTAAAATCCCTAGTTCACGCTTTCTCGTTTTTAAAAACATTCCCATCGAATATAAAATAAAGAAGAATGTAAATAAGTAAATAATAGACTGTGCAAAAGACATACTTACGAATACGTACTGACCTAATTCTCCTGCACTTAATGCCGGATGAAACGCAAAAAATGAATACACAAAAAAGGCCATAATTGCAAATGCACTACTCAAAAAATAGGCTGAGTATGTCCGTCTATTTCGGGTTACATTCCGATATGCTAGTTCTCTAATGTTCATATTACTTCTCCGCCCTTCTACTATCTATGTTTTTATATTAGTAAAGTGCGGAAATACCTTCCATCGATTCAAATGACAAAAACCTTACATTTTTGAAAGGTTTAAAAAAATTGCTTATACGTAGTACTTTATTTATAATGACTACATTCATATTCATACACACATCCTATTGTATATTCGTTAATTTTGCGAAATAATAAAGGATAGAAGTATGTACCATTATACATATAAACTTAATTACCGCTTTAATATGAATAGGAGGAAACATAATGACATTACAAGAACAGATTATGAAAGCATTACATGTTCAGCCTGTAATTGATCCAAAAATTGAAATTCGTAAACGAGTTGATTTCTTAAAAGATTATGTAAAAAAACAGGTGCAAAAGGATTTGTACTTGGTATTAGCGGCGGACAAGACTCTACATTAGCAGGACGCTTAGCACAACTTGCAGTTGAAGAAATTCGTAACGAAGGTGGTAATGCAACGTTTATCGCCGTGCGTCTTCCTTATAAAGTACAAAAAGATGAAGATGATGCACAATTAGCATTACAATTCATTCAAGCAGATCAATCTGTTGCATTTGATATAGCTTCAACTGTTGATGCTTTTTCAAATCAATATGAAAACTTATTGGGTGAATCATTAACAGATTTCAATAAAGGTAACGTGAAAGCACGTATCCGTATGGTTACTCAATATGCAATTGGTGGACAAAAAGGGCTACTTGTTATCGGAACAGATCACGCTGCAGAAGCTGTAACAGGGTTCTTTACAAAATTCGGAGATGGTGGTGCAGATTTATTACCATTAACGGGATTAACGAAGCGCCAAGGACGTGCATTATTACAAGAGTTAGGCGCAGACGAGCGACTGTACTTAAAAATGCCAACAGCTGATTTATTAGATGAAAAACCAGGTCAAGCTGATGAAACAGAGTTAGGTATTACTTATGATCAATTAGATGATTATTTAGAAGGTAAAGCAGTTCCAGCTGACGTTGCAGAGAAAATTGAAAAACGTTACACAGTGAGTGAGCATAAAAGACAAGTACCAGCGTCAATGTTTGATGATTGGTGGAAATAAATGAAACATAAAAAAGAAGCTAATCTTCATTTAGCTTCTTTTTTATATGTTAACGATATACCCCTACTCTTTTCTCCAATAAATCTTGCAGGCAATCTTCATGTTGTTTACAAAATAACGGTGGCATGTCGTCTAACGGGAAAAACTTCAAATCCAACGTTTCATCACCATCTACTTTTTTGTCACCTCCAACTATTGAGAATGAAAAGAACATCACAATTGACTGGGCCTTGTCTCCATTTGGATATGATTGAAAATATTTTGTATACACTCCAATAAGCTCATTTATTTCTACATCATACCCGGTTTCTTCTTTTATTTCTCGGATTGCAGTTTCCGCAGCTGATTCTCCTATCTCCATTGCACCACCTGGAAATCCCCAAGCGTTAAAGTCTCCTCTTTTTTGCAGTAATACTTCTCCTTCTTTATTAAATACACAACCACCGGCAAAGTTTAAGAAAACATAATCATGTCCTACTTTTTCACGTAATTCTTTTATATAATTGGCCATTCTCTTTCCCCTTTTCATACCTCTTCTATCACTATTTCTTATCTTTTTCAAGCAATTCAATGATTCGATCTAGCTTCTGGTTCATATTAATCACGTGGTGTTTCTTTGCAGCACTGCTTTGTAATACTCTTCTAATAAACAAAGTAAATGATATGAAAAACAAAACGATAAGTCCGATTACTAAACAAGTATATATCAATGTAAAAATATTGCTTTCGAACAAGTTCATTCCACATTCACATCCTTATCCTTTTATTTTATCACACAATTCTTAATATTTAAAAGCAATCAATTAATAAAAAAAGCACCTTTTACAGATGCTTTTTCCCATTGCTTAATACGTAAATGTAATTGTCGCTAATGAATAACCCGCCAATGCACTATAAGGCGCTACTTGATAAGACACACGCTTTGCACCTTTTGGCCAATTTATTTCATTTAATACTTTCTTTATATCTTGCATCGTCCCATCCATGGACTGCTTATATCGTACTTCTACTTTTTCTGGTTTGGCTGCAAACTTTTGCTGCAACTTTTGCTTAAATTCATTATAATTTTCTGCTCCGTATTCTGCAGATAAGTATTGTAAATTTGTTTCTTTTAACATCTGCTCATATACGACAGTTTTTGAGCTACCAGCTTTTATTTTATTTGTTAATTCACCAAAATAACTTGTAGTTGCCGCTGGATATTTGCTACGATCCCATTCATGATCTTTACTTAACTGTTCGTCAGACATATTAAAATATGAGTAAGTTGCACGCCCTGCTTTATCTGGTACTGGATCATCAAATGTAGTATCTAGGTGATACCATTTGTTTTCAATGTTCACTAAATTCCACGCGTGAGCTTGTCCGTTTCCTGTGCCTGTTACAATATGATTTTGAATACCTGCCTCTTTTAACAACTCATACGTCAATAATGTATATCCTTGGCAAACGGCAGAACGATTCGCTAATGCTTCATATGCTGTATACGCTTGATAAGACGTATCATAAGACACATGCTTAACAACGTAATCGTGAATAGCTTTTACTTTCTCATGCTCATCCATCCCTAGTTTTACAATTGATCCAACAATTGATTTCGCCTGAGCTTTTACATATTGAGTTTGTTCTTTTGATTCACGGTATTTTACTTGCAGTGTAAACGTATAGTCCCCTGGCATTCCTTTAATGGAATATCTAGTAGACGCTACATTATATTTTACATACTCATCAGCATCTACAATTTTATTAAACTCACCATACAATTGATCCATAATATTTCTAGCATTTCTATCTTTTGTTTTATATGTGATTGTAATATTTTCTTCTCGATTATCAATCTGTTTTTTTAATTCTTTTCTGAAATCATCTAATAACTTTACATCTGATTGTGCTGTCACTGTAGTCGGATTTGTAGCTGCATAAGATACAGATGACGCTTGTAAGCCTCCCATTACTATAGTTGAACAAAGTGCGGCAGCTGTCACATACTTACTTGTCTTTCCCATCTTGTCACTCCTTATATTCTATAACTATACGAAAAAGTATCGTATAGTTTCAGAGTATACAATACTTTTTCGTATAGGTCATATGAGATTATGCATATTAACTAATTCACATAAAAAGGTTGTTCTTTTTAAAAGAACAACCTTTTTTCATTAGCATGTTTGTAATACGCAGCATGTATTTTCAAAACGTTGATTTTTCAAATCTTCATTACTAATACAGAAATATAGCATCCCTAGTTCTCCCCAAACCATATTACAATTTTTATGATCTGAATCAATTTGGAATAAAAGAGTCATTTGCTGCGGGTCTACTCCCATATATTCTCCCGTCTCATATAACACTTCTTCTTGTACAGAGAATGGCTCGCCAAACATTTGATGGTTATCGTAGTTATCCGGAATTAGCTCTTCAAGTAATTGCAAGAAACGATCTGAATCAGCCTCATCTTCAATGAAAAGTTCTGGTAATTTGTATGTCAGTTCAAAAGTAATTGCACACTGGTTATATTTCGCTTGTACTTCATTTCCTCTTCGTAATTGCTCTACAGGAACATCATAATAAAGTACACGCCCAGCCTCTGTTAGCTTCACATTTTCTTCAAAATAATTTTCAATGCAAAAGAAATACAGCATCCCCGTCTTAGGAAGATTGTGATCCATACCAACGTTTTGTAAATCACTTAAGTTAAATTGCGCGATAAATTGTAGTGGATTTCCTTTATGCTTTGGATATTCAAATAAAGCTGGTAAATCAGGAACTCCTCCCATTTTCGAACTACCTATCGCAACAGTTTCCTGCTGCTTTGGCACAACTTTTATACAAGGAAATACAGTATTAATAAGTTCCTCTTTCAAGTGTGTTAGTTCATATTTATCAATTAATACTTCAATTTTTTTATTCATAAATTCTCCTTACATTTACATACTTATTTATATCATAGTACAAAGATTATACTTCATTCTTTACAAAATCAACAAGCCTCCAAAAAACGGGCTTATCCTTCGTACGCGAACAAGTTTAAAAAAGCATACTATACATTGTTCCTACAAACACGATAGTTCTTTAGTTCTTCCAGTACATTTTCCCCTCGTTCATTTTTATTTTTAATATAAGGAGGAATTCCACATGGGTTACGGATATAGTTGCGGCGGTTACGGTTACGGCGGTAGCTGTGGTGGTTGTGGTTACGGAGGTTTCGCTTTATTAATCGTTTTATTCATCCTTCTAATCATCATCGGAGCTAGCTGTTGGGGCGGCTTTGTAGGCTGCTAGTAAACTTAAAAACCATTGTAAAAAAGCACGTACAATACGTGCTTTTTTGCCATTTCCAAATCTTTCATTTGAAAGGAAGTATGTTTAATGAAGATTGATGGTGTTTTTGAAGGAGGCGGTGTGCGCGGTATTGCGCATGTTGGGGCAATTTGCGCGTTAGCCGAAAAAGGTTATGAATGGGAACGTGTAGCTGGAACATCAGCTGGTGCAATTATCGCGGCACTTTTAGCTGCAGGATATTCTTGTTCAGAGCTAAAAACCATTATAACTGATATCGATTATAACAAATTTACGAAGAAAACCTTTATTGACAAAATCCCCTTTATCGGAAAAGGACTAAGTGCATGGACTACTCTAGGTATATACTCTAATGTATTTATAGAAGAATGGATTGAAGAATTACTTCGAAAAAAAGGTGTTCATTTATTTACTGATTTACCGGATCTAAACAAACTCAAAATCATCGCTTCTGATATTAGTAATGGTAAAATGGTTGTCTTTCCTGACGACTTACCAAACTATGGATTTTTAAATTATCGCTTCTCTATCGCTAAAGCGGTAAGAATGAGTAGTACAATCCCCTTCTTCTTTGAACCCGTAAAATGGAGAACTCCAAAATGGAAGCAGCCTTGTTATATGGTTGACGGAGGAATTCTAAGTAATTATCCAATTTGGATCTTCGATTCACCTACCGCTCCTCGCTGGCCGACTTTCGGATTTCATTTTGTAAAAGATGAGATTCAAGCTGACCCTGCTCACTATAACGAGCCTATTTCTATGTTCAAAGGACTATTTAAAACAATGATGCAAGCTCATGATTTACGTCATTTAGATAAGGAATCAAAAGCAAGAACGATTACAATTCCAACAGGAACGATTACAAGTACTAATTTTGAACTGACGAAGGAAGAAAAAGACTGGCTTTACAATTCTGGTTATAACTCTGCTAATAAATTTTTACAAGCTTGGAACTTTAGGCAATATATTGATGAGTATAGAAAAGGAAATCAAGACCGAAAGACAAATCGATTTTTTCGTCAACTTGACTCATAATATTATTACTTTGCGTATAAATACGAGAACGTTTAACAACTTAATAGTAAATAAGCCTAGTAAATTCTTATATTACTAGACTTATTTACTTCCTATATAATCTCATACATTGTTTAAGGATACGTTAAGCCTTCGGCTTCTTCTGCAGTTATAACTATGTAACGATTTCCCGTTCTTAATCCTAACAGTTCTGCTTTTTCAATCGCCTCTTGCTTCGTCTCCGCATAAGCAGCTAAATATTTTTCTCCATTGATCATTTGGCAAATTACATATTGTTTCATTACTTTCTCCTCTTACTTTTTCATTAGTTGTGCAAGTTTTTTTATACCTATTTCAATTTCTTCTAACGTTGCGTATGAATACGATAGGCGCAAAAATTGATTTGCACTTCTATCATATAAAGTACCTGGGTTTAATAAAACCTTTTCTTGCAGAGCTTTATCAAATAAACTGCGATATGAAATGGGTACTTTTATATGTACCCATATATAAAACCCGCCTGTTGGTTCATGCCAAGTTGCTATTTCACGAAGATATTTATCTAACATTAGTAACATAAAATCTCTTCGTTTTTTCAATTCACTTCTTACAAATCGCAAATGCTCATCATATAGACCATTTGTAAACCACTCTGCTGCAATTTGCTGGGATATAGTGCTTGAACCATAATCTGTTTGCATCTTTATGTCTGACAATCTTTGAATTACTGGCTCGGGTCCAACAATCCATCCAATTCTTAAACCTGGACTAATTACTTTGGACATGCTTCCAATATGTAGTACGATTCCATTTTTATCATAGGCTTTTAAAGGTTTCGAACTAGGTGCATCAAACCATAAGTCTTGATACACTGCGTCCTCTATAATAGGTAATCCAATTTCATTACATATTTCCATCACTTCTATTCGTTTCTTCGCATTCATACTAAAGTTCGTTGGATTATGAAAAGACGGGATTGTATATAAAATAGAGGCATTAAATTGCTTCTTATATTTCTTAATATATGATGTATGTAACCCGCTTTCATCCATTGGGATTCCAATTAAACGTACTCCTGCTGATTGAAAAACATTAAGCGAATATAAATAGGATGGTTTCTCTAATAAGATTGATGCCCCTTTCGAAAGAAGCCCCATAGAAATAAGTTGCAGCGCTTGAATTGCTCCTGAAACAATTAATATAGAGTCAGGAGATACATATACGCCATGCTCCTTTAAGTATTCGGAAATCTTTTCCCTTAAATAAAGATTTCCTTTCGGCTCTTCATACCCAAGCGTCACATTTGACTTTAAAAGGTTATTCATAATTTCTTTCATCTTTTTCTCAGGTAAGAGACTCGGCGCGAGCTCACCTGTTCCTAACCGAATTACATGTGGGTAAAATTCAGCTTGATTAATCTCTTGAATAGCTGGGAGATTCGGATAATGAAGTCCTGTTTCTACATAAGACTGCCAATTAGGCGGGGGTGCGTAAGTTGAAACATTCTCATTATTATTTACAACAATTGTTCCTTTCCTGCCATTCCCTTCAATATATCCCTTCGCAACTAGTTCATCGAAAGCCATTACAATTGTGCTTCGATTCACACCAAATGTATGGGCCAAATCTCTTTGTGAAGGTAATTTCGTTCCAACGGTCCATTCTCCATTAACGATCCTTTCTTTTATATACGTTTCTATTTGTTTATACAGCGGCGTCGCTAGAGACATATCCGGTTTCCAAACGAATCTTTCCATCATATCACCTTATATTCTTTTTGGTTGGTAACCTCCCCAACCATATGGATGGATACAAATTTTCATTTCTTCTATACAATATACACTATCATAATGAATTAAAATAGGAGGTAATATGATGAGTGAAGCAATTATTCATGGTATCATTCTTGCATTTGGACTTATCATTCCATTAGGTGTACAAAATGTTTTTGTCTTTAACCAAGGTGCGAGCCAACCAAACATTTGGAGGGCAGCCCCTGTAGTATTAACTGCCTCTATATGTGATACGTTACTCATATTGATTGCAGTGCAAGGTGTCTCCCTTGTACTCCTTACTTTTTCTTGGCTAACTAACTCATTATATATAATTGGATTTTTCTTTCTCCTATACATGGGCTTTGTTATTTGGAGAAGTAGCCCTTCCAACGATGTAACACAAGAAAAAAGTATGCCCTTAAAAAAGCAAATCCTTTTCGCAGCATCAGTTTCGTTATTAAATCCACATGCTATTTTAGACACAATCGGTGTAATTGGAACAAATTCTATTCAATACATAGGAAGTGAAAAATGGGCTTTCACACTTGCAACTATTATCGTTTCTTGGATTTGGTTTATAAGCTTAGCTTTAGCGGGGAAATTTCTAAAAAGACTAGACTCAACCGGAAAGACAATTTTATTATTAAATAAATTTTCTGGTCTCATCATATGGGGTGTCGCACTTTATATGTTAAAACAAGTTATTTATTCTTAATGAACGAAAGAGAATTGCATGTTACTCAAAACATCATGCAATTCTCTTACAAATTATGAAGTAGGTTCCGGTTTCTGTTTTACCGCCTTTGCATCCTTTGCTGGTTTAATCCAAATGATTGCTATGACAGCACCAATGGCAGCGAAAATACTAGTCAAATAAAACACTTCATGGTCCGCCCCTTTCATGAAAAAAGAATATAAAGGTGGTCCAGCTGCTACACCGATAAATCGCATTGAACTGTAAAATGACGTAACTGTTCCCCTTTGCTCCTTTTCAATTCCTTGTGTAATGAGGGCATCTAAACATGGGAGTGCCATACCAATCCCTATCCCCATAATAACGAGACAAAGAAGTAGTAAATAAATCCCTTTTATAAATAAAGGAATGATGACTGATGCAGCTGCCATTAAAAAACCAATATAGATACACTTCTTCATAACATTTTGATTATCTCCAATTTTTTTACCGGCCATATATGAACTAAGTGACAGTACAAGTAACGGGATAGCAAGCACACACCCTTTCCATATACCATGAATGTCATACTTTGATTCCAGTATAGTCGACAAATAAAAGAGAATTCCGAATAAAATAAGCATAATAATTGCACCTAATGCAAAAATGGCAATTAACCATCTTCCTTTTTCTCGAAACGTAGACAGAATAGATTTTATAAACTCTTTAAGTGGTGGTACTTCTCCTTCTTGTTTCTTTGCCTTTACTAGAACAAGTAATAAAACAATTGATACTACGCATAAAATTGGAATCGCCCAAAATGGTAAGAACCATACAACGGCAGCAAGAGCAGACCCTAAAATAGGGCTCAGCACTTTCCCAAATGTATTGGATGTTTCTATGATTCCTAAACCTGTACTAACTTGTTTTTCGTCTTTGTATAAATCACCAACACACGGTATAACAACTGGCATTGCACCAGCAGCACCAATACCTTGAATCGCTCTACCAATCAATATCCAATTGTAGGGATTATCAACTTTCCAAGATACCCAACCAGTTATCGCTCCTCCTATAGCTGCAATCAGCAAACTCGGAACCATTACCATCTTTCGTCCCCATCTATCTGATAAATAACCAGCAATCGGTATAAGTAGAATGGCTACGATAGAGTAAATTGTAATAATCATGGATACTTGAAACGATGAAATATGTAATTTCTTTTCAATAGTCGGCAGAATTGGGATGAGCATTGAATTCCCTAATGTCATAACAAGTGGAACTGATGCAAGCGCAATTAAACAACAGTTTTCTTTTTTTAACATGTTGGCTTCGAAACCTTTCATCATATATTTCTTACCATATAATAGCCCTGCTGGAACGTAACTTTTCATTCCACCAGGGCTATTACATCTTTACTACTTCCCATTCACAACAAAAGAAATTGGGGAAATTATAGTATTATTCCTATTCTTTGAATCCAGTTCACAATATATCCATACCAATTAATTGAAAAAAAAGAAAGGAAGAATCCTTCCTTTCTCCTATAACCTTCTACAATTAGCGAGTATATCCGCCACCAAGTTGTTGTTCTGCCATCGCTACAAGGCGTTTTGTAATTTCACCGCCTACAGAACCGTTTGCACGTGAAGAAGTATCAGCGCCAAGTTGTACACCAAACTCTTGTGCAATTTCATATTTCATTTGATCTAAAGCTGCTTGTGCTCCATGTGATGCTAATTGATTAGAATTACGATTTCTAGCCATTACCAATCACCTCCTTATTTATATATAAATTGTGTTAAATTCAAATTAAAATACATGGAAATTTTTGGTTATTTTTTACCATAAAAAAAGAGCCTCTAAAACGAGACTCTCACATCATTTCACATTACGAAGTTACTACTTCTAATTTTCTATTTATTAATACTTTCATTTCTTCTTTTAACATCTCTTTTGCATTATGTCCAAACCATTCTAAGGAAGCAAAAAGATCCGTACCTCTCACTTCCTGAATAATCTCATCATAATTTACAATACCTTCAAATAACGGAACCATACCAATACGACTTCCTGCTGCAGCATATACATTATTAGGTTCAAACACATGCAAATAATCCGCTGAAGATATATTCTTAAAATGGTAATGTAGTGTCCACGGCTTTAATCGATGGAAACTGTCTATTGGATCTGCGCCAGACTCCCATATATGAAGAAAATCAAGATTTATTTTTAAATTCGGATGATTTACTTCTTCTAATAGTTCTATAGTAGAAGGCAATGTGTCTGTTAGTGTATTGGGATGTGTTTCTAACAGCACATACATATTGTGCTGAGCAAACACATCACAAATCTTACGTATTCGCTTCACATACTCTTTTCTCTCTTGTTCCGAGAAGTCCTTGCTCCCTTTTTGCCCAGCAAACGTGCGAATTTTATTCGTATTAAACCAATTAGCTAGTACTACAAGTTGTTCACTTTTCTCTATCGTTTTTTCAAAATCTGCTGATAATGATATATCTAAGTAATCACTTATCATCGTAATTTCTAAGTTTTTATCCTTTAGAAAAGTCAATTCTCGTTCTGTCGTTTCGCGTTCTTGTATATACAAATTTTGTGCATGAGTCCCCCACAATTCAATTCCTTCAAAACCGTTTTCATATGCAAATTGAACAATATCAGTAAATGAAATTAATTGATGACGAAATGAAATGGTACATAGCGAATATTTCATAGCATTAAACTCCCCTATCTTAAATTCAGTTAGCTTATTAAAAAGTTGCGACAGACTGATTTGTTTTCATACCTTTCCATGATAGAAACTGTCTCTCTAATTCCTTCTTAATTTGCAGTTCAATTGCATTCATTTCATCCAGTTTTTCAATAATCGATACTAGCATACCTTTATTATTCGTCATTGCCATTTTAATTGCACGATACTGTACATTTGTAAATCCTTGTACAATATCCTCTACCCGATCACACCAATAATCAAATTCTTGCTCCGAATATTGCAACGTTTCACGGAAGTATGCAAAGGCATGCTCATAACTATATTTACGAATTGCAAGTACTGGTATTTGTTTTACTGCTGCTACAAGTCCAGAAAGCGCATATCCTTCTTCCTCATTTGCCATTTTTACAATTAAATTTTTCAGCTCCATAGTCAGTTCATTGTCGTTCTTTTTGAATGTTTCTGTGAAATAACTAGCTACTGTTTCTTGCGTTGGCTCCCCAATTCCTTCTATATCAATGAAATACCCTCCACCAAATGGGTTATCTTGAATAGAGTGAAGTACTTTTTCTCTTTCCATATTTCCTTCCCAACGAAAATCAGGATCTAGCATGAACCACTCTTCTTCTTTCTCTGTTTTTGATATCATTAAATAATGTGGAAACGGTTTTTGATGAAATTTATTTTCCCTCTCTGGTAATAGAGACATATCAACCATTACAATGACATAACGATTTTCCGGCTTGTTTTCTACTAATTCTAAAAACGTTTCTACATTGCTATCTTTATCTTTTGCATGATCATACCATTCGTTTACTTTAATACCGTACAATTTTTCAAACCAAAGTAAATAATGATCATGGTTAATGTTTTCAGAGTGATATGAAATAATTCCGCCTTCTGTTATATCAAAATCTCCATCCCATAGTCCAAAATAAAATGGACGAAAATCAATGTCGCTACGCCTTTTTATAATTTCACAAAAACAACTCACTAAACAGTGCACTTTAATTGAAGTCATACTCTCATCCACTTTCCTAAAGGTTAGTTATTCACATTTATTTCCTGTAACTCCTCCATAAAATCAAGCAAAGATCCTACAGTAAGAAATGCCTTTGGATCTACCTCATCCTCTGGAACGCATAGCTTTACATCCATTTCTATGTATACAATAAGCTGTAACATCATTACCGAATCTATATATAAATCTTGATTTAAGCGCATCGTTTCTTCTAAATGCGTTACATTTTTCAGTTCCATTTTTTCAATCATAATTTTTAACACGGCATTCTTTAACGCTTCCCGTCTCATGTTGTAACCTCTCCCATCTCTAGTAACTTTCTACTTACTTTTCCAGTTTTATTTTTAGGAATTTCATTTACACTGTCAATTTCATGGGGAACTTTATAAGAAGGTAAGTGCTGAATACACCATTCTCTTATTTGTACTGGATCAACATGAGAGATCACTTTCGCTTTAACTATTTCGCCCATGACAGGATGTTTCCCTCGATATACAATTGCCTCTTGAACACCTTCCAATCGAAGCATCGTTTCTTCTACCTCTATAGGAAAGACTTTTAATCCCGAAACATTAATTACATCGTCCATACGCCCCATAAAATGAATGCCACGCTCAGATTTATACCCTAAATCTTTCGTGAAGATTTCCTTATCATTCATTTTCACGACGATTTCTTCCGGTGCATTTTCATCTGAACCTATGCTTATACTCGCATGAGGTAGAGGGTTTCCTAAATCTAAATGGCTCTTCATATCATGACATATACTAATACAACCTGCTTCAGAACAACCATATTGCTGCATCATATATGTTGTCATTTTTTTAGTTTATAAAATAGTGCTTCTGGCAAAGGCGATCCTGATGTCATAATTTTATGAAACTGGAACGTTCCTAATGGAAAACTCCCCATAATGTGTAACATAAGTGGTACTGCATATATAATATGTTTTTCTGTATTGCGAACTATATTTAATGCGAATTTAGGATTTTTGTTCGTAATGATTACAGGCTTGCTCCCCCTCGTAATTGCTGATAACGTACCACATATTAGTCCGTATGAATGTGAAACAGGAGCCATAACGATTGGCACTTCATCTACTTCACAGTTTAAAGCTTCATTATAGGCAGTAATTTCTGTATCAACTTCCGTCCATGCTCTACGAATCAGTTTCGGTTCTCCCGTAGTTCCCGAACTATATTGCAATAAAGAAGGCTCTTCTAGTAAAAAGTTCCCTACTTCTAATTTTGTAAAATCGCCATATTCTCCATATAAAATCCCTACACAATTTGCACGCTTTGCCATTTCAATAGCCGTTTCTTTTGGCGTATCTTCATGTATAAGTAATACTGATGATTTCTTTTCTTTTAAGAAAAACACAAGCGTAATAATATCGAATGGATCTTTCAGACAAAGTGCAAATCTATTTCCTTCTGCTTTTTGAAATTGTTCCATTTCCTCATAAACTTGTAATCTCAATTCAAAATCACTTTTGCTATACTCTTGTTTATTAACGATTAGCATAATTTCCCCCTGTAACAGCTGATTTTTGTTTCATAAGTTGTCTTACTCTATACAATGGATTTGGAACTTCATGAACAAGCGATTCCACATCCATATATAATCGACGTTTCGTTAATTGTTCAGCATAGAATGTAGGTGCATATAATTGAATATTTTCAAATCTACCTTTCAAATGTGGATATATTCTTAAATGATCTTCAATTTCTTCAACAACCATCATCCAAAAATGTTCTTCTTTCAATCCATATTCATCCGCAAGTACGAATGCTAATTCTCCTAAATTAAACAGGAATAGTGCATCTAACACCATCTCTTGCAAACATTCAATGCGATCCATTTCAAAGAAATCATTCATTTTTCCATTCGCATATGTTTTATGCATTTTAGTAAAGTCGGGACATTTGTCAACCGTTTTCAAATATGGACGATAAAACTCAAGCCCTTCATGAAAATCCTTTAACGCAATACGAACAGGCACCCCTTCTTTATGAACTAGAATCATATTTTGTCCATGTGATTCCAGTGCGATGCCATGCTCTACAACAAGATGTATAACTGGTATTATCGCTTTTTGAATAAGTAATTGTAGCCAATCCTTCATTCCATATTTATTCAACCACGCATCAATAATTGGTGTACCATCTTTCTCTTTAGCGTATAAACCATTAAAAGGAATTGCATCTTCTTGTGCATCTAAATACTTATGAATGCTTTCGCGCCAAATACATCCTAATGAACCATATATAGCTTTTTTATTCGTGTCATACGTTACACTGGAAAACTCATTTAACAAGATTAAACGTGCTTCATCCATTAAATAGGCGTCATTACTTACAACATCATTTAACCAATTTGATATTGCTGGTGCACTCACAACAGAGTATGGTTTCAGCGTACGAAGTGTTGAAGTGTTGAGTAAATTCATCGATAATTTAACGTACGGTTTCTTTGGACTCGTAATATTTCTTAATGTTCTCATTGACTGTTGCGCGCAATAATCGTCCTCTGATGTTCCTAAATAAATAATAAATTTCCCCTGTATATGATCCGCATAATTTGAAATGATGAAATTCACCCACTGCCATGGGTGAACAGGTATAAACACGTACTGTTTTGGATTACATCCCTTATTACGAATTCGTTCCATAAATTCTTCTAATTTACGATCGCCAATCTCCTCTTTTAAAAGGTTGTTATACATCACTTCATTCTCATAACCTACAGTCGCATAATTCTTATGCGCTGCAATCCATATGAGTTTTATTGGCTGCATAAATTCATAACCATATTGAAAATTGTCACGATATTGAAATCCAACACGTGCTTTATAACTAGGATGATATGGATGGCCGTCTATTAAATGGCTTTCAAACTCATCGTAAGATTTTTGAGTATATTCTCTCTTATTATTTCTTTCATATTGTGCAATCGTGTCTTTAAATATTGTTTGTTCTAATTCGTGTATAAAAGAATCTAATTTAGCTTGTTCTACACTAGTAACCCGAAAAACTTCTTCTAGAAATTGCGAGACAGATTGTATTTCTTGCTGTTCATCTTGAACTCTTACTATTAATGAGTCTAACGAAATACGTCCAAATGTCATCCGTTCCCTGCCATAGCATTTGTACGTGACACTTTTGCCTTCTTCATCAAGTCCTTGTATTAGAAAAAGAAGTTGTTCTTCTTTTTCTATGCGAACCGGTGTAATAATCCCCTCATAAATTAACGATTCTACTAATTGACGTAGCACTCTTCTTCGTACTGAAATGTAATCTTCTGATTCGAGCGCCTTCAATACTTTCGTATGATACATGTCCACTCTCATAAAACCCTCCACTTTATGACAAAATACCATTATTTGTATTACGTGAAATTTTAACGTTATTTATGAACGAACAGCCACTTCTCTAACGAGTGGATTATGTACTTGCACATAAATAGCTTGCTCCAATGGATTACTTAACTCATCGACATCGAAAAATCTCGTTAGTAAATTTGCTTTACACGCTAACTTATCTTCGTCCAATAATTCTCTTAAAAATGTAGAAGGTTCCCGGTTATATGGAAGAAATGATTCAAGTACAGACCTTAATTCCGAGAGAAGAATTTCCTCCTTAATTAATCCTGCTGTGCCAAAACCATTAATGAGGCCAAACATATGATTGAAAATTAAGTAGTAACGAAATCTCTCATCCACAATATAGTCGTCATATAAATTTCCAGTACGTTCTCCAATACCAGCTAATTCATTATTAAGCATCTCTTTCATTGAATTACAGAAATAAAATCCTTGATTATCACGGAAATAATATTTGACCGGATAACCATCTTTTAGCTGAACAACGCTATTTTGCTGATGAGCTTCTAATGCAACACCATACTGTAAATACATCCATACCATTGGCTTTAAAGAAATATTCATATATCGTCTAAACCACTCTAAGCTTACTTCTTCACAGCTTTTACTTTCTAAATCTGCTAGGCGATGAATAATATTCGATAACCGCGTACGCTCCCCAGGTATAGCGTCTTGAACTAGCCCAGCAATTAATGTTGCGTCGTTTGCATGTTCACTATAAAAAGGATTCTCACGAATAATCACTTCAAATCCAGATTCTTGTGTTCCATAATTTAATGTAATAAAGGCTGGATCACAAATAAAATCAAATCCTGGAAATCTTTCTCGTACTTCACCAATAGCCGTATTTAACATTTCCTTCCCTTCAAGACCACTCTCAAGTTCTTTCAGTTTATTAATACGCATTGAATTCGTTACTTTCACCGGAAATGAAAACTTAAGCATATACTTCGAATTGGGATGATATAGCGTCCTTAGTGATGATGTTGCCATATAATACTTACCTACAGGACCAATATACTCAAGCAATTCTTGAATTATCCAATCTTGTACGTAAGCTTGATGCAAGAGCCATTCTGCCTGAAGCGGATGAATTGGAATTAATGCATATTGATCTTCCTTACAGTACTTCGCTATAAATTCCTTACTAACCATCTCATCATTACTTAATCCTTCTTTTATAACCGTTGTTGTAGAATCTGATAATAATGATTTTTCATTTACTATACTTTTATGTGCCCGAAAATAATGAAGCTGACATTCCCCTTTTAATTCTGGAGAATACATTGCACTTTTCCAATCCAATATCCCCTGTCTACTCTTTGGTGTAGGATGAGTTAAATGCCCAAATAATAAAGACTGCTCCGCTTCTATAAAAGTTGTATGGAAACCGTATAATGCGGATGTATCTTCTATTCTCTCTTTTGTAAATTCCTCAATATTTTGACAACTACGGATAACTCGAAGCATAAGTTCCGCAGGATTCGTTCCTTCTCCGTAGTTGATCGACATCTCTTTTATTAAAAACGTAATAACTGTAACGTAATCTGCTGTAATAACAGAATTACTATCTCCAATTTGATAATAAAATTGTTCTCCAAACAAATGGCGATCTGTTGGTGATTTATATATAACTTCTCCATACAAAGTAACGTTCTGTGCCGATAGCCGACAACATAAATATGTGGGGACTGTATCTCTATTCAATGTATTACTGAAGATACTTTTCATTCTTTCATCCTCTGTAATCCATTCTCCACTCCCTGTTTCTCTTAAATAACAGTTTAAAAAGCTTTGTAATGTTGCATGTTCTGCGATTTGTTTCGCAAGCTGCATGTTGGTCCTCCTCTTTATATTAAAGCTATCGAAATTTTATATAATAAACGATAATTGAATGTCGTTATCAATTATGATTCTAATTGATAATGATATTCAATTCAAGAGTATATTTCAGAATTTTTTTATCTGATTTAATTTTTCTTGTTTTCTCTCTTTTCTTTAATCTAGTTAAAAATACAAGAAAAAAATACTCAGTTTCAAAATACATACTTATTATTTTTCATTAGTAATCTATCCAAAATGGTTAAACAAAAGAGGTATACCTTAATTGGTATACCTCTTTCAAACATAAAGTTTACATAATAATATTATTTAAGCAAATCTATATAACTTTTTGTATAACAAATTCAAATCTCTCCAACAATACGCTGTTTCTTCTACCCTTACTCTCTCTAAAAATTTCGTATCAATTTTTTCAGGGTTAAATTTTTCATAAAACTTTTTAGAAGGATTATTCGTAACAACCCAAACTAAAAGTGATTGCATATCATTCTTTACACATTCTGATAGTAACGCTTGAAATAACTTTTGTCCTATTTTCATTCCTTGATACTCTTGTAAAAGGTAGATTGCATATAATTCTCCATCACAATTATATGTATCAGTTCTTTCTATCCCCCCATCGATGAATCCAACTATTTCTCCATTTAAATTCTCTGCTACAAATCTAAATTGATGATTACCTTCTTTTTGAAAAATATCTTCCCATTGTTTTTCTCGTTTCTCATATGCTATATTATCTAGAATTTCGTCAGCAAATATCCCTTTATACGCTGTCTTCCAACTATCAACATGCACCTTTGCTATACCTTGTATATCATCCTTTATTGCTCTTCTAATATGTATTCCCATCATTTCTCCCCCTTTATTACTCATCATTATATCAATTTCATTCCTTAAAAATCCAAATAAAAAAGAGTGAATTCACTTCACTCTTTTTTATCACAATTATCTACTTTCCACTTCAACTGAAACTACTCGATCAATCTCTTTCAGGGAACTATATAATTCTGTTGTATATAAATCTTCTGGAGCTAAAATAACCATCTCTAGTTGCTGAAATGCTCCACTATCTATATCTTTAATTTTCACGCGTTTCACATGCATGCCTAAATTTTTAATTTGCTTAAATATACCATCTAACTCATGATGCTCTTTAACAGTAATTTTTATAGATAAATCCTTTTGTCTTAATGAATACGGTCCTGCAATTTTCACAAGTTGCGGAAGTACATTAATCGCTAAAATAATTAAAACCATAGCAACTGTCGCTTGTAAATAAAATCCCGCACCAATTGCGATTCCTAAAGCTGAAGCAGCCCACACCATAGAAGCTGTTGTTAATCCAGAAATAACGTCATTACTTCTTCGTAAAATGACACCTGCGCCAAGAAAACCAATTCCACTAACAATTTGAGCGGCCAGTCGCATCGGATCCATATTTGTATGTCCTGGAACAGAATATACATGCACAGATTCAATTGAAACCATCGTAATTAAACAACTTGCTACAGAAATAACCATACTTGTTTTCACACCAAGTGGTTTATTCTTTAGCTGCCTATCTATCCCGATGAATAATCCTAAAAAGAGTGCTAAACCTAATTTGAGTAAAAATTCATATGACATATTCCCATTCTCCTTACTTTACAATGTTTCCCTTAGAATAACTCACTATAACTCTTTTATGATATCAATTCCAGTCTTTTCTATTCATTTAACGTAAAAAACCGAAAAAACATTTATAACGATGTTTCTCCGGCTTTTTATTACACTTTAGATTCTTCTTTATTTCTGATCTTTAATCTTAATTTCTGCACCTTTGTAGAATGCTAATTTACTGTCATTATACTCTTTTGTAAATTTGTTAAACTGCTCTTTCGACTTTTGTGCTTCCACATTTAATTCATTAACAGTTTTAACTTTTTCACCGATTTCTTTTAATTTCGTTTCTTTTACTTTTAATTTTTCATACAGTTCTTTTTCAGTTGCTAACACTTTCGTGTAATTTTCATTCATCTTTTGGAATGCATCATAACGATTCTTATACGACTCTTCTACTGCTTTTGCTTGTTTTTGTAACTTCTTATCTTCAATCTTCTCTATATTACTTTGAACAGATTTCGTTTCCTTCTGTGCTTTTTCTAGCATTTCTTTCTCACTTTTCAATACTTTTTCACGATCATCTACATTTGCAGTAGCTTGCTCTATTTTCTTCACAACTGCTTCATTATGATCTTTACCTTCTTGCAAAATTTGAGCATATAATTCTTGCCCTTGTTTCTCTAACTGCTCTAATTTTTTTGCTTCATCCACTAAAGATTTTTCTTGTGTTGCTGCTGTTTCAAAAGCTGTATATAGATTTTCTTCTGGCTTTTCACCGAAACAACCTGTTAAAAGTCCTACTGATAATGCTCCAACTACTGCTACTTTTCCATACTTCAACGTTCATTCCTCCATTACATACGGTTATCATGCCAGAAGTTCACTGGGAAGTGACTCTCTTCATGATAAGCTTCAAACTCATAACCTTTTTCTTTTAGCCCCTTTAAAATTGCTGGCACAGCAGCAACTGATTGCGGGTGAATATCATGCATTAAAATTACTTCTTGTGGTTTTGTTGCGTTTGTTAATACGTTTTGAGCAATTTGTGCTGCAGCTGCATCAACTGGCATTTTATTGTATCTCCAATCTAATGAATCAATTGTCCAATCCCATACTTTAAATCCGCCTTCTACCACTTTATTTCGAAGACCTTCATTCAATCCAGGCATCGAACCATATGGAGGACGTGTTAATTTAGGTGATTTCCCAATAATATTAGCGATTAAACCTTGATCTTCTTTCATCTCATTTACATACTCGCCATTTTTATATAACTTTGCGAAATTATGTGTCATACTATGCATGCCTACATAATGACCCTCAGCATTTTCACGCTTCACTAAATCAGGAAATTCTTTTACATTCGCTCCAATTAAAAAGAACGTCGCCTTCGCATCATGTTGTTTTAGCGTATTTAATAATTCAGCCGTATATTTCCCTGGCCCATCGTCAAATGTAAGATAAGCAACTTTTCTTTCTTTTCCATTAAAACGACTTGGTGCCGTTTTATTCATTTCAACTTTCGGCTGTTCACTTGCAAGCTGCACTACATTTTCTTGTTTCGCAACAGCTTTTGCTGGTGAAGTAATTGATTGAAACATGTAATACCCAATAGCTACTGCGGCAATCGCTATTAAAACGACTACTATTTGTTTAATTTTTAAAGCTTTTTCCATTCTATCGAATTCCTCTCCCTATTAATCTTATATATAAATCGCCCAATATAATTATACATCTATTTATTTTTATTTCACCATATAAATAGATTTTATTTGTATTATAATGGGAGTTTTATCAAAATTGTTGTTCCTATTCCTTCTTTGCTTGTAACACTAAGCGCACCGCCATGAAGCTCTACCATTTTTTTAACGATAGCTAAACCAATACCTGCACCTGCAGCATGATTATTAATTTGGTAAAATGATTGCTCAATATATGGTAAATGTTCTTTAGCAATTCCAATCCCTTCGTCTCTTACCTTAATCACTGCTTGTCCTTCTATTTTAGTTGCTTCAATGTGTATTGTGCTTTTTTCATGTGAATACTTAATTGCATTTTGAACAATATTCAAGAAAACTTGCTTTAGCCTATTTCGATCTCCCATCAATTCAATTCGGTCTATAGTAGTAATAAATTGAATTTCCTTCTCTTCCGATTTAGGAGTTAATTGCCAAATCGTCTCCTCTAGTATATCGTACAATTGCACCTTTTGTTTATATAAATTAAAATGATTTGATTGTAATCTTGAAAAATCTAGCAATTCTTCTACTAAATGAATCAACCTATCTGTCTCACCTGAAATAATGCCCATACCTTGCTTTATTTCTTCTTCTGTTAAATAATCTACTGTTTTTAACGTCTCACTCCAACCTTTAATTCCTGTTAAAGGCGTTCGTATTTCGTGCGAAATAGAAGCAATGAATTCATTTTTCATCTGCTCAGCCTTATCTATTTTATAGGCCATATAATTTAAACTATGTGCCAATTCACCTAATTCTCCAGGATAATCTTCTTTAATTTTTTGCTTTAATGTGCCTTCTGCAATTTGTGAAGAGGCTTGAATAATGGATTCAATTGGCTCAACAAATGAATTTGCCAAACGTCTACTAATTAAGAAGGCGACTCCCGAAATAACAATACCTACAGAAATAGTAAACGTAATAATTTCAATAATCTTTTTATTTACATTTGTTAAAACAGTCGTATATTTTAAAACACCAATAGTTTGTCCTTGATGTATAAGTGGGCTTAGCACCTCTAGTTGTTTTTCATTACCTTTCGTAGTAACTTGATTATACATTTCACCTTCTAATAATGATTGTGGAATATTCACTTTACCTTCTACCTTTTCACCACTTGAAGATTGTATAACCGAGCCGTGACGATCAATTAACTGTAATTCTGTTCCTTCTAATTGAAAGCTACTAATTATGTCACCACTATATTCTTGTAATCGAATAAAGTATAGTGAATTGTATTCTGAAAAAAAACGTGTACTCGTTTTCGCATGAGACTCTATATATTGCACAATACCATTATAATAGTATCGATAAATTGAGACTGAAAATACAACTTCAAATAATACAAGCATAAGTGTAATGACCGTCATAAAATATAAAGTCACTTTCTGTTTCATCTCATACTTTCCTTCCACACATATCCTTTTCCCCACACCGTAAGAATAAATTCAGGTTCTGATGGATTACATTCTATTTTTTGACGTAACCGTCTCATATTTACATCTACTACTTTCGTCTCACCTACGTAATTGGTTCCCCAAATCATATTTAAAATTTCATCACGCGAAACTGGCTTTGAAGCCTGATTCATTAAATACTGTAATATCATATACTCTGTAGGTGTTAAATCGACTAATTGTCCATCTTTATACAATCTTTCTTCTATAATATTTAACGAAAATGGACCTGACGTAACAATATTCGTTTTTTCTTCATGTACTTCTATTCTTCTTAATAAAGACTGTATACGTGCAGTTAATACTACTGGACTAAACGGTTTTGCAATATAATCATCTGCACCTATTCCTAGTCCTTGCACCTTATCTTCATCTTGTACACGTGCGGTTAACATAATAATACCCATTTTTTTATTTTCTTTCCTGATAGCCTTACAAACTTCTAAACCATCAATCCCCGGTAACATTACATCCAGCAGTGCTATATCAACAGTTTGTTCACTCAAAATCTGTAACGCTTCTTCTCCAGTAGTAGCTTCTATTACATAAAATCCAGCACGTTTTAAATTTAAAACAATAAAGCTACGGATCGTTAATTCATCTTCTAAAACTAAAATTTTTGACATAATTCCCACCTCCTACTCTTGTTGATAATCCGCTAGCGGTTTTATATATGCTTTCACTTTTTCAAATTCCGATTGCTTCGGTACTGCATATACGTGAGAAGCCGTTTTAATTGCTGCGCTGTAGCCTTTTATATTGAACCATTCTTTCCGCTTAAAAATATGAACTTCAAGCCATATTTTATTTGTTCTTGTATCCAAAAACTTTTGAGAATTTGATTCTTTTTGCTGATCTGGTATTGTAATTTTCCCTATTAACTCTTTAGGAATTTTCACATAATACCCTTTTTCTATATCTATATATCGTTCTTCAATTGGTTTAATTCCAGATTCACTCCACTGTATGTAACGTTCAAAAAGCGGACTATCACCATGTGATTTATCCTCCCAACCTTTTGGACGTACAGTACGAACAAATTCAATAATGCCGTCTTCATTAACATCTTTACTTTCTACAACATATTCATTAAATAAATCTTCTTTCCCACCTATAGGTAATACTTCATAATGATCCTGATCAAATTTTGCTACATAAGTTATACCTGAATGAGCCCCTGTTCCCGCATCGATTACAACTGCCTTTAATGATTTAGAAATACGGCCCATTTGTATTCTTTGAATACTATTTATATACGGATCAAATGTAACCTCTGACAATACCTTAAACTTTTCAATGAACTGAACCTTCAACTGTTCATCTTTCATATACGAAACAAGGCTTATGTCTTTAAAACCATTTTTGTTTAAATCATCTATAAATAACTTTGTATACTTCTGTCTATAAAATTCCTTTATATCGTCACTCTCATCGGAAAAAACATACATTGTGTTTTCTAATAAATCACGATTGGTAGTTATTCCTATCAATAGTTCCCTTTTCCCACTCCCTGTGAAATCTCCTACCTCAACAATATCTACTTCTTCCCCATCAAATGTATATGTTGACTTCATATTCCATCCATTATTTTTCTTCTCATATACGGCTAAATATATATGATAATCTTCATTAGGTATTTTATATACGATGACAGCTTCTTTTTTATTATCTCGTTCGAAATTCATTGACCATGTCGTCTGTTTATCTCTATTAGACATTGGAGTAAGTAAGCGATAATTAACAGGTAAATCTTTATCAATTTGTTCCTTTAATTCATTAATCCATTTTTCATTTGTAGGAGCTTCCATTAGACTTGTTGGAGCTTCAGACATTTTACATCCAGTCAATATAAAGATAATTCCCATCATGCTTAACCATTTCTGCATATGATATCTTTCCTTACCACAAATTTTGAATATGTCCTTTTACTTTTTTACCTATCCATTATACTCATACATATGAGTATAATTTTTCTAAACTAAAAAATCGTTACAGAAAAGTTACAAATACATTCCAAAAAA
>NZ_JH414709.1:94417-159241 GCF_000238655.1 Bacillus sp. 7_6_55CFAA_CT2 | reverse complement strand
TTTTTTTTATTATTCGTTTCGGACTGATTTTGGCGTTACACCTAAATGATCATTTAATTTTTTTGAAATATCTTTTACATTTTTTTCATTTGGAATGTAATAATAAATACCACCGATACGTTTATCTGTACCTTCTATTTGCATTTTTTCCATTTCCAAATTAGATCCTGCCATATTTTTTGTAATGGCAAGCATATCGTCAAATGTTAAGTTCGTTTTCATATTTTTATCAACCGCATCTAGTAAAGAGCCCATTTTGCTAATTGATTGAACAGACATCGCTTTTTTAGCAATTGCTTCTATTACAAGTTGCTGTCTCTGTCCACGCATTGCGTCACTATCAATTTTACGCGTTCTTGCAAGTGCAAGTGCTTGTTCTCCATTTAAATGTTGGTAACCTTTTTCTAAATGGATCATACCAGCTTGGTCTTTACTATCTTGTTCAGTGAAAGTAACTGGTACATCAATATCAATACCACCAATTGAATCGACAATTTGTACGAATGATTCAAAGTTAAACTTCACATAATAATCAACAGGTACATTTAAAAATCTTTCCACCGTATCGCGTGTGCTTTCTACGCCACCAAATACGTGAGCATGAGTAATTTTATCTAATTTTTTCTAGTTGGAATGTAAACACGTGAATCACGTGGAATACTTACTAGCTTAACAGACTTATCATCTTTATTAATTGTTGCTAATAAAAGTGCATCTGTTCGAACTGCTTCGCCATATTGGCTTTTTCTCATTTCACTTCCATCTACACCCATAATTAATATTGAAATATTATCCTTTAAAGGTTCGACTTCTTTATCACGCTTTGATGACTTATCAATTTTTGCATACGCATCATTTACAACAGCTTTTGCTTTATTATATATAAACGAACCATATCCTACTCCTCCAAAAATAAGTAGGAAAAATGGAATTAATATGAACCATTTTATTGACTTTCTTTTAGAACGCTTTTTATTACTTCTCGTATTTTGTTCTAATTCAGAGCTCATACCCATTCGCCTCTCTTTCTCTTTACCAAGTATAATGTAAGTCTATTTATCTTCATATTGAATTTCCTTTCACTAACCTTACAATTTTGTAAGGTTACTACTTAAACCCAATACGTATTCCATTTCACATTATACTCTCGTACTTATTTTTGGCAAGTCACTATTTACCATTTTCAAAAATTTAGCATTTCGCAACATGCGGATTTACAAATTTATTAACTCTTTCATTTTAAATTAGAAATGTCTTTTTCTTAACAAACGATATGAATAAAGAATCCAGCTAATTATAAAATCTCTATGAATACAGTATATTTGACGTTATTATTTCTCAAACGGCGTATACACGCTTTTCTTCCCCTGATTATCAATGTAAGCCGACTTTGCTTTTATTTTCGTTTTTTCTACTTCCATGTCTTCATTTGAGAAGTTCACAATGATTTTAATATCTTTTCCATAAGAAACAGATTGTACTAGCTTATCTTCTGACAAATACGCAAAATTCGTCATCTCTTCTTTTACTGCTTTTTCATGAACTTCATTCCAAACTTTTAGATGCTCTGTAATTTCTTTTTTATGCTTATTCCACTCTACTTCATCTAAATGGTACAACGGAGGAACATTATACAATAATTCAGACAGCATTCGATTTCCAACTTCATCTTTTGCCTTTAAACTTCCCCATTCCCAATGATGTGTTGTAATAACGGAATCATTGTATACTAATTTATATAATGGTACCGAATATACTGGGTTTAAATATACTTGTTTATATTCTTCTTTCAATGGTACTTGTTTTGCATATTTTTCAGGCACATTTTGATTTGGTGACCAATATCCACCGACATAATACGGACTTGTTTTATTTTTCCGCATATCTTCATCGTCCCATTTAATAACAGGTGTTTCAATTCCGTGTGCAAATGCAATCGTACTACTAGCAAAATCATTTCCACCTTCAGAACCAACGACCATACCCTTTTCTTGCGCAATGTAGTCCATTCGTTTTAAACGTGCTTTTAAATCTTGCTCTTGTGTCGTTATATGTTTCGCTGAATAGTCATCGTAAATTTCACCTGTCGCATCACAATCAATAAACCATGAATTATATTTAGGACCATTTTGTAATATATCATTCATGCGTTCCTTTACACTAGGCAGCGATAAAGTCGGGTTTAACTTGCGACCTCTGCCTAAAAAGCCTTGCACCTTTTCTCCGTTTTTCTTCGTTACAGTAGCCTCTTCATATAATGATGGGTCATTAAAGGATGCTGTGTTCCAATTTTTATCACTTTTTTCGTGAATGGAATGATATGAATCATACGGACCAACTAAATACCCCATTTCCTTCGCTTTTGTCACGAAATTAGGTTGCATAAATCCTTGTTCCCAGTTCGGCAGACCAATCCACGCTTTTTCTATTCCTACCTCTTTCATTTCCTTTAGTATGTCCGTTCCATCTGCATTACCCCATTTACTTACCTCTTCAACCGCATCACCAAGTAGCGACTTTAATAAATGCTTATTTAAGCTATACAATTCTGTGTTCGTTAAGTGACCTACACCTTTCTTTAATAGCACACTAGCTTCCTGATCAACGTTTTGAAAAATATCCTCTTTATAAAATTCCTTCATCGATAATACTTCGTTTATATAACGTAAAATAACATTTTTTTGATACTTATCAATGAAATCTTGTTTACTTACTTGATCTAATACATTCAGTTCCCCAGGCTCTGAACTATTCTTTTGAATAAGTTCTTTTATATGACTAAACAGCGGGCTATTTATTTGCTCCCTTAGTTTTGGCCAATTTATATTATTTTCTGATAGACCATTTTGATTCCAAAAATAAAAATGCGCCGCTCCATATAACTTTTCGATTTCTTTATTTTTTCTAGCCTTTTCTTGTAATGTTTTAAATTCACCTTTTCGAACAATATCATCCTTATACATTTTAGCAATGCTTACCGCATCATTATTTGTCACATATAATTGAAATCCATATGTTTTATTTTTATTTATGCTCGGAAATTCATGTGTAAAATCAAATCCTATTTTCGGATCCGAATGAAACTTCAATTCATTATTAAACATATTGTTTGCAATATATACAATTGAATATTTCGAACCATTTAATGCGAAAAACTTCATAGAAAATGATTCAGCAAATGAATATGCATCATCCTTTAAAAACTTCTTCCAATTCTCATCATTGCTCGGAATTTGCTTACCCTCCCATAACGGAAGTGTATAATTTTCAGCTTCTACTTTCGGCCATGTAAAGCTTTCTGCACCAGTCGATTCCACGTCAATGTTTAAGTGGTCTTTTTTCTTTTCTAATTTTATTTTTACTTTTTGATCTGGATATTCCCACGATGTACGATCCTTTTCTTTTTTTACATTCGATACCTTCATTTTCGGTAGGGGTCGTGATGCCTGTTCCTTTACCCCCTCATGTTCTACAGTTAATGTGAATGTTTCTGGATTTACATCATAAGTAAAATCTTTATACGTCGATTTCTTTATTTTAGACTCTTGTACAGCATTACTACCTTTTACGTCACAACCGACTAAAGTCGAAAATGGCATAGTTGTTAGAAGACATATCGCTATCATTTTTTTCATCCTCTGCACCTCCACCAATGAATATACAGGTGGTTTGTTACAGGAATGTGGCAAAAAATAATAGAGCTAGCATTTTGCTAGCTCTATTTGGATTATTAAAAGTTGATATGAACAACTATAACTTGCTTAGAAGATATGTAATACAGTAACTGCATTTTTTCTCAACAATTATGAAACTAAACAAATCAAAATTTTAACAAGCATTCTTTAACTGAAAAAATAAGTGTATACAATGTATCCTAAAAGTAGTACTAAAATGATTATCCCTGTACCTTTCCAATTCATACCGCCTGCTATATCAACTGGACTACCTGTTTCCGCTCTATTGAGTCCGTCATGTAAAGAACCCGTAGGATTACTTTTTAATTCACTTTGTCTCATACGCTCTCTTTTTTCTTCTGGTGACTCTTTATTCATGTAATCACCTCCAAAATGAATGCACTCTTTACTTACATTATTCAAAATCAACATTTGTTTTATATTTTTTCCGAAAAAACCTAATTTAAAATAGGTTTGCAACGTAAAGAAAGCTAGCCATGCCAGCTTTCTTTACGATCCAATATGCTCTTCCTTATTTACAATAATACCTTTATGGTCGATTTCAAGCTCACATACTTTCATATCTGTAAATACTCTCGCTAATTGCTCAGCGATTTCTTGACGTTTCTCATATGGCGTTAATATAAAAATAGATGGTCCCGCACCGCTAAGTGCTGTACCGTACGCACCAAATTCTTTTGCGCATTTACGAATAGATGGTAATAACGGTACGAGTTCTAAACGATATGGCTCGTGAAAATGGTCTCTCTCCATCATTTCACCTACAACTTCCCACCGCTTTTGACATAATGCAGCTACTAATACGTTACTTATCGCACTAGCTTTAACTGCCTCATGAAACGGAAACATCTTTGGTAATACAGATCGACTTTCATCTGTATTTAATTCTTCATTCGGAATAAGAGAAATTACCCCTAACTCCTTGCTCTCAATTCTTACGACGGAAATATCCTTTCCATCAAGTGCTCCGATTACAGTTCCACCTAATATAGAAGCAGCAACATTATCAGGATGTCCTTCAAAATTTGTAGCAATTTGAACTTTTTGATCAGCAGTTAAGTTCAAATTGCCTAGTTGATTCGCAAGCTCTATCCCAGCTACAATCGCTGATGCACTACTTCCTAGCCCTCTCGTTAATGGGATATTACTAGTAACTTCTATTATATGGGGTGATATAGAAGGACATACTTTACATGCCGTGCTAACGATTAAATTTTTATCGTCTGTCGGAATTGATTCTTCAAAGGAATGGATTACTTGCCATTTATCAGCTTTTTCTTTAACCACCACACCTAAATACAATGACAAAGCTATTCCAACTGAATCAAATCCAGGACCAACATTCGCCGTACTAGCAGGGACACGAACGCTAAATGGTATCACGACATAATCACCCCTTTAATATGATCTTTAATTTGTTCTATATCATTTGACACACTTGCGATGTCTAGTTGATTTGAAGAAATAGCGATATCAGGATCCTTCAAACCATTTCCAGTTAATACCGCAACAACTGTTTCTCCCTTTTTGATTTTCCCAGATTGAACATGTTTAATTACGCCGGCTAATGAAGCATTTGATCCTGGTTCAGCGAAAACTCCTTCAGTTTTTGCTAATAACCTATACGCATGTAAAATTTCTTCATCTGATACCATATCTATTTCACCACGAGACTGCTCGGCAGCCTCTACTGCATACGACCAACTTGCTGGGTTACCGATGCGAATCGCTGTTGCAATTGTTTCAGGCTCTTCAATTACATGTCCCTTTACAATTGCAGCTGCTCCTTCCGCTTCAAAGCCATGAATTCTTGGCTTTTTATAACCTTTTTCTTTCTCATATTCACAGAAGCCTTTCCAATACGCTGTAATATTCCCTGCATTCCCAACAGGGATAGCTAGAACATCTGGTGCATTTTGCAATTGGTCACAAATTTCAAACGCTGCTGTTTTTTGCCCTTCAATTCGATAAGGATTTACTGAGTTTACTAACGTAATCGGCTCTTCTGCAGCAATATTTCTTACAGCCTTAAGCGCATCATCGAAATTCCCTTCTATTGAAATAATTTCAGCTCCATAAGCGACCGCTTGCGCTAATTTTCCATGTGCAATCTTTCCTTCTGGTATTACGATAATGCATTTCATCCCAAGACGTGCCGCATATGCTGCAGCTGACGCTGATGTATTACCTGTTGATGCACAAATGATTGCTTCTGAACCTTCTTCTTTCGCCTTAGCAACTGCCATGACCATACCACGATCTTTAAAAGAACCTGTCGGATTCGCTCCTTCGTACTTACCATATAGCTGAATCCCTAATTGTTTTGATATATTTAATAATGGAATAAGTGGTGTGTTTCCTTCCATTAAGCTGACATCAGGTGTATTTTCATTCACCGGTAAATAAGACGCATATTGTTTTAATAGTCCTTTATACATATTGTTTTTCCTCCTCAATAATGTAGTAACTGTTTATTTCACTTGCGACAGCTTCTATCGCTTCTAAAACTCGTTCAAATTGATACTTGGAAGTTCGATGTGTCACAACAACGACTTCTGCCAGTTCACGGTTTAAAGGTAATTGAATAACCTCTTTTAAACTTACAGAATAATTAACGAAACATTCTGTTATTTTTTGTAACATCCCAGGCTCATCTTGTAATGAAATGCGTAAGAAATATTTCGAAACTACTTCTTCATCACCTTGTAATTCATAAGGAACTGGTTCTTTTAACGCACTTTTATTTTTCGGAACTTGATTCATATTTTTAACGATTGAAATAATATCACTTACTACAGCAGAACCAGTCGGTAACTTCCCAGCTCCGGGTCCATAAAACATCACTTCTCCTACCGCTTGGCCATGGACATACACCGCATTAAATTCATTATTCACATTTGATAATGGATGCTGGCTCGGTAAAAGCGTCGGTTCTACACTTAAATGAATGGCTGGTCCTTGTTTTTCAGCTTTACCAATTAACTTCATAGTAAATCCTAACTTTTCAGCCATTTGTAAATCTTCTTTTTCGACCTTTCGAATCCCTCTTACTTGCACATCATCTAATGAAACATTCATCGAAAAACCTAAGTTTGCAAGAATTGCTACTTTTCTCGCCGCATCTAGTCCATCTACATCTGCTGTCGGATCCGATTCTGCAAAGCCTAATTTTTGTGCTTCCTGTAAAGCCTCTTCATAAGACCATCCATTTTGACTCATTTTTGTTAACATATAATTTGTTGTACCATTTACAATTCCCATTATTTTTTCAATTTGATCTGATGCTAACCCATCAGTTAGTCCTCTTAACACTGGAATACCGCCCGCTACACTCGCTTCGTAACATAAATCACAATCATTATCGTTCGCCAGTTGAAGAAGCTCTGCACCATATACAGCCATTAAATCTTTATTTGCTGTTACGACATGTTTTTTATTTCGTAAAGCCTTAACAATATGCTGTTTTGCTTCTTCAATTCCGCCCATTACCTCTACTACAATATCAATATTTGAATCATTTAGAACTTCATCTGCATGACTTGTTACTGCAATTCCATCAATACAAACATCGCGTTCTTTTTCCAAATCACGTACAACGACTGTTTTCACTTTCACTTCGTATCCTGTATCAAGTGCGATTTTTTTATAATGTTCTTTCAAAATATGAACAACACCACTTCCGACCGTACCTAAACCTAATACCCCAACATTTATAACGTTATTCATCTTCTAATCTCCTCCTAAAAGTTTAATTGTTACATCTATAAATCACCTTACTCTGCTTTTTTGTCATGCAGGTGGTGGTTATTTCCGTACTTATAAATCGTTTCATATTACCGCACCTCCTTTCAAAGTAAAAAAACACACCCATCCCTAGGAAAGGGACGAATGTGTTTTCGTGGTTCCACCCTTGTTCCAATCTAGACGTATTTCCTCCTAGATTGCTCAAGTTCAGATAACGGCTGATACCGCCAATAATTACTAGATTACTCGTTCACTATTGAAGTTCAAAGGTGGTAAAATCATTTCTCGTGTTAGGAAGCTCACACCCTTGGCTTCCCTCTCTGTAAACCGTAAAAATGATTTCGTGTCCTTATCGTTACTTTTTCGTTCATGTTTATTTGTTAACTCATTATACTCGCATAAAAAACAAAATCAATAATATTTTTTAATTATTTTAAATTTTCAATCTCTTATACTATAAAAAACACACTCATCCCTAGGAAAGGGACGAATGTGTTTTCGTGGTTCCACCCTTGTTCCAATCTAGACGTATCTCCTTCTAGATTGCTCAAGTTCAGATAACGGCTGATACCGCCAATAATTACTAGATTACTCGTTCACTATTGAAGTTCAAAGGTGGTAAAATCATTTCTCGTGTTAGGAAGCTCACACCCTTGGCTTCCCTCTCTGTAAACCGTAAAAATGATTTCGTGTCCTTATCATTACTTTTTCATTCATGTCTATTTGTTAACTTATTATAGTTATCAAATTTTTAAAAAGCAAGCCTATTTTTACTAACTATTTTCAAAATAATTTTTTATTATATTTCACAATAGCATTATGCAACTGCCACTCAATTTACCTATTTTGTCATTTCTCCAGTTTATAAATCAACGGTTAATATATAAAGTGAAACTTTAATCAGTGGGGATTTTGTTCATCCCCACTGATTATTAGCCTTCACCAATCGGGCTTTTACGGGCAGTTGATCCCCACCTAACTTCTTTGCTTTCGCTGAATTTTGAGGTAGGGGTGTTACTGCCCGTTAATGCGGGATAAATCCCCATTCTAAAACCCGTACATACTCACCTCACAAAATTATATCAATAAAATTTTTAATACAATCTTTTTGTATAACTTTCTTCTAAAGAACGTGCAACATCTTCTTCTGAAGCATTCACTTTCGCATGCTCTAACAACATTTTTGCTGCTGAAGGTAACTCTTTTTTATGTAACCAAGATTCTGGATCCCACATCTTCGAACGAATAAACGCTTTTGCACAATGAATGTAACACTCTTCTATTTCAACAACAATTCCAAGCAACGGATTACGTCCATTCGCCTGCATTTCTTTCAAAATTTCTTCATCGTTTGTAATATACGCTCGGCCATTTATTCTAAGTGTCTCCCCAAGACCTGGAATAAAAAAGATTAGTCCTACACGTGGATTTGAAATAATATTCAAAATGGAGTCTATACGACGATTTCCTGGTCTTTCTGGAATGATAATTTTATTATTATTGAGTACGTATACAAATCCAGGTGCATCTCCTCGCGGCGAGGCATCACACTCCCCCAACTTATTTCCAGTGGATAATACTAGAAAAGGAGATTTAGAAAGAAAATCTACGCAATGGTGGTCTAATGATGAAATGACTTTTTTCAACGCTCGCTCACTTGGTTGCCCCAATATTTTCCGTAACTCTTCCTCTGTTGAAATAATCGATTTTATTTCCGTACGCTCTATCCCCACTTATAACCACTCCTTTTTCTTTATTTTCCCAAAATTCAATACAAATATTGTATAATAAAATTTGAGGAAAGGGGAATTAAAATGACAGAGTGGTTAACAATATTTGATCCTGAAAGAAATACACTTGGGAAGAAATTACGTGATGAAGTGCATCGTGACGGCGATTGGCACGAAACATTTCATTGCTGGTTTGTAGAAAAAGATAATGAAGATATGTTTTTATATTTCCAATTACGCTCTAAAAATAAAAAAGAAGCTCCATGTATATGGGATATTACTTCAGCTGGACATATTATGCATGATGAAGATGTACAAATTGGTGGTCTTCGTGAAATTGAGGAGGAATTAGGGCTTTCCTTTCAAACTAATGATTTAACATACAAGGGAATCTTTAAAATAGATTATGAAATTTCAAATCTTACTGATCGCGAGTTTTGTCATATGTATTTTCACAACGTCATCAATCCACTTCCATTCGCACCAGGTGAAGAAGTAGACGATGTGATGAAAGTACATGCAACTTCTTTTCTACAACTATTAAAAGGAGAGATTTCATCTTTAACGACTATTTCAGTCTTAAACAATACACCGATTACGATAACATTTGAAGATATTTATCCGTATGATCTTGCATACTATGAATTTGTTATAGAGCAAGGAAAAGAATTATTAAAAAATAATAGTTTATAAATAAAATAGGACTCTTAGCATAATATTGCGTAGAGTCCTATTTTTTATTATTGTTCAAGGATTTTTAATCTACTCTCTACTTGTATAAATAAACGAATGATTAATAACAGCATAACCACTATAATCGCTATTATTGTATGTGGATATCTAAACAGTTATACTAATAACACTTCCAATTAACATCATGATGAATCCGTTCTGCTTCATCACTTCTGCACTATACCTGTTACCCGCATCCCATAATTCCTTATTTTTCATAGATCGTTTCGTACGATAACCATATGCCGCATTAATATCGGTCGGTGGATTTTTTTGAAGAATAATTGCCGCAAGTACAAAAATAATACCAATCAATATGCTTATTCCTATGTTTACTAGTGCATCAATCAATTATATCCCCCTAACTTACACTTTCATTATACGACATAACCCTTATTTTCCTAATTTATAACACATTCACTTTCTTTCTTTTGATGTCTGGAACATACTTGGAAGTGTTACAAAACGTGCCCCTTTCGTTTTTAACTGCGGAATGATTTTGTCTAGTGCATCTACAGATCCTTGTAAATGCCCACCTGGTGTTGAATGTTGGAGGATGACACTTCCAGGAAATGAATTCCCTAGCACATTATTTGTAATCGTATCAGCACTCACACCTTTCCAATCAACTGTATCAACACTCCACTGTACAATCATAAAATTTTGCTCTGTGGCCCATTTTAATTGATTTTCAAGTATTTCACCGTATGGCGGACGTATAAACTTCGGTGCATAACCAGCTAAACGATTTAATATTTCTTCCGTTTTTATAATTTGATTACGGTACTCATCCTCATTTACTTTCGCTAAGTTCGGATGACTATACGTATGATTACCAATTACATGCCCTTCATTTGCAATACGCTTTACTACGTTCGGAAATTTTTCTGCGTTTTCACCAAGTAAGAAAAAAGTAGCTTTTACATTATGTTGTTTTAACTTATCTAATATTTTTGGCGTGAATTCTAAATCTGGTCCATCATCAAATGTAAGAGCGACTTCCGCTTTATTATACGGTCCTGAAAATGCGTACGCATATTTTTCAACCCATGAAAATGGTGTCCACGATCCACGATCATCTGCTTTCATTTGTACTTCATAATTTTGAGGGATATATGCGTATGGCAATGAGTTTATATAGTCTCCATAATAAAATGAGTTATATGGCATATAAGCATACGAAACATCTCGTTCTAGTCCCCATTGATATGGAGCAAACATTTCTGGCGAATAAAAATAATACATGATAAAAAACCTCCCTAAATTTTCATATGTGATTCATCTGCACTTTGTTAGAGAAATTGTTATTCATAAACAAAAATAAGACTGTCCTTAATTAGGACAGTCTTACTGCTTTATATTATTAATAAATTGATGTACTATCTTTCGGCAAAGTTTTCACATGTTTTAAATAGTTCGTCACTTTATCATCATCTTCTTGCGGATATTGATATTCATACGTGTTAGCGACTTCGTTCGCCACTTCCCTAAATAAATCACTCATGACAAAGAATGACTCCCATATGTTTTCATATTCAGCATTAGAAAATGTCCTTTTAAATTGCTCCCACATATCTTCTTCAATATATTGCTCAAAATGCTTTCCAAACTTCCCTGTATTAACTGTAAAGTCTGTTTTCATACCAATATACCATTCTAGCATTACGATGAACATATCTCGCACTGGTCCTTCAAGCATTCCTTTTGCATAAGAAAGCTCTTCTCTCCATAGCCCTTTTGCCACATTCGTACTACACCACCAAAATTCATTACAGCAATCTAAAAACTCTTTTTCTGTAGGCTTTTTTATTAAGTAATCTTTATCGCTTGCTGGTGGGAATTCTTCCAGACAATTATCTTTATCAAGAAGCAGTTTACTTAAACTATCTTGTCCAACGAACTTTTTTATTAACTCAACTGGAACTAGCGTTAAATCAATCCGATTTCCATCTATGAACTGCATTAAATATGGAAACTTTCCGTCTTCATCTGGTGGAACTAACGACATTTCTTCTGGCATTTGTACAATCATTATTTCTCCAAATCTATGAATCCAATTATGATTAGACGTAAAAGATTGTATATCATTTACAACATACATAATATCATAGTCTTGAAAACAATCTTTTTTCACATTTGGATTTACACGCGATCCATTCATGATGACAGCTCGAATTCTTTCATCCTCTTTTGCTATATTTATAATTACGTCTAGCATTTCTTTTTCAGTTCTCATCTATTTATAGCCTCCAATTTTTTAATATACAATATAGTGCTATGTATACTGGAGGTCCACGAGCTAATCTCGTTATACACGATACATGTTATAATTTTTGAAACTTCTTTTTCATCCTTTTCCCTCCTTACATCACTCTTTTACAACTACCATTCCTTTCAATTTACCAATGCTTTCTACCATTCACTTTTAATTATACCGAAAATTCTGTCTCGAATACAAAAAATAAAGAAGGGACATCTACCCCTTACAGAATAGATATCCCTTCTTTTAAAGTTAAATTTAATTCCTATGGATTAGTAGACCAAAGCCCAGCAGATTTAATAAATGTACGTTTATTTAATTTCAGCTGCGCTACGATAAATTCTGCAATATCTTCCGCTTGCATTACTTTATCAGGGTTTCCATCAGTTAATCCTAAATCTACAGCCATATCAGTTGCTACTGTACTTGGAGTTAAAGCTGTTACACGAATGTTATGTTTGCGAACTTCCATCGCTAACGATTCTGTTAAACCAAGGACACCAAATTTAGAAGCACTATATGCACTTGTTACAGGTGCACCTTTTTGTCCTGCTGTAGATGAAATGTTAATGATATCACCAGATTGTTGTTCAATCATGCTCGGTAAAGCTGCACGAGTTGCATAGTATACACCCATTAAGTTTACTTGAATGATTTTTTCCCAATCAGCAACGTCTAATTCTAAAAACTTACCGAATTTAGAAATACCAGCGTTATTAATTAAAATATCAATAGATCCTAAACCATTTTTTAACGTTTCAATCGCAGTTGTTACTTCTTCGTATGAAGAAACATCTGCAGTTGCAATAACAGCTTTTACGCCTTCTGCTTCTACTTCTTTCGCTACAGCTTTTAAGTTTTCTTCTGAGCGAGCTAAAAGTCCTACATTTACGCCTTCTTTCGCTAATGCAATCGCTACAGCGCGACCAATCCCTCTACCTGCTCCTGTAATTAAAGCATTTTTACCTTGTAATAATTCTGCCAAGTATAACACTCCTTAATCATTTCAGTTATGTATTATATTAAAATTGTATCTATGTTTATGTAAAAAGGCAATGATGCACTTTCATGTGCGTAGGTTACTTGTAGGTAACTATAGAAAGTTTTTATTTATAAGTTTCATTTTTTTACCGTTATTCATGTAAAATAAAAACAAATCCAGCATAGGGGAGTGTATGAGTATGAAAAGCGAAGGAAAAGCTTATCAATATAATTGCAGTAACGGTAAATGCATTTTTAAAGAGAAATAGTGTTAGAAGGTTCTCCTTCTAACACTATTTCTCTTCATGATTTGGCATACGCACAATAAATTCAGTACCTTTTCCTTCCTCACTCTCAACTTTTATTTCCCCATGATGAAGGTCGAGTACTTTCTTTACAATAGCTAAACCTAAGCCACTTCCTCCATAGGCACGATTTCGTGAAGAATCCGCTTTATAAAAACGCTCAAAAATATGTTGTTTCTGTTCTTCTGATATACCAATTCCTGAATCACGGATACGCACTTCCACTACTGTCTCACGTTCCTTTAACTGAATAGTAATCGTACCACCGCTTGGAGTAAATTTAATACTATTATGAATTAAATTAATCCACACTTGACTCATACTTTCTTGGTCAGCAATAACATGTACTTTTTCTAAATCTAGTTCTAACTCAATTTCTTTTTCAGCCCAGAGTGGTTCACTATTTAACACAATTTGCTTTAATTGTTGATCTAATCGATAGCTCACTCTTTCTGGTATATATTCTTCTGATTCTAAAAGAGTTAGCTTTAGTAAATTTTGACTTAGTTTAGATAATCTCGTTGTTTCAGTTTCAATAATGGTAAGATAATGCTTTCTTTTTTCCTCAGAAAGATTATCGTCTTGTAGTGCTCTAGCAAATCCTTTTATAGAAGTTAATGGTGACTGTATTTCATGAGAAACATTTGATACAAACTCTTGTCTCATTTTCTCCATCGCATTCAGTTCATCTGTCATATCATTTATACTTTTTACGAGCACGCCAATTTCGCCATCATACTTTTCTTCATTTCGTATTTTTACGGAGAAGTCTCCTTTTGCAATTTTTTGTATCGGTTCAATAATAGTCCAAATCATTGCCTCTCGTTTTGGCCTCATTAATATTCCAATCACTGTCCAAATAAGAATAATAAATACAAAACCGACCATATCACTAATTAGAAAGGCAACAAACGGCGATACGTTTACGTCAAAAGCATTCAATATACTAGTTGCTACATAAAATGCGATAGACCAAATTATAGTAAGAAAAGAAAAGAGCGCTAATACCGCTCCAAATACTTTCAGCATCTTCAACTTACTCATTCGTTTTCTTTTTCTCATTTACTTACCTCTAAGCGATACCCTAATCCTCTTATTGTTTTAATACTAAATTTCGACTGCTCTTCTTGAAACTTCTCACGTAACCGATTAATATGAACGTCTAGTGTACGTTCATTCCCTTCAAAATCATATCCCCATATTTCTTCAATTAATTGCTCTCTCGAACAAGTTCTTCCCGATTTAGACCCTAAAGTAAAGAGCAGCTCAAATTCCTTTAACGGTAATGTAACCGTTTGTTCTCCAGATGTAACTTCGAATGTTTTACGATTTAATAATACATTTCCAACTTGAATCGATTGGGAAACTGTAATTTGGTAACGTTTCAATAATGCCTTTACTCTCACTACTAATTCTATAGGGTCAAATGGTTTTACAAGATAATCATCTGTCCCAAGGTGAAATCCTTTTACTTTTTGTGATGTTTCCCCTTTGGCAGTTAGCATCAGAACCGGGATATCATAGTATTTTCTTAATTCAAAACATACATCAAATCCATCCATATTTGGCATCATGATATCAAGAATAACCATATCGACTTTTACGTCATCCATTTTCTGAAGTGCATCTACTCCATCAATTGCCTCATATGTTTGAAAACCTTCTCGTTCTAAAAATACCGAAACGAGTTCTCTAATGTGTGGATCGTCATCTACTATTAAAATTTTAGGTATCAAAGGAACCATTTCCTTTCTACTTAGCATCTAATATATTGTTTAAAAATGAATCATCAGTTGAGTAAAATCCCACTGATGATTCATTTTATAATGCCCCCTCTTTAATTTTCAATTGCTGCGTTGCAAACTCACGATACATATCATGCGTCTGTAATAATTCATCATGCGTACCACTACCTGTAAGATTCCCTTTCTCAATAAAGACAATTTTATCTGCATCTACAACAGTAGAAAGTCTATGCGCAATCACTAACGTTGTTCTGCCTTTCATTAAGTTATTTAACGCTTTTTGAACGACAGACTCAGATTTACTATCTAAGCTTGAAGTCGCCTCATCTAACATAAGAATTTGCGGATTTCGAAGTAACGCTCGGGCAATAGCAATTCGCTGTCTTTGTCCCCCAGAAAGCTTCACACCACGTTCTCCAACTTCTGTTGCATAACCATTTGGTAAGTCATGAATAAATGCATCAACATATGCCATTGCTGCTACTTTTTCAATTTCTTCATCCGTTACTTCGCCCTCGACGCCATAACAAATATTATCACGAATTGTTCCATCAATTAACGGACTATCTTGTGATACGTAACCGATTTGACGTCGCCATGACTCTAATGAATAACTCGTAATTGATTCTTCCCCTAATTTAATGGCGCCACTAGTTGGCTCATAAAAACGTTCCAATAATGAGAATAACGTTGTTTTCCCACTACCACTTGGTCCTACAATCGCTGTCACTTTTCCGGATTCAATTGTGAAATCAATATTTTTCAAAACTTGCTCTTCTTCGTTATACTCAAAATGTACATTTTCAAGAACGATCGGTTGCTTAGCATTTGTCACTTTCACACCAGTTTCATGATCTTCTACTTCATATTCTAAAATCGTATTAATTCTTTCCGTTGCACCAATTGCCTTTTGGAATTGTGTAAAGAACATAGATAATTGACTCATTGGCATTACAATTTGAACTAAATACAAAATAAACGCTACAAGTTCACCGGTTGTTAATGCACCGCTAGAAACTCGCATCCCGCCATACCCTACGATAATAACAAGTAGTGCCATTAAAACAAACGACATAACTGGCGAAATTAATGCTTGCACTTTCCCTTCTTTCAAACCAAATTGTAATAACTTTTGTATACCTGTATTACCCGTTTCATATTCTCTCTTTTCTGTATTTGAAGATTTCACTAAACGAATTTCTGATAACACTTGCGTTAACACACTTGTAAAAGATGCAGTTTCATCTTGAAGCGCTTTTGAAATCTTATACATTTTTCGTCCAAGTGGAACTAAAATTAACACAGACAACGGAATAACCGTTAAAAGTAACGCAGTCATTTTCCAATCTAAAACAAATAATACAATTAACGATCCAACAATTGAAATACCACCTGTTAATAAGTTTGACAAATGCTCAGAAATTAACGTTTTCACAACACCTGTATCATTCGTCATACGGCTAATAGTATCACCTGTTCTATTTTGATCGTAATAAGATACCGGCAAGATAAGTACCTTTTTCCACAAACGTTCTCTTAGTCCCGCTACAATCTTCTGCCCAATATAATTTAGTAAATATATAGACAACCCTGCCGCAATAGTTTGCATTACAAAGAAAGCAACTAACCCAACAATTTGTCCTGCACTAATTGAAGAAAGCGAAAAATTATCTACTAATCCTTTTGTCAGCATAGGAATAAATAAACTCGCTCCCGTAGAAAGCAAACTCATTAACAACGCAAAAACTAAAATTCCTTTCGGAGGATTTGTATCTTGAATAAGGCGTAAAAACTGCCTCCAACTCCCTTTTTTCTTTATTTCATTTCTAACTTCCATTCCTGTTCATCTCCTCATGTTAAACAAAACTGTTCTTTCTAAAATTAGAATACGATACAAATGTAAACTGAATGTAAACACACTTTTTCTATTTTTACAAAATATACATAAAAACTCATCTTTACAACAGATATAAACATCTGATATTATTACCTGGTACTTAATATTATTCTATGTAAATTATAGATAAATAATTTAAAACACGATATAAATCTCCAGTTAGTGAAAGGAGTATCCTTTTTGCAAACAAATATACATTCTGAAAAGGAAACAATTATTTTTATTCATGGATTAGTTGGCAATCGTCACGCCTTCAAAAAAGAGCAAAAACGATTTTCTGCCTCCTACAACATTATAACTTATGACTTATTAGGTCACGGTGATGATAAAGGAGAAGCAATCGACTTTTCATTACAGCGCCTCGTAGATCAATTATTAAACTTATATGAACAAGAAGGTATTAAAAAAGCACATATTTGTGCGCTAAGTTACGGCTGTTACATCTCTACAATTTTTGCACAAATGCATCCAGAAAAAGTATTAAGTATTTGTCATATTGGAGGACATTACAATAACCCTTCTCGTTTATATAATGTATTTCAAAATTTTTGGGAGAAGCGAGGAGATGAATACTCTAAATGGCTCTCTCAATACGCAAATACTATTTTTCCAAGCGGTATATTAAAAGCAAATCCGTTCGCAGTCATTTCAAGAAATATTTACTACCGTTTCGGATTACAATTACATTCATCCATAATTGCCCAGTCATTACGACATCGGTTAGAATTCGATTTAAAATCTAAATTAAAATCACTTCCTCACCCTATACTATGGGTAATGGGAGAGCATGATCATCTCTATAAATCTTGTCTATTTGATTTGAAATCTATTTTGCCTAACGTTCTATATAAGGAAATACCGTTAGCGGGACATGCAGCGAACTTATTTCGTCCTAACTATTTCCATGACTTATATGATCGATTTTTAAATGGAAAGTTAAAATAAAAACTATTAAACTTCCAATTTATTCAACTATAAAAAGGCTTCCCAAGTTTCCTTGGAAAGCCTTTTCTCTATACGAAAAGTATATAAAACTACTTTTTCTTAGTATGCTTTTGTGTAACCTAATAGGTGCTTGCTCCAGTAAGAGTTACTTACAGAACTAATACGTACACCAGTTGCATCTGTTTCTGCACTAATGAACTGACCGTTTCCTAAGTAAACACCCATGTGAGAAGGACCTGATTTATAAGTATTTTGGAAGTATACTAAATCACCTGGTTGTGGATTGCTAGTTTTTGTTTTAGAGCTCCAGTATCCAGCAACTGTTTGACGAGCGCCTTTATGACCAGTTTGATTTAATACGTAGTGAATGAATCCACTGCAGTCAAAACCAGCAGGTGTTGTACCAGCAGTTCTGTATGGTGAACCATTTAAAGATCTAGCGAATCCAGCGATTGAAGATGTATCTCCACCTGTTGTTGGTTTTTGTACGTCTTTACCTGGTTGTTGAACGTTATTTGTAACATTATTGTTATTTGTAACGTTGTTTACTCCGCCTTTTACAAACTTAACGAAGTCTGCACTTACGTAACCTGTGCGGCCGTTATGGTTAATTTTGTACCAACCATTTTCAGCACCAGTAACGTTTAATACTTTACCATTCGTTACTCCACCGATTACAGCGTTGTATGTAGCTGGGCCTGTACGTACTTTTAAAGCACCAGTGTTAACAACATAAGAACCACCAGTTTGAACTGTTGTAGTATTGTTGTTTGTAGTTGGTTGTTGTGTTTCGTTAGATACAGCAGAACCACCTTTTGTTACGAAGTCTTTGCTTACGTATCCAGTTCCACCATTGAAGTTGATTTTAAACCAATCTTGTACTTCACCTACAACTTGTACTGTTTTACCTTTGTTTACAGAACCTAATACTGTATGAGATGTACTTGGGCCTGTACGTACGTTAAGTGAAGAAACGTTTACTGTGTAAGTACCTGTTCCTTGTTGAACAGTCGTTCCTGTTTTGCCACCAGTCGTTACGAAGTCACCACTTACATAACCTGTTTGACCATTTACGTTTACTTTGAACCAACCATTTTCTTGTCCAACTACTTGTAGCACTTGGCCTGACTTTACTTTAGAAATAACGTTATGTCCTGTACCAGCACCTGAACGAACATTTAATACATCAGCAGTTACTGTGTATTTTAATTCAGAAGTTGTTTCTACAGTTTTTGTTTCAGTTACAGTCGTTTGAGTTTGAGTTTGAGTTTGAGTTTGTCCATTAATTTCTTTTAGCGCTTCATTTGAAACTTGTGCATGAGCAGAATCCATTCCTGGAACTGCAACGCCAGCTACAGAAGCTGCTGCTAAACCTGCAATTACTTTTTTCATAAGTTGTCTTTACTTCCTTTCCCTACTATCCTCTTAAAAAAAACTAAAACTTTAATACTTTACAATATTATCAAAGTAAAATATTCATCCAGTTCCATTTTTTAGCAAGAGTTTTATTTTTCACACAGAGTTCATTTTAAATGAACGAAGTGAAATCTGTGTGAACTTCATGTGAACTTTATCATTAATTATAGTATTTTTGCAATGATTTTTTCAAATTTCTCATATATCGCATGAAAATTCGACATTCCATTTAATATCTTAATATAAAACATCCCTTTTCTATCTTCTATAAAAAATTCTATTAACCTAATACAAACCACATTATGTATTTCCTTATAAAGCTCCTTACATGAAGTATACTTTCATCATGACAAAAATCACTCTATTTATCAATAGTATAATATTTTTAGAAAACTAAATTTCTATACTATCTACAATTTTGAAATAATTTGACGAATTGTAAGATTTATTTCAAAAAAGCCATTTCTCCTTTAAAGAAAACACACACTATATCAACTGTTCTCTTTTTCCCATAATGGAATTTATAGGATATTTATAGTATTATATACATATCTTAATAAAAAAGAATTTTAGCGAATTGATTAAAGTTTCATTCCCTTATAAAATGAAACTTTAATCAGTAAGGGTTTTATACATCCTCCGCTAATTATTAACCCTCACCACTCGGGCTGCCCATTAATACGGAGTTTTATTGGAATAAAAAGAGGAGGCATATTTGTGAAAAATATAATAGATGATCCAATACAAAAAAATATAGAGCTATACTATGCTTTTATTCAATTCGTTTCAATGATAACATTACAAAAAGTATCAGCTATTGAAACACGTAAAAATGAATTAAAAAATCAGATGAAAAATGCCAGACAAAAAAACCCTTATTACGTATAAAAAAAGGTGAACAGGTTATATTCCTGTTCACCTTTTATCAAATTATTTATAAATTTTCACACGGTCCTCTAGCGGTTGGAATTCTTTTTCACCAGCATGTACTACCGGTTTACCAAATGGCATTTGCGCAATAAGTTTCCAATTCTCTGGAACATCCCACTCTTTTCTCACTTCTTCATCAATTAGCGGATTGTAATGCTGTAACGTAGCACCAAACCCTTCAATTTCTAAAGCTGTCCAAATTGCAAATTGTAACATTCCTGATGATTGCTGAGACCAAGTTGGGAAATTATCTTTATATAATGCAAAGTTAGCTTGAAGGCTTTCCACTACTTCACTGTCTTCAAAATATAAAACCGTTCCATAACCACTTTTAAATGCATTCATTTTTTCTTCAGTAGGTGCAAAGTTATTTTCAGGTACAATTTTTCGTAACGTTTCTTTCGTAATATCCCATAATTTATCATGTTGTTCTCCTAATAAAACAACAACGCGAGCACTTTGAGAATTAAAAGCTGAAGGTGTATGTTTTACAGCATGATAAATCACTTCTTGAATTTTCTCATCAGAAACTACTTGCTCTTTACTAATTGCATAAATAGATCTTCTGTCTTCAATTGCTGAGTAAAAATCTTTTGCCATCATAATTCCCTCCAATTTTCAATTGAGGCTATTTCATATGTATATATCATATTACGCCCCTCAAACTTATTATTAATAAGCTTATAACTTTATAATATCACAACAACAAACAAACTCAAATAATAACACTTATATTTAGAAGCCTTTTCCTTTTTAAAATAAAAATAAAAAGACTGTTTGTTGTTATCTAAAATTAGTAACAACAAACAGTCTTACTTATGTAGCGATCTAGATTCGTATTTTACTTACTTAATTAACTAATCCAAATGCATACGACATTAACTTATTTGTCTCTGTAAAACGTTTTGTTTTACTTGATGTCCCCATGACCACTGTAATAATTCGATTATCACCTTGCTTTGCAGTCCCAGTAAAACAGTATCCTGCACTATCTGTAAATCCAGTCTTTAGTCCGTCCATTCCTTCTATATATAAACTTTTATTATTTTTGTTTAACATGTCGTTTGTGCTTATAACATTAATATTATTAAATGCTAGCTGACTTTGGCGTAAGTGAGTCACTTCTAATATTTCCGGATAATCTTTTATAAGATGATACGCCAATTGTGCTACATCACCAGCCGTCATTTTTGTTTCACTTCCATCTGGCTCTTGTAATCCAGAAGCATTTGCAAATTTAGCATGTTCCGACATTTTTAACTGTTTCGCTTTTGCATCCATAAGCTGAACGAAATCTTTCTCCGATTTTGCCATATGTTCTGCTAAAGCCACAGCCGAATTATTAGCTGACTCAATCATTAATGCATGATATAAATCTTTAACAGTTAATGTGTCATTAACTTGTACTGGGATTCTCGCTCCTTCTGTTTGTGCCGCCTTCGCACTCATTTTTACTGGATCTTCCCAGCGAACTTTCCCGTTATGTATACTCTCTAGTAAGAGATACGCTGTCATCATCTTAGACATACTAGCCGGTGCAAAAGCTTCATTTTCATTATATTGATAAATAATATCTCCATCACTCGCATCGATAATCATAGCTGCTTTTGCGTTAATTTCTGGTGGGATGTACTTTGGCGGGACTACTTTTTCAGTAAATCCTGCTTTAGGTAGTTCTGCCACTTGCAAAGGTTGTCCCTCTACATTCGCTATGCTCTTTTGATTTCCTTGGAATAAGAACCAACATATCCCTAAAATAATAACTAATAGGACTGTCATCCTTCCCCATTTTAACCGATTCATTTCAAAACTCCTTTAGCAAACCTTTTATACACTCACATTTAACCTTAACAACAATTCCTTTATATAGTCAAGGTAAAAGGTATATTTATTCATATACAGCAATGATTATTTTAATTTATTTATGTTAAACTTACAATATTGAAACGTAAGAATATTCAATAATAAAATCTCGTAAATAAAGCGAAACTTTAATCAGCCCCACCAATCGGGCTACCCGTCAAATAGCGAGATAAACTATTTAATAGAAGGGATTCATACAAATGCTACTTCCAAAATCATTAAAATACGGAGACACAGTTGGGATCTACTCCCCTTCTTCACCAGTAACCTACACTTCTCCAAAAAGATTTGAACGAGCAAAATCTTACTTACAACAGAAAGGGTTTCATATATTAGAAGGTTCATTAACAGGTCGATATGATTTTTATCGTTCTGGTAGTATACAAGAGCGTGCTGAGGAACTAAATGTCTTAATAAGAAATCCTAATGTTTCTTGTATTATGTCAACAATTGGTGGGATGAATTCAAATTCAATATTACCTTATATTGATTATGATGCTTTTCTAAAGAACCCTAAAATAATGATTGGGTATTCAGATGCAACTGCTTTATTACTAGGAATTTACGCCAAAACAGGAATCCCTACATTTTATGGACCAGCTCTCGTCCCTTCCTTTGGCGAATTTGAACCTTTTGTTGATTGCACATACAAATATTTTGCTGAAACTTTACTACATGATCATTCTCTTCCTTATCATATAAAACAACCATTATTTTGGTCAGATGAATTTATTAATTGGGAAGAAAAGACGAAGGAGAAAGAACTTCGACCAAACGATTGGATTTCAGTAATTGATGGAAAAGCTACTGGGCGTATTATTGGCGGGAATTTAAACACGATACAAGGAATTTTGGGTAGCCCCTATATGCCACATATTCAAGAAGGCGACATTCTCTTTATTGAGGACAGTTCAAAAGATGCAGCTACTATTGAAAGAAGCTTTTCATTACTTAAAATTAACGGTGTATTCGATAAAATTTCAGGTATCATTCTTGGAAAACACGAGCAATTTGATGATTGTGGTACCAACCGAAAACCTTTTGAAATACTATTAGAAGTACTTCAAAATCAAAGAATTCCTTTTCTAGCTGACTTCGATTGTTGTCATACACATCCCATGATTACCATACCTATCGGTGTTCAAGTAGAGTTGGATGCAACAAATAAAACGATACATATTGTAGAACCTTGGAAAAAATGAATTCATAGATAGCTTCTATTGTTTTACAATAAAAGCCATGATACTATATAATTTGGAATGTGAAAGGTTAAACAAAATACGTTCCAATATATATCATTAGAAAAATTAGGTATAAATATATATTTATATGCAAAAGAGAGTGAATAAATGAAACCAACTATTAAAAATTACGTATTTTTACATGTAGCTTTTTTGATATATTCTATCATTATGGTTTACATGAAATGGGCAGCTAAATTCCCCATTGCTTCCATCTCATTTTTTGTTGCTTATTTCGGACTAGTTATACTTTTATTCGGATATGCAGTTTTATGGCAACAAGTAATTAAACATTTCGAAATTTCAAAAGCATATTCACATCGCGGAATTATTATACTATGGTCAATGCTTTGGTCAGTATTTCTATTTGGAGATACGATTCAGTGGAATCATTTACTTGGTGCGGCTATTATTATCGTCGGAATTGTGGTGGTGACAAAAGATGAATAGTTATATGTTATTATTTATTTTCGGGATAATTTTAGCTAATTACTCACAAATATTATTAAAAAAAGCTACTTTGCAACAATACGATTCTAGAATAAAAGAATATGTGAATCCTTATGTTATTATCGGCTACTCTTTATTTGTAATTAACGCCGGATTAAATGTTATCGCCATGAAGGGCATGGCATTAAAACAAGCATCAGCATTAGAATCCTTAAGTTATATCATCATATTAATTTTCGGTTGGTATTTCCTAGGAGAAAAAATAACGAAACGTAAACTCATCGGCAACATGATTATTATCGTTGGTGTAATCGTTTATTGTATCCAATAGTAAAAAGCTCCATTTATCACAAACGGAGCTTTTTACTATTGACCTAAATTTTGCACTTTATCTTTCAAATCTCGAACTTGATCTACCGTCTGCATAAGCTCAGAGTTTTTAAATTGCTCTACATCCACTTTGCCTTCTTCTATCTTTGTCTTCGCCGTATCAATTAACGTATTTAACTTTTCGTTATATCCGACGATTTGTTGATGAAGATCCTTTGCTACATCAGGTGGCGTTAATTCATTGAATACGGGTATATCTTGTTTAATTTCACTAAGCTTCGTTTCTAATTCTTTTCGAGCCTCGCTATCATTAACGGCCTTTTCTGCTAATGCTGGTGCATCATTTGCAAATGCACTTATTTCATTTACATAGTCTGTCGCCTTTTGAGCATAATCTATGGAGTTCTTTCCTTCTTCCACTATTGAACATCCCATTAAACCAATTAAAACTATGAATACTAATACAATTGATTTTATTTTCATTTTAGACCCCCTTCGTCCTTATAATTGTCTGTAATTTTCTCTATACATAACTTCTAGCTAAATTGTTTATAACCTTTTTCAAATAGCTATTTACCCTCTTACATGCCCTATTATCGTTACAACATCTATTTCTATATGTACGCTTATAATATCTTCAATTATATCCATATACCCTTGTCCTATAGCTGTTCCATAGTGTAATGTAAGCCCCTTCTTTTCATACACTGACTTTGGCACTGAAAAAATAAATCTCCTCAAGTTTCTTTCATCAGCTGGTTCCATAATTAAAACAATCCCATCCTCATCAAACATATACGCTCGCCCTCCAACTTTACATTCACTATGGCTCAGTATTGCCTTGGTCAGCAAAATTTAAAACATAATAAGTTAAGATACACTCCGCTCTATCATAAAGTGAAACTTTAATTAACCCTCACCAGTCGAGTCTTTATCGGCAAATAGCAGGATAAAAATAAAAAGCATTCATTCTTTTTTGTTAAGAATAAATGCTTTTTAAAAAATTAATTTCTAACTCTAGCATCTTTTTTTGACGAGGTTTTACTTTCCTTACGGGAACTCCAGCGTAAATATACCAATCATCTAAACTCTCTTTTACCATACTCATCGCGCCGACTGCCGTACCTTCTCCTACAATTACATTTGGAAAAATAATAGAATTGGCACCAATAATCACATGTTTTTTTAAAATAACTTTTTCTGCTTTCACATTCCTATATTGATTCGGGACGGTTGGCCCCATTAATGTATTTCCACTGAAATCATCAAGTACTGCATATACGATTGTTTTAGCTGAGATGTTTGCAAAATCATGCATTTCAATCCCAACTTCCCCTCCATATAACGCTGTATACGCTGATATGTGCGAATAACTTCCAATTGTGATTTTACCACTTAAAATGCAAAAATCATCAATTCTTACATGATTGCCAACTGATATAGCACTCGGATTATATATACTTGCTTTTTTACTAACCAATACATTTTTCCCAACAGATAAAAATCCAATTTCCTTTAGTTCTTCTTGACTATAAAAACTATTCATCTACCGACACCACCTTCTGCTCTAAACAGATTACAATTTGCTCTACTAGTTCTTTCGTCATTCCTTCCCATAAAGGTAAACTTACGATTCGTTTTGCTATTTTATTCGTCTTTGTTAAATCTGTAGACTTATAGTTTTTAAAAAGAACTTGTTGGTGGCAAGATGGTGAAAAGTATAATCTAGCTTCTATTTTCTGTTTTTTCAGTTCTTCTATTACTTGTATGTTGCGAACTTCTTCTGGACAAATGATAGGCATAAATTGGTGAATAACTGCTTCTGTCTTTTGGACTTTCCACCCTTTTTTCATTAACCCAGTATTTTGTAACAACTGTTTATACCATTCAGCAATACGAGTGCGTTCTTTTAATTTTTGATCCCACTTTTTTATAGTCGCAATCCCAATAGCTGCTGCGTATTCAGACATTTTACAATTAAACCCCATCATCGTGCATTCACGATTTCTATCAAATCCGAAATTCCCCATTCTTTTAATACGTTGTATATCTTCTTCGTTTTTACTATATATGAGCCCTCCTTCACCAATTCCGAAAGGCTTTGTTGCATGAAAGCTATATACGATCATTCCACTAAAATCTTGACCGTAATGCATTCCTCCATTCATTAAACCAAATCCCGGCGCCGCATCTACGACAACCGGAATCCCCTTCTTCTCTAATTCTTCATATTCTTCTAAGTTCATCCATGATCCAAAAGTGGCGTACGGGACAACAATCGCAACCTCTTCTTTTAATTCTTCTATCTTATGCAAAAGTACGGTTTTATCCATATACCAATCATCTATTGAAATATCAATAAAGTAAGGTTCCAATCCACACCAAATAGCGGCTAAGGCAGTCGCAGGGAATGTAAAGCTAGGCATGAGAGCATACTTTCCCTTTCTTCTTTTCTTTAGTTGAATAACCGCCATTAACCCTAACGTTGCGTTTGCTACTGTTGTAACAGCTCCCCTGTTTTGAAAAAATGACGACATAATTGTTTCCTCAAAACGTTGATTTATAGGTCCATAATTCGTATATATGTGAGATGTATCAATTTCCTTCAATTCATCCAAATACTCACTTACAGGTACAGTTGAAGCACGTAAAAAAGGAATACTCTCCATATCTATCTATTCCTTCCTATCATTTTCGGACAATATAGAGCATATCTGTTTCAGATAATCCAAATTTCCTAGCACTTTTCATTCCTTGTTTTTCCGCTATGTTATATAATTCCACCTTAAATCCTACATTCATTAATCGTTGAATAAATCCCGATTGATTATAAATTCTCACATGATCTTCTTGACCAAAAGCTAATTTCCTCAATTGTGGTGTTACAATTAATTCATTCTCTACAATAAAATCTACATTCATTACGATTGGTACTTGAATAATTCCCCATCCATTTGGCTTTAACACTCTATATAACTCTCGCATTGCTTTGTCATCATCAGGAACGTGTTCTAACACATGACTACATAATATTACATCAAAAGTATTACTATCATATGTAATCCTTGTAACATCAATTTCCTTCATTAATGGATCCTTTGGTTCTAAGTCACCACATACATACGTAATATTTTTATACTCGTTAAACCAATCTCTTAACTTCGCTTCAGGTGCAATATGAAGCATAGTATAGTTTCTATTTAACAAGTCCGTTTCCGTTTCAATGTACGCACGATACAATCTTTCACGATCCATCGAATTACAAACTGGACATATCCCTGTATCTTTATTCCACATCTCAAATTTATATTTCGGAAAATCATAATGTGCTGGCCAAGGTGAAAATTTTTCAAATTGTTGATTGCAATATTGACAATAACAAGATTCTTTCTCGAACATATGAGCAACTAACTTGTTTAACCCTTTTTTTATCTTTTCATTATAAATTTGATCTAGTTCGCCATTTCTTACTGCATCCTTAACTATAAATCCCGCATTTTCTAAACAATAAGATAAACTCTCTTTATACTCACTTTCGGAGCTTAAAAATCCACTATTATATGCATCTATAATTAATTCAATCCACTCTTCAATTGTCATTAAAATAAAATGCATTTGTTTTTGATTTTGTCCACTATGTTGTCTAAAATAACTAAGAGGTTCTTGTATATAAACTACTTTTCCTTTCCTCATCATATCTAGCCAAGTTGCAATGTCATTAATAGCAGAATAAGCCTTTCCTTTAAAATATCCAAACTTCCCGTCAAACAAATTCCGATTAAACAAAACAGTTGTCGGCTCACCAACTACATTTTTCAAGTTTTTTAACATATAATTCCCTAATTCTTTTCCTTCAAAAAGTGTAGTTTCTTTCGCGATTTTCATATTTAATGTTGAAGGTGGTAATATCTCTCCATTCTCATCAATCAGTTCACGATATGACGTCACAAATGAAATATTTTCTAACGTCAAAAAGTATTTCATCATTCTCTCGATCTTTTCATGATGAAATAAATCATCATCTAATAAAAAGTTTATATAGTCCCCATTCGCAAGTTCTACACACTTATTAAAGTTTTCGGCAACTAACGGCGTTTCATTTTTAACATATGTAATACACTCATATTCACGTAAGTACGGTTGAATCATAGCATTGACTTCATTATTTGTACTGTCGTCAGAAATAATAATTTCAATATTTTCATATGTTTGATTGAGAGCGCTGTTGAGTGCTAATTCTAAGTAATAAGGTCTATTGTACGCAGGAATAAGTATACTTACTTTCGGTAAAGAAGAATTATTATTTATATGTTGTTTTTTCTTTTCTATGTTTATTTTCTTCGCTCTAATTTTTTGGTAATAGTCTAATGTATATAATATCGATGATGGAACTATCCTTCTTGCATAATCTAGAAAATTAGTTATTGCTTTGTCTAACTCTTTTTCAGTGGATAAGAAACCATATTTTTCGCCTGCTATAATACTGTGTGAAAAATCTTCTAACCCATCCATCATTTTATTAGATTCATTTAACTGTTGATCTGGATGTAATCGAAAGTAACTAAGTGTCTCTGCTATATATACTGCTTTTCCTTTACTTAATAAAGATAACCATGAAGCTATATCTACGTTACATAAATACCGCCTCTTATCAAAAATCCCATATGGTTCTTGTAAATCATTTTTACGAAATAAAACTGTTGTCGGTTCTCCAATATAATTTTTTTGATCCACAATTACCTTATTTCCTAATTCTGTTCCCGCTATAATGGTATCCTCTTCAAATAAACGGACAGTCGAATAAATATGTCGTAGCTCTTTCCCTTTATCATCAATGACTTGACGATGAGATGTTACAAGCTTAATTTCATTATCTAAATCATCGAAAAAATACTTCATCATTTTTTCAATTTTATTCACATGAAATACATCATCATCCATTAAAAAATTTATATATTCACCGTTCGCTTCATTAAATAACATTAGCGCATTTTCAAATTGTCCGAGAGTTGATCTATTTTTTATATAAATAATATTTGAATGATCACATAAGTATTTTTGTAACACTTTTTCTGTTTCATCATTCGTGCTGTCATCTCCAACTATAATTTCTATATTAGGGTACGTTTGTTCTAACACACTACATAGCGCCTTTTCAAAGTAACGAGGACGATTATACGTAGGAATTAATACACTTACCAACGGAAGTTGCTCTACCACCTCTTCAGTTCTTTCAATACGAGTTCTCATTTTAACTCTCTCACCTCTTCGCATATTATTTATATACGCGACACAAAAATCACATTACTTTAACTGTATGGAGCCTATATACTTTTATGCAAACATGAAACAAATTATCATACTTTTCGTTCCTGAATAAACATATTTAATAATGCGGACATTTTATTTGCACCTTTTTTATTCGTATGATCACTATCATAAAAATCATCATCACAAAATAATGGTGAATCAAATAGATCTATAATTTGAAATGAATATTGAGTTTGAAAATCATTTATAACTTTATAAAAATCTTCTTTTAATTTCTTACTACTACAATTGAAATAATGTGAAGTAACTGGGAATACAACAATTAATGGTTTTATATCATTTTTTAACAGTAATTCTAAATATTTTTTAAAAATTATTTTATTTTCAACTAAAGTTTGAGGATACGCCAATTTAGCATGTGAAGCTGCTCTTATTTTCCCGTGTTCTTCAAAAGGAATATGAAGAGGAGTAGTATTCCATTCAGCATTTATCCAAGGCAGTATCAATGATTCATCTTTTAGTTCATCTAATAAAATATATTCAAAATGCAAATTAAAAATAGAAAGAAGTGGTTTCGGAGTATTTAGATGGGAGAATCCATCAGTGGGTAGAGGAGAGTGAACTACAGTATGATGACCATCTTGAAACAATGGATAATATACTTTGTGAATTCTATATGATTCAGATGATAACGACATATCAAAGTAAAACGAGAAATAGGCTATTCCTATTAAACAATATTGAAATGAATGATTGTTTGATAAAAGTTGTGACGCTATTAAATAATCATAGTATAGATCTTGCGATGGAAGTGTTAATTTTATTGACTTTTTTGAGAGAAGCTCCGTACTTATGCCACAATGTGGATAAGACAAACCGGTAGCAAACAATTCATACGTCGGATCACTCTTTGCTTTTTTCATAGAAATGTATAAAGACATAAGATCCGGATTTATTTGATAGATAGAAATTAATTTATCCTTCCATTCATACATGTATTTTGTTAAATTAATAATTTTTGAACTTTGCACGCCCCTATTTATCAAATCATTTGTAAGTTTTTCTGCGTCCCCTCTCCAAATGACTATATATTGAAAAGAACTTTCTAGACGAACAACATCTGAAACGTCCACAACATGAACTATTGTTTTACATTTATTTTTGTCTAACGTATTTCGAATCCTATCCCCTGATAATTCATCACTTAAAACAATGATTTTATATTGCTCCTTCATGTACATCCCCTCCATTATATGTATAATATGAAATTCATTTTTAATTCGTAACAATCATATACACCTGCAATCTAACAAAAAATAGCTCCACCATTAGGCGTAGCTATTTTTACAATTATTGCTTATTCAAATTATATTCCTTTATCTAACTCATAAAGTTTACGATACTTTTCATTTTCTTTCAGAAGTTGTTTATGACTACCTTGCATGACAATTTGGCCACGATCAAGGAATATAACTTCGTCTACATGTTCTATTCCTACAAGATGGTGCGTAATCCAAATAACCGTCTTTTCTTCCGTTGCAGAAAACATTGTTTCAATTAAAGACAATTCTGTTTTTGGATCTAAACCGATAGTCGGTTCATCAAGTACAATAATTGGTGTTTCTTGCATAAGAGTTCTAGCAAAAGCAACCCTTTGTCTTTCCCCACCAGAAAACCGCTTTCCCATTTCATGCATTTTTGTTTGTAATCCGTCTGGAAGAGAAGTAACATGTGAAGCTAATTGTGCTTTCTCTAAAGCTTTCCATATCTCTTCATCCGTCGCCTCTGGTTTGCCAATTCGTACATTATTTCCAATTGTCGTATCAAACAAATGGGGCTTTTGATTTAATACAGAAATATATTTAGATAAAAGATTCGTATGAGCTCGTTCACCATTTAGTACAACTTGGCCATTTACTGGGCTTAACGCCCCTGTTAACAATTTTAGTAAAGTAGATTTCCCTGTGCCACTTCTCCCTAAAATAGCAATTTTCTTCCCTGCTTTTATTTGTAATGATACATCTTTTAATACAATCTCATTACTATCTGGATAACTATACGATACGTGATTCAGTTCAATATCTACATGTTTTGGTTCAATATAATCTTTCTCTCCATGCAAATCCGTTTCATCATGTAAAACACTATCACTTTCTACGCCATTAAGACGATGGGTAGATTCTACATACGACGGTATTCGATCGATGGCATCTGCAATAGGAATAAGCGCGTTCGTTACAGATAAAGTCATTAATACGAAAGCTGCGATAACTGTAGGAGCAATTTGTTCACTTGCCGCTTCATTACCAGTCCATATGATCATCGAAATAACTACAATACCTACTACTAATTGAATGATACTGTCCCGAATATGATACCAGCGTTTCACTCTCTTTTCGATTTTTAACAACTGATCATTTTGTTTTACATACTCATTAATAAATTCATCTTTACGACCACTTGCTTGCCAATCAGATAATCCAAAAACAGCATCTGTCAGTTGTTGATACAAACGGTTTCTTCCTTGCTTTAAAGTAACATGATGTTTCTTCATCAAAAGTAATGATACAAACGGAAGAAGAAAAACGATAATAGCTAACATACAACCTACAATAAGTGCAAAAACAAAATCAAATGCACCGATAACAAGTACGAAGATACTATAAACAACTAGCGCTAATATGCTAGGAAATATTGTACGTAAATATAGGTTTTGCAAATGCTCTATATCTTCGGATAACACTCCTAACATATCACCCGTTTGAAATCGAGAACGGAAAAATAACGCCTGTGGTTCTACTATTCTATATAGCCTCGTTCTCATTTTTTCTAATATACGTAGTACGACATCATGTCCAACTAAGCGCTCTATATAATGAAATACAGCTTGCCCTATACTAAACGCTCTTGTTGCAACAATAGGAACATATACAGCCATTACATTTTCTGGTCTAAGGGCAGATTTTGAGATCAAATAACCTGAAATAAAAAGTAACATCGCTCCTGAACTAACTCCAAGAAGACCAAGGAAAATAGTTAAAGTCATTCTACCTTTATTTTGTTTTATATAAGGTTTAACCCAGTTACTCATTTCTCTCCCCTCTCTTCCCTATGAAAATGTAATGTCTCATTCTCTAAAAGTTCTTCATACGTCCCACTTTCTTTCATTTCCCCTTTATTTAAAATAAGAATATGGTCCATTTGTTTCATCCAATGTAGACGGTGGGTTGCTAAAAATACTAACTTTCCATTAAATAGACGTAACATCGCTTGCTTTATTTCAAATTCGGTTTCAATATCAAGATGTGCCGTAGGCTCATCTAATAAAATGATTGGTTTTTTACTTAAAAGCGCACGCGCCATAGCAACACGCTGTTCTTGTCCGCCACTTAGCATACGTCCACCTTCTCCAATTCTTTCGTGCATCCCATTTGGAAGTGATGTAACGAGTGAACGAAGGCCGACTTCATTAATAACTCTTTCAACTTCTTCATCTGTTGCATTTGTTTCATAAAAACGAATGTTATCCTTTAATGAAAGCGGAAAAATATAAGGTTGCTGCGGAATATAAGCGATATTTTTTTGCCAATCTTCACGAGTAGACCCGTCAATTTCCACACCATTTACAATCATCTTTCCAGCTGAAGGAGTTAAAAATCCTGCTAATACGTCGATTAACGTCGATTTGCCTGCACCACTTTCACCAATAACACCAATAGCACCGTTACCTTCCCAAGTAAAATTAATTCCTTCTAATATAGCCTTTTCAGATTCAGTATTATTAACTTTGATGTCTTGTAATTTCAAGCTACTAGAGGCATTCCATACTATATCTTCATTTAAATCTTTCTTTTGTATTCCTTTTTGTTGTTGCAAAATCTCTTCTATTTGCTCCATCGCAATTTGTCCATCTAATGTCGCATGATAATTTGCTCCCACTTGTTTAATCGGCAGAAAATATTCCGGAGCTAAAATCAAAATTGTAAGGGCTGGTAATAGTATAATCGTTCCATCTATTAAACGTATCCCTAATCCAACTGCCACAAACGCAATTGATAAACTCGTAAAGAAATCTAATGCAAAAGAAGAAAGAAAAGCAACTCGCAAAGTACGCATCGTTGCTTTTCTATACCTTTTACTTACTTTTTCAATCTTTCCTTCGTGCTGTTCACTTTTCCCTAAATACTTTAATGTTTCTAAACCTTTTAACGTATCTACAAAATGGTTCGAAAGTACACGATATATCTCGTACTGACTATCTGCCATTTTTTGCGCTGCTAATCCGAGAAGAATCATAAATATGATCACGATAGGAATCGTTACAACTAAAATGATTCCAGACTCAATATCTAGCGTAAAAACATATAGTACAATTAGACCTGGAACGATGCTACTTCTAATCATTTTAGGAATCGCTAATTCAATATATGTTTTAAATTTCTCAATCCCTTCAATTGATAAGGTAACCAGATGACCAGTCCCAACAGTTTGAACATACCTTGGACCTAATGTGAAATATGCCTCTACTAGTTGTTTTCTTAGTAACGACCCTGTTTTTTCAGCAAAACGTTCCACTAATATTTGTGATGTTCGAACTACTATATGACGCGCTGCAAACGCGATACCAAAATAAACAATTTCACTTAATATTGTTTGTACTGTCTCTCCATGAAATAAAAACGTAATAGCTCGTGCTAAAAAGATTGTTTGCGCAATAATACTAAAAGCTTCTAAAATACTAATAATCGTTAACGCTACATATAAAATACGGCTACCGGGATAAGACGGAAGTCCTCTTTTTCTTTTCATTAGTACTCCAAATCGTTGTCTGACTTAACAGGTTGTCTAAATACATAATAACTCCATATTTGACTTCCGATAACGAAAGGCAAAATAGCAATCGCAAAGTAAGTCATAAGTTTTAATGCATAAGCTCCTGATGCTGCGTTGTAAATTGTCAAATCATTCATTGCTCCTAAAGAGCTAATCATAACACGTGGGAACATACCGATAAATACACTCGCACTTAGTAAAATGATTGTTAAACTCGTCATAAAGAAAGCCCAACCATCTCTTCTTCTTTTATTTAATAAAGTGGACACTAATAGTGCTACAAAAGCTCCGATTGGTACCATAATCCATTCTGTTCCATGAGCAGTGAAAATGTCGGTTTTCCATAACCCCACACCAGCAAAAACAAGAAGTGTAATTAATGAAAATGGTGCAATTTTTATTGCAGCAATTCGTGCACGTTCTCTCAATTTACCAGTTGTACGTATCGTAAGAAATTGTAATCCGTGAACAATACATAGTAGGAGAAACATTACTCCTCCAAGTAACGCAAATGGATGAAGTAATTGCAAGAATCCACCTACAACATTTTTACTCTCATCAATAGGTACACCTACCATAAAGTTTGCAATCGCAACTCCCCAAAGGATAGGAGGTAACATACTTCCAATAAACATCCCCCAATCCCATGCACTCTTCCATTTATGATTATCTATTTTCGCACGAAATTTAAAGGAAACACCTCTTAAAATTAAAGCAAGAAGCATAAATACAAATGGAATATAAAAACCACTAAATAAAGTTGCATACCAGTGCGGAAATGCCGCAAACATCGCTCCACCAGCACAAACAAGCCATACTTCATTCGCGTGCCAGAACGGTCCTATTGTATTTAAGTAAACTCGTTTTTCAAAATCATTCTTTCCTAAAAACCTCGAAACCATTCCTACCCCAAAGTCGAAACCTTCCAGTACGAAGAATCCAACAAACAAGATTGCAATAACTAAAAACCATAACTCATTAAGAGATAACATACTCTTCCTCCTTATCAAATGGATCATGGCTTTGATAATCCTTTTTCGTTTTCTTATTCTTGTGGCCCTTAATGGTACGAACAAATAAGTACACACAAATTCCACCCATAATTAAATACATTGATGTGAATGAAATAAGTGAGAATAATACTTCACCGAATGTTACATTTGGTGATACAGCATCTTCTGTTTTCATTACACCAAATACAACCCAAGGTTGACGACCCATTTCAGTCATAATCCACCCTACTGTATTACCGATGAATGGAAGAGAAATTGCATACACCATTAATTTTAAATACCACGTTTTTTCAGCTAAACGATCTTTTCTTGATAAGAACCATCCGTAAGCTCCTAGAAGAAGCATGAATGTTCCACTCATTACCATCGCTCTAAAACTCCAAAACATTGTATGCACTGGAGGAATATAATCTCCAGGTCCATATTTTTCCTCATATTGTTTTTGAATTTGATTCATCCCTTCAACTTGACCGCTAAACTTATCATACGATAATAGACTTAGCATATAAGGGATTTGAATTTCAAACGAATTTTCTTTCTTCTCTGTATCAATTTTCGAAAATACTGTAAATGGTGCTGGATCCTCACTTGTATTCCATAGCGCTTCAGCTGCCGCCATCTTCATTGGATGTGTCTTAATTAATTGTTGCGCTTGTGCATGACCGAAGAATAATACAAGCGCCGTTGTAATTGTTCCAACAATGATAGAAATTCGGAAAGATTTTTTAAATACTACAGTTTCTCGTCCTTTTGTAATTTTCCATGCACTTACACCAGCAATAAAGAATGCACCTGTTGCAATTGCCGCTGTAATTGTATGCGGGAATTGTACCCATAGTTGTGGGTTTTGAATAATGGCTAAGAAATCATTCATTTGCGCACGACCATCAGCTGCCATTTCATACCCGACAGGTGACTGCATAAATGCACTTGCAGTTAAAATCCAGAATGCTGATAACATCGTTCCAATTGAAAGGAGCCAAATACACATTAAGTGAATTCGCTTCGGTAATTTATCCTCACCGAATACCCATAACCCCAGGAATGTAGACTCAATGAAAAATGCCAGTAATCCTTCAATCGCAAGTGATGGACCAAATACATCACCTACAAAACGTGAATACGTTGACCAGTTCATACCAAACTGGAATTCTTGTAAAATACCTGTTACTACACCTACTGCAAAGTTAATAAGGAATAATTGCGTCCAAAACTTTGCCATCTTCTTATATACTTCTTGCCCTTTTACCACATACAACGTTTGCATGATCGCAATAATAAAAGCTAAACCAATTGACAGCGGAACAAAAAAGTAATGGAAAATCGTTGTTGATGCGAACTGTATTCGTGCCAATTCGAGCGTTTCCATACTAAAATCACTTCCTTCATAGTTTTTATAATAAAAGTTAATTGAGCAATCTTATCAAACTCAATTATTAAGAAATACGAAAAGACAAAAACATTCTGTATGTATTGTCGAAAAATATGAAGTTTCAGTTTTTCAAACTATTGTAATGCTATTTTTTACCTTTTCACTATTTCTGTAGTGTTTTATTCGTTAATCGAATTGTATAATATACCTGCATAGTAAATTCAGGTTATTTTTGACGTATTATTGACATCATTTTGTCTGAAATATGTCTTTTGTCATTTTTTTGAATCAGATTTTTCTCATTAGCAAAATGTGTTTTTTCAATATACTTCTTACTTTTATATCTATAAAACAATCGTTTTTCTCTTCATACACTTGACTTTCACCCGAAAAAATGCCCTCGAAACTACCCTCGATAAACGCTTGTTTTTTGTCAAGAGAAAAATGTATTTTTAAAATTCAAACTCGAAATAATGTTATTCAAAAATAGAAAATAACTTCCCTCTTCCTCGACTAAAAGTTCATTTTTTTGTCATTTTTCCAGAACAAATAAAAAAACTGAAAGTCGATTAGACTCTCAGTTTTTTTTATTTATTTTGCTGTATGTTTTCTAACGGCTGGTAAAATTTCAGTAGCAATTAATTCAATATTTTTCTCAATTTTATCAAATGGTACACCGCCAAAATCAATTTGTGCCATAAAGCGTTGTTGGCCAAATAATTCATATTGGTACAGCATTTTCTCAATGATTTGTTGTGGGCTACCAACCATTAAAGCATCACGGTAATCTATTGCATTTGTAAATTGCTGTTTCGGATACCCACCACCGCGCAGTGTAAGCATACCAGCATTAATGTGAGGGTAATATTCACTAAGTGCATCTTGTGAATTTTTTGCCGTATAAAATAAACTCGTTGTCGCAACTGGTAAACTAGCTGAATCAAATCCACTTTGTACAGCCGCCTCGCGGTAAGCATCTACTGACACTTTAAAGTTAATTGCTGGACCACCAAGTGTTGTTATCATCATTGGTACACCCGCGCGTCCCGCTTTAATTGCACTAGCTGGTGGACCTCCAACCGCACGCCAAATTGGTAAGTTATTATTTTTCGCTCTCGGAATAACCGATGCATGTGCGAGCGGTGCTCTGAACTGTCCATTCCATGTTACATGTTCCTCGTTATTAATTTTTAATAAAAGATCCATCTTCTCTTCGAATAATTCTTCATAATCATTCACGTCATAACCAAGTAAACTATATCCCCCAATACGAGATCCACGACCAGCCACAATTTCTGCACGTCCATTAGAAATCAAGTCAATTGTAGCGAAATCCTCATATACTCGAACTGGGTCAGATGTACTTAATATCGTTGCTGAACTTGCAATTTTTATATTTTTCGTAGCTTGCGCGACCGCACCTAAAATAACTGTATGAGCTTGTGTTGTAAAATGCGTTTGATGACTTTCACCGACAGCAAACACATCAAGCCCTGCCTCATCTGCTAACTTAGCTGTTTCAATTAGTTCGTGAATTCTTTTCTCTGGCGTAATTTTCTCCCCATTATGTGGATTTAAAACATGATCACCAATTGAATATAATCCAAACTCAATTCCTTTTCTTATATCTATACGGTATTTTTCCATAGTTACTCTCCCCTTTAATAAAGTAGTATTAGTTTTTTTCTAAAAACGTTGGTAAGTCAGGTATATCTCCGTATTCCCTACGCCTTCACTTGATTAGTCAATTGATAGTATAAAAAAAATTACTCTTGGGGTAATTCTTTTTTTTCACTATGCTTATGAACTTTCGTCATTAGCTCGTATAATATTTTCTGCTCTTCTTCATTTAATACATCATCAAAAAACGAAGATTGAAATGCAAGTTGCTCTGGCAATGCTCTCTCTAAAGCTGCTTCTCCTTGCTCTGTAAGACTAATTGTTTTCGTTTTCCAATCTTGTTTTCGTACAATATATCCTTCTTTTTCAAGACGAGTTAACATTCGAGAAATGCCACCTTGTGTAACAGTTACCTTTTCAGCTAACTCCATTTGTGTTAGTGGTTGATACGTACGTATTTGCAAAAGCACATCAAATTGAGCTGTCGTTAAATCAAAACGTTTTAAAAACTCATTTGACATTTGATTACTTTGGTTCGTAAATCGTATTAAACGTAACCATATTAATGATCCTATCGTATTATCACGCATGTTTGATCACTTCCTATCGTGAATCTTACTATCACTTTACCACTCAAGTGATAGTAATGCAAGAGAAAATCACATTTTTTATATAACTCAACTTACTTTTACTTAACTAAAGGCATCACTCGTGTAGTATTAGGTCTACTTGCCATTCTCTACATCTCCATAAAAAAAGGATTAAGCTCCAACGCCAATCCTTATCATGCATTTATTTTTTGTTTTCAAAACAATATGTTTGAAATTCACATCGTCTTCTAATCTATTATTTTCTTTTATCGTACCGTAAATTCATTTGAGCATACCGTCTTCATGTAAAACTTGTATAAGTTTGCATAAAAGGCTCTTGTTTACACCAATTGGGCTCTTACGGGATAAATCATTTAAGTTCTACTTTTACTTCCTCTTTAGACATAACATCAGGTCTATAAATTAATTCAAGATTAGAATCACCTTTTTTCGCTTCAAATGTTATGGCTCCTGTTAACTTACCGTTTGGATCTACATCTTTAATTTTAAAAATATTTTTATTACTAGTTGAAAATGTATGGTCCACGATACTTCCATCTCCTCTTTCAAGGTAAAAATCTAATGGATTAATTCTAACTTTTTGATTACCAATATTCTCTACTGTAACATGAACAATAACAAACTCATTACCTTTTTCCAGCTTATCATATTCTGCCACTTGTGCTATTTGTACTTTATGGACTGTTAATTTTTGATTTCTAATTTGAGTAGTTTTTTCAACATTATATTCTCTTGTATCTTCATTCTTCGTATTTTCTTTTTTGGCACTACTTTGCTCTTCCTTCGTATTATTTGATACAGTTTTAGCTACTTCTTTCTTCTCATCACATGCCGATAAACTGAAAGCTAACGTCCCTGCTAAAGTGACTGTCGCGATTTTTTTTAACATAAATTCCCTTCCCCCAATGTAAAAATGATAAAAATCCCCAAAAACTATATATTATACTAACAGATAAATGAACAGCATATTGTCGTTATGTGTCGAATGTAATAAGGCTATGTATAAGTATGAAGTCTTACTTTGCTTCATCTCTCAACTGTTCGACATATGATAAAATTTTAACAATAAGACATCCACCTTACTTACGAACTCTTTATTCCCATAACTATGTGTATCATAAATTTTTAAATAAGAAAAAATTAAAATAAAATGATAAAATTAAACAAATCACTAATATAAAGGTGGGCAGAACATGCATATTTCTAAACAATTTATAAAACCATTCCCTGAATATGAAGACATATTTTATGATGATTTGGAACAACATAAAAAGCACTTTTTACCCATTTGTTCTATAAACTTACAATGTATTGAACCGGAATTGGACGAATGGGTACATATTGTGTCAGCAAAAGAAATCCATGATGGTTGCGTGGGTGATTTCACCAAACCATTTCACACAAATTTTACGAAAGCAGATACATTAGGATTCGATGTCATTAATGGAAAATATAAATTTGAAGCGGATTGGAATTATTTCGAAATCGAACAAAATAATTCTGACATAATAGAACAAGCCTATGAGAGTAATAAAAGAGATTATCAAATCCGTAAAGAGTATTTTCAACGTAATCAAAAAATTTATCCTTATTCTAGCTTAGGAAAAGAAATAACATCTGTAGAAGTATTAGAACAAGAGTTTGCTGAAAAACAAACAAATGGCTGGGGATTAAATTATCCTGTGGTAAATGGTATCCTAGATGATGTTCGTTTTATGACAGAAGAAGGTGAAGAATTATTAGAAGACTGCGATAACGAAGACGAAATTTTTGACTTTACGAATCTTCTATATGTACCAAAAGATGAATATGGACATCCCTTTACATATGTTGGATTTGTTACAGGATATTATTTTCAAGCTTATGGTGCCGATCGTATTTACTTATTCTTTAATAAAGAATTAAGAAAAGCAGTAATTTGTTTTGAATATACATAAGATAATTAAGAAAAGTCCATTTTGAACATTATTACTTGAATCAAAATGGATTTTTTATAAATAATTTATTTCTATTTCAATTCCGCATCTACTGTGAAATGTGTAAAACCTCATATAATGTAATATCCCCTATCTCTTCAATTTCAGGCTTTACTTCATAAAATTCAAACTGACTATATCCCCACTTATCTGGGTTATACACTATTACATTCCCTTTACAATTTTCTGTATTCTGGACATTCTTATTAAAAAAGTTAAATTGAGTTTCAATCAATGAATTCTTTTGAGAAATACTCCCCACGTATTCAACAACATACTTACATTTCTTAAAATCATCACTTAGATTAACAACTAATGGAACACCTATATTTATTTGTTGCCATCCAAAAGATTGTAAAATATTATCATAATATCCTTCAAAGATAAATTTGTTCATTCCTTCATGGCCATTCCAAATATATAAAGGTGCATAACAGTTATAGAAATTCCCGTCCTTGCCTACCTCAGTAATTAAATAAGCTTTAAAATTCAGGTCTTGAAAACCATCAGTTTTATGCCCATTATCCTTTACCCTATTCCTAATAATCTTTATATCATAATCCTTTGGCAAAATGACCTTATATTGCATTCCAATCATGTTTATCACTCACTTTCTATCCTATATACATAATGATAAACCGATGATTGACTAACGTAAAATAGGTATAAATTATGTTTGGTATCATTTATAATGATAGTGCATAAGGGGCTGAGATATATGGAAATAAATGATCTTATTATATTCAAAACTGTTGCCAGTGAGGGTTCTATTAGTAAAGCTGCTAAAGAGTTAGGATATGTTCAACCGAACGTAACTGAGCGAATCAAAAAATTAGAACAAGAATTAGAAACGCATTTACTACATAGAGATAACAAAGGCGTTTCCTTGTTACCTGCTGGTGACATTTTATTAGATTACACGAATAAAATATTAACTCTATTAGAAGAAGTAAAAGATGAAATTAAAACGAGTGGTTCTTCTTATATAATAGCGACGTCACAATCTATTTTGACAAATTATTTAAGTAGCGTATTGAAGAAAACTTCAGAAATTATCAAATATATGTAGAAAGTAGTAGTCATTTGCAAAAATCACTTCAGCAACAAAAAGTTGATATGGTCATAACTTATGAGTATTATCCTGACGCATCGTTTAAAAAAGTGTTCACAACCTCAATTTCTGTAGGCTTATTAAAAGCGAAAGAAAAATGTACCATTGATTATTCAAAAGAAATTTTCTTCGTTAGCAATGACAAAAAGTGCCCTTTTAGGAATAAGACAATACAATTTCTAAAAGAAAATAATCTATCTCAGCAACAACTTCAACAGTTGGATTCTTATTCGCTTATGGAAGCGTTTATTGATGATGGAAAAGGAATAGCTTTTTTACCGATTAAAAATGATAAATTGGTACCAATTGAAGATGTTCCAATTGAGAAATTAGCTGTTCATTTTTTTACAAATCAAAACTCTTTCAAACAAATCCCTGATGAACTATTTGGTTAATAAAAAATCCCTCCTTTATGAATCTAAAAGAGGGATTTTTATATTCTATACAATTGATTTTTCACACATTTTGCTCCACTTCTGCACTTTTCTCCTTCTTATTCCGTTTCATATTCTTCAGTCCCTTAACCGTGCCAACTAATCCTTTCGGGAAAACTAGCAATACGATAATGTACAATAAACCAAGAATAATCGTCCATCGTTCAAAGATCGGATACTCTGTAGCTAGTTCTGATAAATAATATTTTAGGGATTCAATAATCCCAGATCCAGCAATAGCTCCAATTAATGTTCCGACTCCTCCAATCATTGTCATCAAGAGTGCATTTAGTGTCATTTCAATTGAAAATACAGTCGTATTGACAAAGCGTAATGTAATAACAAATAAACCACCGCTAATTGCAGCTACTATTCCTGCTACTACACTTGCGATTATTTTATAATGGAGGACTTTATATCCAAGTGCTTCAACACGTTGTTCATTTTGTGAAATTGCCTTTAATACTTTCCCAATAGAAGACTTTGTAAAAAGACGTAATAGAATAAAAATGAAGCATAAACATACAAGTGATACATAATAAAAAGTAAAACGATCACGGAATATTTCTGGTACACCAAATGTAAAACCATCTCCTCCGTGAGTGAGCCCACGCCATTTTTCAGCAAGGACGAAAAACAACTGTGAAATAGCAAGTGTTAGCATCGCATAAAAATGACTTTTCAGCCGTAAAGAAAGTAAACCAATTATATAACTAACTATTGCTGAAATGATAATTGCAGCTACTATTCCAATTAAAAAGTTCGTTATTGATACGCCTTGTCGATCAAATAAAAGCGCTACCCCATATGCTCCTATCCCAAAGAACATACAATGACCGAACGATACAATTCCTGTATACCCAAGCAATACATCAAAACTCATTGCAAAAATAGCAAAGATGAAGATTTGAGTGAACAAAATTAACAAGCTCCTTGAATCATTTACGAACGGAAATACACTTAAACAAATGAGCATACATACTCCAAAGTATACTTTAATTCGGTCCGATGTGTTGTTCACCATTTCACCCCTTTTCACCAACAAGTCCAGTTGGCTTCACTATTAAGAAAAATAGTAACATTAACATATTAATTGCAAGTGATAAATCTGGTATAAAATACGCTGTAAAAGCACCAGCTAATCCAACAATTAAAGAAGCAATAGCTGAACCTTGTACGCTTCCTAATCCACCGATAATTACTACTATAAAAGCTAAAATTGCATACTGCATGCCCATCTCGGCGAAAATAACGCCCGAATACGGTGCTAATAAGAATCCTCCCAAAGCTGCCATCCCTGCTCCTAATAAAAAGACGAAAGAAAATATCGCTTTTACATTAATACCAAGCGCTTGAACCATTTCTTTATCCATTACACCTGCACGGATCATAAGACCTATCTTCGTCTTTTTGAGTAATAGTAGTAGTGCGATGTAAATAATTATCCCAATCAAAATAACAAATAGACGATATTTAATTAATATAATACCTCCGAATGTAAAACTTCCTTGTAACCATAACGGTAATTTTGCACTAATAGGGTTTGGCCCCCAAAATATTTTAATACACTCACTAAGAACGAGCATTCCTCCAAGCGTAACGAGCAGCTGTCGAACATGATTTCCATATACCGGTCTAATAAGAAACCTTTCTAAAATAAATCCTAGGAACATTCCCATGGCTACTGCTCCAACTAAAGCTAATATATAACTTCCTGTCATATTAAATAACCAAACACCTGTAAATGCTCCCCATGCAAATAAACCACCGTGTGCAAAGTTTAAAACGCTCATTAGACCGAAAATAAGTGAAAGACCTGATGCTAACAAAAAAATGAGCATCCCTGTTGAAATCCCATTTACAAATAAATTGATTAACACATCCATCCTTTTCACCTCGGATTCATGTTAAGAGATTCCTAAATATTTATGACACATTTCCTTATCCTTTTTTAATTCATTCATAAAACCGTTATGAACAATTCGTCCGTTATCCATAATGTAAAAATAATCACCAATTTGACTGGCCATCATAAAATTTTGCTCAACAAGTAAAACTGTTGTTTTCTCTTTCATCTTCAAAATAGCTACCATTAATTTCTCCACCATTATCGGGGATAGCCCTTTGCTCGGTTCATCAATAAGTAATAATCCATCACTATTAATAAACGCTCTTGAAATAGCCAACATTTGCTTTTGCCCTCCGCTCAAGAGCCCACTTTTCTTATTCCAAAACTGCTTTAAATCCGGAAATAGTTCCAGCATCCACTCTATTTTCCCTTCTACTTCCTCACCTTTTCCCCTAGCAAGAGCGAATGTTTCTTCTACTGTCAAATCATGAAAAATACCTTGATTTTCTGGTACATACCCTATTCCTTTCCTTGAAATTAAATGTGTAGGTAATCCACTTACTTTTGCACTATCATAATAAATTTCACCATCTGCAATGCGGTGAAATCCCATCACTGAACGTAATGTCGTTGTTTTCCCTGCCCCATTTCTACCAAACAGTACAGTAATCGTCCCTTTCTCAACAGCAAGAGATACTCCTTGCAAAATATGAAACTGATCTAAATACGTTTCTATATTATTCACTTGTAATAGTGCCACTATATAATCCCCCTAAATAAGCACTTTGTACACGCTCATCTTTCATAATTTCTTCTGGCAATCCTTCAGCTAATAACTCTCCATGAAATAAAACGATAAGATGATCTGACAAACCTAGTATCATATCCATTTTGTGTTCGATAAGTACAATTGTGCTCTCTGGATGTTTCTTAATATTTTCAATCACTTGTAATATAGCAGGGACTTCCTCAACCGAAATACCTGCCGTCGGCTCATCAAGTAATAACACATCCGTTTTTAAAGCCAATAACATCGCAAGTTCTAGCTTTCTTTTCTCTCCATGTGCCAAATCTTTCGCTAATATGTTCTCTTTCTCGTGAAGTAATACTGTTTTTAAGAAACGTCTCGCCTCTCCAACTTGTTGCTTTAATTTTGCTGAACTCGGGAAAAAACTATAGTAATCTTGTACGAATGATTGAACACTTAAACGGACATTTTCAAGTACCGTTAATTCTGGGAATATGTTTGTAAGCTGAAAAGAGCGACCGATTCCTAAGCGTGTTCGATCTGAAATCGATAGTTTTGTAATATCTTGCCCTTTAAAATACATTTCACCTGTTGTAGGTGAAATCTGTCCACTTAGTAAATTAAATAATGTTGTCTTCCCCGCACCATTTGGCCCGATAATAGAAATGAGCTTTCCTTTTTGGACAGTTAAATTTACATCTTTAATAACTTGATGTTCACCAAAAGATACACTAAGATTTTTCGTCTCTAGCAAATGTGTCACGAAATCCCTCCCTTTAAAGCCGTGAGTATGAAGGAAATATGTATAAAGAGGGTCCCCCCTCTTTATACAAAAACAACAGAAAATTCAGTCTATTTATTTTGAACTGGTGGTTCTGTTTCTTTCATCGTTAATTCTCGCTCTAACACTGGCACCGGATAATCAACACCATCTTGCTTTTTCAATGTGATAGAATACAGCGTCTGCATCGCTTGGTGGTCCTTCTCTCTAAACTTCATCTTTCCTTTCGGTGTATCAAATTCCATTCCTTCCATTTTCTTAATCAAGGTATCTACATCTGTATCACCTTTTGTTTTCTTTAAGGCTTCTACAATAGAAATTGCTGCTGACATTCCTCCCGCTGTAAACAAATCTGGCACTACACCATTAAAACGTTTTTTATGCTCTTCAACTAGCCAATCATTCACTTTATTTTTTGGAAGTGTGTGATAATATACAGAAAAACCTTGCATACCTACTAATGCATCCATTGTTTTTAATGCTGGTATATCTGGCGCACCTGTAGAAATTTTAATACCTTGCGCTTCCACATTCATATCTTTCAACTGTTTCCAAGGTGAATTTGCCCCTGCCCAAACGATAAATAAATAATCTGGTTTTGAACTAATGATATTTTGAATATTCGCTGTAAAATCTGTTGAATTTGTATCCGCGTATTGCTCATTCACAATGCTCGCACCTAATTTTTTCGCACCCGCTTTAAATGCAGCAATCCCTTCACGACCAAAAGCGTTATCTGGGGCAAATGTCGCAATCTTTACACCTTTTTTCGCAATTGCCGCTGCTCCTGCAATCGCATCTTGTGAGGAACTTCTTCCAGTTCTAAAAATATATTTATTCCAGTTCTTCCCGGTAATACTATCCGCAACTGCCGGTTCTACAACCATAATCTTTTCATATTCCCCGGCCAGTGGTAAAACCGCTAACGTATCACTTGAACTAGACGATCCAACTAAAAAATCAACTTTCTCTTCTTCTAATAACTTCGTAGCTTTTTTAACTGCTACATCAGCTTTCGTTTCTGTATCTTCTACAACAAACTTAATCTTTTTCCCATCTACTTTCCCAGTTCCACCAGTTGCATAGTCTAACCCTAATTCAAATCCGTTCACTGTTTGTTTTCCATACGATTCTAGCGGTCCTGTTAAAGAAGCAAGAACTCCTACCTTAATCGTTTTTTCATCCTCTGTACTTGTTTTCTTTCCTGAACAAGCTGCCGTTATTAATAACGAACCTAAAACACAACCAGTAAACATTGTCTTTAGCCACTTACGTTTTTTCATCGACATTGTGATCCTCCCCATACTTTACTTTCTGATAGAATCAAACACGCCAAAATCCCCTGTCCGTAATCATGACTAACTAATTCGATAGATAATGGAAAACTCTTGTAGTACCCTCTACATTCGGCACAAATATATAATCACCTTCCTATGTAATGGAAACGGACATACAATCAATATATATTCTGCAATCCAATTGAAAATACTGTTTCATTTCAGTAATGATCATACAAAAAGACTAACTTATTTTTTAAGTTAGTCTTTTCACCTTAATTAGAGTTAAGTTCTACTTTCTCTAACCCTTCAGCCAATTGTTTCTTATCTAGTCCTTCTCCTATTACTACTAAGTTTGTCGGGAAACCGAAGTCTTGTTCTAATAAAGTTGGTACTCCGAACGAATATTGGAATAGGTGAGGGTATTTATCTCCACGGAATTTCACAAAACCTTTCACTCGATAAATACTATCTGGTAAATTCGAAAGCCATTCATATAATTTGTCTTGATCAATCGGTTTCGTAAATTGATATGTCATCGTTTGTATATGTAAATGCTGTTTGACATGTAGTGTCTCATGTTCCTCATCATTTGGAAATTCTGCTTCTTCTATATCTTTTAAAGATATATTACAATACTTTGTCTCATACATTTTCGCATGATCATTTATTGCCTTTACTTCTTCAAATACTGTGTTCTTATCTTCATCTGTTAGTAAATCTGCTTTATTAACAAGAATGTGACTACCAAATTTAAGTTGCTCATGCAATAGCTGTTGTACATTTGCACTTAATATACTTCGGTTTAACCACCTTACTGCATCTAAAACGACTACAATTGATTTCACTTCCAGAAAAGGAGCTAAAATTGGCGAGACACACGCGTCTAACACTTCAATTGGATGCGCAACACCTGTCGTTTCTATATAAATTACATCTGGTCTTTCTTGTTGGTATAACGAATGTAATTGTATTTCAAGCTCTTCTTTTAATGTACAACAAATACATCCTTTAAGAAGTTCTCTTAAAACATTCTCTTTTCCAATAATATCTGTATCTACCGAGTATTCACCAATTTCATTCATTAATACTGCAACTTTTCTATTCTTCTTTTTCTCTGCTAACAATAAATTTTGTAATAATGTTGATTTTCCACTACCTAAAAAACCACCTAATATATGAATCTCCACTTTATTCATTCAACCGACCATCCATTTCTTTACTTCAAATGTATTCAAAGCGTAATAATTACGATTTATATTTATCATTTTATTAAAAGAATGACCATTTGTAAATATAAGAGATTCACTGTTCATTTACTTCATATGCAACTCTAACTCCAGACTCAATTGCCCCTTGCATCCATCCATGTGTTAATGTCGTATGCTCTCCTGCAAAGTGTACTTTTCCAGATGGTGGTGTAATATACGGAAATAACTCGAGCTCTTGGCCTGGTTCGAAAGCTGTAAATGCACCGCAAGAATACGGATTTTTACTCCAGCTAAAAGATGTTCCAGTGACAAACTCACTATAGACGATGTCACCGTATATTTCCGCTAAATTTTTTAATGCGTAACGAATACGATCTCTTTGCGGGAGACTATCCCATGTTAACGCCTCATCTGCCCACGTATAACTTGCTATAACGATAGCTGGTCCTGGAGTATGAATGCCATAACTCGGATAGTATGTAAAACGTATCGGTAAATCAGTAATAGATTTACCTCCACACTGTCCCGCTTTCTCCCAAAATCTACTTTTAAACTCTATTGCAATTTTAGTTGCAGCAATATAATTTAATTCACGAATTGCTCTTTTTTTAAAATAAGAGAATAAATAGTATGGCTGAACTTCTACAAACCTTAACGCTGAAAATGGAATTGTAATAATAGCAAAATCACTTGTTATTGTAAATTGCTCTAACGTTTGTTCATGATTTCCTTGTAACATTACTTTATTATCTTCTTGTATAATTTTATCAACCTTATACTGCATTAAAATATGTTCCCTTAATTGTGGTAAGAATGCATTCGATAACTTATCCATTCCACCAGTTATTTCATAATATTTCGTTGTTGAAGTAAAGAAAATCATTTCACGTAATACTTCAATTAAGGACATTCCCATATAAGCTTCCATATCAAGAAGTACCCCAATCATATCTATTGCACCATCTGAATAATACTCCATTAAAAATGAACCAAGCGAATACGTTTTATACTTTTTTTCAACGATAAGCCAGTTTTTATCAGGATCCTTCTTAATATAATTTAGTATTGGTTCTAATACCTCAATCATTAGCTCTTCTGCCGTTTTTCCTTTTTCTTTATCCAAAACCGGATATTCAAGTACACTTGGATCATTTTCAAACACATTCAATCTCGTTTGAATGTTATTCGTATAAATGATATCTGCAAAAGTTTTATTTATAAAAAGGTTTAAAGGTAGTTTAAATTTATGAATATACGCTAAGGTTAACTTATGGGTGTCAGGGATTCTCATCGGTCCCGCATTAAAATATAAACCCACACTAAATGGTTCCCGAATCGTGTACACTCTGCCACCTATTCTGTTATTTGCTTCTATAATCGTTACTTCGTGCCCAGCCTCTTTTAATAAAGAACCTGCAACTAATCCAGAAATCCCTGCACCTGCAATCGTAATCCGTTTTGGGTTATTCTTTTTAACAAGCCCTGCATGAATAATATGAAGCATTTCTTCCATTGTTAATGGGTTCCCCATACCATTTCCCCTTTTACAAAGGATTTTACTGAATTATATTCGGTTCACTGAATTCCTATGTTTTGTTCGCAGATTTGCACGGATACATTTTCAAATACTTGAATATCTTTTATAAAATGTAATAAACTAGATATGACTCTATAGAAGTAAGACGTATTATCTTACATAACAAAACCAATGAAATTGCGAGGAATTTTGAAATGAAAAAAGGTATTAACCGTGTTGTATTAGTAGGAACAGGAGCAGTTGGATGTAGTTATGCTTACTGCATGATTAACCAAGCCGTAGCTGAAGAATTTGTTTTAGTCGATGTAAATGAAGCAAAAGCTGAAGGGGAAGCAATGGATTTAAGTCATGCTGTTCCATTCGCCCCAGCTCCAACTAGAGTATGGAAAGGCAGCTACGAAGATTGTAAAGATGCTGACCTTGTAGTTATTACAGCTGGATTACCACAAAAGCCAGGCGAAACACGTTTAGATTTAGTTGAGAAAAACGCTAAAATCTTTAAACAAATCGTTCGCAGTATTATGGATAGCGGATTTGATGGCATCTTCTTAATCGCAACAAACCCTGTAGATATTTTAACTTATGTAACTTGGAAAGAATCTGGTTTACCGAAAGAACGTGTAATCGGTTCTGGTACAACGCTTGATTCTGCTCGTTTCCGCTATATGTTAGGTGAGTACTTCGATATTGGTCCACACAACATTCACGCTTATATTATCGGAGAACACGGCGATACTGAACTTCCAGTTTGGAGCCATGTTTCCGTTGGTATCCAAAAACTACAAACACTGCTTGAAAAAGACAACACGTATAATCAAGAAGATTTAGACAAAATTTTCATAAACGTCCGTGATGCAGCTTACCATATTATTGAGCGTAAAGGCGCAACTTATTATGGTATCGGTATGTCACTTCTACGTGTTACAAAAGCAATTTTAAACGACGAAAATAGTGTATTAACTGTATCAGCTTACTTAGAAGGTCAATACGGTCAAAAAGATGTTTATATTGGGGTACCTGCTGTTTTAAATCGCGGCGGTGTTCGTGAAATTTTAGAGGTTGAATTAAGTGAAGATGAAGAATTAAAATTCGACCACTCTGTTCAAGTATTGAAAGAAACAATGGCTCCGGTTCTTTAATTAAGATAAAAAGCAATCCAATTTATTTTGGTATTGCTTTTTATTTTCATTATCTCCTATGACTTTTTAGTGATTTTCTATCATTTCTTATTTTTTAGTCGCATCCTCATTATTTATATCAAGTACATCTAATAAAAAGATAAAGATTGGTATCCCGATAATAAGCCCCCATATTCCGAGGAAATGCTCTGAGAAGATAAGAATCATAAATGTGTAGAATATTGGTAAATTTGTTTTTGCAGACATAAACTTCGGATTTAAAAAATAACTTTCAAGAGCATGGATTACTGTTATGAATACGAGTATGTATACTACGTACATAACTCCGCCTACGTTGTAAGCAATGATACAAAGTGGAAACAAAGAAATAATCACACCTGCAACAGGAATCAACCCTAGTAAGAAAATCATAACAGCTAATACAAGTAGCTGTGGAAATCCTAAAACGATTAATGCAATGACAGTAAGAATACAATTTACAACGGCAATTAAAAACTGAGCCTCAATTACTTTGCCGAACGATCTTGCAAATCTTTCACCAAAATATGCAATTTCCTCATAAAAGATTTTTAACTTACTATCTTTAAACTTAGATGTAAATGTAATAATACGCTCTTTTTCTAATAAGAAAAATAAGCTTAAAATTAGAGATAATAATATTTGTAAACTTACCTTCCCTATATTTGCTATCGATTGATAGATGACATCTACACCTTGTTCTATATATTTTGATACTTCCATCCCATTAATTGTCGAAAGTGCATATTTAACGATTTCATTATCAGGTGGATTTTGAAAAAATAGTTTAAACTGATAAATTAATTGTGAAATTTGTATCGTCAGCACAGGTAAATATTTATATAACGTTGTGCCTATAAAGGAAACCAATATTATATATAAACATGCAATAACAATTTTCCGGTTTACTTTCAATTTTCTTGAAATAAAACGTTGAAATCGATCCATTAAAAAACGTCAGTATAAACGTAATTAATATTAAATTAATCATACTTTTTAATGCGTATAATACAAGCGCTACTATTATTAAAACGAGAAACCGTTGAAACCCTCTACTTCGAAAAAAACTCTTTACTTCATTCATTAAGAATTAACCTCCCCCTTCAATGGATGGAAATTGAATATATTACATTTTATGAACTCCTATAGACAATCTTTCTTACTAATTGAGAAGAATCCTTTTTTTCTTTTCATATTGTTAGATTCCAGTTATTTTTCATATAATCTTTTATAAACTAGGTAATTTTCTATTTTTAGACTGCTGTTCATACGCATATCCAATATTGAAAAGCTCTTTTTCACCAAACTGTTTCCCTACAAACACTACACCGATTGGTTCTCCATTTTTATCATATCCAGCAGGAACCGCTAATTCCGGATAACCAGCTACAGCTGATAGAAGAACTTCATCGTTATTAATCATAACTAGAGCATCCAAACCTTTTTCTACTAAATACCTATCTAGCTCTTTTCTTGCATTTTCTTGACTCGTTTGTACTACGTTTTCAAACTCTTCTTTCGTTATAACAGATTTTTCAGACCCTTCAATTAATGTTTGTCCGTATTTTATTCGTCTTTTACTATCCTTTTTATTAAACGCTATAATCTCTTCTAACGATTTTACCGGTACATTCTTTTGCTGTGAAAGATAGTCGTTTACATTATGCTTGAACTCATATTCTAATGTTTGCAAATTATCTACACCCTCAGCACTTAACTGGATATTATCAGTTAATATCGCACCTGCATCTTGAAGGTCTTTTCTAATTTTTTCTGCTACTGCTTTTCTATTTTCACCTTGTTGGTCTACAGAAAAAAGAAGCCCTATCTTTTTCCCTTTTAATCCATCTATCGATAAATCCTTTGTATAATCAATTCTTTCTTTATCTTTCATTTTTTCTGTCATAACATCTTTTTCGTCATAACCTATCATTGCATTAAATAATGTTGCTGCATCTTTTACCGTTCTTGCCATAGGTCCTGCTGTATCAAGAGTTTCAGCTAACGGAATAATTCCTGTTCTGCTTACCATACCTAAAGATGGACGTAACCCAACTACTGATTGCTGCGCCGCGGGTGCAACAATCGATCCCGTCGTTTCTGTTCCAATTGCAAGCGGTGCAAAATCTGCTGCAACTACTGTAGCAGATCCTGAACTTGATCCTGAAGTATCGAATGTAATCGGACCGTACGGGTTTAAATTTTGTCCTTTCTTCCCGCTATACCCACTTGGCATTGTAAAAGATAAATAGTTCGCCCACTCAGACATATTCGCTTTTCCTAAAACAAATGCTCCTTCTTCTTTCAACTGCTTCACAATTGTTGCGTCTTGATCTGCAATCCAATCTTTTAATACATAAGTTCCTGCACTAGTCGGCATCACTTTTTCCGTCTGTACATTATCTTTTACAACGACAGGAATACCATATAAATTCGAATTTTTGTTTCTACCCCGCTCTTGATCTAACTTTCTTGCTTCTTCCATCGCATTAGGATTTATCTCTGTAACAGAATTTAATGTTATTCCATTTTGATCATGTTCTTGTATTCTAAAGAGATAAATACTCGTTAATTCTTCATATGACAACTTTCCATCATCAATCATTTTTTGAAGCTCATCTACAGTCGCATTTACGACTTCTTTTTCTTTTATCTTTACATTTTCTATATTGATTCCTTTAAGCTGATTATGTATTGGTTGTAGCACTCTTTCTTTATCATATACAATACGCTCAGGTTCCTTTGGAAAATAATTTTTATACACGTAATATCCACCAGCACACGCTAATAAGACAATGCCTCCAGTGATAGACAGCGTTACCTTTACCCATTTCTTCATGTTGCTTCCTCCACTCTATAAGTTGCTTAGCTATACAAAAAAGAGAGTTACCTTTTACTTAACTCTCTCCAATCAAAATGCTAAATGAAAAAATGAAAGATTTCAATCTAATTACTTCTTTTTTTGCATTTGCTTTGCTAACATTTCTTTCACTTGATTATACGTTAACCCTGAATTTTTATTTAAACGCTTTACTTCCTCAACATCAGTACCTACCACTGTATATTTTTTATCATCACTCATATTTTCACTTCCTTTTTCACCGTATTATTTCTTATATTTCTTCCCTAAATGCGCATAAATTAACACCACTACAAAAAAGGAAGCTGTTTTTAAGCACAGCTTCCTTCTCGTTACATATTGTATTTCTTAATAAAATTTCACTACATCTTCAGTAGGCAAGAACGTTCTTTCTGCTGGTTGTTCGTTTGGTTCACCAAATGGCATTTGACCTACTAAGCTCCACTCTGCCGGAATGTTCCAAGTTTCTTTCACTTCAGCATCTACGATTGGGTTGTAATGTTGTAATGACGCTCCAATTCCTTCAGCAGATAATAGCATCCACACAGTATGTTGTAACATCGCATTTCCTTGATGAGACCAGAATGGGAACTGATCTTTATATAATGGGGCATTTTCTTGCATTTTTTCTACAGTTGCTTGATCTTCAAAGAATAGAACTGTTCCTACACCTGCATGGAAGCCTTTTAGTCTTTCTACAGTCGCTTCAAAGTTTTCTGCTGGTACGCGTGCTCTTAGTGTTTCTTTAACGATATCCCAAAACTTTTCATGCTCTCCATCCATTAATACAACCATACGACCACTTTGCATATTGAAAGATGTTGGTGCGTGTAAAGCTGTTTTTAACACTTCTTCAATTCTTTCTTTCGTAATTGCATCGTTTTTTGCTACTTTACGAATTGAACGGCGGTTCACGATTGCTTCTTTTAAGTTTGTTGTAGTTGCTGACATTTTAATTCCTCCAAATGTTTGTTTTATAATTTATTTTGTTATTTCATAACAAGCGAATTAGCAATATCCATCGGTATTACATTGCATACCTTCAAATGAATTTGTTTTATCCTTTTCAATTTCTTTATCAATGACCCTTTCTAGTGTTTCTTTACTAGCAAGCCCTTGAATGACTTCATCTCCAATCATGACAGTTGGAACAGCCATAATATTCGCTTCATCATATGCGTGCTGAATTGCTTCTTGATGTTTTTCCTTATATTTACGAGTTACTAAAGCATCTTTAAATTCTGCTTCAGGAAGTCCTACTTCTACCGCTAATTTTGTTAACACATCAATATCTTCAATGTTTTGCTCTTCTTGGAAAAATGCTGTGAATACGCGGTGGTGATACTCATTACCTAGTCCACGTTCTTTTGCAAATTGACATCCTTCGAAAGCTAAATGTGTATATGGGTGCGGTGAAACACGTGGCAAGCGCATATCGATTCCTAATTTCTTCGCTGTCGGAAGAATGAAAGCATCCCATGAACCTAATTTTTCTGGTTCATTCCATGGATCTATTTTTGAATATGGACTTGGACGTAATTCAAATGGCATCCATTCAATCTCTACATCTTTCTCTTTCGCTACCTCATCTAATGGACCTTTTGCTAAAAAACAAAACGGACATATAAAATCTGAGTATACTTTCATTTTTACAGTCATAACTTTTACACCTTACCTTATCGTTGTAATCAAATCAGTTACATTAATGATAAAAAAATATAAATATTATTTAAGCATTCATTTTTTCTTGCAAAGTTTCAAACAACTGCCCCATCGTAATATTTCTCAAAACTTCTTCCATCGCGGATTGTGCTTGAATTAAAATAATTTCTAACACCGCTTGAATATTCGCCCCAATTGGACAATCTGGATTTGGTTGCTCGTGAATATGAAATAGCTTGTCTTCTTCGACTACGTTCACTGCATGATACACATCTAACAATGTGATTTCATGTAAATCCTTTAGTAATCCCGCGCCACCCGGTCCACGATTTACGTAAACAAAGCCAGCTTGTTTCAAGTACGACATGATTTTACGAATGACTACTGGATTTGTATTGACACTCTCAGCCATATAGTCTGAAGTACAAAGTGAAGATGGATTGTTTTTCAAAATAGATAAAATATGAACAGCTATGGAAAAGCGGCTACTAATTTTCATCGTAATCACCACCTCGATGTAATCATTATAGTTACAACTGAAAAATAAGTCAATCCTTTTCATAGATTTTTTATAAGTAAATTAAAAAGTGTCCCATTATGATATATGAGACACCTCTTTTTATTCTGCAAATAGCGATTGAAATTCTTCAATAAATAGCTGCACAGCGATTGAAGAATCCTTTAATGAAGGAACAGCTAAAGCAATTTCTCTCCATACTTGTGGTTCCAATTCTCTCGTTTGCACATTTTTTGGTAAATTCGTTAAAGATAATTCAGCTAATATTGCAATGCCTAATCCTTCTTGAATCATATTTAAAGCTGTAGTAACTGTCGAAATTACATACTCAGCCCGAAGTGGTACGTTTGCTTGTTTAAACATATCAATAATAGGTGGTTCGTATCCGCCCTTACATAATATGATTGGTTCATTCTCTAAATCACTAATTGTAATAGAGTCCTTCTTACAGAGAGGATGATCCTCTCTTAAGATAGCAACCATTTTCCCCTTCGTTAATGGAACAATCTCCATATCTTTATTAGGCAAAATAACAATTCCTATATCAATAACCCTCGATACTAACCAATCTTCAACTTCTTTAATCGTTCCTTCACAAAGAACCACTTCTAATTTCGGATACTTCTCCTTAAAAAGGTTTATCATTTTGGGTAAGAAATGTGCAGAAGCACTCGGAAAACTACCAATTCGAATCGTCCCAACTTCGTGTCCTTTCTCCATCGCAACTTCTTGTTCAATCTTCTCTACACCGTTCAAAATCTCTCTAATATGTACAAGAATCCTGTTTCCTACATCCGTAACGAGGAGCCCTTTTCGTTTATCACGTATAAGAATAGTAACTCCTAACTCTGACTCAATACTTGAAATCGCATGACTAACAGCTGGCTGCGTCATATTTAATACCCTGGCAGCTTTCGTAAAACTACCTAACTCAACAGTTTTTATTAATACTTGCAGTTGTGTAATGGTCATAACTAATCACTTATACTCCTCATAAAAAAGATTCATTTTATTTATTACAGTCGATATCATATCATAGTGAAATGAATAACAACAAGGAGGTCTTTCAGTGACACAGCTTTCTCGAACTAAGACGGCCATCATCCTTACCTTTCTCGTTTTCATGTGGGGAATCAATTGGCCTTTATCAAAGTTTGCCCTGCATTATACACCACCTGTTTTATTTGCAGGCGTTCGAACTTTAATTGGAGGATTCATTTTACTCCTGTTCGCATTACCGAAATACAAAGAGTTACATTTAAAAGAAACGTGGCATTTATACGTTATTTCTTCTTTACTTAACATCATTATATTTTACGGATTACAAACTGTCGGCCTTCAATATATGCCTGCTGGGTTATTTTCCGCCATTGTATTTCTACAACCAGTTTTACTCGGTATTTTCTCGTGGATATGGCTTGAAGAATCAATGTACGGCTTGAAAATTTTCGGGCTTGTTCTCGGATTTATTGGTGTAGGTGTTATTAGCTCTAGCAGTTTAACAGGACATATTTCTATCATTGGAATCCTTCTCGCGTTAGGATGCGCTATCGGCTGGGCACTTGGCACAGTATTTATTAAGAAGACTGGTCACCGTGTTAATGCCATTTGGATGGTAACACTTCAGCTTATTATTGGTGGCCTTTGCTTAATTGGATTTGGTTCAGAGTTTGAAAGCTGGTCTAGTATCGCTTGGAGTATGCCATTTGTTAGCGTACTTCTCTTTATTTCATTCTTTGTTATTGCAATGGGGTGGCTTGCATACTTCACACTTGTTGGAGCTGGTGAAGCAAGTAAAGTTGGGGCTTATACATTCCTCATTCCACTAATAGCTATTATTGTAAGTTCAATTTTCTTACATGAGGCTATTACCATTAGCTTATTCATCGGACTATTATTTATTGTTGTGAGTATTTGTTTTGTAAATATAAAACCGAAAACACTTGCTGTAAGGCAGCAAGTTGAATTGAAATAAACGTAAGAAAGAGCCTACTGTTTGTAGGCTCTTTCTTACGTCTTACTTTTTACGACGTACTACAAAAACACACGCACTTACCGACGATACTATGGCAAAAATAGATAAGACAATTGCTATCAATTGCATATTACTAGTACCTTCATTTTTTTCTACACTAGACACTTCACCATGTTCTCCTGTTAATGACGTACCTTTTGCAATTGTAGTAAGTGAATGCGGTTTTTCAGCTTTTTCATCACCTGTCCATTCAACAATTTCTCCATCTTTATATTGTTGATATGCGTCCCAAGCTATTTTTTGCTCTTTATCCGGATTTTTAGCGACGAAAGTAAATCGCTGGAACTGACCTGTTAAAATTCCTTCTCCTGTCGCTTCCCATACTACAGTTTTAACTTTTCCGGCATTATCTTTTTGCTCCTCAACTTTCCATCCTGGCACTGGTTCATACTGTTGGAACTCCACTCCAGACGGTATTTTCAGTGTAACTTTTGTCGTTGCTACATTTTTTTCAACTGGTACTTTTATCGTATAAGTCTCCCAAGAACCAACGTCAGAAGTTGCTGGTTTTACAGTGACGTGCGCACTAACAGGTAACGAAAACATTCCCATTGCAATAATTGTTGCGATCATTGTTGTTCCTAATTTTTTTATACGTTTCATTTTCTATTTACTCCTTTTCATCTATAACATCTGTTTATCCTGCTACTCGCTAGCAGCATGATTGGTAAAATTTTATCTGCCACCTACAATAAATTTAAAATCTGTATCGAAACTATCAAGAGATTTTGTTAATCCATGAACATGTATATTCCAGTTTCCTGTCATATTAATATACATACCTTCTGCTTCATATTCTCCTAGTGAAACTACTGAAACTTTAAATGAACCTTTTCCCATGTTCATATCTAATGATTGAGTCGTCAATATCATTTGTTCCATATCAGTAACAGGCTGTCCCTTTTCGTCCTTTAGTGTAATATGGAATTTATTTTGTCCTACCTTATTCGGACTTACATTTAGCGTAAGTTCATATCCATTATCTAATTGCTTACTCTCTGTAAATGGTCCAGTAGGAGGCATCGGTGGTGTTTGTACGTTTGTCATAAAAGCTACGATTACGAAAATGATAATTCCAATGACAAACTCTACTTTCACCGTAGCTCCTAATCCTTGCTGCGCTCTTATTCTCCCTTTCACATAATGAATAATTCCCAATATCCCCATGAAAATAAATAATAGTATCTTTGCTAATAAAGCCAATCCATACTTCGTATCAAATAACGAGTGGATTGTTGGAATAAAAAATGTACTATTAAAAAGGCCTGTTATTAAAATCACAATGACAGCACCTGTTGCCCACGGTGAAAAACGCTTAATCATATCCCAATACATATGCCACTTATTATCCTCTTTACATAAAAGAAGAATAATAGATGATAAACCACCAACCCATAATGAAGCTGCTAATAAATGTAGAAAATCCATAACGACAGCAATGTCTTTAAACTTTAAACCGTATGCGTGACTATTAAAGGCCTTCATAACAAGTAGCCCTATAAACAATAGTATTGGAATACTCCATACTTTAAACGACGAAAACTTCTCATGCTTCACCGCAAAATACGTAACAATTATAAGCGTACTAATGAGAACCATTTGAGTAATCCATACATAACCAAAAACAGAAAGCTGTAATGTTTCTTTTAATAGTAAAGGATTGAATGCTTCTAGCCATGAAACATCAGCATTTATTTTCGCTTGCAGTGGTAGATTGAATAACAAGCTAATCAATATCCCAAATAAAGAGATCCATATTATGTTCTTACTCCTTGATCGAACCGAGGTTGCATTGCCTTTATACATAATAAGATTAAAGAATAGCACTCCTATAAATAGTGAGAAACTTGTATATAAAATTCCACGTTCCATAATCATATCGATTTGTGGGACGTAGCCCATCTCTTCCACTTGTATATCGTCTGTTTCCGCTTCCGCTAATCCAACCCGGAACGGGATAACTCCTTGAATTGGATGTCCATCAGCTGAAATCACTTTCCACTGAATAGAGTAAAGACCATTTTTGAGATTGTCTTTTAATCCAGCTTCTAATAGCTTTTTATTTTTTTTATCAATATGAGCATCTTTTAAATCGACCCTTTTACCTGATGTATCTCTCACGTACAATGTATTAAAACTTGAAACTTGTATGTCCTCATCGAATTCGATTTTTACAACAGATGGTGCTTTCTTCAATGTTTCATTTTCAGTAGGGTTTGATTTCACAACGTACGCATGAGCAGATGCACTTTGCGGTATCAATATGATAAGCACACACACAAGTAATAGCCATGTCCCTAATCTTCTCATTACTTTCACACTCATTTCACTTCTTTCTTCCTCATTGCTCTATTTTCATTACTTTAACTTCCGAAGTTTGATTCTCGGGCGAAATATTAACCTGATTAAATATAAACTTCTAATATAATAGTAACTATCACGATAGATACAACTTACATTTTTAAAGCCGATTGTTATTATATCATAAAATATATTTATGTAAGTTATCAAAGAAGAAAAGTTATCGTGAATCATTTGTGAAGAAAATGTGAAATACATAAATAAAAAGGTATTACGTTATTACGTAACACCTTTAAAAAATATCCCTCTTCTATTTCTCTTCCGGATAATCACAATACTCGATAATCGTTCCTTCAGTATCCGCTGGGTTAAGATAAATTAACCTTCTACCGTGCTTATTAATGCGTAGTGTATGCTCTAATGTCCGAATACCTTGTTCTTTTAACTCTTCTAGAGCCACATCTAAATCATCGACACGATACGCAACATGATGTACACCTTTACCTTTTTGTTTTATAAATCGGGCAATTGGTGAAGTGGTGTTATTTGTCGGCGCAAGTAATTCAATTCTATCTCCATCCACTTCAAGAATGGCTACTTCGCTTTCTACACCTGGTGCCTCACTTACGTAACGATCTATTAATTCTCCTGATAGAACCTGTTCATAAAAACGTATGGTACTATCTATATCACGAACTGCGATTCCGATATGATCAATTGTTTTTTTCATTTTATTTCCCCTACTACTTTATTTTTTCTCATTATTAATAGTAACAAAAAAGTTATAGAACAAGTTCTATAACTTTTTATTTAACCTATTTTCTTATCCGCTCTAGTTGCTGGTTGAACTTGATTTTTTGCTTTTACAACGCTAATGCCATATCCGATAAATCCACCGATAATCGCTGGGAAGATCCAGCCTAATCCTACTTCCTGCATCGGAAGGAATTTAGTGAACACTTGGCTTACTACTTCAATGTTAACTCCAGCTGCACTTAATCCATCGAATAAGCTGATGATAAATGTTACGATTAAGCTCACTTGATAAACTTCAGCTCTTCCTTTGAATAATGAATGGAAGAATGTTAAGAAAATCAATACGATTGCTAGTGGATAAATTGCTGTTAATACTGGAACAGAAACTGCGATTAACTGTGTTAATCCTACGTTTGCAACAATTGCACTAAATACACATAGCGTGATTGCAATTGCTTTGTAAGGAACATTTGGGAATAACTTATGGAAGAATGAAGAACATGCTGATACAAGTCCCACACTAGTTGTTAAACAAGCTACTGTAATCATTAATCCTAATAATACTCCGCCATATGATCCGAAATAGTAGTTAGAAACTTTCGCTAATACTTCTCCGCCGTTTTCTAAATGTCCAAGCTTTGCAACACTTGAAGCACCCATATAAGAAAGAGCTGTATAGATAATTGCTAAAATAGATGCTGCAATTATTGTCGCTTTTGCACAAACGACCATAATTTGTGTTTTCGTTTTCGCACCTTTTTCTTTAATAGCATTGATGATGATAATCCCGAATACGAATGATGCAAGCGTATCCATCGTTAAGTATCCTTCTTGGAATCCTTTAAAGAATGCATGTGATGTATAAGCTTCCACTGGTGCTTGCATATCTCCAATCGGATGTATAAAAGCAACGATTACTAAAATACCGATGAAAGTCAACTTAATTGGCGTTAAAATTTTTCCAACAATATCGACAATTTTCGCGGGATTTAGCGAAAAAAAACAAGTGATGCTAAAGAATATAATTGTGAAAAGAATTAAAGGTGTAGAACCTACTCCCTCTGGCATAAACGGCTTAAGACCAATTTCATAAGATACATTTCCTGTTCTCGGTATTGCAAATAATGGACCGATCGCTAAGTATAAAACTGTTGTAAATACAATCCCGAACACTGGGTGAGCACGACTTGCTAATGACTGTAAATCATCTTTACCTGAAAAACCAAATGCTAGTACACCTAGTAATGGTAATCCAACACCAGTTACTAAAAATCCAGCGTTAGCAATCCATACATTCTCTCCTGCTGATTGACCAAGCATCGCTGGGAAAATTAAATTTCCTGCTCCAAAAAATAGTGCAAATAACATTAATCCAATAACTACTATGAACGAAAACGGTACTTTATTCGCCATAATATAACCCCCATTCAAATTTCCTTATCTCATTTTCCAATTTTAACTAATTGAATTTTCTGAATATTTAATTTAAGTATCAACTATTCTTGAACTCATTATAGTTTGCTATATAATATTTTGCAATACTATTTTCGAACTTTTCTTTTATTTTATAAATATACATTTTTTAACATGAAAAATAGACTAAAAAACCAACACGGTCATCCATGTTGGTTTTTCCATTTACTATCATAAATTAAAATTTCGCTGCTACTTTTTTAACGTTTTCTAGACCTTCTTCAACAATTTGTTGTGAACGATCTGGATATTGATTGTGTCCTTCAATTACAACTGTCTCTGGATTTGTAATTCCCCAGAATCCAAGTACAGTTGTTACGTAATTAACTGCCATTTCCATAGGAGCCATTTGTTCTGAAGAGTAATCTGAACCACGAGCACCTAACACAACTACTTTCTTACCACCAACTAAACCTTCTGGGCCATTTGCTGTATATTTAAACGTTTTTCCAGCTTGAGATAAGTATGAAATATATGTGATTAATGGTGCTGGTACTGTAAAGTTCCATAATGGGAATGCAAATACAACCTTATCAGCTTCTAAAAACTGATTTAAATATTGATCTACTGTAGCAACTGCCTTCTCCTCTTCAGCTGTTAACTCCATACCTTGGCTACGTTTATATCCACCTGAAATCGCGATATTTCCGTAATAAGGAAGATCTAATGCAAATAAATCTAATTCCGTAATTTCTGTATTTGGATTTGCTTCTTTATAAGTACTTACAAATGTTTCATACATTTTTGAACTAACTGCTTGCTCCGCTGGACGATCGTTTGCTTTTACAAATAATACTTTTGACATTTTTTTATTCCCCTCTACATTCTTATTTTCTTCTTTTTTACCAAATAATGAGCTAAATAGTCCCATTTTCTTCACCTAATCTTTCTTTTCATATTCATTATTCATCATCATAAAAATTCTTATTCTAAGAAAAAGTTCCAATAGATACCTTAAGTTACGCCATTGTAACTTTTTGTTATTTAATTACCTTATGTAAGTGATTGTAATATAGCCACTTACTTTAGTCAAGTAACTTTTAATAAAAAATAAAATCTCGACTTAAAAATATTAAGCGAGATACAATTGAACACCAAATACATCTTTATTACTTGTATAATAAACTTAGAGAGGAAAATTCATATATAGAAAGGATTTATTCATGAGCACTATAGAAAAGATTCAAACTTTTATTATTCTTTTTGCTGTTACATGCGGCATCGTACTCGGACAATTTAATATGATACATACGTATTCAGACAAATTTATTGTCCCCTTCTTATTTTTCATGCTATATGGATTATTCCTCAGCATTCCATTAAAAGAAATAAAAAACGGATTTCGCAATTTAAAATTTGCTGGAACAAGTCTTACTATTAACTTCTTATGGACACCTTTACTCGCTTGGGGGTTAGGAGCACTATTTCTTTCCGATCATCCAGCACTTTGGGTTGGATTTATAATGTTAATGGTTACTCCATGTACAGATTGGTACTTAATCTTTACTGAAATAGCGAAAGGTAATGTAGCACTTTCTACTGCAATTTTACCTGTAAATTTAATTTTGCAAGTTCTACTCCTTCCCATTTATTTATTTTTATTTGCTGGTGTCATGAAAACTGTAGCGATTTCTGTTTTAGTAGAAAGTATTGTTATCGTAATCGTCTTACCATTTATACTTGCACACGCTACAAAGTTCATTATGAATAAAATGAAAAAAGCTGAAACTCTCGAGAATAAACTCATTCCGTTTTTCAGCTCTGCTCAAATTGTATTTTTAAGTTTAGCAATAGTAGCGATGTTTGCATCACAAGGTAAATATTTACTACAAAATATGAATGTTGTTTTATTATTACTCGTTCCTGTTCTATTGTTCTTCATCATTAATTTTTTACTAGGACAATTTATCGGGCGCATGATGCATTTATCTTACAAAGATACAGTAAGTCTAAGCTTAACAACGTTAGCAAGAAACTCACCTGTTGCACTCGCTATCGCTGTAACCGCTTTTCCAGACGAACCTCTTATCGCACTTGCACTCGTTATTGGACCATTGATTGAGTTACCAGTACTAGCTTGTGTGTCACAAGTTTTGTTGCTTATTAAGAAAAAACGGCAATACGCATAATAAAAAACGTCCCATTTTGGGACGTT
>NZ_JH414709.1:65881-94358 GCF_000238655.1 Bacillus sp. 7_6_55CFAA_CT2 | reverse complement strand
GGACGTTTTTTATTATGGAAAGATTACATACAACACTTATTTCTTATTTATCATTACAAATGAAATTACCGAAACTACAAACATAATACTACCAATTATAAATCGATGGGCTCTAAAAATTTTATATGTTATAGAGAATTAACATTTCGTTACATTAACAGATCCTTTCTAATTAAAAATGATAGGAAACGTAAATATAACGAAAGCTGCCCAAAGTCCGTAGATTGGCAAATACTTCGTAATGGCATCTTGGATAGCTTTTGGTCCTGATTTGTTTTGCAAGAAACGCATATAGGAAAACATAATCCAAATGAGATTTGCCCAAATCAGTATGTTTACACCTAAAACAGCAAGTCTATTAGGCGTAATCCCGTAAGAAGAAAGTCTGAATACTATGGCTGACAATGCGACAGTGTCAATAATAAGTGCCAGAACAATTAAGGAAAAATTTATATAATCTGAAATGTTCTTTTTCTCGTCCGAGTCACTTTCAACGATAGAAAATATGGTAACAGCCAATACACCAAGGAGTATTCCGTTGAAAGCCATTAGGAAATTGCGATCCAAGAACGGATTTTCCCCCACCCAAATTACCGTTATAAGATAGATAAGCAACGTGATCAGGACGAGAGGACTAAAAATTTTAGATATGTATGGTGTAATATTTTTAGCAAGCTTAAGATTCATTGATACTAAGTATGCAGCCACAATAGCGAGAGCCGCTGCTCCAAATAAAACAACATTACTAAAATAGAATTCTCCTATATCTAAGTCAACAAAGCTAAATAAACGCATGGTGAATATTGCTAGTATCATTCCGCTCACTGCCATGCTCCCGTAGAGAAGACAATATTCTAAATTAAATTTAATATAGGCTAATCTTGTACCGCCTTTTGAATATTCATTTCCTGTAAACGCAAGCCCTACTAAGACCCATAAAAATATAGGAAGATGTAAATAAGCAAGTATGGTACTGTCTTGATAATTTATTGGCAATGTATTAAGATACACCCCGGAAACTAGGAATAACGCTATAAGGGAATAAATAATACTTTTTTTCGGCTTATTATTGTAAACAAAATAAGCAGCAATAAAGGGAATTACACCAAAAGCCAAGTTTATTGGAGCAATTGCTTCCTGCTCAACAAAGTGGAAAATGATCCTGGTGCTTATGCCGGCCAGAATAGCTAAAAGGCCCATGAATAAGAAACCTTTTTGAAACAAAGATGTTTTTTCTTTATTTACTTTCTCCTTGAAATGCAACCTTTCATACCAAGCACCTAGAATTTGAGAATCAGGGTTTTGGTCCCATGCTTGTGAGAATGCTTTTTTAAAAGCTTTCGGATCTTTTCTATACATCTTCTCCAACTCATGGGGGTTATCCATATGTTTAACAATCAAATTGTTAATGTTCATAGTTATACCTCCTCTAATTTTAAAAATAAGGTTGTTACCTTTTAACAAAAGCACCTCACTCATTTATTATGATTTTGATTTTAATACATAATTTATCGTTTTACAATAAAAAAATATTATTTAAAGGATTTTTTTATCGTTAAATTTTATATAAAAGAAAAAAACAAAAGAGCATGACAGTTTTATGTCATGCTCTTTTAACAAATTAATTCTCAAATACAAAATTAATCTTATTATCTTTCCACTCTAATTTCGCATCAAACGTTTTCTCGCCCTTTTTAAAACCTTTAATTAAATCAGTCTTTTCACCTTTTAAGAGCTTTGTCATATTCTTTTGCGAAATTGTTTTACTTAATATCTTCTTTGAAATGGTGAAATCACATTGCGTTGTATTATAGTTAGAACAACCGTAAAACGTTGACTTATCAATTACATCGCCATCACATTTTTTACAGCTACCAACCTTTTTACCCGTTGTAAATTTCGATCCTTTTCGTTCAATCGATTCAACATGTAGTCCCGTGAAATCCCACTTCTCAGACATTTCCACTGCGTCTTCAATAATTTTAGCTGATAGCTTTTTCGTCTGTTCCATAAAAGTTGCTGGTGAAGCTGTACCTTCACCAATTTCCGCAAGACGTTGTTCCCATTTCGCAGTCATTTCCGGTGAAGCTAGTATTTTGTCACCAATTGCGGTAATTAATACTTTTCCTTTATCAGTCGCATACACTTGGTTTTTCTTTACATCTATATATTTACGGTCTTTCAGCATCGTAATAATCCCTGCGCGGGTCGCTTCCGTACCTAAACCTTCTGTTTTCTTCAATACCTTCTCTAGCTCTTCATTCTCTAAATACTTACCAGCTGTTTTCATTAACGTAATAAGTTGTCCTTCTGTATAACGCTTCGGTGGCTGTGTTTTTCCTTCTTTCACTTTCACCTTTACAACTTTTCCTTCTTCACCTTCAGCTACAATTGGAAGAATGGTTTCGTCATCTTTATCGTCTTGGAAAATAACTTTACGCCAACCTTCTTGAATTTGCTGTTTTCCTTTTGAAATGAATTCAGCACGTTCATCTACAAGCGTTACAATCGTTGTATAGTCAAAGATTGCAACTTCATAATGAGCTGCAATAAGCCTTCTTACGATCATATCGTATATTTTCTTTTCATCACCTGATAGTCTGCTTGGGTTTGTAACTTGCTCTGTCGGAATAATCGCGTAGTGATCTGTTACTTTCTTTTCATTTACATAACGCTTATTGTTCATAATGGATTCAACCGGAGCCGGTAATAAACCTTTATATTCATCAAACTGACTTAACTTCTGTAAAATATCAGGGAACGTCGCTGCTTCTCCTTGAGTAACATAGTTAGAATCTGAACGTGGATAAGAAACAATCCCTTTTTGATAGAGTGCTTGCGTTATATCAAGCGTCTTTTTCGGTGAAAACTTAAAGGCTTTATTTGCCGTTGCTTGCAGTGATGATAAGTTGAATAAAAGCGGCGGCTGAAACTCTTTACGCTCCGTTTTCATTTCCTTCACAACAGCCGGTTTCCCTTGGCAAAATGCCGCAATTTTATTCGCCATATCAGGGTCTTTTAAGCGGGATTCATTATCCTTCTCCCATTTCCCGTCATATTTCTTTCCTTCTATATTAAAGGTTGCAAACACTTCCCAGAAAGGCTCTGACTTAAAGTTTTCAATTTCTTTCTCACGCTTTACAATCAATGCTAACGTTGGTGTTTGGACACGACCAGCAGAAAATACATCATTCATTCCTTTTTTCTTTAACAAAATACTAAACACACGTGATGCATTCATACCAACAACCCAGTCGGCACAAGATCTTGTGTATGCTTCGTAATACGTATTAATTGTATCTGATTCGTCAAGTAAATTTTTAAACCCTTGATAAATAGCTTGCTTCGTTAAAGACGAAATCCATAGACGCTTCATCGGCTTTTGCACGTTACAAAGATTAATAATATTTCGTACGATTAGTTCCCCTTCACGCCCAGCATCGCCTGCGTGAATAATTTCTGTTACCTGTGGATTATGTAACAGCTGTTTCACAACGTTAAATTGCTTATACTTTGACTTTGTTACTTCAAATTGAAAACGCTCTGGAATCATCGGTAATGTATTAAGTGACCATTTTTTCCACTCTGCGTGATAATGCTCTGGATTACATAACTGCGTCAAATGACCAATTGCCCATGTACAGTACGCTCCATTTGGAAATAACTCATTCGCTTCTACCTCTAAATATCCATCTTTCCGGCGATATTTAAACTGTGAAACAAGAGCCAACCCTTGATCTGGTTTCTCGGCAATAATTAATTTCATTTTATAACTCCCTATCTGTATTCCAGTGTTACTTTCATTGTCTATATGTTTAGAAGCGATGATAAAACAACAATCTTATTTATCATTCGCGGTTTGTCTCGCAAATGGGAGACCTATAATATTATACGCTTATTCTTTATGGCTTCACAATAGAAACTCACAATATAACAATTTCTTTCACATGCTTACAATTAAAAAAGACGCCCTAAAAAATCAAGCGTTCCTTTGCTTACATCTATGAAATTGTGCAGATAATATGCAGATATAAATTATCATAAGTACACATATGATGAAATGAACGATAAGACAAGGAGGTATCATAATGTTTGCTTATACGTTAACTACCTTAACACTTTGCTGTACCTCAATTCTTATTGTATCCAATATTTCTAAACGTCAGGGTACCCTAATGGAGTATATGGTATTTATTATGTCTTTTAGTATGAGTATCGGTTTAAGTATTGGTTTTTATTTAGGCATTCTCTTTAAGGGGGAATTACTATATTCTACTTTACTTGCTATTTTAATTAGTGGTTTTATCGGTTTTTTAGTGGGTCTACGTTTTCACCTATATACTGCTTTAGAAGGAATGTTCTCTGGATTAATGGCAAGTATGATGGGAGCAATGATTACAGAAATGTTAAACGCTCAACAAGCTCATAGTATATTGTTCATTAGCCTTTTACTTACTATAACGATTACTATGTCCTGTGTGATTCAATTGTTATCGGAGAACTTTTCTACTTTTATCCAACGTCGTTTTTTGTTATTCCTTTCAATTAGTGTAGTAATTATCGTTGCCGTATTCGCGACATTCCCAGATCATACTCCTGCACCTTCACCTTCACCTTCACCTTCACCTTCACCTGGGCATAATCAACATATACATTAGTACTTGCAACAAAAATGAATAAGCAGCTATCCATAGGATAACTGCTTCCTATTATTCTGGCTTATTAGGAATATTTTGGTTTGGAACATAATCAGATTTATAATCTGTATAGTTCACTTCCGTTACCATCCCTGCTGAAGCATGATGTAGGTCGTGACAGTGGAACATCCACTCACCGGGATTGTCTGCTACAAAGGCTACTTCATATTCTTCTCCTGGTTTTAAGTTCAATGTATCTTTTACAATTGGAGAACCTTCTATCGGTTTTCCATCTTTACTCAACACCTGGAAGAAGTGACCATGTAAATGCATTGGGTGATCATCCATTTTAGAACGATTTACCAATTTCACTTTTACTAAATCACCCTTTTTCACTTGAATTGGGTCAATATCCGGAAATACCTTTCCGTTAATTGTATATACCATTTCATTTTCATTCATTTGCGTATTTAAGTCCATATTATATGTGGCAGTATACTCTTGATTTAACGTGAAACTACCTAATTTTTTAGCACCATATTTCGTCATATCTAATTTCGCTAATTTTCCCTTTTCATCTGCTTTATCTTTCATCTCTTTGCTGCCATCATACTCAATAACAGCTTTCATTCCTTTTGCACCTTTATTTTTTGAATGGTCCTCAACATACCACTTCCCAGGATTATTAGCAGTAAATTCAATATCATAACGTTCACCCGGTGCGATTGAAATTACTTTATCCTTTATAACTTTTGGATTGTTTATTGGTTGACCATCTGTCGCAATTACTTTTATATCATGACCGTGAACATGTATATCATGTGATAGATAACCAGCATTAACAAGTCGAAGACGAACTTTATCTCCCTTATTCACTTTCAATGGCACTACTAAATCACCGCTTTTTCCATTGATTGTGAATAAATCATACATACTCATATCATGACCTTCCATCTTCATATTTCCATGGTCCATTCCTGCCATATTGCCAGAGTCTTTTTGATTACTGCCCATGTCCATACCAGAATGATCCATGCCGTTCTTATCATCATTCTTTTTCGTATTTTCATCACCTTTAGATTTATTACCTATTTGCCCTTTTGTCATTTCTTTTAACTGCTTTTTAATTTCTTCTTTATCTGTAACCCATTCATCCAACAGTAATGTGTAATCTTTATCATATTTTTCCTTTGTATCCTCTACAATGAGCGCTCCATACAAACCTCTATCTAATTGATTTACAGAATCTTGATGCGAGTGATACCAGTACGTTCCTGGTACGTTCGCTTCAAATTCGTAAGTGAAACTTTTTCCTGGTTCAACTGCATCTTGTGTCACGCCCGGAATTCCATCCATGTTATTTGGGACAGGATATCCATGCCAATGAATAGATACTGGTGCAGATAATTCATTTTTTAATGTCACTTTCACCTTTTCACCTTTTTTCACCCGAATTTCTGGACCAGGAGATGAGCCATTAAATGTCCAGACTGGAACAATAACACCGTTACTTAATTTTTGCTTTTCTTCTTTCGCTATTAAAGTAACTTCTGGCCCTTTTTCAACCTTCAATGGTGTTGTAGCTGTTTCAGTCTGTAGTGTTTTGTTATCATTCATATTTTTATGATCATTTGTTGTATTTGTCGTCACAGAACAGGCAGCAATTAAAAATATTACAGAGACAGTAACGGCTGCTAATACAACTCGCTTCATGGACAATCCCTCCTTATTCTTTTTCAAAATCATTATAGAAGTTGATTTTCAAGAAAATAAGGAGATGTAATTAGATCTTACGTAAGCTAATTGGAAAATTACTAAAAGCGGAGACATTACAAGAGACGAATATTTTAGTAATACAAAATGCTTTCCTTGTAGCGACTATATTAGCCGTTCTCGTATTTGTTTTGACGTTATTTCTTAAGAAACAATAACACTGCTATTATTAAATAAGAAAAATGTAGCTAAAATGCTCTTCACAAAAGAACTTAGATTTTTGTATAATAAGAACTAATGTTCCTCACAGACAATGGACTCAAATTACACAAATATATCAAATAGAAGAGGATTGATATACGATGAAAATTGATAGACCAAAAATTTCACCAGAGTTATCTTCAAAGAATTTTCAAGATATTTTTTATGAAGAAGATCCAACATTGGAAGTGTGTGAAATTATAGACTCCACTTTCGAGAATGAATCTGTAGATAGAGTGCGGTTATATGATGCGGTGATAAAAAACTGTAAGTTTACTAATACAGACTTTAGCAATATTGATATTACAGATGTTTGTTTTGAAAACTGTGATTTATCAAATGTTAATTTAAGCAATTCTTCTGTTCACAGAGTCGAATTTAAAAACAGTAAATTAATCGGAGTAAATTTCACAGGATCTAGCTTAGGAAATGTTAAATTTGAGAATTCAATTTTGAATTTAGCGGCATTTGGAAATTCTAAACTAGAAAAAATCATCTTCAATGAAACTTCATTAAATAATGCAGATTTTTTTGACTGTAAACTTAAAAAAGTTGAATTCCAATTATGTAGTCTTGATGAAGCTAATTTTGATCAGACATCACTGAAGGGGATAGATATTAGTTCTTCTACCTTTGATACACTTACAGTTTCAGTGAACGATTTAAGAGGATGTAAAGTATCGACATATCAAGCTGTTCAGTTTGCTACTTTATTAGGATTAATAATTAAAGATTAGTATTTCGAAGAAAAGAACCCTATCCCGAATCATGGATTTTTTAATTGTCCACGATTCGAGATAAAGTTCAAATAAATTAGTGATGACTCTTTTATTATTTTACTACAGCTTGGTTTCCTTTTACATGTTCATTATTTACACTCATAAATTCTTCAATTTCTTCAACTTCCCTAATGATATCTTTTGACAAGTTTTCATACCCGTCTTTCGTTACAAGAATGTCATCTTCAATACGAATTCCAATTGATTCTCCTTCAATATAAAGACCAGGTTCAATTGTTATAACCATACCTTCTTCTAACACTCTATCTTTATATGTTCCTACATCATGTGTATCTAAACCAAGGAAATGGCTGACACCATGATAATAGTATTTTGATAACTCTTCATCTTCTTGAATTAAACCAATTGCTTTACACTCTTCTGCCAGTACCTTTTTTGTATGCTCATTTAATGCAGCGAACTTTAATCCTGGCTTAATAATCTCTGTTGTTTCTTTTAATGCTTTTAATACAATATTATAAATTTGTTTTTGGCGACTAGAGAATGTTCCATTTGCCGGGAATGTATAACTAATATCAGCGTTATAGTAGTCTTTTTGAGCACCTAAATCTAGTAATACTAAGTCACCATTTTGAATTTGTGCATCATTATCTTCATAATGAAGAACTGTAGCATTTTTCCCACTCGCCAAAATTGTATTGAACGCATGGTACTTAATGCCAGATGACTTCAGTGTAAAATCAAATTGTGCTTCTAATTCATACTCCATCATGCCTGCTTTTGCATGCTTAAGTACGTTGTAAATACCGTCTTTCGTTATAGCAATCGCTTCTTTAATAATTTCAATTTCTTCCTCTGTTTTAAATACTCGTAATTCACAAATGTTCGGATATACATTACCAATTGTTACGTGTGGGTATTTTTCTCTTACATGTTTAGCAAATGCTAATGTTTTTGTCTCCGTACCATTCCAATCACGACGTTCTATATCTAAATATAGATGCTTCGCATTTTCTGTAAAAAGTATATTTGACATTGTCTTTTCAAAGCTATCTAAATATACAACTTTCTTTATACCTGAAATTTTCTCTGCTTCTTCGTTAGAAACTGTTTTACCGACCCATTTTTCCATTACTGGATCTGACTTTTCAATGAAAAGTGTTTCTTCAACACTACTTCCAACCTTTTTCAGCATAAAAATAACATTTGGTTCATCGATTCCCGTTAAGTAGTAAAAATTACGATTCGGTACAAATTTATAATGTGCATCAGCTGACATATGCGGTGCTTGTCCCGCAAATAAAATCGTAATAGATCCCTCTGGTAATGTGTTTGCTAATCGTTCTCTATTTTGAGCAAAAAATGTTGATTTCATGATAATCCCCCTAGCGTTCTATGTATGATTAAAAAACTAATGATCTAATCAATTCATTTTATTATTGTTACAATTTTTCGTCAATTAATAGTACTCATAGAAAAAGGAAAATCCCCCCTTACTAGTGCCCATCTAATCTACATTATGCATACCACTCCACAATTTCTTGACATTTATTCCATATACTTAAAATCTCATATATAGGAAAGGAGCCACAACTTTGAAACATTATGTAGCAACAGGGTTAGCAATTACTTCCTTATTCATAATTACTGGATGTTCTAGCAACACCGAAACAGCACCCGTGAAGAAAGAAACGGTGCAATCTGAGTCAAAAAATATAGAAACAGCAAATACGAGTCCGCAAGACTTCTATAAAGAAATTACATCTGGAAAAATCGAGCACATTCACGGAATTGGCTATGCAGGAAATATATCTGGGGTTTCTATCGCCACTCATAGCGGGATAAAAGTTTATCAAGATGGAAAATGGCTTGAAACTAAGACTGGATTACATGATTATATGGGGTTTCAGGCAACGAAGAACGGGTTCTTTGCCAGCGGTCATCCTGAACCAGGAGCAGATTTAAAAAATCCTTTAGGATTAATGAAAAGTTCTGATAGCGGTAATACACTTGAAAAGCTAGCGTTTTACGGAGAATCTGATTTTCATAACCTTGCTGTCGGATATAATACAGAAGCAATTTATTTATACAATGAGCGTCCAAATTCTAAATTACAACAAGGTTTTTATTTCAGTACGAACAACGGACAAGATTGGGAAAATAGTAAGTTAAAAGGTCTTTCAAGTACGATTCATTCCTTTTCCGTACATCCGAATCAATCTAGTGTAGTCGCAGTAAGTGCCAAAGACGGTGTTTACTTATCTACAGATTACGGAAATACGTTTGAAATATTCGCTAAATCACTTGAATCGACCGCAATTACATTAAGTAATGAAGATGTTATTTACGCGCCTATCAATAAGCAAATCGTAACGAAGAAATCAATTGCTACAAATGAGGAGACAAACATACAAATTCCACCTTTAGATCCTAAAGATACAATTATGTATATATCACAAAACCCTCAAAATTCAGCTGAAATTGTATTTGCTACAATGAAAGCAAATGTGTTCCTTTCTACGGATGAGGGTAAAACATGGAAGCAGCTTACTAAAGAAGGAACATTCCAAATTAATTAGAAGGGTGAATATAACGTGTTTTCAATAATTAGTGAATGGAGCTATCAACTCATGTCTCCTTTAATAGATGTCGCGAATGCTACGAAATCAGTACCTCTTTTATTTGCGTTTTTATTAGGCATTGTAGGTACACTTGCTCCTTGCCAATTAACAGGAAACATTAGCGCTATTACACTTTATGGAAATCAATCTTTACAAAAGGGACATACCTGGAAACATATACTGTTATTCATTTTAGGAAAAGTAATAGCTTTTACGACACTTGGACTTTTAGTCTGGTTATTAGGAAAAGAAATTCAACAAACATTAACTTTGTATTTCCCATGGTTACGCAAACTGATCGGACCTTTATTAATAATAATAGGTCTAATATTATCAGATATTATAAGAGGAAGAAATTTCTTCTCTACCCTTTTCCCTATTAAATTTATTCGAAAACAAAATGAAGTCAGCTCATTTTTACTTGGTTTTTTCTTTTCTTTAGCTTTCTGTCCGACTATGTTTGTGCTATTTTTCGGAACGTTACTCCCTTTATCTTTACCCTATAATTACGGGTACTTGTTTCCTACATTCTTTTCGATAGGAACTGCTCTGCCTATCGTCGTATTAATGTCCATCATCTCCTATCTAGGATTAAATGGGGCACTACTTAAAAAGAGCCGAAAAATAGGAAAAAACATTCAACGTATAGCCGGTGTTCTCCTTATTTTAATCGGACTTTATGATACTGCTCTATATTGGTAATACATACAAAAAGGTAAGTTCAATTCATTTGAACTTACCTTTTTTAAAAATTATATTTAACTCTTCTACATGTCCTTTTGCTTCATCTCCCACTTTTTATACAGTAGTACTGCACCAAATAAAAATACTCCCGCAACAAATGAAGCTACTGGTAACATTTTTATCATTTCATCAGGAAATACGAGTGGTAATAATGGAAATGCATACGCTGCTGGAATACGTACTCCAACGATTTTTAATAAAATAACCATTAATATCATATTTAATAACGTGACTACAATCCATGAATCAATTGCAAAATACAATAAAGTTCCAACAGTTGCCGATGCAGTTAATACTAATATTTGTTTAAAAGCCATTTTTTCATTATACATCGGCTTTTGAAGTGATTCATACACAACAACTAATATTGGTGGAATAACTGCTAATTGTTCATAACCAGTTATCCAGCATAAACTGATCCATACGAAATTTAGTATTAGAAATACAGTCATATATTTATACTGTATTTGCACTTTTCGCTCAATACCGTTGTTCAATTTAAATATAAGAACACCTATCATTAAAATAAATGTTAAAGCAAATACCGCGATAACAAATGACCATTCCGTCGCATTTGTTACTAACGGTAATAAACCTGTCGCAATGGATGGTGCTAAATTGGATTGAATAACACATAAAAACAACATCATTAATATAAGTGTTAAGCTAACTTTTCCTATATAGGAAATATCCATTTGATTCACTGCAAAACCAATAACAGCTGTTATTGACGGTGCAATAAAGATTTTTTCTGGTTGTCTTAACCATCCTGGCTCACGATACGCCCATAAAGCAATTGCCATCGCTGCTATTTCCGGCAAAATGACTTCCGGATCATTTAATAACACACCAGCTGTTACCATAGCTAAAATAAATAAAATAGCAATCGTATATGAGATGATTGTTTCTTTCTTTGAAATTACTGCATTCATTATTGCATACTCCTTTTTACTTATTACTTTCATAATGTAAAACAACAACTCTTTATACCCTACCATAGTATTGTATATTAGCATCTTTTCTATTTCAAGTATTAGTATTCATTTACATCCTCTCTCATCCATACACATACAAAACAAAGCATTTTATAGACATTGACACTTATTAAAAGATAGGTTACAATAACTATACATTAGTAAGTAGCTAATGTAATTAAATCTAACTAGAGGTGAAACAAATGAAAAACATTTTATTCCGTATTAACGAATTGTCAAAAAAAGAAAAAGCGAATGGATTAACAGTTGATGAAAAACAAGAACAACAAATGTTGCGCCAAAACTATACACAAACATTTCGTGGAAGCTTAGATTCCATTTTATTAAACACAAAAATTGTTGATCAAAATGGTCTTAACGTTACACCTGCTGCATTACAAGATGCTCAAATACGTTTAAAATTAAGCAAATGAGTTCCGCGCTAAAGAATTCTAATAAAACATAAAAAGAGCTGGATTTCCTATATAGAAATTCCAGCTCTTTTTATTGTCTTTTTTAATTTAGTAAACGAGCGATACATCGCAATTCTCCACGACACAATCATCGCAAATGCAAGTAAGAAAAACATACCGCTTAACTCTGCCAAATCAATTGATTGGCTTAAATATGACTTTAATGCCACGCGTACAGCTAATAAGCCTACTAAAATAAATATGAATGCTTTTGACGGTTTCATAAATATATGTTCGCCTTTTATTTCGAACTTAGTTGTTTTAATAAGAAAAATAGAAAAGATAAGCCCTATACTAATTGCCTCAACTATTTCTAACGATGTTAATCGAAACTCTGGTAAAAAGTACATCGTTGCGCCTGTACTCATAAAAATTGGCGGCAATATAATTTTCTTTTTCGTTACCGGTTTTTTCGCTGCTTTAAAGCGCAGAAACATGACACCAACAGCCATACAAACCGCTAAAATACTTGATAAAAGTGCTATCATACTCTTCCCACTCCTATCTACTTAAAAGACTTTTTGAGCAAAATCATAAACCAAACGAGCCCGACACTTATAATAACATGACCTAATCCAGCCATATGGCTTAAACCATAAAAGTCAGTTCCATTTACTTGTAGAAGACCTCTCCATAGCATTGTAGCAATAGTAAAGATTACTCCTACATTATAAACAACAAACCATGCACAAAAGCTCTTTGTTTCTTGTACATGAAACACTTTACATAAGGCTAAAGCAATTAAAAAGAATACAAAACCGAGCACTAATACATGTGTATGCACTAATTGCAACATTGTGGATCCTTTAATTCCTTGTGCTTTCGAATACTCTCTTGCAAATACACCTGATAATAAACCAATAATTAAGTAAATAAATGCCGCATTATATAATTTCTTCATTCTATTCCTCCTGTTGTAAACTTTCTATATTCGCTGCAATTATTTTAAGCAAAGTTTATGAACGGAGTATGAACAAAATATTACATTCAATTTTTGAAAATAAAAAAGCCATTCCACAAATAATAATTGTAGAATGGCTTTTCAATTTATTTTAAATCTTCTATTGAGAAAGCACCTGGCAGTAACTGCTCAACAGTCACTTCTTTTTCATCACCTTTTACATTCGTTAATAATACAGGCATTTTCGGATCACAGAATTCAGCAATTACTTGTCTACACGCACCACATGGTGAAATCGGTCCATCAGTTTCTCCTGTAATAACTAAGTAACTAAAATCGCGCTCACCTTCTGATACTGCTTTAAATATTGCTGTTCTTTCTGCACAGTTACATAAACCGTAAGAAGCATTTTCTATATTACAACCAGTATAGATTTTCCCTTCTTTCGTAACTAACGCTGCGCCAACAGGAAATTTAGAATACGGAATATACGCTTTCGATAACATCTTGTTTGCTTCTTCAATATATTTTTTCTTACCCATATTATTTCCCCCTCAAAGTAAACGAAATGATGATTAGTCAGTAATAACTGTATGAACTAATTTAGGAGCCACTGCTGTTTCAGCGATAGAGATGTTCTCATAAATTTTTGCTTTTACATCTTCTACATTTTCACGATTTGCGTAGATTGTTACGAATGGCTCGCCTTCTTTTACTGCATCGCCAACTTTTTTACGTAACATTAATCCTACTGCTAAATCGATTTCATCTTCCTTCGTTGCACGACCTGCACCAAGTAACATAGCTGCAATACCAATCTCATCTGCAACAATGTTAGAAATAACACCTGAAGTTTTTGCAGGTACATCAATTACATACTTCGCCTGTGGCATTTTTTCTGGATTGTCTACAATTGAGCTATCTCCGCCTTGATTGCTTAAGAACTCTTTAAACTTCTCAGTTGCTTTTCCGTTTTTCATCACTTCAATTAGCATTTCACGAGCTTCTTCTAACGTATTTGCTTTTTTCGCAAGTACGACCATTTGGCTACCTAATACAAGTACTAATTCTGTTAAATCTTCTGGACCTTCACCTTTTAACGTATCAATCGCTTCTTTTACTTCTAGAGCGTTACCAATCGCAAAACCAAGCGGTTGTGACATGTCTGAAATAACAGCCATAGTTTGACGTCCTACATTATTTCCGATACGTACCATTGCATGTGCTAATTCTTTTGCATCTTCTTCTGTTTTCATAAATGCACCAGCACCTGTTTTTACATCAAGTACGATTGCGTCAGCACCTGCTGCAATTTTTTTACTCATAATTGAACTTGCAATGAGAGGAATTGAGTTAACCGTTCCTGTTACATCGCGTAATGCATAAATCTTTTTATCTGCAGGTGTTAAGTTTCCTGTTTGTCCAATAACAGCTACTTTGTCACGGTTTACAATATCAATGAACTGCTCTTTCGTAATTTCAACGTGGAATCCTTCTACCGCTTCTAATTTATCAATTGTTCCGCCTGTATGTCCTAAACCACGACCAGACATTTTTGCTACTGGTACATCTAAAGCAGCTACTAATGGTCCTAATACTAATGTTGTCGTATCACCAACACCGCCAGTTGAATGTTTATCTACTTTAATTCCTTCAATTGCTGACAAGTCGATCGTTTCACCAGACTCAACCATCGCCATCGTTAAATCTGCACGTTCGCGATCTGTCATATCTTTAAAGAAGATTGCCATTGCAAGCGCACTCACTTGATAATCAGGAATACTTCCGTCTGTATATCCATTAATAAAGAATTTGATTTCTTCAGTCGTTAATTCTTTGCCGTCACGTTTTTTTGCAATAATATCTACCATTCTCATTACAATCACCATTCCTTTTTATATGATACGAATCTATTAAAATAATAAGCCAACGATTGTTGCTGATAAGAAACTTACTAATGTTGCACCGAATAGTAATTTCAAACCAAATCTTGCGACTACATTCCCTTGCTTTTCATTTAAGCTCTTAACCGCCCCTGCAATAATCCCAATTGAAGAGAAGTTTGCAAATGAAACTAAGAATACAGATATAATCGCTGTCGTTCTATCTGAGAAATTAAAGTTTCCTTGTGCTAAATCTGTCATAGCGACAAATTCATTCGATACTAATTTTGTTGCCATAATATTTCCGGCATTAACTGCTTCATGCCAAGGTACACCCATAATAAATGCAAATGGTGCAAATACATAACCAAGAATTTCTTGGAATGAAATACCGATTACACCTTTAAATACTGCATTAATGAATGCGATAAGAGCAACGAAACCGACTAACATAGCTGCTACTGTAATCGCAACTTTAAATCCATCAATAATGTATTCCCCTAATACTTCAAAGAAAGTCTTTTTCTCTTCTTCTTGTACTTCTAACATATCTTCTTCCTCAGTAACTTCATACGGGTTAATGATAGAAGCAATGATGAAGCCACCGAATAAGTTAAGCACTAAAGCGGTTACAACATATTGCGGTTTTAATAACACCATATATGATCCGACGATAGACATTGAAACGGTAGACATTGCAGATGCACATAATGTATACATTCTTTTCTCTGGCAATAACCCTAATTGTTTCTTAACTGAAATAAACACTTCAGATTGTCCTAAAATCGCAGAAGCAACTGCATTATATGATTCTAGTTTCCCCATTCCATTTACTTTACTTAATGCTAGACCGATAGATTTCACAATAATAGGTAATACTTTAATGTGTTGCAAAATACCTATTAAAGCTGATATAAATACGATTGGCATTAATACACTTAAAAAGAACGAAAACTCTTTTTGATTTACTAATCCACCAAATACGAAATTCACACCATCAGCGGCATATTTTAATAACTCTCCAAAACCATCTGCTATTCCGCTAATTAATATATTCCCTACACTTGTATTTAATAATAAAAACCCCAAAATAAATTGTAATATAACCATCGTTATGATTGGGCGATATTTGACTTTCTTTCTATTATTACTAGCAAGCCAAGCGATACCTAAAATCAATACGAGGCCAAAAATACCAATTAAGTATTTCATAAGCCGTCTCCTCCCATTCGTATCCGCTTACATTTTTTTCAATTATTAAAGCAATAGATACACTTTACTTTGTGTATCTATTGCTCTTCACTTCATTAATGATTAGTAGTTATCTGTAGCACCTTTTGCATCATTTAATACGATTGCAACACTAGCACTTGCTCCAACGCGAGAAGCTCCAGCAGCTACCATTTTGTCTGCATCTTCACGTGTACGAACACCGCCAGATGCTTTTACACCAACGTTTGGTCCTACTGTTTTACGCATTAATGCGATATCTTCAGCAGTTGCTCCGCCAGTTGAGAATCCAGTTGAAGTTTTTACGAAGTCAGCACCAGCTTTTACTGATAATTCACAAGCGCGTACTTTCTCTTCATCTGTTAATAGGCAAGTTTCAATGATTACTTTTACAAGAGCTTTTCCTTTTGCTGCTTGTACTACTTCATAAATGTCTTTTTCAACAAGTTCGTTGTCACCATCTTTTAAAGCGCCTACGTTGATTACCATATCAACTTCAGTTGCACCTTTTGCAATAGCATCTTTTGTTTCAAATGCTTTTGTTTCAGTCGTGCTTGCTCCTAATGGGAAACCGATTACAGTACAAACGTCTACATCATGTCCAGCTAGTTCATCAGCCGCTAATTTTACCCATGTTGGGTTAATACAAACAGAAGCGAATTTATATTCCTTTGCTTCTTCGATTACTTTCATAACATCTTCTTTAGTAGTATTAGCTTTTAAAATTGTATGGTCAATTAACTTTGCAATGTTCATTATCTTCACTCCTCATATCTTTTAACAACTTCATTCTAACTCTTAGTTGAACAAATGTAAATACACTTTTGAAATTTTGTTCATTCTTTTTTAAAAGGAATTTTCTTGTAGTAAATAAAGCGCATTCTAACAAAGAACATTTCAAATATATAATCAAAATTTTTATGTTAACAATGGTAGTATGTATCTCCATATCCATAATTATTTTTAAAAAGGCAATTTGTGTTCAAAAAAACTCCTATCATTCATACATAACAAAATAAAAGGCGTTCTCAAAATTAACATCTTGAGAACGCCTTTTATTTCTAATCTTTTTGATAATGTAACAATTCTTTTGCTGTATGCTGATCGATAATTAATACATTTGCATACCCGCCACGTAACGCACCATCAATTGCTTTGATTTTTCTATTACCACCTGCAACTAAAATAGAGCGTTTCTTTAATTTCAGTTCTTCTAACTCAATTCCAATGGTCCGCTTATTAATTTCTTCACTACTAATATTTCCGTCCCCATCAAAGAATCGTGAACAAATGTCACCGACCGATTGTTTTTTGAGTAAACTCGTTTCATCCTTATCGAAATAACCTAATCGGAATAATAGCGCTTCGTCTCGCACTGTTCCTACAGTGAAAATTGCAATATTCGCTTGTTTCCCCATTTCGATAATGTGATGAATATGTCGATCCTGCTCTACTAATTCTTTTGTCACTGCATTATCAAATATAACTGGAAGGGGGAGATTTCTTGGCGTCGTTTGAAAAGCATCTGCAAATAAAGCGATTGTTTCATTCGCATATGTATTTACACTCGAATGACTAATACCACCTTTTAACTGAACAACCTCTACCCCTTTTACATGTTGCGGTACGATTTTTCTAGCGATTTCATACATCGTCATTCCCCAGCTTACACCAACAATATCACCGTTTTTAACCGTCTTTTCCATATACTCAGCTGCATATTTGCTAATATACTCTGTAATCGTTGCATATTCCGGAACTGGAGAAAATACAACATGTGCCTCTAATAAGTTATACTTTTCTTTCAGTAAATTCCCGACGTTATCTAAATCCGCAAATGGATCAGCGATACTAATTTGAACAAACCCTTTTTCTTTCGCGTACTTTAACAATCTAGAAATTGTTGGTCTTGAAATATTTAATTTGTTAGCAATTTCTTGCTGACTATAATCTGATTGATAATATAATCTTGCAACTTCAACGCTTAATTGTTGTTTATCTTTTTCCATAGTAACTCATTACAAATCCCTTCCTGTATTTCCCTTTCGTTACAAGCATTATACAGCTTTATGCAAAAAAATTCGACTACCGAATTTTATCTATCTGAACTTCTACTACACTTAATATATAATGAAAACTTATTGTGTAGATTTACAAACTCAATATAGATACGCTTGAAACATGTAAATCAATTAACATTTAATTCACATTTTTTCTGTAGTAACGATAACAAAGCCGTTCAATAAGAAACATGAAACATCATCTAAAAACTATTCAAATACCCCTTATAAACAGAAGTTACTATTTATAAGGGGTATTTACTCAATTTAATTTTATAAAAATTGGATGGAAACAATGCAAGTTCTCACTTATTTAGAATAAGTGAAAAGATGATGTTTTATTTGTTCAATAAAATAATGATGGTGTATATTATCGTTAGATACTCGACTTGCCATAATAGCCCCCTCCATTGCAGAGGCAAGAAAGGAAGCGAGTGCTATAACCTCTATATCTTCTTTAAATTCTTGTTTCTCTATTCCTTCTTTTATGAGAGAAGCCATTAACATTACTGTATCATCATAACCTTTTGCTGCTGCTTTTTGTAATTCTGGAAATACTCCAGTACTTTCAATGGCACTATTAAGTAATGGACAGCCTCCAGCAATAGGAGGATTATTAGCTGCATCTTGATATACAAGGAAAATTGCAAGGATTTTATCAATTGCTGTCTTTTTATTTTCCATTGCTTTATGAAAATGACTCCACATAATCTCACCACTTTTGTCGTAGGCAGCAAGGACAATTTCTTCTTTACTTTTGAATCTACGATAAATAGATCCTTTAGGTAGTTCAGTAGCTGTCATTATATCCTGAATGGATGTGCGAGTTATCCCATTAGTATTAAATAAATATAAAGATGTTTCAATAATTTTTTCTTTAACCTTATCAACTTTAGTCATGCTTTGTAATCCTCCTAATGAAAACGATCCTAATATTCTAGGTAATGTTTACCCTCTATTTTCTTAATTTTTTTGTAAGTATAAATAAGTTTGGAACAGAAATATCTTATCAATCCCTATCTTATGGAAACCTCAAAGAATACAGTTTGAAAAGAAGTTAATCAAATTGTATTACCTACATAAATTAAGTGAATTTTCCGTTAAAACAACATGACCAATTGTTTAATTCAGTCATATTATACAACTAATTTTATCTAAAATCGTAGAGGTGTAAAAATATATAGTTAATTTTAATGTATAGACATATGATTATTATATATAATTTTTATCAATATGTTTAGCTAAAGTGTTTGAACTACTCCCACTTTCACTTCATTCTATAAAAGATTAACCATTAATGATTACTGGAATTAAATTGTAACAAAGCAACCAAAATATAAATATATTTGCTTTTTTCCATTTTGATTTTGTTAATACTTTATAAAAAGGGTTTAAAAAACTAGAAACTTGTAGTATCATTAGATTTCGATTCGGACCGAACCGTCCGGTTTATAATCTTATATAAATATATTTAGAAGGAGAGCGTTATGCAGAAAGAAAAATCAAAAATTATAGGTAATTTAATTATGGGGGCAATACAGTGAACTTTATAAAAATGAATAAAAAAGAAATCATTATGCTAATAATCTTTACACTGTTTGTACCATTTCAAATTGGCTTGTACATATTATTTGGCATATCACTTTTAGCTAATGTCAATTTAGTTGAATCAGAATTTGTTCTTAGTGCCATCGGTTTTACTGTACCTGCTATTGTAGGAATCATTTGCTTTAGGAAAGAAATTATTGAAAGTTTTACTTATTTTAAAGAGAAGACAATTTTGAAAATAGTAAGTATTCCTATGGTAGTTTTATTTACGTTAATTGTGGAACAATGTGTTATGCATTTTCTAGCAACTGGTCAACCAGAGAACCAAGAGCAGCTCCTTGAAACGGGTGCAGAGGTACCTCTTGTATTTACATTGCTTGTATTTGGTATTCTGGGTCCAACACTTGAAGAAATTGTGTTTCGCCACATATTAATAAATCGTTTTTCTTACCATATTGGTACTGCTATTGCATCTATCATTTCGATTATGATTTTTACACTTCTTCATACGAACCAACTTTCAGATATTGCTATTTATTTACCTGGATCGTTGATACTTACTGCGGCTTATCTTATTTCTAAAAGATCCATTGCATATGTTATAGCGATACATATGTTAAACAATTGCCTTGCTTTCATTCTGTAAGAAACTAGACTTGTTTCTGATGCCAAAAATATTCTATGTTTCTATCAAGCATTTTTGGCACCAGAACTACTTTTTCTATGACATAAGAAAGCTAATCAAAAATTATAAAATATTAGGAGAGTGTCAGTCATGATTGTAACAACAACTTCTGGAATTCAAGGTAAAGAGATTATTGAGTATATTGATATTGTAAATGGTGAAGCTATTATGGGCGCAAATATTGTCCGCGATGTATTCGCTTCCGTTCGTGATGTTGTCGGTGGCCGTGTTGGTGCTTACGAAAGTAAACTAAAAGACGCTCGTGATATTGCAATGGGCGAAATGAAAGAACTTGCAAAAGAAAAAGGTGCGAACGCTATCGTTGGTATTGACGTAGATTACGAAGTTGTTCGTGATGGAATGTTAATGGTTGCTGTCAGTGGTACAGCTGTACGTATATAAGTAAATAAAAAAACGGTTCCTCTTGGAATTTATACTTTGAGGGGAAATCCTGATTCTGTTGCAGATTTTAAAGAATAAAACGAGAAATAATCAACTTTTTTATTTCTCGTTTTATCTACATATTTATTTTTGGAAAAACAATCTAACTCCAAATACTAATAATACGGCGCCTGTAATACCCTCTATTGTACGGTTCACTCTTTCTTTTCTTAAAAAAGTTCTTAATTGACGTATGAGTGAGATGTAAAGTAAATACCATATTGCTGTCAAAGTCGTAAATGTGACTCCTAATAAAAGAAATTGGAGGAAATGATTTTGATTACTCACAATAAATTGGGGTAAAAAACTAAGGAAAAATACAGCGGTTTTTGGATTTAAAATTGCCGTAGTAAATCCTTGTCTAAAGCTTTTAATTGCCCCAATATCCTTAGAGTCCATTTCTGCTGAACCTGACATATCTTCTTTTTTATGTAAGGCACTTTTAATTGACTTTACAGCTAAATAAATTAAATAAACAGCCCCAGCATATTTTATAAATGTAAATAACATAGCAAATTTCATTAAGATAGCAGAAAGTCCTAACGTAGCCATTATTGTATGAATCATCATTCCAGATATCGTTCCTAAAACAGTCTTTATCCCGCCATTTTTACCATGCGAGATAGTATTTTTTGTAACTAGTGCAAAACCAGGACCAGGCATGATTATGATTAACATTGCTGTAAGGATAAATAATAGATAATTTTCCATGTTGTAGTATTTCCTCTCCAATTTTTAGTTTTGCTTACAGTATAGCTTTTTTCATTAAAACATTACATATAAAAGACTTGATCAGAAATTTATTTAGGTTATTCGTATCAATTTGATTAACTATTACCCAATAGCCACATTGATAAAACACATGACAAACTTATATATAATTGCAAGCTCAACTCTCACAAAAAACAGGATGAAAAATAAACAGCAGAACTAGTCCACTGTTTACTTTGCCACACCTTCATGTAATTTTTCTGTATAATCCTTTACATCTTTCCAGCTATCTTTCGCTGTATGTAAATCTTCTTTTATAAACGTAAACTCTTCCGGACTAATTCCTTTTACGTTTTGTAATAAATTATTATACTTTGCACCTACTGTATACCATTGATTTGATATGTTTTGTAGTGCTGTAATTGCTGCATCAATTGTTTCTGTCATGTTTGTTGTTTTATTTTTTACATCAGTCAAAATTACGACTTCTGCTTGTGCTCCTGAAATTCTATCTTTTAAATTGGCGATTTCTCTTTCTGCATTTGCGATATCTTTTTTCGCAACCGCAATCATCGGCCCGCCAGCAAGACATGTTATTAGAGCTACGCAAAGTACGCCACCAGCAATGACCATATCATTACTCTTTTTAATCGAATCGTTATATGTATTTATTTGTTGCTCTAGAGCTGGAATACCAGCATTCGTACTTGCCAATATCGCTGTTAACTGATTTGTATCCTCTTTGAAACTATTTGTATCTTTCGCCATTCTATCGCGAAAAGCTTTCAAATTTCCTAATAATCCATCTACCTCATTTTGATTCTTTACAATATCCGCATACAACTTTTCTAAATCCGCTTTTAATTTTCCACTATCCTTTTGATCAATCGCTATTAACATGTCATTATAATACGATTGAAAAGTATTATTGTAATTTATAATATTTTGATCTGTTTTCATAATTTGAGGCTTCATATTATTTAACCAATATGCTGCATTAATTTTTGCATCTCTTTGATGCTGAATCATATTCCCTTTAAATTCACTATTAATCGAACTTATTTTACTTAAATCCGTCTCTTGTTGATTTTGAATTAATTTTGCATATGAATCCATTGCAAATATGCTTGATGTCGTTTGTGCCATTACATCTTGGAATCCTGCTGGTCCAAGAGAATAGTTTTTCACATTTTCTTGTAGCACCTTTACATTTTGTTCTGCTGCAAAAGGATGTAAAGGAAATGCGTTACTCGTTGCCACCCCAGCAATCATTACCGCTAAAAGACATTTTTTATAAAATCGTTTCTGCATATTTTTCACCTATTCTCTTTATAAGGATATCAAAAGCTCCTGCTCACAACTGAACAGGAGCTTCAAATCATTCATCAACACTTAACGCTCTAACGATTCGTATTCAATTATGCTTTTTTCGTGTCTACTACTTTAATATCTTCAGCATAAATCTTTTCTGCATAGTCTTTAATGTTTTTCCAGCTATCTTTCGCAATGTTTAAATCTTCTTTAATGAAAACAAGATCGTTTGGACTAATTGAATCCACATTTTGAAGTAAAGAATTGTATTTTGATCCCATTGTATACCATTGGTTTGAAATGTTTTGCAACGCTGTAATTGCAGTATCAATCGTATTTGTTAAATACTCAGTTTGTGTTTTAATGTTCGTTAACCCAGCTACTTCTAATTGAGCAGTTGTAATTTGTCCAGTTATTTTTTGAATTTCAGCTTGTGCATTGTCAAGTTCTTTCTTCGCTAATACGATACCAGCTGTACCACCGCCTACAGCTGCTGCACCACCTGCAATTAATGCGACTCCTAGCGGTGTTCCTGCGCCCGTAGCAATAACTACTGCACCACCAATAATTGCAATTGGTCCTAGAGCTGTCGCAACAGATGAACCGATAATAATTGCATTATATTTACTAATTGCTTCATTGTACGTTGTAATTTGATTTTGCAGAAGGGGAATCCCTGCATCTTGACTAGCTAATATAGATGTAATTTGATTTGCATCACCCTTGAAGTTTTGCGTATCCGACGTCATTTTATTTCGGAATTTCTTTAAGTCTTCTACTAACTGATCCACTTGCGCTTTATTTTCATTAATACTACTTGATAATCTAGTTAGGCCTTTCGTAAGAGTCGCTTTATCTTTTGCATCTACCGCAGCAACTAAAGTATCATAATAGTTTTGGAATTTAGTATTGTAGTTAATGATGTTTTGATTCGTTGAAATAAGCTGTGGCTTTAATACATCTAACCATTGCTTCGCATTTCCTCTAGCTGTATCTTGGTGCTGAATCACTTTTCCTTTTAAAGCTGCATCAACAGTCGATACATTTCCAAAGTTAACATTACCTTGTTTAATAATTGTTAAAGCATACAGATCCATTACTAAAGCATTTGAACCTGTTCTTTCCATTGCATCTTTCAAGCCTTCTGGTCCTAATGAATATTCTTCATAGTCATTATAAGCTTTTGCTACCGCATGAACTGGAGCTTGTTTCACTGTACTTTCAGCTGCATACGTATGAGCCGGCATAATATTTCCTGCTGCAAATACTGCCATCAGTGCTGATAGAGCCATTACTTTATAAGGTTTTTTTGTCATTTTTCTTCTCTCCCTATATCGCTAATTATTTTTCTATTTAATGTACTTCAACGTTTGTAACGTAATCTTCAAATTGATTTGTTTGCTTATTCATTTCATCACTTACTTTTTTAATTTGATTAAAATGTTTTTGAAGTAAACTACTGTCTGTATACGTGCCTTCTTCAACATTTGTTTGAATTTGAATCATATTATTATTTAAAACTTTCCAATCCATTAATAACGTTTCTAAAGTTGTAATTTGACGATCAATTAATTCTGTAAAGCTATTTACTTGATCTTCAACGAATGTAATTTGAGTCGCCTCTGCTTCAGTTTGTGATAACTTTTGAATAAGTGGCAATAACTCTTTTTGCTTTTGCTGAATGCGAAGAGCTGCTTCTCTCGTTTGACTATCTGCAGCATTTACAATTTCATTACTTAAAGTACCGATAGAAACAAAATCGATTGTTTTCGTTTGTGCAGTTTGATTTGTGATTGTAAATACTTGTTTACCGATATTAATAGAACCTTTAATGATTTCTTGAGGTCTATTCAAAATAGCAGTTAGTTCAGCTTGAATTTCCCCTTGAATTCTTTTAATATCTTCTCTTAATTTCACAATATCTCCACTTGATCCTTGCAGTGTTTTTATTGCTTCATCGGCTTTAATTGATAAGTTGTTACTATCTTTGTCTAATACTGTTTTAAATCGATTTAACTCTAATAAATCTTGCTCCATACTCTCTTGGATGCTCTGTACTTGCAATTGTAATTTTCCATATGCACTCATAAAATCTGTTTTTGCTTGCTGATCTTCATTTACATTTCCTGCTAGTTCATAGAGCTTACTATAATAACTATTGAATCTAGTGCTGTATCTCATCATCTCTTGATTTAAGTCAATTAGCTTCGGATTATATTCATCAATCCACTCTCGTACATTCGCCTTTGCAAACTTTTGATGATTCGTTAAGCTACTCATCGCATTTACCTTAATGTCTGGCTGTTGCAAAATAATTAATCCGTATGCTTGAATAAGCGGTGATTGTGATCCTAACATTCTAATTGAATTGGATAATGTATTTGGAGCAATTACATTTTGCGCATATACTGTTTTCACTTCCGTTTGCCCCTCCTTAGCGTAAGCGCTTACAGGAATGAAGCAACTCGTAGATACCGCTGTAACCAATAACCCTGTAATTAAAGTCTTTTTCACTTTAACTCCTCCTATGTATTAGCAACTATTACTATCGCATTTTATTATTCTATTTTCTTGCCCATAATTTGAGATGGTTAAAATAGAGAACGTTCTCAACGTGATCTATGTATGAACCACCTCTCTCGTATTGCTACAGTACTTACTTATCGTCACAAAACATTTTATTATTTTTCATATGTGTTTAGTATGAATAATATTGTATAAATTTTCTATTTCATCGAAATTCCCACATTCACACAGTGAATATATTACATAAAAATATTATTCATTTTAAACTAAACAACATACGTAAATATGAAATTTCATTTTGTTTTCATATAAGTTTTGTACTGTAAGGTCATTTAAACACAGCTGTTTATATATCGTAAAGAAGTATTTTCATTCCCTTTATTTTCAAGCTTTCATGTCCTTATTTCAAAATATAATCCGATTCACTTTATCGATTGAAATATCTATATATCACAACAGGAAACACTACTTTCAAATAACTAATGAAGTTATATTAATATAGTTTTTAACCCCATATGCAATTATGCATAGCATATACACAAAAAGGATAGCTTCATTTTCGCGAAGCTATCCTTAAAAAATTTTCTTATTTTTTCAAATGATATGGAACTGTCGTAATAACAACATTTCTTTTATAAAGTAAATACGCACGTATAAGTAAACTGGATTGATTATGAAGAATGTTATGCCAACCTTTTTTCGGAATGAACTGTGGTATAACGACCGTAACACGGTAATTCGATTCACTTGCCTTATATTGCACTGTATCGATAAACTTCGTTAGCGGCTGAATAATACTTCTATAATGAGAATGTAATGTAACAAGCCTTACTTCAGGTTGCCACTTCTTCCATTTCTCCTCAAATTTCTTTTCCTCTTCTCTGTCAAAAGCAACATATACTGCGATAACTTGATCTGCCGAAAGCGATTTCGCATAGTTCAATGAATTTTCTACTACATGCGTCATACCTGCTACAGGAACGACAATTACATTCCCCTCAATTGGAATAAGAGGCTCGCAAGTTTTTAAACTTAATTGATCACCCACTGCATCATAATGCTTCTTAATTCGATGGAATAAGAAGATAATAACTGGTAAGAAAATAAGAATCGACCAAACTTGTGCAAATTTAGTTAAAAAGAACATGCTCATTACGATAAAACTAATAACTGCACCAATTAAATTAACCGTTAATCTTAAAGCCCATCCTTCAGGCTTTTCGCGAAGCCATTTTAATACCATCCCTGTTTGAGAAAGTGTAAATGGAATAAATACACCTACTGCATATAGTGGAATTAAATGTTCTGTTTGTCCTTGGAAAGCTACAATTAAAATAATCGAAGCAACTCCAAGTATAATAATACCGTTTGAGTAACCTAGGCGGTCTCCTCTAATCGTAAACATTCTCGGTATGAATTTATCTTTTGCAAGGTTAACCGCTAATAAAGGAAATGCAGAATAACCTGTATTAGCAGCAAGAATTAATATTAAAGCTGTTGTACCTTGTATGAAATAGTACATGAAATTACGTCCAAATGTTTGTTCAGCAATTTGAGAAACAACTGTTACTTCTTTACTCGGAGTCACTCCGTAATAATAAGCTAAAAATACAATTCCTGAAAATAACACAGCAAGTAATGCACCCATTGCAAGCAATGTTTTTGCAGCATTGTTTGGCGCAGGATCTTTAAAGTTCGGAATTGCATTTGAAATTGCTTCAACACCTGTTAAAGCAGAACTACCTGATGCAAATGCTCTTAGTAATAAAAATAAACTAATCCCTGCAACTGGTGTACCAATTGGCGCATGTAAAGTGGGTGAAACATGACCAGTTAAAATATTATATATACCCACACCAATTAATATAAATAGTGCTAAAACGAATAAATAAACAGGATATGCTAAAACGGAAGCTGATTCCGTTACTCCCCTTAAATTTAATATCGTAATTAATATAACAAATATAACCGCAATAATTACGTTGTGTGCATGTAAGCTAGGAAACGCAGACGTAATTGCATCTGTACCAGCGGACACACTTACCGCAACAGTTAAAATATAGTCAACTAATAAAGATCCTCCAGCAATTAAGCCTGGATTCATCCCTAAATTTTCTTTTGATACAACATACGCTCCCCCGCCATGCGGATAAGCAAAAATAATTTGACGATAAGATAAAATAAGGGCTGTCAATAATACTAATACCCCAACAGCGATCGGAATGGAATACCAATAAGCGATCGCTCCAACACCTGCTAAAGCAATTAAAATTTGCTCTGGACCGTAAGCAACTGATGACAATGCGTCAGAAGATAAAATAGCTAAAGCTTTCGTTTTATTAAGCTTTTGTTCTCCAAGCTCCGTTGATTTTAACGGTCTTCCAATTAAAAATCTTTTAATAGATGAAACCAATGCTGTCCACTCTCCAATAATTTTGTACGAACTTTTCTGCTTGTTGCAGCCAGTAAACTATTTACTCAGAAAACAAAAAATGTCTACAAGCCATAGCGAAATAGACTTGTAGACATTATTTTTTTTGTCGCACAAGCTCCACCTTCCTTCTCAATATAACGCTTACGAGGTTAGCTGTCGGATTCGGGCCTATGAGTAGCCCTACCTTTTTTAAGGATTCACCCCATCGGATTATGTACTAATCCGTAAAAACGGGTCCCCCGTACCATGCGGTTTCAGCGATTTAGAAAATTGAAACTGTGGATTATAATACTCCTTTATTTTCAAAAAGTAAACAAAAATTTTTAATAAGAAAAAAATTAAAATGATTGTGCATAATCCACTGAGAAATATACATAATGAATACTAAAAAATCCGCAAAGGAGACCCCTATGTCTAAAGAAAAGAAGCCTATTTTTTCCGATTCATATTTAGATGCAGTAGCAAATGAAATTAATCAGTTATATGGTAAACGTGAACAGGAAATAAATTTGACAGATAGAACGAAAAGAAATAAATAATTTGTCATACAAAAAAATAAAAAAGATAGCAATACACTTATATAT
>NZ_JH414709.1:56635-65752 GCF_000238655.1 Bacillus sp. 7_6_55CFAA_CT2 | reverse complement strand
AAAAAAATAAAAAAAGAAATAGACTAATACTACTTATATATTGTCTATCTTTTTTATTTTTTCATACATCTAATTCTATTACAGATCTGTTAAAGGTCATCTCTTCATACACCTTTAAATTTTGATATATAGTGCCTAATAATGGTGCCGCTATAGAAAATTGCTCTGCTACATCCAGTAAATATCCTTGCAAGTGCTTCCCTTCAATAAACGAACCCTTCTCCATATCACGTTGCATCGATGACTTCATATCATACGAAATTTTATCAATCGTTTTCATATGTTCCTGGGCAATATTAACCTTTATTGGAGCTCCTAATACTTTCATAATTTGTACAGATTCCTCAAATACATTACGGATAAAATCACGACCGCCTTCACTTTCACGAATTGGTCCAATTGGTGCACGCATTAACGTTGTCACACCGGACATTACAGTAATAAATAAATATTTATGCCACATATCTTGCGTAATATTTTCACTTAAAACAAAACTAGATTTCGTACCTGCAAATACTTTAGAAATATGCTTTACTCTCTCTGAATTTTGAGACTTAATTTCTCCAAACACAAGTCTGTTGGCAGCGCTAGTTTGTACAATTTCTCCTTGATCGTTTAACGTCGTCTCGATAAAGCATAAACCGCCAAGTACTTTTTCTTCTCCGAATTCTTTTTGTAATAGTGATAAATGAGCGATACCATTTAACAATGGAATGATTACAGTACCTTCGCCAACAAACGGCTTCAAATCTTGAATTGCCTCGTTTAAGTGATACGCTTTTGTTGAAAATAAAATGACATCAAATGGAGAAGTTCTCTCTTCCTTCGTTATTAATTTCGGTTGAAAGGAAAAATCCCCGTTAACACTTCGGATTACAAGTCCTCTTTCCTCTAATTGTTTTTTCCGTTTACTACGAACAAGAAATGTAACATCTTCTCCCTTTTCGACTAATCTGCCACCAAAAAATCCTCCGACTCCACCAGCGCCTAATACTAAAATCCGCATACAGCATCCCCCTTTTCAAAATACAATTTTATAACTTTTAGTATACATAACATTATACATGTCCTCTGCTAAATAAGCTGAATTTTCACTCTCAATCGAGTATAAAACAGTGGTTATTTTCAAATAAATTTGGGCATGTTGTTTCTATAGCATATATTGAAAGGAAACAATGTAGATGGAGGCAATACAAGCAATTGAGGAAAAAGATGTAGCAACAGCTATATTTCAATTTATATTCCCGTTTTCGTTTAAAGCTGGATATGAACAAAATATGTTCCCTTTCTTACAAAAAAACGATTTCCGTCCTTTTCGGCTCGATCATCTCTATGATGAAAATACATATTATGGGGAATTTAAAGTTTCACATCAAAATATGGAAGCATACTATCTTTCATTTACAAATAAAATTCTCTTTCCTCACTCAGAGCATCAAAAGGGCTTGCAACGTTATTCAAAGGACCTTAACTTAACTGGACATTTAACAACAAACCTTATTTCAATCCCATTCAAGATACACTCTATTGATGTAACACTTTGTCCTTATGAACTTGGCTTCTTAACAATTCGAACAGAAGTAAACACTGCTCCAAGCATGACTTTATCTGAAGCAATCGAATTCGCTGCTCGCTTCCGTGTACTTGAAACTAAAAATGATACAAATGAGACTATTTGTATTGAATGTAACGGAAAAAAGTATTCCCAAGTTGAAAAATTCATTTTTGGTTATTTATTTCATGGCGTAACTGATTTCTTTGAAAAGAAGAGATTAAGAAGTTCATACTTTCAAACCTTCCCTTTCTTCGAAGACCAAAGAATGTACGTCCAAACTTTATTGTCACTAAAAGAAGGTATGGAACTTAATGAAGTGGATGTTTATCGTACTTCTAGTCTTTCCGGATTAACAAGTGATGGTAAGCCATGTGTGAGTGCAAATAACCTTCCTTACATTCATGACTATTTAAAAAAACACGCTTACCAGAGATGGGCTCCAAATCGTTATTTCATAATGGAAGAACATATTTTTACATGTGTAACAAATGAAGGAGAACGCGAAATCGCTAAACTTGCTAGTCAAATGTACGGGGAATTTTATTACGCTTTATTATTAAACCTATTCCATAAAATTGTTTTATTAAAAATGGCAAACGCCTATGCTGAGCTAAACATTGAACAAGATACTAATGAAATAGAGAAATTAATTTATTCGATCAATTCGTTCACTGCTAATTATTTTTCTTTAGAATTAGTATCCCAATCACAAAGTGAAGATATTTTCTTCCGCTTAAGAAAACTTTTTAATATTGAGGTTCTATACTCGAACGCGAAACAAAATCTTGATAGTTTGTTTAAATATCAAGAAAATGTCGCCTCTAAAAAAGATAGCCTTTTATTATTAATTTTAACGCTCTACTCTGTAGTGGGCCAAATGTTAGGGTTTACTATGATTGACCTTTTAAGAAACACCGATTCAAACAAAATATCGTCACCTCTTGAATTTTTCGCTCTATTAATTGCGATTAGCGGCATTGTCATTTCACTTATTTTAGGAGCCCAAAGTTTATACCAATGGGGTTTACAGCATAAACGAAGAAAAGCTTGGGTAAAACAAACTGTACTTTCTGCCGTTAAAGAGAAAGAAGATAAAAATTAAAGAAAGTTATTTTCAAATTCTTGGCGCACTGCAGTAAGTGAAATCTTTATCAGCGATTTTCCGATTATATCGGCGCAACTCGAAATATATCAGCGATTTTTAAGATATATCAGCGCAACTCGAAATATATCAGCGATTTTTAAGATATATCGACTTACCGACAAAAACCGACAAATGACAGAACCGTATAATAAAAAAAGGGTGCTCCAAAATTAAACTTGGAGTACCCCTTTTACTATAAGAATTCAGTTTACTTCCCTGCTTCGATTTTCTCTAATGCAGCAGCTACTTGCTCTTCCGTTAATTCATGTTGTATTACGTAGCGGTTACGTGGACTTACACGACATTCATTAGAACATGCACGTAAATATTTCGCTTCGTTTTCTTCAGAACATAAAATTTTCTTATTACATTCTGGATTTGAACAGTTTACATAGCGCTCACAAGGTTCACCTGTAAAGTGGTCTTTACCAACGATAACATGTTCTTTTTGGTTTACTGGTACAGCGATACGCTCATCGAAAACGTAACATTGTCCATCCCAAAGCTCACCTTGTACTTCTGGGTCTTTTCCGTACGTTACAATTCCGCCGTGAAGCTGACTTACATCTTCATAGCCTTCACGAACTAACCAACCAGAAAACTTCTCACAACGAATTCCGCCTGTACAATAAGTTAAAATCTTTTTACCTTCAAGTACTTCTTTATTTTCACGAATCCAATCTGGTAATTCACGGAAGGATTCGATATCAGGTTTAATCGCACCTTTGAAGTGACCTAAATCAAATTCATAATCATTTCGTGCATCAATGATAACTGTATCTTCTTGTTTCATTGCTTCATAAAAATCTTTTGGCTCTAAATACTTCCCAGTTATTTCGTGTGGGTTAATGTCATCTTCTAGACGAAGTGTAACTAACTCTGGACGAGGACGCACGTGCATTTTCTTGAATGCATGACCATCAGCTTCATCTATTTTAAATACGATACCGTCAAAACGTGGATCATTGTTCATTGCTTCCATGTATTTCTCTGTTTGTTCTACAGTTCCAGAACAAGTTCCGTTAATACCTTCTTTTGCTACAAGAATTCTTCCTTTTAATTCAAGTGAATTACAAAATGCTAAATGCTCTGCCGCGAATTCTTCTGGGTTTTCAATTGTTGTGTACATGTAATATAGTAATACTCTGTATGGTTTTGTAGTTGCCAATGTATTTCTACCACCTATCTAATTTTTTAAATCATGTATAAGTTAACGTTCATATCAAAACATATATAATAAGAAAATGAATCCCATTTTCTTTTCTTTATACTATTTTCTATCAGTTAACAAAAATAAAAAACAAGATTACACACCAAAACACTACGGTTATGTTGTAATCCCAATATATTATATATCATACAAATGCAATTCCATCAATTAATATGCTGTATTATCGGCTTTATGTTCACATAAATTTCAAAAACAGCCCTTTAATTCACTATGTTTCCCCATGTCATCACACCATAAACTCCCAATTCATTTTACGTTATCACACCATCCATTGCATAAAGGCATATAATTTGCATTAAGGAAACTTTCGTGTTCAAATGAAATTATCACATAACATATTTAAATGTATTGAAATAATGAGTAAGAATAAATACAATAATTTCATCAAGTTAACATTTTAAAGGGGAAAACTACTATGAATAAAGATATAACAAAAGATGAACATCTCCCTTCTGAAAGTACAACTGTACAATCAGCTCACTTAGCTTTAAGTGGAGAAACAAAAGGCTGGAAAAGACTGTTACCATTTTTAGGACCCGCTTTTATCGCGTCCGTTGCTTATATTGATCCTGGCAACTTTGCTACAAATATCGCAGCTGGTTCACAATATGGATATTTACTATTATGGGTTATACTCGCTTCTAACTTAATGGCTGTATTAATCCAAACTTTATCAGCTAAATTAGGAATTGCTACAGGAAACAATTTACCCGAAATAGCTCGTGAAAACTTTCCAAAGCCTGTGTCTATCGGCTTATGGATACAAGGTGAACTAGTTATTATGGCTACAGATTTAGCGGAATTTATTGGAGCTGCTTTGGGGCTTTACTTACTATTTGGAATCCCGATGCTACCTGCCGCTTTAATTACTGCAGCCGGATCATTTATTATTCTTGAGTTTCAACGTAGAGGATTTCGTCCACTAGAAGCTATTATTACAGGAATGATTTTCATTGTAGTAATTGCTTTTGGGATTCAAGTTTTTTATGCAAAACCAGAATTAAGTCCCCTTCTTTCAGGACTATTTATTCCAAAATTCCAAGGTGTAGACAGTATATTACTTGCAGCAGGGATTTTAGGTGCAACAGTTATGCCACATGCAATATACTTGCATTCTGCATTAACACAACGCCGCGTGGTCGGAACAACTGACGAACAAAAGAAAAAGATTTTTCGTTTCGAATTTATCGATATTATTATTGCAATGGTTATTGCTGGAGCAATTAATGCAAGTATGTTAATTGTTGCTGCTGCACTATTCTTTAAAAACGGCTTGCACGTTGAAGATTTAGATGTTGCTTACACTCAATTTACCAATTTAGTAGGTCCTGTATCGGCTGCATTATTTGGGATTGGACTTTTATCAGCAGGACTATCTAGCTCTTCTGTCGGTACAATGTCGGGTGATATTATTATGCAAGGTTTCATTCGCATGCATATTCCGTTATACTTACGCCGATTTATTACAATGATTCCACCATTAGTTATTATCGCTTTAGGTGTAAATCCAACTTACGCTCTAGTCATGAGCCAAGTCGTCTTATCATTCGGTATTGCATTTGCGCTAGTACCACTTATTATGTTTACAAGTAACAAAAAGATTATGGGTGCACTCGTTAACCACCGTATAACAACATTTATCGCTTGGATAATTGCAGCACTCGTTATCATTTTAAATATCTTCTTACTGTATCAAACATTTGTAGGATAATGAAAAAGGGTATTCCAATTTTAATTTGGAATACCCTTTTTGGATGAAATGATTTTCTTCTAGTTACCACTTATGTATGTCCCTCTTTCCGGCATCATGACACCATTTTCAGTTCGAAAGTAAAGTGGCAATCCTTCCGCAAAAAACATACTTACCTTAGACGGATTTTGCCTTTGATGATGGATATGTAAATGTGGCTCACTTGAACTTCCTGAGTTACCGACTTGAGCAAGAAATTCTCCTTCATTTACACGTTGTCCTTCTCTAACTTTAATGGACCCTTTCTTTAAGTGGGCAAGAATCAAAAATGTCTCTGTTTCATCTATCCGTAAATATATGTAATTCCCTGCCATTGACTGAAAATCATCCAATCCGGGAATTAAATCTTTTTCATCATTATTGATTGATACAACCGTCCCAGAAGCTGGTGCCATTACTTTCGCTCCATATATTCCGTAATCCTCTAACTTACTACTTTTCACTTCAGCAGGTGGAATGAGGATATCATATGCCCACCTTTCATTTGGCTTTATAACATGATAGTTCGTTTCTAACTGATCACCGCCCCAGCCTATTAATGCTCGTTCATTCAAAGGAACACGAACTACTGCTTTAGGACTCATAGATTGTATATCTGCTGGGTAAGCAATTCTACCTATATTAGCAAACCAACCGACAGGCCAAGCTCCAATGATAGAAAACAGAATGATTAAAAATAGCGTTCTATCTATCCGCTTTCTAAAAATGCCTTTCCAAAAAAATATTATTACTGATCCTATCAAGAGGAAAACTGAAATAAAACTAAAAGCCTGAATACTCCACCAAACAAAAACTGATGTAACACCATTAGCTACATAAACTAAGATCCAACTTATAATTAAAAAAGAAACTATAATCACTAATAAAAATTTCTTCCACATGTCGCATCCCTACTCTCATATCCTTTTTCTCAATGATACAAAGTAAAAATTACGACATATAAAAGAAATACTTACGACTTTCTTACTTTTTTATTACTGCGGTAATTTCACAGTGAAAACTGTTTCTTTATCGTTACTACGTACAGTTAGATCCCCTTGATGGAGCTCGGCTATACTTTTTGAAATTGCAAGCCCCATTCCTTTCCCACCAGTATAAGAACTACGTGATTTTTCACTACGATAAAATTTCTCAAAAACGTAAGGAAGGTCCTCTTCCGGAATACATTGTCCAAAATTTTTAATTTCTACTTCAACATTCATTGTTTTATTAGAAATTCCAATTACAATTTCCTTTCCATCTTTTCCATACATAATACTATTACCTATTATATTTTCAAATAGTCTCACTATAAGTGCCACATCAACTTCTACATACAGCACTTCATCACTTTTAATATAAAAGCTCATATTAGCATCATCTAATTGTGGTACAAAACCAATCATGATTTGTTCAATTAATGCTTTCATATCTACTTCATCTTTATGTAATTCAATCTCTCTATAATTTATTTGACAGTATTCTAATAAATCATCTACTTGATGTTTTAATTCATAACTTTTTCGCTTTAATATACTTACATACTGTTCACATTCTTCTCCATTCGAATGGAGTTTATTTCCTAACAGGTCCGCATAACCGATTAAAGATGTTACTGGCGTTCGTAAATCATGAGAAATATTACTAATCATTTCATTTTTCATTTCCTGTGATTTTTTTTCATTCTCGATAGACTCTTTTAAACTTTTGACCATTCTATTTACATTCGTCGCTAATTCACCAATCTCGTCATTTTTTGAAATAGGTATATGTACTTCAAAATTACCATTACTTATCTCCTTCACGTTCTTATTAATTTCAGACAATCTTTTCATCATTGTTTTTGTCATACATGCAAAGTATGTCGTAGTAAAAATCAAAAAAACTATAAAGTATAAAAATGAATATTTTTCCTCTAACGCATTAACATGACTATATATATTTCCAACTAAAATTTGAAGCACTATTATACTTACAGTCGCTAACAAGATGCTACATATGAAAGCTAAAAAAAATTTCGCCCTAATACCCTGTAAAGATCTAATCTTCAATTTTATATCCGACTCCCCAAACATTTTGTATAAACTTCGGTTCTTTTGGATTCTCTTCAATTTTATTTCTCAATCTTGCAATATGAACCATTACTGTATTATTACTTTCATAGGCTCTTTCGTTCCAAACGCTCTCATATATTTCTTCAATTGTAAACACACGATTCCTTGCGGCTGCCATTAAGTGTAAAATATCATATTCAGTTTTCGTAAGATTCATTGTTTCTCCATATAACATTACAGTTCTCGACGCTTCATCTATTTCTAAACCTCTAATATTTATTTTCTTTTCCATTACTTGGACAGCATTTTGGTTGAAATATGTATACCTTCTTAATTGAGCTTTCACTCTTGCGATAAATTCAATTGTACTGAACGGCTTCACAATATAATCATCTGCCCCAGTACTAAATCCAATTACCTTATCGACATCCGATGATTTCGCGCTTAAAAACATAATTGGTAAACTATGTTTCTCTCTAATCCTTCTACACAATTCTATCCCATCCATTTGTGGCATCATAATATCCAAAATAGCAAGTTGAATACTGTTATTATTTATTATTTCTAAAGCCTCTTCTCCGTTATGAGCACTAAAAACTTTAAAACCTTCTTGCATTAGATTCACTTTTATAAATTGAACAATATCTTGATCATCATCTACAATTAAAATTGAATTTTTCTCCATATACAAACCTCTTTTTGAAATATATTCCACAATCAATTTTATCATAAATTAAAACCATACTCCCCTCTTGAATAATCTTTATTTTCAGACTAGATTATATAATAACAACACATTCTAGTTTCAAAAGAAATGGAGTGAAAGCATGTTTCCTATATTGAAAACAGACCGACTCATTTTAAGAGAACTTACCGAAGAAGATGCACCGCGTATACTACAATGCTTTTCTAATACTAATGTACTGCGCTATTATGGCCAAAAACCGTTACAAGATATTGATCAAGTGAAGCAAATCATTCATAATTTTAAGTTGAGTTACAATGCAAGAAGCGGTATAAAATGGGGAATCGAATTAAAAGACACGAAAGAACTCATTGGTACCATTGGTTTTCACGATTGGTCTTCTGAGCATAAACGAGCCAATATAAGTTATGCCTTTTTGCCTGAACACTGGGGAAAAGGATATGCGACTGAAGCTGTTTCTGAGGTTATATCATACGGTTTCCATACGATTCATTTAAAGCGGATTGGAGCAATTGTATTTCTTGAAAATGAAGCTTCCAATAAAGTACTATTAAAATTAGGCTTTGAAAAAGAAGGCGTTCTAAAAAATTATATGTATCAAGATGATGTCCCATATGATACGAATTTTTACGCTTTATTGAAATCGGTTTAATAGAATTCATGTAGTAAAAAACCTTACTTTTAAAAGTAAGGTTTTT
>NZ_JH414709.1:0-56615 GCF_000238655.1 Bacillus sp. 7_6_55CFAA_CT2 | reverse complement strand
AAAACTTAATTAAAGTAAGGTTTTTTGTATTTATTCATTAGCAATATAAGCATTCTTATAAGTATAAATACCACCAAATTGATGCTTTTCAATTCCTTTTACATAATCCTTTTGTACATATGCTGAGCCAATATGATAAAGCGGCGCTACCGCAGCATCTTCTAATAATACCTGCTCGGCTTCTCGCAACGCTTCCCATCGGTTTTCCGTATCTAGTACAAAATCCGTTTTCGCTTTCTTTATTAATTCATCGTAATGAACATTAGAATAATTCATTTTATTATTCGGATTCCCTGTCGTAAATAACTCTAAATAACTAATTGGGTCTTTATAGTCAGGTCCCCAATTTGCCATAGTTATATCGTAATCACCTGCTTGTTCTAACTGTAATTTTTGCTTAAATGGCTGTTGTTTAATTTGTATCGTGAGTCCTTGCAAATTCTTTTCTAAATCACCTTTTATATATTCTGCCATCCGTTTTGCATTATCTTGTTCAAACGTTAAAAACTCGAGGTTTACTTGCTCTACTTCAAGCTCTTTTTTCGCTTCTTTCCAAATCTTTTGCGCATTTTGCAAATCATATGAAGAAAGATCTCCGTTTTCTTTTCTAAAATCTTTACCGGTCACTTCATTTACATGACCAACTGGTACAAGCCCGCTTGCAGGTTTTGCTCCGTTATTAATAAAGTGAGCAACAAAATCATCTTTATTTAACGCTAATGAAATAGATTGACGCACCTTTTTATTTGCTAACGCGGTATTTTTTTCATTAAAACGAAGCATGGCAATTCCAGGATCACTCGACATATGTAATTCCTTATTCCCTCTATACTTGTCTACAATTTGAGAATTAATAGGTACTCGATCCAAATCTCCGGCTTCATATAAATTTACAGCTGTCATTGTATCCTTTACGATATGAAAGTTTATTTCGTCTAATTTCACTTTCTTTCGATCCCAATATGCAGCATTCTTCTTTAATTGAAACTCTTGTTCATGCTTCCATTTTTCTAATACAAATGGCCCGTTATATATGAGATTACTAGGTTCCAATGCATAATTGTTTCCTTGTTCTTTCAAAAATGATTCATGCTGTGGTAAGTATATAGGTAGTGCTAACAACTGTAAAAAATACGGAACTGGCTGTTCCAGTTCAACTTCTAACGTATAATTATTTATTGCTTTAACCCCAAGTGCATCAAGAGGCATTGTTCCCTTATTAATCTCTTTCGCATTTTTCACATAAAAGAGCATGTATGCATATTGAGATGCCGTTTCAGGGTTAATTGCACGTTTCCATGCAAATATAAAATCATTTGCTGTTACATTATCTCCATTTGACCATTTTGCATCTTTACGCAAGTTAAATGTATATTTCTTACCATCTTCACTTCTTTTAAACGATTTTGCTACTGCTGGAGTAGGCTGATCTTGATCATTTAATACATATAACCCTTCAAATATGTTTTGCATAACGTGTGCTGATGTACCATCCATCGTTTTCGCAGTGTCCAGAGAAGGAATTTCTTCTGATACTGTTACATTTAACACTTGTTTTTTAACCTCTGTATCACTTTTATTCGCTTTATTATTACAAGCTGTTAATAATAAAGATGTAACAAGTGCCATTACCATTAAATGGCTCTTTTTTCGCTTCATGAGTTGTTCTCCTTAAGTATAAAATATTATAAAGCGTTATATATTATAGCAGAAATATGAACAGAAAGATGCGACATTCTTTTGAATATTTATTCGTTCAAGAAAAAAGCTATCCTTTTAAAAGGATAGCTTTTTCAACTGCCACATAATTATCTATCTTTGCAAACCTCGTTTATAACGACTTGCTTCAAATATAATACGCTCTTCATCTAACGTTTTACATTCGCCATTCCAAACGACACGTTTTCCGTTAATAATTACATCGCTTATATCTTTTCCACTAGCAGCATATACAAGGTGTGATAACACTTCATCCGCTGGTTGTAAATGAGGCTTATTAGACGGATCAATTGTAATGAAATCAGCACATTTTCCAATCTCAAGTGATCCTGTTTGTTTCATCCCGATTACTTCAGCAGCTCCTTTTGTCGCAAGTGTAAGAGCTGTTTCAACTGGTAAAGCTGTTGCATCTTGGTGAATACCTTTTTGTAGTAAAGTCGCTATGCGCATTTCTTCAAACATGTCTAAATTATTGTTAGATGCAACACTATCTGTTGCAATTCCTACTTTTATTCCTGCTTCTAGCATCGCTTTTACATTCGCTATACCAGAACCTAGTTTTAAATTACTATTCGGATTATGAGCTACTCGAACGTCATTTTCTGCTAAAAATGCACGCTCATCTTCATTTAATACTACACCGTGTGCAATAACTGTTGGGCGTTTAAACAATCCGCAGCTCGCTGCATATTCTACTGGACGTTTTCCATATTGTGCTTCAATATCACGTACTTCACGCTCTGTTTCAGAAAGATGGATATGAACCATCGTTTGATTCTCTACTGCAATCCGTGCGCACTCTTCTAACAATTCTGTACTACATGTATATGGACTATGTGGTGCAACCATCGTAGTTAACATGCCACTTTCGTTATAGTAACGCTTCACATATTTCTCAGCTTCTTCAATCGCTTTCTTTTCATCGTCTTTCGTTCCGAAGCTAAATAAAGTCCTTGAAACAGCAGCTCGCATCCCGCTCCTTGATACCGTTTCCATAATTGCGTCTTGATCTACTCCAATTGGATTAAACATGTCAGAGAATGATGTTGTACCACTTTTCACCATCTCAAGTAATCCTAATTCCGTACTAGCGACCGCAATTTGGGGAGTAAATTGACTTTCCAGTGGCCAAATTCTCGTCTCAAGCCACGGCTGTAATAACATATCATCGCCAATACCTCTTAGGAGACTCATTACAACGTGTGTATGTGTATTTACAAGCCCTGGTAAAACCCACTTTCCTTTCATATCAATTACTTCATCTACTTCAAAATCATTAGCGAATTCTCCGCTCTTTACATCTATAATTTGATCATTTTCTACAATGATATATCCATTTTCTATCACTTCGTTTTGTTCATTCATCGTTACAATTGTAGCGTTTACATAAGTTGTTTTCAAAAGTATTTCCCCTTTCAACTCTATGAAGTTCCCTTTAATAAGTTACCACCATTATAGTAACTTATTAAAGATTAAGAGTCAAAAGATAATTTGAATTCTTTCGTTACTTTTTCCTTCAAAATGCTATATTGTTTTTCATTTGTATCTGCAAATGCTTCTTTCCGATTTGATTCCACATCCATATAATTCAATTTCCCATTGAATTGATTCTCTGTAAAATCAAATCTCTGCCCATCTATAAAGTTATAAAAGTGCCATACCTCTCTTACTTTTGTCTTTTTAATTTCTCCTCCATATATGTCTTGAACGACTAGAGCCGTTACACCACACTGTCCCTTTGCTGGGTTTTCAATTGTCCACTTTGAACTTGTTTCAATCGACCACGATTTTATTAGTGCTTCATATATTCTTTTTTCCTTTACATCATCCATTCTAATCTTCCCCTACTATTAATAGTTTTACACATCATATTTCAAAAGAGGCAGTAAACGATCCTTAAAGACAGTTGATGGCGTCTCTCCTATTAACTGTGCTCCCATTTTCAAGTAATATCCTTTTGCATTCGGATCACTATCAATCGTAAAACTTTTTAATCCTAGTTCATTGGCTTTTTCTATTACATACTCCCAAAGTATTTTCCCGTAACCTTTTCCTTTGTAATCAGGATGAATGTACAAGAAATCGAGAGCTTTATCATTACGTAAAAATGAGAAAAAACCAATCTTCGCATTATCGTTTTCTAAAACATATACAAAATTATTTTTTATGTATTCTTCTGTAATTGTTAAATCTTCCTTACAAGCAAGTATGAATTCTTCACTATAATCCCACGTTGCTTTTGATTGTAGTGCGAATTCACTTAATTCATTTGCTTCACTTAATAACGCTTCTCTTATCTTCATGATTCTTTCTCCTCACCTTTGATATGTAAACTACTAAATTGATTCGGAAAGCACTTCAAAAAACCTTTTTTTTCATAAATTAGAGGTTATTTTTATAAATCTTTATTATAACCAGTACAATTTTTTTAAAGAAAAAGAACACCATCCCTAAAAGTTGGTGTTCTCTTTTTCTAAAATTTAATCTTCAAACTCACTCATTCGTTTTACTATTTCGTACGATACAAACCTATACAGTTTCTACTACCGCTTCAAGCATTGTTCCATTTTTAGCATAATTCGTATGCCAAGAAAAAGCTTTTTCTAAAATATGAGGAGTTTGTCCACCTCTTGTTTTTGCTTCTTCGTAATAAGCACGTAGTTGATCACGATACATTGGATGTGCGCAATTCTCAATAATAAGTTCCACTCTTTCTCTTGGCGCAAGTCCCCTTAAGTCGGCATACCCCTGTTCAGTAACAATAACATCTACATCATGTTCAGTATGGTCTACATGAGAAACGAAAGGAACAATACTTGAAATGTTACCACCTTTCGCAATCGATTTAGTAACAAAGATAGCTAGGCGTGCATTTCTTGCAAAATCACCAGACCCACCAATTCCATTCATCATTTTTGTACCTAAAACGTGAGTAGAGTTAACATTTCCGTATATATCTAATTCTAATGCAGTATTAATTGAGATTAATCCAAGGCGACGAATGATTTCAGGATGATTGGAAATCTCTTGCGGACGCATCATTAATTTGTCACGATATTTTTCAAAGTTAGAAAATACTTGTTGCATTTTCTCTTCAGAAAGCGTGATAGAACAACAAGAAGCAAAATTGACTTTTTCAGCATCCATAAGATCAAAAACTGCATCTTGTAAAACTTCAGAATACACTTCTAAATCTTCAAATTCTGAATCTAACATTCCATGCAATACTGCGTTAGCAACTGAACCAATTCCTGATTGTAACGGCGCTAAACGATTTGTTAATCGCCCTATTTTAACTTCTTCTCGAAGGAATTCTATTAAATGCTGTGCCATAATGACCGTTTCTTCATCCGGAGGAACAATTGTCGATGGCGAATCCAATTGATTCGTAAACACAATTCCCTTTACTTTTTCAGGATCAATTGGAATACCGATTGTTCCAATTCGGTCATCTGTTTTCACAAGCGGAATTGGAAGCCTCTCCCCTTGTTTACCTGGTTCATATAGATCATGTAGTCCCTCTAATTGCGTGGATTGAGCCATATTCATTTCAATAATAATAGACTTAGCATTTAAGGAAAACGCTAAGGAATTTCCAATTGAAGTGGTTGGAATAATCATTCCATCCTCTGTAATCGCAACCGCTTCCAAAATAGCGAAATCTATATCCAGAACGTCAGCGCGGAGTAACTCTGCTGTATGAGATAAGTGTTGATCCACAAATAAAAAGTCTCCGTTATTAATTCCTTTTCGCATCGTCGCGTCAGCTTGGAAAGGTAATCTTTTCCCTAAAATTCCTGCCTCAGCAAATAATTTGTCTACATCCGAGCCTAAAGAAGCCCCAGTATAAACATTTACTTTAAAAGATTCATCATTCTTAACTCGGTTTACAAGCGCAAATGGGACTGCTTTTACATCACCTGCACGTGTAAACCCACTTAAGCCTAAAGTCATTCCACTTTGAATCCAGGAAGCTGCTTCTTCAGGTGTAACTACCCGATCTTTTAGACGTTGATCTCTGATTCTATCTAAATTATTCTCCATATGTAATCCCTCTCTCATTGAATATTCATAATTATTTTACACATTTACACTATCAAAATAGGGATTTTAGTATACAATGCCGAAAATTCAGACAGAACAGCAAATCTAGGTTCTAAAGCAGAAAAATTTAGAATCCTAGAAGCTTACGGAAATAACTAGCGTATGATTGACTAACTGGTACTCTCTCACCATTATCCATCGAAAGTACAAAAGTAGAATGGGTATCAGGATAAATCGCTTTAATATGATTAACATTTACAATAAATGAACGGTGACATCTAATAAATGAATCTTTAGGAAGCAAGTATTCGAATTCTTGCAGAGAGTATTTATGTGTTCCTGATAACTCTTCTGAATTCACGTACGTCTTTTTATCTTTAGCCTCTAAATACATAACCTTTGAAAAAGGAACCGGAATCCAGCCATCTGTTGTTTTTAAAGTAACGACTGACTTTCCATCCGTTAAAGCTGGATAAATTGCCGTTACGCACCCTTCAAGCTTTCCATTGTTTGAAAATGGTACAGCCATTCCATGATAAGGAATACCAAAAACATCCCGATTCATAAACTCAGATGTTTTTTGATTCATCACCATCGCTTTATGAGCAATCGTTCCTTCCTTTATAGGATCCCCAGCGCTAATCTTTAAATCAATTCGTTTACTTGGCCGATAGTAAATATATTCTTTCGTATTCGAAACAGCAATTGAAATTTCATCTGAAAATAATTCACCAACAACATCTAGTAATAAACCTAATGTTCTATCTTCCATTCTATTAACACCTCATTCACTATTATACTACTATTATGAACAGGCATCTGTTTCTTTATAAATAGTTTGATTTTAAATTATTTTTAAAATTAGTTTTATTCACTATTACTTCGTTACTACAAAAAACCTCACTTCAGAAAAGTGAGGTTTCCTCTCATACAATATTTCTTTATTTTTTTAACGACTCTAGAATAAGATTTATTTTTTATTAAGTAAAGTAAATTTAAGAATTTATTGCCCGTATTTCTGTAAAATAAATAATCTCAAACTACAAACAGTTTGGGATTATCTTTCTCATTTATTATGCGCATCTAACCACGAAATTAAATCTTTAAATACTTCATCCTTATTTACTTCATGAAACATTTCATGTCTACCATTTTCATATAAACGTAGTGTCACGTCTTTCACACCACATTTTTTATAGTTTTCATATACTTCTTTTACACCTTTCCCCATATCGCCAACAGGATCACGATCACCAGAGAATATATGTATTGGAAGATTCTTTGGCGTCTTCTTGTATTCTTCTAGTTTATTTACTTCTAATACACCAGAAAATAATTCTCGGTAAAAACTCGTCGTACAAATGAAACCACATAACGGATCCGCAATATATTTATCAACTTGATTATTATCTGAAGATAACCAATCAAATTTTGTACGATTTGGCTTAAAGTTCGAATTGAAGTTTCCGAAAGATAAAAAGTTTAACATTGGACTTTTCGTTTTTGCCCCGCGCAACTTCATTTCGATTGTTGCTACTTTATGACCAATAACTCCTAAAAGCCCTGGATTTCCACCTGTTCCTGAAATCAGAAATCCCTCATATAGTTCACCCCTAAGTTGTACAGCACGTCTTGATAAAAAAGAACCCATACTATGTCCAAGTAAAAACAAAGGACTTGACTGCTCTTCTTTTATCCTTTCTGAAACAAAGATAACATCCGTTACAACTTGATTCCACCCTATATTTGGTTCAAAATGACCATAATCTTCTTCTTTTTTTACTGTTTTCCCATGTCCTTTATGATCATGCGCATAAACACCATACCCTGCTTCCAATAAAGCATCCACAAATTCTGTATACACCCCTGCATGCTCTGTCATGCCATGTGCAATTTGAATAATTCCTCTCGGATCTCCTTCTGGTAACCACTTACGCAAATAAATTTCCGATCCATCCAATGCCGTAACGAAACTTTCCTGTACATTCATTTCGTCAGCTCCCAACTCTATTATGTATACCTTTAAGAGAAATGAATATCCATTCACTTTTCTTATTTTATATTATATGTAATTGCTTTCATTATGACAAATGATGTATTTTTCAGACTTGCTTTCAAACTGATCTCTTGACGAACCTGAAATAAAATTATATAGTTACTTACATAAAGTAACTATATAATTTTTAGGAGGTTTCTACTATTATGATGCCATCATTATTTTTAGCACATGGTTCGCCTATGCTCGCTATTCAAGATACAGACTATACACGATTTTTAAAAACACTTGGAGAAACATATAAACCGAAAACAATTGTTATTTTCACTGCTCACTGGGAAAGTGAAGTATTAACGATTTCCTCATCAGATAACGAGTATGAAACAATTTATGATTTTGGAGGTTTTCCCCCTGAGTTATACGAAATCAAATATCGTGCGAAAGGCTCTTCTAGCATTGCATCTATGTTAGAAACAAAATTTAAGAACAAAGGTATTTCAGTCCATCATAATATGACGAGAGGTTTAGATCATGGTTCATGGACACTCCTGCACCGCATGTATCCAGAAGCAAATATTCCTGTCGTGCAAATATCAGTAAATCCATTCCTTTCTGCAAAAGAACAATTTAAAATTGGAGAAGCACTTAAAGGACTCGGACAAGAAGATATTTTAGTAATCGGGAGTGGTGTTACCGTCCATAACTTACGAGCACTGAAATGGAATCAAACTACACCTGAAAAATGGGCAATTGAATTTGATGATTGGATTATTAAACATATGCAGAATAACGATAAAAATGCATTGTTTAATTGGGAAAAAAATGCTCCTCATGCACAATTAGCAGTACCAAGAGCAGAACATTTTGTTCCTTTATTTATCGCTATGGGAAGTGGTGAAAATAGCGGTGAAGTCATTCACCGTAGTTATGAGCTTGGTACATTAAGCTATCTATGTCTTAAATTTTAAAGAAAAGGATGAAGCAATGATTGCTTCATCCTTTTTTTATTCACTAAGTTAACTAACTTCCAAATGTCGTTTCTCTGATACCTCTTCGTTCTTATTATGAAAATAAACCCAGATACACGCAATAAATAATAGTGATGATGTAGAGAGGAAAACATATTGGAAACCTGCATGCGCTGCAATTTGTCCCCCGAGTACTGGACCAATCATATTTCCTAAAAACTGAAATGATTGATTATATCCAAATATTCTTCCCGTAACATGGGTTGGTGTATGTTGTTTTAGTAGAGTTTGTACGGAAGGTAATAATCCTGCTTGTGCGATACCTAATAAAAATCGAAGAATTAATAGTTGCCAAGCTGAGGTTACAAATGCTTGCGGGATAAAAATAATTCCTGCAGCAAATAACGCTACAACTAACGTTTTTTGAGGACCGATATGATCTGATAATCTTCCTAGTCTTGGTGCTGCCAAAATAACGGCTAATCCTGTCGCTGACATAACTGCTCCCGCAATTGTTTCAATATGTGCAGTATGAGGGCCTACTAAATTTTTCACGTACAATGTAACAATTGGTTGAACTGACATATTAGCAAGTTGAATAATAAATGTTGTAACAAACAAACTAATAATTAAATGCTTCGCTGGGACCATCGTCCATACTTTTTTCGGCTGTGTTTTTTTGCTTGAGCAGAGTGATTTTCTTCATGCAAGAAGAAAAAACGATGAGAAAGGAAAGGAATAAAAAAGCTCCTGTAACAAGAAAGACATGACGCATTCCAATTAATTCAGATAAATAACCTCCAAGTAACGGGCCAAGTAACGAACCGCTTACACCACCAGTTGAAATTGTGGAAATTGCCCAACCTGAATGTTCTTTCGGAGTTTCTGCTGCAATAAATGTCATTGCGGTTGAAAGGAAACCAGATACTGCTCCCATTAAAAATCTTAGTGCGACTAATTGATATACATCCGTTACAAACCCCATAAGCGTCATAATAATCGCCATACCGAGGCTAGCACGAATTAGCATCAATTTCCGTCCATGTATATCACCAAGCTTTCCCCATATTGGTGATACGATCGCACCCATTAAAAATGTTACACCAAATGCAAGTCCCGACCACTGTGCAATGCTTGAAGTGCCAGTTACTCCCAATTCCTCAATATAAAAAGATAAGAAAGGAATCACTAAACTCATACCGGCTGCAGTGGTAAAACAACCTAGCCAACAAATCATTAAATTTCGTTTCCAGCTGGCCATTTTCACACCTTCTTTCTTTAGATACCCATTCTACACCCTTTCTTGTAAAAAGTTTAGTAATTTGCTTTATATGCAAGATTTACTACAAAACCCGCTATTTTCTAGTAAAAACCACTACATCTCTACATCATTTTCATAATAAAACCAACTCCTTTAGATGAAGTTGGTTACTTATTATCTATCGATATTAAACGAGCATCACAATTTCTCTCGTAAAACTCAATGGGACCTGCTTGTCCAATAATCGCATATTCATATCCATCTTGCTTCATATTATATAAACAATGATGCAATAATTCTTTTCCTACACCTTTCACACGATTTTGTTTCGCTATGCCCATTGGACCAAACAATCCTTTCTTTCCTCTCACTACATCGTAACAGGCGAAACCAATTATCACTTCCTCCTGCTGTGCAATATAGATAGGTAACTTTTCATTATATGTCCGAAATCCATAATCAACCGACTGTAACCACCGTTCACCAAATTCATCCGCCACAAATCGTGATAACTTATCAAAATCAGAAGGACTAGCTCTTCTTACATGACAAAATAATGTATTATAAATAGATTTAAAACTATTTAAATCAACCGCTAAGTCTCTCGGTGCAGCTGTAATACGTAATATATCTTCTTGCATTTGTGTATGTATAAATTCACCAATATCTGTATCTACACGAAATAATGCATACATAATATGTCCTTCATTGATTACTACTTGCTGAAAGCGTTCCATACGTTTCTTCGCTATTTGTAAAATTTCTATCGCATTATAAGATAGTTTATATTGCTCTATTTTTTTATACTCTTGATTATGTAAATCGAATCGTTTTCGTAACGAAAGTTTTTCTAAAAAAATCTGGACCGACTTTATGAAACAAATACATAAATAACTCAGCGCAAACTCCTGTACCTTCTTTACACATACCTATAAACAGATGGACCGGGTGAATTATGCTACACTCACTCTCTTCTGCTGCAATCTCCAATATTTTATGCACACGTTTTGTAAATTGAAATTCCTCCATATGTGTTTCCATCCTCTACTAATTTACTAACAAACCGTAACCATAAATAATTGAAACAATTACACCCACTACTAATATACCTGGAAGTAAATTTGCCACTTTAATTTTAATAAATCCGAGTAAGTTTAATCCGATAGCAGATATCATAATGCCGCCCGTAGCCGTCATCTCCACTATAAATTGGTTCATTAATTCTTTTGGGACAAAACTATTAATTTGTGTTGCAAAAACTGCAATACCACCTTCATATAAAACAACTGGAATCGCCGAAAATACTACGCCAATTCCTAGAGTTGTCGTTAATATAATAGAAATAAATCCATCGATAATTGCCTTGGTAAATAAAATATTATGATTTCCGCGAATCCCACTGTCAAGTGCACCAAGTATCCCCATCGCACCAATTGCAAAAATTAAAGTAGCTGTTACAAAACCTTCTGATATGCTTCCTTTCCCCTTCGATCCAACTTTATTTTCTAGCCAATCCCCTAAATGTTTTAACTTTTCTTCTAATTGTAACCATTCTCCAATTACCGTACCAATCACTAAACTCAGTATGACAACAAGAAAGTTTTCACTTTTTAATGCCATTTGAAGCCCAAGCACAGTAACCGCTAAACCGATTGCGTGCATTATCGTCCCTTTCATACTTTCTGGAATCCTACTAAATAATTTACCAAGTAAAGTACCAAATATAATACAAATCCCATTTACAACTGCTCCTAATATAACCATTTCTCATTCTTCACCCTTCGAATTCTTTATTTCTATATTTTGGTTTATACATTGATTTACAGGTTATCTATATGTTAACTTAATATTGAGAATATTAACAAATGTTTTCCACTACATAACCCGCTGTTTTTTTGTAACTTTAATTACCTTTAATAGATTCAGTGTTAATTTAATTGCGGGATAATATTAAAAGGGAAGGTATATATGAAAACTTTACTAAAACGATTTTTGTTAATAGCCTTTTTCATTACACCGATTGTTTTATTAATCAATTACTCTTTTATTTCAAAAGCAAAAGACAAACCCGATTTGCAAAACAAATCTAGTAAAACCGCTTCAAAAAGCGAAAAGAAAATAGAAGACCAAGAAATCACACTCACCTTCTCTGGTGATACAATGTTTGATTGGCAATTACGTCCTATAATCGAAAAGAATGGGGCTGATTACCCATTCCAACATGTAAAAGAAGAAATAAAAAAAGCTGATATTTCTTTTGTGAATTTAGAATCGGCATTTACAACGAAAGAAAAGAAAGCACCTGGGCAATTGTTTTGGATTAAAAGTGACCCATCTACACTACAAGCTATTAAAAACACTGGATATGACATCGTAAATATTGGGAATAACCACACACTTGATTATGGGCAAGATGGATTATTGGATACGATTTCTCACGTAGAAAAATTAAAGTTCCCTTACATTGGAGCCGGAAAAAATGCAAAAGATGCATATACTGCACGAGAAATGACCGTAAAAGGGAAAAAGTTTAAATTTCTTTCCTTCGTTCGATTTATGCCTGATTCTAATTGGGTAGCTGGTGAGAATAAACCTGGCGTTGCGAATGGCTATGATTTAAATCTTGTAACAAAAATAATTAAAGAACAAAAACAAGATGCAGACTATTTAATCGTCTATATGCATTGGGGCGTTGAAAAATCAAACCGTCCGGTAGAATACCAAAAGCAATATGTACCTAAAATGGTTGAAGCAGGAGCTAACGCGATTGTCGGAAGCCATCCACATTGGTTACAAGGGTTTGAGTATTATAATAAAGTTCCTATCGCTTACTCATTAGGTAACTTTTTATTCCCAAGTTATGTGAATGGAAAAAGCGCCGAAACTGGCGTATTAACTTTAACTTTTAAAGGAAAGGATGTCCAAATGTCATTCAATCCTTATATCATTCGCAACAACCAAGTTTCCCCTGTAAATGAGGAAGAAAAGAAAAAAGCTCTTCAATATTTACAAACAATTTCAACTGATGTAGAAATTGATGATACAGGGAAAATAAAAAATAAACGAAACTAGACAGCTCAAGATCTATTTCTCTGTAATTTACTTTACAGAATAGGTGATAAACATGCTGAAAAACTTATTAGAAAATGTAAGTTTGTTAGAAAATATTTATAAAATGTCTATAGCCGTTCTACTTTTATGTTCAGTTTTTTCTGTTAGATTTCTAAAAAAAATAAAACGCGAACGAAAACTTACTACCTTTGAATTTACTATGTATGTAATTATTCGCATTGCGATATTTTTTTGGTTAACTAGCTTTATTCTTCTTGAATTTAATGAGTATCTAGTTTAACTATAAAAAAGATAGAACAAGCACTATATTTCCTCGCTTGTATCTATCTTTTTTATTTAGATGCTTATTCTTCCCTTCTATTAAATAAGCAAATCAAACAAAACAGGGTTTTTATTAAGCTCCATAAATTGAATATTATTTTCTTTAAAGCGAGTAATTAATTGCTCATAATCTTCTTTATGTTTTAATTCTACTCCGACTAATGCTGGACCATTTTCCTTATTATGTTTCTTAATATACTCAAAACGAGTAATATCATCTTCTGGCCCTAATCCTTTATCAAGAAATTCTCTTAACGCGCCTGAACGCTGTGGGAATTCAATGATGAAATAATGCTTTAACCCTTCATAAATGAGAGATCGTTCTTTCATTTCTTGCATTCTATCAATGTCATTATTTCCACCACTTAATGTGCATACAACTGTTTTATCTTTAATTTCATCCCTGTATAAATCAAGTGCTGCAATAGAGAGTGCACCAGCCGGTTCAGCTACAATCGCATTTTTCTTATACAGTTCTAAAATCGTCGTACAAACTTTCCCCTCTGGTACTAAAACGATGTCATCAATTACATCTTTACAAGTTTCAAAAGTTAACTTTCCTACCTTTTTAACCGCTGCCCCATCAACAAAACTATCTATTTTCTCTAATGCGACATTATCATTTTGAAGAAAAGCCTCTTTCATAGATGCAGCTCCCATCGGTTCTACACCAATAACCTTTGTAGTAGGACTAACACCTTTTACATATGTACCAACACCTGATGCTAATCCACCACCGCCGATTGCCGCAAAGATATAATCAACCGGTTTCTCCATATCATGCATAATTTCAACTGCCACTGTCCCTTGACCAGCAACTACATACGGATCATCAAACGGATGAACAAATGTCATTCTATTTTCTTCACAATAACGCTGTGCTTCTTGGAAAGAGCTATCGAATGTATCACCAACTAATACAATCTCTGCGAAATCACCACCGAAAAATTGTACTTGTGATACTTTTTGTTTCGGTGTTGTTGTGGGCATAAATATTTTCGACGGAATCTTCAATAAATTACATGTATAAGCAACTCCTTGCGCATGATTACCAGCACTTGCACAAACAACACCGTTTTGTAACTTTTCTTTCGGTAAACTTTGAATCAAATTGTATGCACCACGAATTTTGAAAGAGCGAATTAATTGTAAATCTTCTCGTTTTACATAAACGTCACAATCATATTTCTCAGATAAAACTGTATCACGTTGTAACGGTGTTTTAATAACGATATCTTTCATGCAATTATGAGCCATTAAGATATCTTCAATTTTCACTCTCTCCTTTACCTTTTGCACCATTATATATCATCCTTATCTCTTTTAAATTGGCTCAATCAAAATGTGGGATTTTCAGAACAGCCCCTGTATTCGCCGATGTTACCATTTGTGCATAACGTCCAAGCCAGCCAGTTTTCACTTTCGGTTCTGGTCGTTTCCATTCTTTTTTACGCTTATCTAATTCTTCATTACTCACTCTTACTTCTAGCAAGCGTTCTTCAACATCAATACATACAATATCCCCTTGTTCAAGAAGTGCGATTGTTCCACCAGCTGCTGCTTCTGGTGAAATATGTCCTACTGAAATTCCACGTGAAGCTCCAGAGAAACGTCCATCCGTTAATAATGCAACCTCAGCACCTAATCCCATTCCAGCAATTGCTGATGTTGGTGCTAACATTTCTGGCATACCAGGGCCACCTCTTGGTCCTTCATAACGAATGACAACTACATCTCCTTTTTTCACTTTCCCAAGCATAATGCCAGCAAGTGCCTCATCTTGTGAATTAAAAATAACGCAAGGTCCTTCAAAACGCTTTACCTCTGTTGCACCGCTTTTAATAACCGCTCCATCTTTCGCAAGGTTGCCTTTTAATATACGCAATCCTCCTTCCTCACTATGAGGGTTTTCAAGAGAGTGAATAACTTCCTTATCTTTAATCTCTGCCTCAGCAATATTTTCTCTTAATGTTTGCCCCGTAGCAGTTATTCGATCAAGATGAAGTACTCCTTCTTTCCGGCTCATCTCTTTCAAAATTGCACTAATCCCGCCCGCACGATCAATATCTTCCATATGCCAATTGGAAGCAGGGCTTACTTTACATAAATGTGGTACACGTCTTGAAACGGCATCAATACGGTTCATATCGTAATCTAATCCAGCCTCTTGCGCGAGCGCCAATGTATGCAACACTGTATTTGTTGAACCGCCCATCGCCATATCAAGCGCAAACGCATCATCAATTGCTTCTTCCGTTACAATGTCTCTTGGTTTAATATCTCTTTCAATTAAAATTTTCAATTTCTCTGCTGCTTGTTTAATTAACTCTTCACGTCTTGGATCAATTGCTAAAATACTCCCGTTACCAGGAAGAGCTAAACCTAACACTTCACATAAACAATTCATAGAGTTCGCGGTAAACATACCCGAACAAGAGCCACAAGATGGACAGCCATGATCTTCAATATCTTTTAATTCTTCTTCTGAAATTTTCCCAGATTGATAAGCTCCTACTCCTTCAAAAACGGAACTCAGATCAACAACTTCTCCTTTAGATGTTTTTCCTGCTGCCATTGGGCCGCCTGAAACAAACACAGTCGGAATATTAATACGTAGTGCAGCCATCATCATACCTGGTGTAATTTTGTCACAGTTTGGAATACAAATCATGCCGTCAAACCAGTGTGCATTTACAACCGTTTCTACTGAATCTGCAATTATTTCACGACTCGGAAGAGAATAACGCATACCGATATGTCCCATCGCAATACCATCGTCAACTCCAATTGTATTGAATTCAAATGGTACCATACCCGCCGCACGAACTGCCTCTTTTACAAGTTTCCCAAACTCGTTCAAGTGTTTATGCCCTGGAATAATTTCAATAAAAGAATTACAAATCGCTATGAAAGGTTTATCAAAATCTTCATCTTTCAAACCAGTTGCTTTTAATAAACTACGGTGCGGCGCTTTATCAAAACCTTTTTTAATCATGTCACTTCTCATCTTGTCAAATCCCCTCTTACATATTTTTCATTTATACTCTCTCACTCTATTTCTTTACTAATTCTTTCGGTGCATGAATCCAACTCATCATTTCACGAAGCTCTGCCCCCACTTTTTCTAATTGATGATTTTGTTCTGCTTTTTTCATTGCGTTATACGTCGGACGCCCTGCTTGATTTTCTAAAATCCATTTCTTCGCAAATTCACCTTGCTGAATTTCTGTCAGAACACGCTTCATTTCCTTCTTCGTTTCATCTGTAACAATTCTCGATCCTGTTACATAATCTCCAAATTCTGCCGTATCTGAAATAGAATGGCGCATATTCGTTAATCCACCTTCGTACATTAAGTCAACAATTAGCTTTAATTCATGCAAACATTCAAAGTATGCAATTTCAGGACGATATCCACCTTCCGTTAACGTTTCGAACCCGGCCTTCACAAGTGCAGTTACCCCGCCGCAAAGTACAGCTTGCTCACCGAATAAATCCGTTTCGGTTTCTTCTTGGAATGTCGTTTCAATTACACCCGCACGTGTACAACCTACACCTTTTGCATACGCTAATGCTACATGTAGCGCTGTTCCCGTCGCATCTTGATGCACTGCGACTAATGCCGGAACACCATTTCCTTCTTGATATACACGGCGAACGAGATGACCTGGACTTTTTGGCGCAACCATTGCTACATCTACGTAACTTGGCGGATTAATTTGGCCGAAGTGAATGTTAAATCCATGTGAGAAAAGTAACATTTGTCCTTCACGGAGATTCTCTTCTACTTCTGATTTATATACATGTGCTTGCTGTTCATCTGGCAATAACATTTGTACAACTTGTGCGGTTCGAACCGCTTCTGAAACAGACATTACTTCAAATCCATCTGCTTTTGCTACTTCATACGATTTACCAGGTCTAACACCAACTACAACTTCCACACCTGAATCACGTAAATTTTGTGCCTGCGCATGCCCTTGAGATCCATAACCAATTACCGCAACTGTTTTCCCTTGTAATAACTCTACATTTGCATCTTTCTCATAATACGTTTTCATACTCCATACACCCCTTATAATTTATTTACTTGCAGTACATCAATTAATTTTTTCAACTGACTAACAAGTAATGTCGCTTCATTTTCAGTACAAACTGCTGTGAGTTTCATTTCAGAAACGCCACTCGTATCTCTTTCGTTTAAATGTAAAGAAGAAATATAATAGCCACGCCGAGCAAAAATTCCACTTATACGTAATAAGACACTTGGCTCGTTATGAATAACGAGTGAAAAAGTATGACTCATTCTTCCCACCTCTTCATAATCATTTCGTTATTCCCTTTGTTTGGCGGAACCATCGGAAATACGTTTTCACCTTCTTCTACACAAAAATCAACTACGACAGGACCTTCGTGAGCAAATGCTTCTAACACCACTTGTTTCGCCTCTGTTGAATTTGTCGCCCTTAATCCCTTCACTCCATAAGCTTCTGCCACTTTCACAAAATCTGGTGAGCCAATTTTTGACTCTGATAAACGATTTTCATAAAACATTTCTTGCCATTGCCTTACCATCCCTAAAAATCTGTTATTTATAATAAATACTTTTACAGGGATGTTATTTTCAGCAATTGTTTGTAGTTCTTGAATGTTCATTTGAAAAGAAGCATCACCTGCAATACAAACGACGAGTTCTTCTTCTTTTGCAAGCTGAGCACCAATTGCCGCTGGGAACCCAAACCCCATTGTTCCTAATCCTCCAGAGGTAAGGAACGTCCGAGGTTTTCTTGCTTTATAGAAGTGAGCAGCCCACATTTGATGCTGTCCTACTTCTGTTGTGACAATCGCTTCACCATTCGTTAATTCACTTACTAAGTTGATCACATGCTGTGGTTTTAACTCAGATTCTTTTTGCTTATAAGAAAGTGGATATTCTTCTTTCCATGCCTTTACTTTCTGAAGCCATTCATCTGTTTGTGTATAAATAGACATATGTAACAACATGTGTAACGCTTTTTTCACATCACCAACAATCGGATGCTCTACAGTTACATTTTTATGAAACTCAGAAGGATCAATATCAATATGTACTTTTTTCGAGTGCGGAGAAAAAAGTTCTAATTTCCCTGTTACACGATCATCGAAGCGAACACCTAATGCAAGTAGTAAATCACATTCTGTTACCGCCATATTAGCAGCGTATGTCCCATGCATACCAAGCATCCCTAGAAACAATGGATCTCCCGGTGGATATGCACCAAGTCCCATTAAAGTTGAAACGACTGGAATACGGTTCTCCCTTGCGAATTCGAAGAGTTCATCGGATCCACCTGAATGAATGACACCTCCTCCAATATAAAGAAGTGGACGCTTTGATTTTGAAATTGCTTTAGCCACCTCTCTAAGTTTCATGCTGTCTGGTACAAGTTCTGGTTTGTACCCCGGAATATCAACTTCTTCATTAAAGAAACTGGTGACTTTTGCATTTTGAACATCTTTTGGAATATCGATTAATACTGGTCCCGGTCGTCCGCTTTTGGCGATGTAAAAAGCTTCTTGCACAATTCGTGATACATGATTTACATCACGAACTTGGTAATTATGCTTCGTAACAGGTACTGTAATTCCGACAACATCCGCTTCTTGAAATCCATCTTTACCAATTAAAGGCGTTGCAACTTGGCCGGTAATGACAACTAAAGGAATCGAATCCATATAAGCGTCTGCTAAGCCCGTAACTAAATTTGTCGCCCCTGGGCCAGAGGTAGCAAAGACTACCCCGACCTTCCCAGAAGCTCTCGCATATCCTTCAGCCGCATGAATGGCAGCTTGTTCATGACGAGTTAAAACATGTTTCAAACCACTTTCGTATAACGCATCGTATACTGGTAAAATCGCTCCGCCTGGATAGCCGAAAACGGTCGTTACACCCAATTTCTTCAAACCTTGAATCACGTGCCCAGCGCCTGTCATTTCTTCACACTGTAACTTCTCATACGCTGTATACTGCTGCTTCATTTCAATTAACTCCTCTCCTTATTTATGCTAAGCTTTCCGTCAGCCCGGGAACACGTACTCCTCTTTCTCTCGTTAATTTTTTAAATTCTTCGGTCAATTGTTTCGTTACACTTCCTGGTTTCCCACCTCCAATTTCTCTCGAATCAACTTTTACAACTGGAATTAACTCCGCTGCTGTTCCTGTTAAAAATACTTCATCCGCTACATATACGTCATGGCGAGTGAATGGTCTTTCCTCACACGGAATACTCAGTCGTTCACATAGCTCGATAACACTATTTCTCGTAATACCTTCTAATGCCCCTAAATAGGATGGCGGGGTTAATACTTTTCCATCTTTCACAACGAAAACATTATCGCCAGAACCTTCACAAACATATCCTTGTTGATTTAACATAAGAGCCTCTAACACTCCTGCTTGTGCCGCCTCAATTTTTACAAGTACGTTATTTAAATAATTCATTGACTTAATACGTGGATCTAACGCGTCTGGCGTATTACGTCTTGATGCAACAGATACAACGCTTAGCCCATTATCATAAAATTCTTGTGGGAATAACTTTAATTGTTCTGCAATGATAATTACGCTCGGCTTCACACAACTTCTCGGATCGAGTCCTAAGTCACCTTTTCCTCTTGAGACAATTAAGCGAATATAAGCATCAGCGTATTCATTTTTTTGGAGTGTATGTAAAACTGCTTCTTCCATTTCTTCTACCGTCATTGGAATTGTTAGTAAAATAGATTTCGCTGATTCATACAATCGTTTCACATGTTCTTTTAAACAAAATACATTTCCTCCGTAACTACGAATCCCTTCAAATACACCGTCTCCGTATAAAAAACCGTGATCATACACTGAAACAACTGCCTTTTCTTTTTCTACAAATTCCCCATTCATGTAAATGTACTGGTTTCCCATCTCACATCGCTCCTCTTTTTTCTCTATTTTTGCAATCTATTTCTACATCGATTGCTGAGATGAGTAATTTTAACAGAATATTCAGTATATAAACCTTAAAAATATACTCGTCTCAACAATCGATTACTTACATACTTGTAGCAATCCATTGCTGAGACGAGGGAATCGTGGTACCACTCAGCTTCCTTATACTTCTCACGAAACATAAGCTCTGCAAGTCCAATTAGACTTTTGTTTTTCTATCGGGAACAACCCCGCTACTTTTTACTAGTTTTCAAAAGTAGTGCTCCAAGGTGATTTTCAATGAGTGAATTGTTACCACCCTCACAGCCTCGGGGCAGCTCTCTGAAACAATCTTTATCATTTACTCTCCTCTTCTACGCATTCTCTTCTTCTATTTTTAAAAATAAAAACTCTCGCCTCAGCAATCAACTACTACAATTTAGTAGCTTTGATTGCTGAGGCGAGAGTTTCGCGTTACCACTCAGCTTCCTTATACTTCTCACGAAATATAAGCTTTGTAGGTCCAATCAGACCTCCGTCCTTTTACCGGAGACGATGCCGCCGCCCTCTACTCAGTTTCCCTTTCGCAAGCGATGCTCCGAGGTGATCTTCAATGATTCGATTGTTACTACCCTCACAGCCTTGGAGTAGCTCTCTGAAACGATCATAATCATCTACTTTCCTCTTCTTTGCATATACAACATATAAAGTTAGAAAATTCTTAATTAACTTTTATTTGTTACACGTATTATAGGACGTTGTTCTTTTCGTTGTCAACATGTTTTCTCAAAAAAATCAAAATTCATTCTATTTATTTTTTCTCAAATCAAAATTGGAATGCATTACTTACATACACTCATATATTACTTAAGTATGTTTGCATTACTACATAAAGAAAAACTTATAAAGTTTATGAGGAGATGAGGAAACTATGTTAAAAGGGAAAGTAGCGTTAGTTACAGGAGCAAGCCGAGGAATTGGACGAGCGATCGCTAAACGTTTAGCAAATGACGGTGCATTGGTTGCTGTTCATTACGGTAATCGAAAAGATGACGCTGAAGAAACTGTTCATGAAATTCGATCAGATGGTGGCCAAGCTTTTTCTATCGGCGCAAATTTAGAATCCTTACACGGTGTAGAAAACCTTTATAACGCTTTAGATACTGAATTACAAAAGCGCACTGGTGAAACACAATTTGATATTTTAATAAACAATGCTGGCATTGGTCCTGGTGCTTTTATTGAAGAAACGACTGAACAATTTTTTGATAGAATGTTTTCAGTAAATGCAAAAGCACCATTCTTTATCATTCAACAAGCACTGCCACGTTTACGTGACAATAGCCGAATTATTAATATTTCATCCGCTGCCACCCGCATTTCTTTACCTGATTTTGTTGCATATAGTATGACGAAAGGCGCTATTAATACAATGACTTTTACGCTAGCAAAACAGCTTGGAGCACGAGGAATAACGGTGAATGCAATACTTCCAGGATTTATTAAAACAGATATGAATGCAGAACTCTTGAGCGACCCGATGATGAAGCAGTACGCTACTACTATTTCCGCTTTCAATCGCTTAGGTGAAGTAGAAGACATTGCCGATACTGCTGCATTCCTTGCTTCTCCAGACAGCCGCTGGGTAACTGGACAATTAATTGATGTGAGCGGAGGATCTTGTTTATAAAAAACATATATTTTCAAATCTTTTTTATTGCGCAATAAAACAATTTATATAATACTATATAAAACATATACATTTAGGAGGATTACAGCAATGTCCGAAAAAACATACGAACTCGCAACCTTCGCAGGCGGTTGCTTTTGGTGCATGGTAAAACCATTTGATGAACTTCCTGGTATTCATAAAGTACTTTCTGGCTATGCAGGAGGTCATGTAGAAAATCCAACATATGAACAAGTAAAAGCTGGAACATCTGGACATTTAGAAGTTGTTCAAATTACATTCGATCCTTCTATTTTTCCTTATCAGAAATTACTAGACTTATATTGGCCACAAATCGATCCAACTGACGATGGCGGACAATTTTTTGACCGTGGTCCATCTTATCGTACCGCTATTTTTTACCATAACGAAACACAAAAAGGGCTTGCTGAAAAATCAAAACAAGCTCTTACAGAAAGCGGTATGTTTAAAGATCCAATCGTGACTGAAATTCGTCCTGCTGCACCTTTTTACGCAGCAGAGGAATACCACCAACATTTCTATAAAAAGAATCCAGAGAAATATGCTACTGAGCAAAAGGAATCTGGTCGTGAAGACTTTATTAAAGAAAATTGGACAAAAAAAATAATAAAAACGCATCGTGTTTTTTAATACGATGCGTTTTTATTTTTGATAAAAGTACCATACAATGATGAGAACAACCGCTGTTAATGCCCAAAGCGCTACTTCATTTTTCACTCTACTCTTTTTCTTAGTCATTTCATCTCCTCCTAATAGCAATACAACGTATTCAAGATTTCCTCTGTTTCATTGTCCACCTTATATACATAAATACATCCTTACCAATCCTTATAACAAGACCACCAATGATTCCGATTGCAATTGAAATTACTAACATTTGTCCAAAGCTAAAAGAATTTGTGTACGTTATGTAAAGAACGATACATATAAGTAAAACATCCGGTAAAGAAAGTAAAAACCTTTTAAGCATTCCTTTATCTCCTCTATACTTTATTTATATCTTCTACTGTAATTTTGAAATATAGTTTGTTCAAAAATTCCATTTAGACCCTCATTTTATGAAAAATAATAAGAAACCCTTTTCAAAAGAGATTCTTATTCAGTAGATTTAAGTTTAATTATTTTCTACATATCCTATTCCATAATTACTCCTAAAATAGAATAATATTACTAATCATTTATTGTAAATTGACTATTTGCCAGGCAACCGAATGTCGCGCCAGCTACCTACATCGCATTGGCCAAATTCATTATTACCTACCGCGACCACCGTGCCGTCTGATTTTAGTCCGACTGTATGTGCACAACCAGCCGCTATCGCTACAATATCTATCCAGCCACTTACATCACACTGGTTATGTTTATCATTCCCCACTGCTGTCACCGTACCGTCTCGTTTAAGACCAACAGTATGAAGATACCCAGCCTTGACCGCTACAATACCTCGCCAGCTACTTACATTGCATTGACCATATCGATTATTCCCCACAGTCGTCAATGTTCCGTCCAATTTGAGACCGACTGTATGCCAGTCACCCGCTGTGACTGCCACAATACCTTGCCAACTGCTTACATTGCATTCTCCTTCTTTATTTCGGCCCACCGCTACTACCGTGCTATCCGATTTAAGGCCAATAGTACGACGCCACCCTGCCGCAACCGCTACAATATTATGCCAATCGTTTACATCACATTGTTCATGCTTATTCCAACCCACTGCTACCGTAGTACTGTCACATGTAAGACCGATTGTATGAGCATTACCCGTGTTCGTTGCCATATGAACATTGCCCACTGCGACTGCTTCAATATCTCGCCAGCCACTTACATTACATTCCCCTTCTTTATTCCGGCCCACCGCTACTACCGTGCCATCCGATTTAAGGCCAACAGTATGACAACGCCCCGCCGCTATCATATCTTTGGGCCATCGCTTCACTTTTTCTTTCGATAAAAGGTAATCCATGTTTTACCTCCTTGCATATAAGCAACTGTATCATAATAGATATTTTTATCAAATTTCATTATAAATCTACATTTACAAAGAAAGCTTATTTTACTTCTTTAAAAAATAAAAACCTCCAGTTTAAATACTAGAGGTTTTCTCTTTATTTCTTCAAGCGGTCAATAAAATCGTTCAATTTATCTAGCGATTTCATATTCTGATTGCAAGCTACACCATCTTTGCAAATGTAGTTTCCCTTTTTAACGAAAGTTCCTGGTACATCGCCTTTAATTTCAACTAAAAACATTCCTACTTCTTCATGCCCATGACATAATGAACAAATGCTTTTTTTATTTAAACTTTGGAACGTTCCTTGCAGACCAACAAATTTATTTTTATCATTTTTCGCTATAATAAATTTCCTGCTTGATCCCTTATCAATCCAGCTTAAATAAGATATTTCTTTCATATCCATTTCTTCCATATCAGGAAGTTTTAACTTTTTCGCCTTAGGAAATAACTTTTTTAATGTTTGTGCTGTAACTTCTTGAAACGGAATTACATACGGATTTATTTTCATTAAAAATGATTCTGCATCTTCTCTATTTTGAACTGTTAATACCGTATCAATTAACTCTTTCTGTTCATCCGTTAAATTCTCAAATACATGTATTATCTTTTCAATCGCAAGCGATTTTAACGCTTGAATTACACCTCTATCATTTGCCGTTGCATGCCCGTTTGCTAAAATATAAGCTTGTGATTTTATAAAATTATATTGATCACTTCTAATAAACGCTTCCATCTTTATCACTCCATACAAATTGTTGATCTAGTTTTATTGTATACAATGATTACGTTTTTTGATATGTAAAAGATAACTTAGAAACAAACATTACATATATCACTTATTCTCTACCGCTGCATTTCCTGACAAAAGAAGCCATCATCTGTTTTCCATTCCGCATATAATACGTCTTCAAATTTAGTAATTCCTTTTTGCTTTATTTGTTTATAAAGCCACCCTTCATCAAATCCCGCTTCCCTCAAATTATCCTTAACTACTTTTCCATCACTAATTAATGAAATTGGTAAGTATACAGGCTTATGTTTTAAACTTAAATCATTTACAGTAGGAGATTCGTATTTACTTTTTTTCAAAACGCTTATGTTTCCGTTAGGTTCCAATATCATATATTCAACTTCTCGGATTGAAAATATATCTTTTTGTTGCCTAAGCATTTGTTGTAATTGGTTTATATCCAAATGATTTACGCTTAATTGTTCACGATCAATCTTTCCATTACGAATAATAATTGAAGGATATCCTTCAAAAAACCTTCTTGTCCCTCTTACTTTTTGTGTTATCACTTCAATAGTATAAATTAAAATTACCCAAACAAATACTGAATATAAAATAGACCATACTTTAATTTTAGGATCATATATTGAATTTCCAACGAGCTCACCTAGGACGATTGCAGAAATAAAATCAAAGGGCGTTAGCTGAGATATTTGTGTTTTCCCTAATATTTTTGTAGCAATTAATAGAACAAAAAAACCAATTAAAAGCTCTATCGTTATTTGTCCAATATGATTCATATATGTTCACCTTTCTACTCTTCAAATGTTCTGTATAGCATTTAATAAAAAACGGCACATTTTTTCTATTATCATGCCCGTTCACACTTCATATATCCAATACATATAAAACAAAAAGAGTCTGATTCAAAGTAATATATGAATCAGACTCTTTTCCTCTTATTTAGAATACACAATCTTTTTAATCGTTTCCCCAGAAAGAAAATATTCTTCTGCAAGTTGATGAATAGCAATCCCACTTTTAAACGCTTTTTTAATTGCTTTATTTCTTTCATCTAGTTGTTTTCTTCCGCCAGATCGTGTACCCCATTTATAATGTTTCGTTTCTTGTTTCGGAATATAAATTGTTTCACCTTGTATATACTTTTGAATTTCAGTAATTAAACTCTCTGGTAAAACAGCATTAGCTTTTACGTATTTCATTTCTGCTCGCCCCTTATTTTTTATGATTCATTTCAATAAGGTGCAAAGCCAAATATAAAAAATGATACGAGCTCATATAGGCGATTGTATATTACTTGTCTACCTCACGCAAAGTATCGCCATTTCCATACTTGGCTTTGCATGAGACGTTGCAGTGTCTGGCAATTGAATTATAATCGCCATATAAACACCTCCTAATATACCTTTTGCATTTTATTATATGATAAATTCCTTCTCCTTGCATCCACACCCTTCTTAAAGCACGAAATTACTTAGTTTGATATAATACTTTTTAATTGAATCAAAAATCATTGTGAGGTTACGTTATGAAGAAAAAAATTATCATTACGATCGTTACACTATTCTTTATTATCACGGCATTATTCGGAACATACAAATTGATGAACGCAAGAAGCTTTCAATTATTTGGAAATTTAACACAACGCGTAGAAACAAATGAAAAAGTGATCGCTTTAACTTTTGATGATGGCCCTACTAACAATGTAAAACAAATATTACCGCTACTAGATAAATACAACGCTAAAGCTACTTTCTTTTTAATTGGAAATGAATTAGAGAAAAATCTATCGTTAGGAGAAGCTATCGCGCAATCTGGGCACCAACTTGGAAACCATACATATTCTCATAATAGAATGGTTTTCAAAACACCTTCTTTTATTAAAGATGAAATAGAAAAAACGAATTCATTAATCCGCCAAACAGGATTTACAGACGCAATTGATTTTAGGCCCCCTAACGGAAAAAAATTAATTGGACTACCCTATTATTTAAATAAAAATAATATCGAAACGATTATATGGGATCTTGAGCCCGATACTTTTTATAAATCTGCGGCTGATAAAATTAAATACGTTAATAAAAATGTAAAACCAGGTTCTATCATTTTATTGCATTCTATGTATGATGAGTCTAATGAAAATTTACAAACGATTGAAGGTATTTTAGATTCTTTATCTAAGAAGGGATATCAGTTCGTAACGGTAAACGAACTGCAAAAAAGAGCAAAATAAAAAGGTAGCGTATCTTTGTATGATACGCTACCTTTCTATTTATATAATGCCAAGTACATTTAAGAATACGATAATAATCGCAATTGGTGCGATAAAGCGAAGTAAGAATAACCATAACACAAATAGTTTGTATCCTTTATTTTTACTTACACCTAGCTCTTTCATTAATACATCTTTCTTCATTTTTAAAGGAACAAAGATAGAAACTAATAATACACCAAGTGGCATTAATACGTTACTTACTGCATAGTCCGCTAAATCAAAGACTGTCTTCCCGAAAATCTTCAGATCACTTAATATACCGAATGATAATGCTGATGGTACCCCAACAACGAAGATTAATAACCCTACGATTAAGGCCATTTTTTCACGTTTCCCTTTACCTTTTGATGTTAACGATGCAACACTAATTTCTAACATCGAAATTGCTGATGTAATAGTAGCAAAGAAGAATAGTAATAAGAAAACGATGAAGAATAATTTTCCGAATGCCATTTTACTGAAAATAGCTGGCAGTACGATAAATAATAGCCCAGGTCCTTGAGATGGTTCCATTCCAAATGCGAACACTACTGGGAAAATTGCAAGTCCTGCAAGTAATGTAATAACAAGAGTTAAGGCTACGATAGAAAATGCTGAACGTGGTAAGCTTTCTTCTTTCGGTAAGTATGAGCTATACGTTACCATAACGGCTACCCCGACAGATAATGAGAAGAACGATTGCCCCATTGCGTATAATATAACTTCTGATGTTACATGTGAGAAGTCAGGTTGTAAGAAGAAACGAACTCCTTCTCCAGCACCATCTAACGTAAGTGCACGAACGATTAAAACAAAGAATAAAACGAATAATGCTGGCATGAAATATTTATTTACTTTTTCAACACCATTTTGTACACCTTTACTTACGATGAAAATAGTAATTAGGATGAATAATAGCTGTGACCCAACTGCTAAATATGGATTGGAAATGATTTCACCAAACGTAGCTTCGTATGCCCCATTTCCTTCCCATAGTCTACCTGTAATTGCATTCCATAAGTATAATAAAATCCAGCCTCCTACAACACTGTAGAAAGAAAGTAGTATGAAACAAGTTACAATTCCTAATTTCCCTAACCATGGCCATAATGTTTTTGGTGCGATTTCTCTATATGCATCAACGGCCTCTTTTTGTGTACTTCTTCCGATAACGAATTCAGCTAATAATAGTGGTAAACCAATTAATAATGTGAAACCGATGAAAATAAGGAAGAACGCGCCGCCCCCTCCAATTCCGGCCATGTACGGGAACTTCCAAATCGCCCCTAGACCAATCGCTGAACCTGCTGCAGCTAATACGAAACCTAATTTCGATGTCCATTGCTGTGAATTCATTTGTTAATCTCCTCTCTATCTCTTTTTCTTTGTTACAATTCGGTATTTATATTGTTCTATCAATACTCTTTTCTAATACGTTCACTTCCTCCCTAATAATAAAAAAACGCCCCTACGTAAATACGTAGGGACGACAAAAATATCGCGGTACCACCCTAGTTGTGAAGAACACTAAGAAACCACCTAAATAAAAACGCCCCTACGTAAATACGTAGGGACGATAAAATATCGCGGTACCACCCTAGTTATGAAGCCACACCAAAGTTAGGACCTAAATAAAAAACGTCCCTACGTAAATACGTAGGGACGATAAATATCGCGGTACCACCCTAGTTGTGAAAAAATCTTCACCACTTTATTTGATAACGGTATAAACTACCGTCTTTCATTTCCTCAAAATATGAGATTTATGAAAGATGCTCCAGGACGAACTTCATGAATAATCTATATACTGATTCACACCAACCATCAGCTCTCTGAAATAGGGAGATATTCACTACTATACCCTTTCATTGCCCAAATATTATTTTCCGAATTGATTACTATCATTTTTATCACACATTAAAAATAGTGTCAACTTATATTTCGAATTTTTATGTATTACAATCTATTTAAAAATTCGAAATATAAGTTTTAGTTTAGAAAACAAGTAGCTTAGTACATAGCGAATTCTAACAGGCAATAGAAAAAGAATTACGTATTATTGATACTTATTCAATAATACAAATCATCTAGAAACATAACCTGTCTCTCTGTATTCATTTTTTAAGAGTTTGATGGATACCAAGAAAATTTCGCATCACTATCCAGTGGTCTATTTTTCGTTTCTTCTTTAATTACACGAAACCATTCATTTAGAATTTGAGTTTTGGGCAATTGAGCAGCAAGGCTATCTTCCCAAATTATATGTGAGAACCAGGCTTTCGTTTCCCATTCAAACTGCAATTGTGCGAACGAAATTATAGGGTGATCAGCTCCACGAAATTGCTCATTTACTGCATTGGAAACTTCTGGAGCTTGCGGTAACAACTCGTTCTGAATTCTATTTCTTATCGTCTCATTTTCTAGCTGATCCCAGAAATACAATTGCCCATTTATTTGATAAAAAATATCAAATGAAGCCTCACCTTTCTTCAAATTCAATAACACGAAGGCACGTTCCACATCATTGTCAGCCGCCTTTACAGCATTAACAATTATATTTTGTGCCATTGATACCCAGTAACTAGTCGCTTCCTCTACCGGTGATTCAACATACAATTCTTCACTTAATTCATGAAGAGTAGCTTCTTGCTCATTTACTTTTTCAACTTTTTTAAAAAACCTATTAAAAAAACCCATAACTTCCCCCTTATTACTATTTTCTATTTCACAAAACAAAAAATAGATTTTTCTTGCTCATCCACATTTACTCCTGGCGCGTATGTATGGACTTGTTGCAACACTTCTTCTATTAGCAACTCTAACTCCTGCACACTTTTTTCTGGATTCCCTATTAATGTGTCCGCCATACGTTCATATAATTTTTCAGGTTTAATAGTCATTCGTTCCACATTATTAGGCATCCATTTAAACGCTGGATGATGTACGTACATTTTATTCAAACCAAATAAAACACCGAATACGTTCCTTTGTACTTCGCAAATAACGTCATAAAGCATAAGCCAATCTTTCCGTTTTAAAAGCGCCTTTCGATTGTGCCAACGATTACTTAACCATAGATTTTCTGAAATCATCCGTTTTACTAGTTCATCTGGATATGCCGCTACTTTTTCTTTTAATTCATTCACTTTCCCTTCTCCATACAAACTAACACCATCATGAATGGATGATACAATACATTGTTTTTCATAATTTATATCATATTGATCCACCACATCCGAAATTACTTTCTCTACTGTCTCTGTTAAAAAGTTACTAATCTCTAATTTAATTCCCTCTTTCGTTAAATACGTTTCCGACCATTCTTCTTCCTCATACGGATGATACGATAATATTTTCCCATCAATATGATAAATAGGGGCCCTACGATCCTCATCTTCCGGCGGTGTTGACCATAAAATATGTAATTCTATATCTGAATGTTCATCTTCAAGCTTTCTAGCTACTGAACCCGCTAAAATAATGGCTTCTACTTTCGGATTTTTCCTATAAATCTCTGACATCTCTATCGCTTTCTCTTTTAATCCCATTTCATTTCCCCCTAAAATTGCAGTAATCCCCTATATTTCATTTATCTATTTCAATATTACAGCTTGCATTACCTTGTCAAATTCCTACTTAATCATATTTCTATCCAATAGCGCTGAATAACTTCATCAGTACGAGAAGAAACTACTTCATTTTCTAACACACCGCCAACCTTTTGAATCGTTTTAGCAGAACCGATATTGGATTTATCGCAAGTTATTAATACTTTCTGCAATCCTAACTTTTGCGCATCAGCTAATGCAAGTTGTAGTTGTTTCGTAGCGTAACCGTGGCGACGTTTATTTGGATGGACACTATATCCAATATGACCGCTTTCCCGTAATAATTCTGGATTTAATCTATGTCTAATATTCACAAAACCTATAAGTTCTCCTTTTTCAAAACTTAAAAACTGACTAGATGGCACTCGATTAGCTAGTAAATTTTCTCCTAGTGCTTGTTTACTCACTTTTTCAAACCATTCATCAAGAGAATCAAAGTTTTGTAAAGAACTACTTCCATGTGGTTGTTCCCCTGAGTGTAAAAACGCTTGTCTATACGCCGTAATATGCTCACTATATTCATGTATTGGTTTTAATAGTTTCATTGTTCTTCTCCCCCTCTTCATTCCATAAAACAAACACCTTAATAGCAGCTATTCACTATTAAGGTGTTTCTATCCTTTTTATTCAAATAACCCCATGCTCAAATAACGTTCACCTGTATCAGGCGCAATACATAAAACTTTTTTACCAACGCCTAGACGTTTCGCTATCATGATTGCAGCGTAAACAGATGCTCCAGAAGACGGCCCAACTAATAATCCCTCTTGTCTAGCTAAGTTTCTCATTGTCGTTAAAGCCTCTTCGTCTGCAATTTGAATAATTTCGTTATACACTTCTGTATTTAAGTTTTTCGGGATAAACCCTGGGCTTGTTCCTACTAGTTTATGAGGACCTGGTACACCACCTGATAAAACGGGAGATCCTTTCGGTTCCACTACTGCAATATATAAGTTTGGTAATTTCTCTTTTAACGTTTCACCAGTCCCTGTAATCGTTCCGCCTGTTCCTGCCGTTGCAACAAAAGCGTCCAGCTCTCCATCCATTTGTTCGTAAATTTCAAGCGCAGTCGTATAACGGTGAATATTCGGATTAGCTGGATTTTCAAATTGTTGCGGGATAAAACTATTCGGTATTTGTTTTTGCAGTTCTAACGCCTTCGCAATTGCTCCTGGCATTCTTTGTTCTGCTGGTGTTAAAACTACTTCTGCTCCGTATGCTTTCAATAAATTAATACGCTCTTTTGACATATTATCTGGCATAATTAAAATCGCTTTATACCCTTTAGCTGCTGCATTCATCGCTAAACCAATCCCTGTATTCCCGCTTGTCGGTTCAATAATTGTATCTCCTGGTTTGATGAGACCATTTTCTTCTGCAACGTGAAGTAAATTATAAGCAGCACGGTCTTTCACACTGCGCGATGGATTAAACATTTCTAGTTTCACATACACATCTGCTGCGTCTTCCGGAATAAATTTAGATAATCGGACGACAGGTGTATCTCCTATTAATTCCGTAACGTTTTCACACAATTTCATAGCGCATCCCCTATTCTATCGTTTTCTTATCACTTGGCAGTAACCATGAAGTGAGTCCAATTAATGGTAGACAACTACATAATAGCATAATAAATTGCAGGCTATATATATCTGCTAATTTCCCAAGAACTACTGCACCTAATGCTCCAAGTCCAAACGCAAGACCTACGATTAATCCTGACACCATTCCCACTTTTCCAGGTACAAGCTCTTGTGCATATACAACAATTACACTAAAACTACTTGAACTAATAAAACCAATACATAAAAATAACGGTACGACCCACACAAGTGAGACATGTGGTAATAACAGTGCAAGTGGCGCTGAACCTAACATTGAAAATACGATGATATTTTTCTTACCAAATCGATCTGCTAACGGTCCTCCGAAGAAAGTTCCTAACACACCAGCAATCATAAATGCGAATACGAAATACTGGGCATTTTTTATAGATAAACCGTAATGCTCTATTAAGTAAAATTGATAGAAATTCCCGATACCAGCACCGTACCAAGAGCGTACAAAAGTAAGAAAAACAAGAAGTATAATAACGAATTTAATGTGTGTGCTTACAATTGCATTTTCCGCCTCAAGTGCAGCCCTCTTCTTCCTTCTTACAGCACCGGTTGCTAATTCATTTTTGTACCAATTCGATACGAAAATTAATAATACAATTCCTACTGCTGCAAATGCTGTAAAACCTAATGAACCAATTTGACCGAGTGGAACGAAAATTAGCGCTGTAAAAATAGGAGCTAAAGAATTCCCCGTGTTTCCCCCAACTTGATAAATTGCTTGCGCTAACCCTCGTTTTGCACCTGCCGCCATATACGCAACACGAGCGCCTTCTGGATGAAAGACCGCGGAACCTAAACCAATAAATAAAACAGAAATAATAACAATAATAAAGTTTGGTGCAAACGCGAGTCCAATCATTCCAAGCATACTTGAAAACATGCCGAGTGGTAATAAAAATGGTGACGGCTTCTTATCTGAATACATACCAAACACCGGTTGCATAATCGATGACGTCATATTTAATGCAAACGCAATCCACCCTACTTGCATATAGGATAAATTCATCGTTTTTTCCAAAATAGGAAACAACGCCGGCACAACTGCTTGCATCGAATCATTTAAAAAATGCCCAAAGCTAATCGCAAATAAAATTCGATATATTGTCGGTGTTTCTACAGTTTTTTTGTGTGAAACTGCCTGCATATGTGAATCTCCCCTTTCTGTACAAAATATATATTTATTACAGTAGGTGTAATAAATTCTGACTTTTGAAACATTTCTATTCTATACTGCTTTCATTTCTTTTTCCAGAAATATAACTTAACTCCCGTCATTGGCTTGCATCCTTGTAACTTTCAGCGGTAAAACAGTACAAAAAAAAAGACAACCCAATCACATACTGGGTTGCCTCTTACATTAAATTGCAAAATGCTTATACTTCTCGTAATCACTCGTCTTACATTCTATTTCTAATTTGGTACCCTCGTTTTCGTAACTCGTAGATAAAACGTGTGCATGATTATTGAAATACGAAACTACCTGTCCTTGATCATATGGAATTAACATTTCACACTTCGTATATTCTTTATAGATGTGTGAGCGAATCATTTCTACAAGTTCTTCAATTCCAACATGTTTCTTCGCTGATAAATACACGCGGTCTTCTTGTACTTTCGGAATTTCAACATCCACCATATCTGATTTATTATAAGCATAGATCGTTGGAATATTTTCTACTCCAATTTTCTTTAACGTTTCATTTGTAATATCAATTAATTGTTCATAATTTGGATTTGCGTAATCTACAACGTGAATAAGTAGGTCTGCTTCCGCTACTTCTTCTAACGTTGAACGGAACGCCTTCACAAGATGATGTGGTAATTTACTTACAAATCCAACTGTATCTGTTAATAAAAATGATTTATTATCTGGCAAATCAATATTTCGTACAGATGTTTCTAACGTCGCGAATAACATATCTTTTTCAAATACTTGTTTTTCTTCTGTACCATTATAAATTTCAAGCATTGCATTCATCGTCGTGGACTTTCCTGCATTCGTATAACCTACTAATGCTACAACAGGTATTTCATTTTTCTTACGCTGCTTTCGCTGCGTTTGACGCTGGGCAACGAGCGCTTCTAAATCTTTATTTAAAACTGAAATTTGTTCTTCAATTTTACGACGGTCTAACTCTAACTTCTTCTCACCGACACCTTTATTTTTCGTACCAACGCCGCCGCTCTGTCTTCCTAACGATTCACGAAGACCGATTAAACGAGGCATCATATACTGAAGATGGGCTACTTCTACTTGTAGCTGTGCTTCTTTCGTTTTCGCACGTTGCGCAAAAATATCTAAAATTAAAATGGTACGATCAATTACCTTACAATCTAAATCCTCTTCTAAATTTCGAATTTGTGAAGGAGATAATTCATCATTAAAGATGACCATATTCGCATCTATTTCTTGTACATACGCTGCTACTTCTTCAATCTTTCCTTTTCCGATATAATGCGATGGATTTACTCGTTGTAAATTTTGCGTTACTTGCCCAATTACCTCTACATCACAGGCTTCCGCAAGATTTGTTAACTCTTCCATCGAATATGCAAAATCATCTTCATTACCTACATTTACTCCAACTAAAACTGCTCTTTGTAATACTTCTTCCATATATTTATTCCTCCATTTCGATTACGTAAAATAAAAAACACAGGTCGCTGCCTGTGTTTTCGTAAACGGATAAGGGTTCACCAAAGAAATAGAAGAAAGCTATGCTTTCATCCTATTTTATAGTCAAAAAGTCCCAAGATCATATACGTATCCACAATAAGCGTTCACCTATACAATCCCATTCTATTTATAAAGGCAAAACAAAAAGAGGGCGTATTCGTCCCTCCCTCTTTTTCACATATAAGCTTAATAAAGGGTTCCTTTAAAATAGGCAGACCAATCCCGTTCACTCTGTACACAGACAGAGCCTTTGAGCGCTATTCAATTATTGGCACAAAGTATTGAGACGTAATCTGATTAAGATCAAAGGAAGCCCCTCCGTTCATTTTAAGTTACATAAAGTGTAGCATAAGTAATTCGCTTTCACAAGGTTTAACAACCTATATCACACTAAAGAAAATCGTTATTTTTTTACTTTAATCGTCATTTTTTGCGAGTTTTTCTCACAATAAAAATAACAAAAGCAATTATCAATTTTAGAAACTTCTCGTATATTATTTTTACAGCACTCGCCAAATTCCTTGTAAGTTAAGTATTATCGTTTTAATACAACAAAAATCTATATTGAAATTTCTATAGTCTGATATTAGTATCAGGTTATAAAAATAAAAATTAGGAGATGTTCCTATGCATTCTAAATCTCGTATTACTGCAATTGGTACTTATGTTCCAGATCAAATATTGTCTAATAACGATTTAGAAAAGATGGTCCATACGAATGATGAATGGATTGTACAAAGAACAGGAATGAAGGAAAGAAGAATCGCTAGCGAAGAAGAATATTCCTCAAACTTAGCCATTAAAGCAATAAAAAATTTATGTACAACATATAAGAAAAACTTAGAAGATGTCGACTGTATCATTGTCGCTACTACTACTGCTGATTACGTTTTCCCTAGTGTTGCTTGCCAAATACAACAATACTTCAACATACCTCATACACTAGCTTTTGATTTAAATGCAACTTGTGCTGGTTTTACATATGGACTACACGTCGGTAATAGCTTAATCACTTCTGGATCACATGAAAAAATACTTGTCGTAGCGACAGAGACATTATCTAAAGTTACTGATTATACCGATAGAACGACCTGTATTTTATTCGGTGATGGTGCTGGAGCTATTTTATTAGAAAGAGATGAAGACACCCCAAGCTTTATCGCTGCTCACATGGGAACAAACGGTGATGGCGGCATTCATCTATATAGAACAAACTTATCTACTACTATGAATGGCACACCACTGCAAACAAATGAAAAAATCGTTCAAAATGGAAGAGAAGTATATAAATGGGCAACACGAACAGTGCCAAAAGGCATAAAAAATTTATTACATAACGCAAATATGCAAGGGGATGATATAGACTGGTTCATACCCCACAGCGCTAACTTACGAATGATTGAATCTATTTGCGAAAAATCTCAAATTCCAATACAAAAAACATTAACGAGCGTGGAATATATGGGGAATACCTCTTCAGTCACCATTCCACTCGCTCTAGATTTAGCTATAAAAGAAGGAAAGTTAAATAATGGAGACACACTTTTACTATACGGATTCGGTGGTGGTCTTACACATTTAGGGCTTATTGTAGAGTGGAATTTAATTTAAGTGTATAAAAAGAGGCTCTAGTCAGTAACTAGAACCTCTTTTTCATTTAATTTCTTGCTCCTTTTCGAGACCATATCACAACAGGAATAAGTAATAACGCTAACACGCCTCCAGCCAATGACAATGCCGCATAACTTGAATTCGCTACTACCATACCTGACATCGCTCCACCAGAAGCTCCAGCTAGCGCAATAAAAACATCTATTTTCCCTTGTGTTTTAGCACGTGTAGACGGTGTTGTGGAATCAACGATTTGTGCTGTACCACTAATCAATCCGAGGTTCCATCCTAGCCCAAGTAAAGACAGAGCAACGATTAATAGTAATAAAGAATCACTTGGCGCTATCGCAGCTATGACACCCGCTGCAAGTAAAATCACTCCACCAGCTATGCTCATTGTAGTTCGGCCAATTTTATCAATTAACATTCCTGTAACGAGAGATGGAAGATACATTGCACCTACATGAAAACCTATCACAAGTCCTACTGCACTTAAACCGTGACCGTGGTGTCCCATATGAACTGGCGTCATCGTCATAATCGCAACCATCACGATTTGCGTAAGTATCATTACGATTGCTCCAACTGTAATACCTCGTTTATTTTCTTTCACTTCTTCTGTTATTGGTTGCCCTTTATATGTATGTTCCTGTTTATATCTTTCTATTATGTTAGCAATAATTAACGGATCTGGACGAAGCATAACAAAAAGAACTAGACCCGCCAGTATAAATGCTGCTGCCGATAGTATGAACGGACCTGCAAGTTTAGGAACTCCAATTGAATGCGCAAAACTACCCATTACTCCTACTAAATTTGGTCCTGCAACTGCACCGAAAGTCGTCATTACCATCGTAATACTAACAGCCGTTGCTCTCTGCTTCTTATCTGCTAAATCTGTACCTGCATAACGAGCTTGTAGATTCGTGGCTGTACCGGCACCATATATGAGTAAAGAAATAAGTAAAAGAATAATGCTATTCGTTAAAGCTGCCATTACAACACCAATTGCTCCAAATCCACCTACTATAAACCCTGTTGCAAGACCTATCCGGCGTCCATATCGTTGCGAAAGCTTCCCTACTATGAAAGCTGCTAATGCTGATCCTAATGTAAACATAGCAGTTGGTAATCCTGCAAATGCATCTGTTCCAAGCATTTGCTGCGCAAGAAGTGCTCCCACTGTAATACCAGCAGCTAGTCCTGCACCGCCAAACATTTGTGAAATGCTGACGATTATTAACGTTCGTTTGTATAGTTTTTGTTGCTCTTCTTCTGTGTACACATGATTATCTATTAAAGCCCCTGCCTTATCTAGCAATTCCCCATCCTCCTTTTAAAATTAATCCCTCTTGTTAATGTACTATGTATAACGTTACATATTCAATGGCATTTTCCATTCCTTCCTTTCATTCTAAAAAACTTTCTAATCATACTCGACTTATCCCATGCTATATTAAAAATACTAATATTCACAATATGCAAGGAGAAAACAATGAAAAAAACAGGCTGCTATAGCCTGTTTTCCTTTACGCTTCTTCTACTATCCTTCCCTTTCTCTTTTTACTCAAAGCTTTCCCTTCCCAAAACAACAAACTTGCGAAAGCACAAATTAAAATAATTGGCACACTTGCTTTATATAAATCTGTAAAACTCATAGCCATCTGATTCTTGGCATAATGATTCACATCATTTGAAAATGTGAGTACCTCTTTCTTTATACTTTCCTCTTGTTTTTCAACTTCTTTTGTCACTTTCCTCATAACTTCTTCTCTTTTTACATCTCTATATTCTACTGGAACTTTTCTTAATATTTCATCCGTCTTGTCGCGAATCAATTCTTCCTTTTTCTCTTTACTTAATCCCATTGTCATTGCATTTTGTTTCTTATTTATATTCGACTCTAAACTTTGATTCTCTATTTTCTCTTTAGTCATTTGTAAAATTTCAGTTTGCTCAGTACTATTCACATGAATAGTACGCACCTTTTCTTCTGCATAACGATATACTTTTTCTTTATTTACAGTTAAATTGTAAGTTAAGTTAGAGACAAATATTGCGACTGCCAATACAATTCCGACTTGTCGTAACATTGATACAACACTTTGAGAAGCAGTTAACAATTCTCCTTCAAACGAAGACGCACTTAAAACTGTAATTGGCCCCACTACTAAACCATATCCAACACCTAATATCATACATGGAATAATAATTTCTATATTTGTTGAATGAACATCAATCATTTGCAACCAATAGTAGGAAAGCCCCATAATAAGAAATCCTGACAAAATAATAGTTACTTTTCCGAGTTTTTTAATTAAAGTTGCTGCAACTGGTGAGACAAAAAATATCATTGCTGAAATAGGTGTCACTAAAAAAGCCGCTTCAATTTCCGTTCGACCTTGTAGTTTCGTCAAGAAAGTTGGAAGCAATACAGTAACTCCAATTAAAAATAAATTACTTAATATAACAACGATAGACGCTCCGACAAACATTCGATCTTGAAATAACTTTAAATTCACCATTGGATTATGAATCTTTCGTTCTACTAAAACAAATAGAATAAGAGAAATAGTGCTAATTGCATAACAAGACAAAGCAATATTACTTTGCCATCCCCATGTATTACCTTTTACTAATATGAGAGTAAATGAAAAAATTGCTGTGCTACTTAATAGTAGTCCTATCCAATCTATTTTTGAGATAATACGTTCTTCATTTTTTATTTGTAGCATGATGCAACATAACACGATTCCTATTATACAAACCGGAACATTAACGAAGAACACCCATCTCCATCCTAAATGTTGCGTAATAATTCCACCTATTACTGGTCCCATAGCAGCTGACAATCCTTGTGTTACTCCTAAAATTGCAAGCGCAACATGCCTCTTAGCTAATGGCATAGCTGATACACCAATTACCATACTTGTTGGAAATAAAATCGCTGCCCCAATACTTTGTATAAAACGAGAAAAAATAAGAAAATCACCTGTATTAGCAAAAGCGCAAAGTACCGATCCACCACCAAAAATCACCAGACCAAGAATATACATCTTTGCTTTTCCAAAGATATCAGCTATCCGCCCTAACGGAATGGCAAGTACTGCAATCGTCATTGTATAAACATTTAATACCCAAGACATCTTTTCTAACGAAGTATTTACACTCGATTGTATTGCCGGTAAAGCTATATTCATAATTGTCGTATCAATCATACAAAGAAAGATACCTAGACACATTAAAAAGACAATCTTAATACCCTTTGATTGCTCCATCTTTATATACCCCTTTATTTATTGTGAACGCGTTTTTCATTCTTCTGTTTTATTGTTTTCTTTCGCCTCTAACTCTTCTAATTTTTTCTTCAAAGTCTCCACTTGTGCACTATACGATGCAATACCTACATCTAGTGAAATTTCTTCGACGAAAGTAATACCTACTCTCCACTTTTCATATTTCAATCGAAGATCTGCAATGTACGCTTCTTTTCTTTCAATTTCATCTTTAATCCATTTTTTTATTGTTACATCATCACTATAGTTACCAAAATACATTCTCATTAAAAAATCCGAACGTAAAACATCCTTCTCTACAGGTGTCTGCATGTATTGATAAAATTCTTCACGCCCCTCATCTGTAATAAAGTACATTTTCTTATTCGGTTTTCCCTCTTGCATGACAACCTCTTTTTTTATTTTCCCTTCATTCTCCAATTGCCGTAACGTTGGATAAATCATTCCAAAACTTCCATCAAAAAAATGAGTAAATACGTCTTCAAACACAATTTTAATATCGTAACCAGACAATTCCTTTTCCATTAATAAACCTAAAACAACATCTCTTCCCTTCAAAGTAAAACCCCCACATAGTATATAATCAATAATCATATTAACAATATTAATATGATTATTGATTATATACCTTATTCTGTTAATTGTAAAATGTTTCTAAATAAAAAAGCCCCATAATTTGGTTTCACCAATTCACAGGGCCATTTTCTTATTTACTCTTTCACACCTACATCTTGCAAACCTTCAATATCCTCTTTCATTTCATAATAATAAGAAGGAAATTCTATACCATGTTCTAAGAAATAATCCTCAATGAATGAAATAATGATTTTTAACGTTTTCACACGAGCATACAATTTATCGTTACTTTCAATAATATGCCACTTCGCATTTGGCTTACTTGTTTTTTCAAACATGTCTTCCATTACTTCAACATACTCATCCCATTTTTCACGATTACGCCAATCTTCGTCTGTAATTTTCCATCTTTTCAAAGGATTTTTCTCTCTATCTTTAAATCTCTTTAACTGTTCCTCTTTACTTATATGGTAGAAGAACTTCCCTATTATGTAATGGTCATCTGTTAGTAGTTTTTCAAAATCATTAATCTCATCATATGCTCTCATCCACTCTTCCTTTGTAGCAAATCCTTCAACACGCTCAACTAACACACGACCGTACCATGAGCGATCAAAAATGGTGATTTGCCCGTACTGTGGAATTTTGCGCCAGAAACGTTGCAAATAATGGTAACGTTTTTCATGAGGTGCAGGCGCTCCAATTGGATTTACTTGGAACCCACGCGGGTCAAGGTGTTCCGTCACCCGCTTAATTGCCCCACCTTTACCAGCCGCATCCCATCCTTCCATAACAAGCATAACCGCGATTTTTTCTTCTTTCAAAATTTGCTGTAATGCTAATAAGCGCCTTTGATATTTTTCTAATTTCTTATTGTACTTAGATTTTGATTCAATTTTTTTCGTTAAGTCTACTTTAGCAAGATGTCCATTTTCCATAAAACAAATCCCCCTTGTTGTATGACAATGTTATTTTAACATATTTTTGGTAATTTTTTCATATCCTAAAAAAACTGTGTAGAAACATCTCTACACAGCTTCCTTCTCTAATTTCACATATATAAGCACATTTAACTACATTAAAATAAATAATTTATACTGAATTCTTAGTATATTCTTTTTATTAAAACGTAAAAATAGTCCTTTTAAAAAGGGCAGCAATCTAAGTATAGAAAAACAAATTTATTCTTTTTTACTACATACGTAATTATGCCGGCTATAAGAGTATTGAATAAGATATTGATTCACTACTCTTATAGCCACTTTACATTATATGGTATATTTACTCGTAAAAAGAAGATAATAACAAGTAAATCCATTAAAGAATGGGAGCTCTAAAAAAATGAAACGAAAAATATTAACTCTCTTTACACTTTTATGCTTAGCACTACCAATACAAGCTAGTGCTTACACATTTCAGTCACTACCGATTGCGTCAAAGTCTAAACAATGGTATGTCGAAATTGATAAATCTCATAACTCAAACAAGCAAGCAATCCAGCCAAAGCAAGGTGTATTTGATACGTATAGTTTACTCGTAAAAAACATCGGTCATGATGTATCAAACGTATCTGTGGAAATACTTGATAACAACCCTACCTCTAAAGCTACCTTTAAACCTACTACACCTAATGAAAATATTTCTAAAAGTCATACAAGCTTTGACTACATGGTATTCCCATTAGACTTTAATAGTCATAATTTTAAAGTTGTGATCACTTGGGAAGAAAAGAATTTCTCTTACAATGGCCATCCGGTAAATGAAGGTAAAAAAATGAAACAAACATTTGTATTTAATGAAGACTAAGTCCTAATTTCTTTAGGGCTTAGTCTTTCTTATGGATACCAATGGATACAGCACTAAAGCTTCCTATGCAAGATTGGTTTAAAGAAAGATTCCCATTATTTTTTGAAAAAGGCACCTTTGAAATTCAACGTGTTTGGGATAATGAGCTAGATAAACAAGTTGCTATAACAATTACACATACGTAAAAAAGCTTGGAATTTTTCCAAGCTTTTCTTACTTCTCCTCTACTTTCTTAATCCTATAATCAATTTCTAAAAACTCAACTCCAAATATCCACATTCTATGATTAGCTTCTAGTATATGATCCGTGCGCTCTTTTATAATAAAAGTCTCTGCTAATGGTAAACGGGTTGTTAAGAACCGAGTATGTAAATAAATCCCCTCATCTCCCTGACCATTTTCTCTTAACTTACTAGTAATGATTAAATCATGACTATCATTATATAGTTTCAAAATACCAGTCATATTCGAATAAGGTAAAGGTAAGGCGATATTCATATATGTCTCATTCTTATTTGTATGCTTTGAATAAAGAGCTACAAAAATAGATTCACCTGCTTCATTTTTTCTTAGCCAAGCCCTTACATTCTCTCTTCCATCTTTCTCATCTATGACACTAATGATAGAGCCATGCATCGTTTCCCAATTGCCGCCCATTCCTAAATGTATTTGTTCTACACGCTTACTCATTTTCTCATAGCAAAGTGCGAACGGACGGAACCAACGAGCCCATTTAATATTCGATTGCAATTCATACTCTGCTGTATTTTCATAAAAATGAATAATACTTAAAGGAACCTTCGTCACATCAAATGCCTCACTATGAAAGTCATTTACTTTATCAACTAAACCGTTGTATTCCTTACTGTCTACTAAATTGCTGCTATATAAATAAGCCTCACCAATTGCCACATTTCCTCTTAACTTACTCATTGGTTTCCCATAGTATTTATAATTCGGAACACTCTTTTCAATCACCCAGCCGATAAATGCCGGTAACGCTACTCCAATTCCGTTGACAACACCATGAATCCAAACCATTTGAGCAATTGTAATCGTCATTACATGCTTCAAATTTCCATATGAATATATAAGTGAGAACATAATTGTAACCATGAGTGTACTAGACGAAACGATTAGAAGAATCTTTGCAATGATAGCATTAAATTTTGCTCTCCAAACGTAAAATCCATACCCATAAATTGCACATAAATATAGGAACACTGCAAAAAATTCAAATATTCTTGAGTATGTAATTCCTATTGCAACTGTCATAGGTGAAATCATGATGATAAACATAATAGCATCATACACTTTACTTCTCTTTTCTCTTTTTCTCCCTATTAAACCAGCTGATAATGGCAATAGAAACGCCGAATAATGAAAATGTGCAGCTGTGAGTAAAACAATGTCAGAGCTAAAATGCATAATTGAAAGTTTTGCTACTGAAGCAGAAAACCAAAAACCACCTAAAAACAAATAAATAAACGCACTATCTATGGCGATCTCTTCTAACGGCTTCCATCCTCTTTCTAGCAATCTACTTACACCAAATAACGCAACAATTCCTGTATATACAAACCAAACTAGCGCAAATAAATAGTGATTTGCGACGAAAGCTAGCATTGCACAAATTGCTGCGATTGGATATAAAAATGATACGGATTTATAAAATAATAATTGCGATCCATCTCTTTTTCTTTTATCAATAATACAAAATGACATTGGTATAAATAATAAAACAGATAATAATATAATTGCTTCAACAGGATTTATATTCGACCACTCACATATTAGAAAAACAACATAACAAGCAAGCCCAAATATTATATTTTTCATATCGTTTATTCCCTTTCCACAAATGTTCCCTTATATGAAAAAAGCGAACCAATTAACGGGTTTCGTACTTGTACATGAATTCGAAAACACTGAAGTGTTTCATCATAACTTTCAACAATTTTTGCCTCACCATACAAAAATTTTGGTAACGGCATTTTTCTTCCAAACATATAAAACCATTGTTTCTTTGAAGAAATATGCATTGCCCCTAACTCATCGATATGAAAATGCAGTGTAGAAACGAGTAAATGTGGTTCACCAAAATAATCTACAATTTCATTTTCGTTTTCATCCAATTGCATAACTGCATTAAAATATCTTTTCTTATTTCACCTATTGATTCCCCTTCTCCAACTATTTCAAGCCCAAATCCAATCTTTGTTTTATACAAAAACTTCTGTGGTTCCCCTTCTTTTTTCTCTAAATACGAAATTTCAGTAAAGCGAGCATCCCACTCTGTATGTATATCTGGTTCTTGCGTATATTCCCATAATTTTTCCATCGTCGTGTTCATTTTTGTCGCAACATAAATAGGCTGTTTCCTTTTCATTCTCCCCACCTCCTATGCACTATAAGTTTAATGTACATGCAATGAATTTATTTTGCTACATTTTTCACAAACTCCCTCAAAAAAAGAAAGAATTTTTAAAATATATATAAAACACTTGATTCCCCGAAAAATTTAAATTATTATAAAACAAATGTTACCAACAACTTCATAAATCAAACACTCTCGCCTAAAACGTGAGATAGAGGTTGCGATACTTATGAGTATTCTAATGGAGACACAGAGATGTCTATGAACTTAGATGAAAGGAAGTATTGCCGAAATTGATAAATTTCTCTGCATTTATCAATTGGGGCTGTTTTCGAATAGAAACAGAACTGTCATATGTACAGACGTGTACGTATGAAGAGCTATCTACAAAAAAGAGATATCATTTTTTTATGATATTCCTTTTTTGGCGGTTTTTTTATTAGCTCCGTTTTCTGTTTCCCTTTTCCTGTAACAGCACCATCCTCACTTATTTGAGATGGTGTTTTTTGTTTGTCTTTCTGGTAACTACAGGAGTATTGGGATTTATATATTTCCTAATCTATTCTTAAAAATAGACGAAAGAAGGAATTTGTAATGGAAACAATTGTTCAAAAATTTGGTGGCACTTCTGTCGGAAGCGTCGAACGCATTCAACATGTAGCAAATTTAATTATTGAAGAATATGAACGAGGTCATAGCATTGTCTCTGTCGTTTCAGCAATGGGAAAAAGCACAGATGAACTTGTCGCACTCGCTAACGCTATCACAGAAAATCCAAGTAAACGTGAAATGGATATGCTTCTATCTACAGGAGAACAAGTAACTATTTCATTATTAACAATGGCACTGCAAGCAAAAGGCTATCATGCAATTTCATTAACAGGGTGGCAAGCAGGTATTACGACAGAATCTGTACATAGTAGTGCACGGATTACTGACATTCATACAGATCGTATTCAATCTTATCTTGCTGAAGGTACGATTGTTATCGTAGCTGGTTTCCAAGGTATAAGTGTAGAAAATGAAATTACAACGCTTGGCCGTGGTGGCTCTGATACGACTGCTGTCGCATTAGCTGCTGCACTTAAAGCAAAAAAATGTGATATTTATACGGATGTGACAGGTGTATATACGACGGACCCACGAGTTGTAAAAGATGCTTACAAATTAGACGAAATTTCTTATGACGAAATGTTAGAGCTTGCTAATCTCGGTGCTGGCGTATTACACCCGCGCGCTGTTGAGTTTGCTAAAAATCATAATGTAGTTTTAGAAGTTCGCTCAAGTATGGAACAAGAAAACGGAACAATTGTAAAAGGAGAATGTAACATGGAACAACAATCAATCGTTAAAGGTATTGCATTTGAGGATAACATTACACGTGTCACAATTAAAGGATTAGAACAAGGCTCGCTTTCAACAGTTTTCTCTACATTAGCAGCAGCACACATTAATGTAGATATCATCATTCAAAGTATTACAAATGAAGGAACTGTACACCTCTCCTTCTCCATCCATTCGAATGATTTAAGAGAAACTTTAGAAGTTTTGGAACAAAATCAAGAAACTCTTCACTATGAATCTGTAGAACATGAAAATCACTTAGCAAAAGTATCAATCGTAGGATCTGGCATGGTATCTAACCCAGGTGTCGCTGCAAATATGTTCACTACTTTAAAAGAAGAAGATATTCATATTAAAATGGTAAGTACATCAGAAATTAAAGTGTCTGTCGTTATTGACCGCCTTCATTTAGTAACAGGCGTTGAGGCGCTGCATCAATCATTTATGGCGAAAATTGAGCCTTTAGTGCAAATGAGCTAATCTGATATATTTAGTAATGCTAAAAAAATCATATTAATGTATTACCTTCCTATTAAATAAAAAGCTGTTCGTTAACACGATGCTATATGACATATTAAAAAACACCTTGTCACATTTTCCTATACTGTGACAAGGTGTTTTTGACTGAAAGGAATTTGTAACTACTTAGTAGTATAATTATGAGGATAATTAAATAATAGACTTTTATACATAAGGAGATAAGACTATGGCAAAAAACAAATTACTACGAATGGACAATGTCAGCATCGTTGTAGAATCCCTTGATAACGCAATCTCTTTCTTTGAGGAGATTGGCTTGAATCTCGAAGGTCGAGCCAATGTCGAAGGTGAATGGGCTGGTCGCGTAACTGGACTCGGTTCTCAGTGCGTAGAGATCGCTATGATGGTCACTCCAGATGGCCACAGCCGAATTGAACTTTCGCGATTTCTCACCCCACCTACTATATCAGATCACCGAAATGCTCCTGTAAACGCCCTCGGTTATCTACGCGTCATGTTCACCGTTGAAGACATTGACGAAATGGTATCGAGACTCACTAAGCATGGTGCAGAGCTCGTTGGTGAAGTAGTTCAGTATGAGAACTCGTATCGTCTCTGCTACATTCGTGGAGTCGAAGGAATTTTAATCGGTTTAGCGGAAGAACTCGGTAATAAATAAGTAATGTTTTATAAAAAAGAGGGAATAGCTCTATATTTAAGCTATTCCCTCACTTCTATTAAAACAGATGAATGTTTTCTTTTTTACAAGCTGCACGTAAATCGTCAGGCCATACAGAAGATTGAACTTCACCGATATGAGCTTTACGTAAGAAGTACATGCACATTCTTGATTGTCCAATACCACCGCCGATTGTTAATGGTAGTACGTCTTCTAGTATACCTTTATGGAAATCATACTCACGTTTGAAGTCTTCACCAGTTTTCGTTAACTGCTCATCAAGTGATTTACTATCAACACGAATTCCCATTGATGATAATTCAAATGAAGATTGTAGTACTGGGTGCCAGAATAAAATGTCACCGTTTAATTTCCAATCGTCATAATCAGCTGCGCGTCCGTCGTGCTTTTCACCTGAACGAAGTGCATCACCAATTCCGATAATGAAGACTGCACCATGTTCTTTCGCAATTGCATGTTCACGATCTTTCGGTGTTAATTCTGGATATTTATCTTCTAATTCTTGAGAAGTAACGAAAACAATTTCTTCCGGTAAATACTTTCCAAGGAACGGATATTTTTCAAATAAGTGATCTTCTAAATCTTTGAATATTCCATAAATTGTTTGTACTGTTTTTTGTAAGTAATCGACAGTACGCCATTCTTTTTGAACGATTTTTTCCCAATCCCATTGGTCAACGTAAATGGAATGCGTTGCATCAAGTTCTTCATCACGACGAATCGCGTTCATGTTTGTATATAAACCTTCACCAGCTTCATATCCATATTCATGTAATGCAAATCGTTTCCATTTCGCTAGTGAATGAACAATTTCTAATTCTTCTCCTGAATGTAACATATCAAATTCAATTGGACGTTCTACACCGTTTAGGTGATCGTTTAATCCTGATTTTTTCGTTACGAATAATGGTGCAGATACGCGGAATAGTTCAAGGCGTTTTGCTAATTGGTCCTCGAAAAATGTTTTAACTTCCTTAATTGCAATTTGAGTCTCTCTTACTGTCATTAATGATTGATACATGGTGGTTTCCTCCTAAAATGTTTGGATGTTGTGAAAAGAAGCCAACAAAAAAAGCCCTTCTTTCCCAAAAAACTGGGACGAAAGGCTTTGGTTCCGCGGTACCACCCAAATTAGCAACAGAGGTTGCTCACTTATACAATACGGAGATGAAATATCTCGATACTGTTCTTCTTGTAACGGCGAAGTTCCCGGCTAAGTCTACTTTCCTATAAAGGATTTCGGTTAGCAACTCCAGGAGGTTCTTCATAATAGGCTTCGTATCAGGCTCACACCACCCCTGACTCGCTTAAACTACGTCCTACTACTACTCGTCCTTTCATAGTCGTTTTGTTGTCACATCTCTGAAACATTTTATTAATGATTATTCTATACAAAAAATAAAGAAAGTCAACAAAAAGTTTTAAAATATTTTTCAATTCTTTATTTTACGGCTTTATTGATTGTTGTTAATTTAACATCTTTACTTTTTCTGCCTCGTCAATCCAAAAAATGTTTCACTGACCGAAACTAACGTATACACAATAATTAATGTGATCGTTCGGAATATAGAATCCGCAGTATTTCTTATTATTTTCATTTTCTTTATAATTCCTTTCAGTTTACTTGCAATTTCATGATATACTATAGCATTCAAGCAGTTTATTTTTACTTAAAGCAATCATAGTCATTTATAAAGAGTATTTTCTAAATCATTGACTATTATCAAATAAGATTTTTAAATAACGGAGTGATCATATGAGTAAAACGAAGGCAAAACCGAAAAAAGGTGTAGGACAAGGTACAGGAAGTAAAGGATGGAACCGTTGGCAATCAAGTGCAAAGAAAAAGGCAGCTGCAAAGCCATACAAAAGTAAAGGTACAAAGAAGTAATTTAAATAACATTTGATTTCTTTACTTTGTACAAAACAAAATATAATTATTACAACAAAAAGCTATGCTTTCACATGTGAAAGCATAGCTTTTTCATATTAAATCATTAAAATATCTCGTATTTCTTCCTCCGTGATGGATGCTAATTTTTCTTCTCCCGGCTCAATCACTTCAGCAATTAAATTTTTCTTACTTTCTTGCAGTTCATGCATTTTCTCCTCAATTGTTCCCTGAGCTACTAGCTTTATAACTTGCACTGTATTTTTTTGTCCCATTCGATACGCTCTATCGGCCGCTTGTTGTTCAACAGCTGGATTCCACCATAAATCGTATAATATTACTGTATCTGCACCAGTTAAATTAAGTCCGGTACCACCAGCTTTTAAAGAAATGAGAAATAGATCTCCTTCTCCTTCGTTAAACCGATCGCACAGCTCTACACGTTCCTGCGCTGGTGTACTCCCGTCTAAATAAAAGTATGGAATTGCTTGTCGATTTAACTCACGACCAATAATGGAAAGCATCTTCGTAAATTGAGAAAAAATTAATATTCTCTTCCCTGTACTTCTACATTCCTCTAAAATCTCTAACAGTTGTTCAAATTTAGCTGAACTTCCTTTGTAATCATCAACAAATAAAGCAGGATGACAACAAATTTGTCGCAATCTCGTTAAACCAGCTAAAATTCTAATTTTATTTTTACGTAACGTATCTTTGTCTAAATGCTTTAACGTTTCTTCCCTTAGCTTCGCTAAATAAGCAGCATAGAGACTCTTTTGATCGGGTAATAACTCCGATGATTGTAAGTGCTCTATTTTCTCTGGCAACTCATTTAATACGTCCCCTTTTAATCGTCTTAATACGAATGGTTTCACTCGCTTCGCTATATCTTCACGCCTTAAATCACCGAACTCTTTTCTTCCTGGTAATAATTCTGGGAAGACGACATGGAAGATAGACCATAGCTCTTCTAATGAATTTTCTACAGGTGTACCCGTTAGCCCAAAACGGTATTCAGCTTGAATTGTTTTCACAGCTCTTGCCGTTTGCGTTGTAGGGTTTTTAAACGCCTGCGCTTCATCAAGGAATAGTGTATGAAATGGTCTTGCATATAATCTTATATCTCTTCTCAGTAATGGATATGACGTAATTACGACATCAAATTCCGTTATATCTTTCAAAATTTTCCGGCGCTCTGCTTGGTTTCCATCTGCAATAACTGCTCTAATATGCGGGGCGAATTTTTTCAATTCACTAAACCAATTATAAACAAGAGATGATGGTGAAACGACTAATATAGGTAGTTTCTTTTCTCGAATCTCAGGCAAAACAGAATCTATAAAAGCAATGCTTTGCAACGTTTTTCCAAGTCCCATATCATCTGCTAAAATACCGCCAAAACGGTAATGAGCAAGTGTTTTCATCCATTCGAACCCATATACTTGATACTTTCTCATTTCTGCATTTAAAGTATTTGGCACAGCAAACTTTAATTTTTTCGGGTTTTGTAATGTTTTCTACTAACTCTTGAACAGAATCATCTAAACTTAAAACATTGCCTTCATGAAGTCCGTTCATCCATTTTACACTCCGAATAAGTGGAACATTTACCTCTTCTCCATGTAAAAATTCTTTCCGAATACCTGATTCTTTTATAAACTGATTAATTTCATTAAACTCTTTACTCTCTAGCGATAAAAACGAACCGTTCGCCAATCGATAATATTTACGTTTCTCTTCAAGGGCCGCTAATACACCTTTAATTTCTGCTTCTGGTATTCCTTTTATATCAAAACGAAATGACAACCAATCAATTCTTTCTTTTCTTCTCACTGTAATAAGAGGAACTGCATCCCCTTTACTAATTCGCAATTTGATTGCTGTCGTCGCATAAATATCAACTAAACCTTTTAATGTTGGCACGACGTGATATAAAAAGTTATACTCAGCTTCTTCATTATGCATAAAGTAACCGCCTTCTGTTTTTGCAAAGGCACTTTCACTCATAATGTCTAAAATCTCTTTTTCCTTTTTCTCATCACGATTAAAAACAGACGGCTGTCCATCCTCTTCTAGCGGATTAATCATGACGTTCCCATAGTGAAATTCAAGACCTGCTAATAAGCGACTTTTCACGCGGTCTAAATACAATTTCGCTTTTAGCGAAGGTGTTTCAACACGATCCGATATTACTTCATCAATGTGTACAGTTCCGAGCTTCATTAATCCTGGTACAACTTTCGCGACGAAATGTTCCATCTTACTTTCTGGAATATAAAACTGATTACTATTTGAGCGACTCATCATCTTTTGTAATTCAATAAGTCGCATACAATCTTCAATGTGTAAGTGATATAATTTCCCTTCGTAAAGTGCATTGTTATACATATCCATAACTTGTACACGATTTAAACCATCTATATGAAGTGTAAATCCGCCATTATTTCCCTTCGTAAATTCAAAGTGTAACGGCAACAAACCTTTTGAAACTTGTAATCCCTGAAACAGTTGTTCATTTTGTTTCAGCTGTACATATTCAACTTTAGAAAGTGAAGAGAGCATATCCTTCCACGAAGCTGGCGGTATAAATATCATACTTTCATCTTGTTTCGCATGTACTTCTAGCGTATCTTCATACATTTTTTCATTATGATACATTTTAATGAGCTGCTGAATAATTGCATCCGTTTCTTGTTTAAAACTATGTACATCTGGTGTATATGTAAATTCATTTGAACAATGAAAAGATTCCCTTTTCTCCACCTTAGAAAGAAATTCTCTAATATGATTTATGAAATACACTTTGGCAAGTTTCAATTGAATTCCAAGAAGAGCCCCACCACTTCTCGTAGCAACTGGTGTACATATAAACTCAATATCTAATATTTCACGTGTATCAAAACGGTGTTGTTTACTTTTTGGCCTCAGTGGTTTATCTGCAAACAGCTGAAACATACCACTTGTCAATTGATCATTTCTGTTACTAGCGGAGCTCATTCCACCTGTTTGTTGATTATAGTTTATTTGTATTAATACTGCTGCAACATGTTGACAGTACGTTTGAAAAGACGCTAATGAAGGACAACTACATTTTGCAACAACATCACCCTTTTTGGCTTTTGCTACTGTAACATGGAAATCCTCGTTCCCTTTTACTGTCGCCTCACAAATTTCTTTATTTTCATCGTACTGATCTATTATCACTTTATTTGATTTATAATAGGCTTCACCTCTTTTATATGAGGTCTCTCCGCACACTTCTTTAATAATCGATTTATTCAATGTGAAACTCATCGCTTTGACACTTCCTTAATATAAAACCATTTTCTCTTACTTAACATTTTACATGCTCCACGAGAAAATATAAAATGTTGATTTAACAAAAGAAGATGCTTATTTATAAGCATCTTCTTCACTCTATCTCCATCAACCTCTTCGCCTCAAAATACAATACTTGAATAAACTTCTTCGTATTAATTCGCGTATGACCAGAAGATGCGAGTTCATCTTTCGTCATTTCTGTCATCCGTTTTCTAACTACGGTAAAATCGAAAAATTTTGGAGCATAGCTTTCAAATTTTGGATTTGAAAAGTCTGTTAATCCTAAAGAAGCCAAATGATTTAACGACTGATAAATAGCTCGACGTACTCTTTGTTCAGACGCTTTTTTCTCTTTATCAATATCCGCCTCTAAAGCTAAATCCCCTAATTTTCTTATCGTAATATGATGGAAAATTTCTTTTAACGCAGGAAAGCCAAACTCAAATGTCTGTGCCTTTTCTTGACCATATAAATATTCCAGCATACTAAGTAAATCTTTACTTCCATTCTCTCCCGCAATACCGAGTTCTGATAGTAAAAAGCGCCCTAAATCCCCTATCTTTTTTCCTTCTTGCACTGGTTCAGTACGCAATTGCGGTTTTTCCCACTGAAACACGTTATTCAATGATTTTTGAATATCGTGTATAGAACGCTCCAATCTAATACGCTCCATCACTTTGCGTACAACCGATACAACTTCGATTTTATTTAATGGTTTTGTAATATAATATTCTACACCGAGTGTATATGCCTCACCTATAAGCTGCTTCGATTCCACTTGAGAAATCATAATGATTTTCCCCGTGAAAGTTGACGCAATGTGACGAACTGTTTCAATTCCGTCCCTCATCGGCATCAACAAATCAATAAATAAAATATCTACTTTTTTAAAATTTAGTTGATCCGCCTCAATAAAAGCTCCGTCATCCGCCTCACCAATTACTTCTCCAAGATCTCCATCTTCAATAATTTGCGAAAGCATCGAACGGAAAACTTCATCATCGTCTACGATATAATAAAACAAATCTATTCCCCTTCCCGCTTTAAACTACCCTCCGGTAAACAAACGATAAACTTACATCCTCTTTTATTTTCTCGGCCTTCTAATCTCACTTCTCCGCCTAGCTCTGTTACCATTTCATTTATGTAAGAAAGCCCAATACCAGTTGACGGCGTTCCCGTTTGATCATACTTGGAAGTAAACCCTGGCTTAAATACTAATTTCTTATACTTTTGTGCAATACCAGGTCCATCGTCAATTACTTCAAAAAATATATGTTGATCTCTTTTATATAGCTTAATAATAACGACACCTTTATCTTCAATTGCTTCAACTGCATTTGCAGCGAGGTTATTAAAAATTGATAGAACTGTATACACGTGGTATGCAGCATGCTCACCTTCTATATGTTTAGAAAAACGTATATCCTTTTCTAGCATTTCAGCATACTTCTCGTTTATTCTAACAATCATTTCTGCTAACTCATGTCCTTCTACATATTCAGCCACATTTTTATCTAATAACAGTTTAGATAATCCTGCAAATATCCTTTGATTATCCTTTTTTATTTCATGCACTTCCCCCGCTATTTTCAATGCTGTTTTACTACTTGAATCAGCGCTTACTTGTAAATTTCGATATAGTTGATATGCTTCTTGTGTAATTAACTCCGCATTTTGTAACGTCTTTTTCAAATGAACAGATTCCACATATAAATTAGAAAGATGCATTAACATATTTTCATTTTCTTTTCGAACTTGCGATTCTTTTAATTTCGTTTCATATAAATTCATCATATTTAAAAAACCAAGTGCAAAGAAACTACGAAAAATAGCAATAATGATGAGTTTATTTACTTCAGAAATCGTTATTGTTGTACCTAGTACTAACATATGATAAAACGCAAGTTCTGACATACTTGCAACAATTTCAATTGAAATTCCAAGGCATCCAATAATGATTGGTTTCTGATGGAACTTATTTACCCTGCAAAGCGAGAAAAAACTGCCATAAATAAAATAATAGAAGAACACGGGATAGCGCAAATAAAATGATTCTGTCATATGAAATGAACCTTGCATGATCCAGTCAAGACATACTCGGAATAAGACTACAGATATACCAACAAGAATACCTGCAACTCCTGCTGGTACTCTTCTTAAAAATAATAATAAAAAGAAGAATAGCGGTGTACCGAAGCTAACTCGAAACGTATCATTAAAGGGATGAAAGTTCAGCTCCCCAGCAATCGGAACAACGACCATTAATATAATTAAAAGGGACATATCTTTCTTCCATAATTGATTCCAATTCAAAGGTGACACTTCCTATACTTTTTTTCAGTAGTAAAAGCGAAAGCCCGCTTATTGTTATAAACGGGCTTTTTTTCTATATTCTAACCTTTTCTACCGCTTTTATTTGGCGATACTCTGGCTTCCACATTGCTTCTTTCACTGCCATCTTGATATCGTTATCACTTAAGTTCACTCTTGCAACACCTTCTGCAACTGCAACTTTAGCTACTTCAATTGCAACCATTTCTGAGATATTACGTAATTCTTCGACCTCTGGTAAAATAGGTGCTCCTGGCTGACTTGTATCTACCATACTTGCAACTGCTTCAGCAGCTGCTGCAAACATTCCATCCGTCATGACGCTTGCTCGTACTACAATTGTTCCAAGACCAAGCCCTGGGAAAATAAGTGCATTATTTGATTGTCCAATCACATACGTTACACCGTTATATGTAACTGGTTCAAATGGACTTCCTGTTGCAACTAACGCTCTTCCTTCTGTCCACTCGATTAAATCTGCTGGTTTTGCTTCAGCAAGTGGCGTCGGATTCGACATTGGTAAAATAATTGGTCTTTCTACGTGAGAAGCCATTTCTTTAATAATCTCTTCTTTAAATGCACCTGCAACAGTAGATGTACCAATTAAAATTGTCGGTTTTACATGTTTCACAACTTCAGCAAGTCCAATTACATCATTTTCTTTCCACTCACTTACTTCTACTTCTTTTCTTGCGTACGGAATTTGGAAATCAAGAAGATCTTCCATATTATCTGTAACTAACCCGTTACGATCAATACACCAGAAACGCTTATATGATTCTTCTTCAGATACGCCTACGCGGACCATCGCATCTCTAACTTGATCTGCGATACCGATTCCAGCCGTACCAGCACCAAATACAACAACGCGGTGTTCACTTAGCGGTACACCAGAAGCTTTCACTGCCGATAATACTGCCGCAAGTGAAACTGCACCTGTACCTTGAATATCATCATTAAACGTACAAACATCATGACGATATTTATCTAAAATTTTTCGTGCGTTACGAGAGCTAAAGTCTTCCCAATGTAAAAGTGCTTTCGGGAATTGTTTGTTTACCGCTTGTACAAACGTATCAATAAATTCATCGTAAGCTTCACCTGTTATACGAGGGTGACGATTTCCAATATAAAATGGATTGTTTAATAGCTCCTCACGGTTTGTACCTACATCTAAAATTACCGGTAATACACGACTAGGATCGATTCCAACTGCAGCAGTGTAAACAGCTAATTTTCCGATTGCGATGTTAATACCACCAACGCCCCAGTCACCAATTCCTAATATGCCTTCTCCATCTGTTACAACGACTAAATCAATGTTCTCAGCTGTTGCACCGATATTCGTGAATGCTTCTTCGATACCTGATGGATCGTTAATTGATAAATAAACACCACGTGGTTTACGATATTCATGACTATATCTTTGAATTGCTACACCGACAGTTGGTGTATATACAATCGGTAACATTTCACGTAAATGATCTGTTAATATACGATAAAATAATACTTCATTTCGATCATGTAACGCAGTTAAGTATACATTCTTTAATAAATCATCCGGCTGAGAACTAAATTGTTCGTATGCTCGGCGTGCCTGTTCTTCTAACGTTAAAACCGCTGGCGGTAATAACCCTTTTAAACCTAACTCTTCTCTTTCATTTTGTGTGAAAGCTACCCCTTTATTTAAAAGTGGTGTTGATAATACTTCTGCTCCTCTTAATGTTGTTTCTAATGCACCATTAGAAGCTACTGTAAACTTGCTCATAACATCCCTACCTCTATTCATATATAGCATTTCTATATTGTAAACAAAAAAGAGGGGATTGTCCCCCTCTTCTTTTAATTTTTCTTTAAAAGAGTTGCTCCTGCAATCCCTGGGTGTGTCATTTCGAATGGATCTAGAATTAACTCTAAG
>NZ_JH414708.1:1757898-1804773 GCF_000238655.1 Bacillus sp. 7_6_55CFAA_CT2 | reverse complement strand
TCATATAAATGTTGACGCGATTGCTGAATGCGTTTCATATCACGTTCAAGTACACGTGAGTATGCTTTAACTACTTGTCCAAGGCGAATTGGCACAGCATCTTGTAAATGTGTACGACCCATTTTAATAACATGGTCAAACTGTTCTGCTTTTAATTCAAATACATCATGCATATAACCCATCGTTTGTAATAAGCCTTCTAATGCATTTAACGTTGCGATATGAATCGCCGTTGGGAATGCATCATTTGTTGATTGGGCCATATTTACATGACTATTTGGACTAATATAATGATAGTCTCCCTTTTCCATTCCTAATAATTCAAGAGCACGATTGGCAATGACTTCATTTGCATTCATGTTCATTGAAGTACCTGCTCCGCCCTGAATTGGATCTACGATGAAATGATCATGCCATTTTCCATCAAGAATTTCTTGAGCAGCTTCTACGATTGCGCCGCCCTTGTTCAATTCCAATCTTCCCACATCTGTATTCGCAAGCGCTGCTGCTTTTTTTACAATTGCGAACGCTCTAATTAAACTTTCATGAATTTTATACCCTGTAATCGGGAAATTTTCAACAGCGCGTAAAGTCTGAATTCCGTAATATGCCTCAATAGGTAATTCCTTTCCTCCCAAAAAATCATTCTCCACTCGCACGTTCTTGTTTGTCATTGCCATTTTAATTTCTCCCCCATATTAAATGTAAAACCTAAATAAATCATATGAAGTCATTACCAATCCTTATCAGATTTTATTGTTAAATCGTAGGCTAAAGGCTCTTCAATAATTTTTTTAATCTCTTCTAATTTATTAGTTTTCCCAAGCGCCCACATCAATTTTGCTATGATGGCTTCCGTATTCATATCTCCAGACAATATTACTTGATGTTGTGCCACTTTCCGTCCTACTTCATAGAGAAGTATGTCTTCTCCTTCTTCCAGGCATTGAGTAGTAATCACTACAGCAATCCCCATTTCAGTCAACTCTTGAATTTTCGAAAGCAAGTTCCTTCCTTCAAAAGGTAATCCACCGTTACCAAAACTTTCAATAATAATCCCTTTATACAAATCTTTTAAACAATCAAATATCTCTGGTTTTGTACCTGGATACAATTTCATAAGAAAAACATCCGTACATAAATTAGTATTTATTGAAAGTTCATTATGGGAGGACGTTGGCTTCCAATGATATTTCACTTCATCTTCATTTACCTCAGCAACATATGGATAATTCACACTTTCAAATGCATCATAACTTTTTGTTCGCATTTTAACTGCTCTCGTCCCAATAATCACCCTACTATCAAAAACAATAAACACACCGCCAACATCCTCACAGGCAAATCTAAGAGCATCAGCTACATTTTTCTTTGCGTCTGTCTTTTTAAAACTAATAGGTACTTGTGAACCTGTTAAAACAACTGGTTTTCTTAAACCTTGAAGCATATAAGATAACGCGGAAGATGTATAAGCTAACGTATCCGTTCCATGTGTAATCACAAACCCTTCATAGTCATCATAGTGATTAAAAACAGCATTAGCTATTTCTTTCCAGTGCTCAGGTTGCATATTGGTACTATCAATATTCATTAAGATTTTGCAATCTATTTCTAAGTTTCGAGAAGACTTCGAAAAATAATTCAATAATTCCTCAGCGGACAATCCTGGAACAAGCCCCTCATTCCCCTCCACAGATGCAATTGTCCCACCAGTTGCAAGTAATAAAATTTTCTTCATACACAACCCCTCCATAAAATAAACAACGATATATCGTTCGCGTAATGCGTATTTATATTTATCATTATAGAACTTAATTTGAATTAATCAAGATTTTGTATTCAATACGCGTACTTTTTTTCTATTCTTGATTCTTTTTCTATGTTATAATTAATTTAATAAAATTAGATGGGGTATGAGACGAATGCTGGAACGTTTATCTAAATTAAGAAAAAATCAAAAATGGTCCTTACAAGAGACAGCAGATCGACTTGGGATTGCGAAAAGCACCTATGCTGGTTATGAAAATGGTTATAGATTACCTTCATTACAATCTTTATCTAAAATAGCCGATTTATTTGATACATCTGTAGATTATATATTAGGTCGAATTGAACATTCACATCAAAACAAAGATGTAATTGATATTACAAGACTCCTAAACGATCCAGATGCAACACTTTTAGTAGATGGAGAAGCACTGTCAACAGAAGAGATAATAGATTTTATTGCTTTTGTGAGAAGTAAACGAGAACTAAGTTCCAAGAGAATAGAAAATATTGAACCAACATGTAAAAGTTAATTCAATAAAAAACGAAGACACTGCACTCTTTAAACTTAGAAATACTTAGACAATTAATTTGTAAACGGTTTATATAATGGATTCTTAGCAGCTGGCCTCATTTGGGGACTTATACTTGGAAACAATCCCATTGGTTATATGATTCAATTATTTTTCATCATTTGTGTGGGGTAGCAGCTATTTTCGGAGGTCTCACATCCAATAAATCAATTATCATGAAACAAGGACTTCTCGCTATTTTAGCGTTGCTTGCCCTTTTATCTGTCATATAGAACTAAAGCTTTTCAATAAAGGAACTCACTTTTGAAGAATACGCCATTCTTTCTGTAGATTTATAAGAAAGAATGGCGTTTTTGTATGTCTATTTCTGTATCGAGAGAATTTGAAAGTATAACAGAATTCAAACAAGAATTAGCAAAGTATATAAAGTACTATAATCATGAAAGAATCAAGGAAAAATAAAAGGGAATGAATTCAGTATTGTACTAGGCTCATTCCCTAGAGGCTACTTAACAAACCGACCTTTCTAACTTTCGGGGACACAGTCTAGTTGAAGTGCTACAAGCAACGAATTTACTATTTTAAAGTTAAGTGTTTAACCTTGAAGTACTTAATTCTTTTTTCCAGACAAAGCATACATTATATCTTGATGCTTTATTGTCCTCTTATAATTATGTGGTATCGGGAATTTGTTTCGTTGTTCTTTTATTATAATTATGATTACTATAAGTGATAAAGCTACAGGTATAAAAACGATTAACAAAGCATCTTAATGTTTATGAAATTCTTTGTTAATCGTTTCTCTTCTCCCTAATCTCCTGCGAGACTATATTTTTTATTAAAATTTCCCATATCTTATTTGATTTATTCTGTGACACCAGATTGGGTTACTTTTACATCAGCTGTTACACGAAAACGTAAATCTTTATAGGATTCTTCCCATTCTTGACTGTTCCATTTTCTTACGTGAGTTCTACCAAGCTTTCTAAGTCCTATAGGATCTGTGTCTTTTTTAATAAATCTCTTTATCAATGTAGTTGCTTTTTTTTCTATTTCTTTTTCCATAATTTTTTCTAATTTTTTTATTTCTTTAGGATTATCTAGATTTTTTGTTTTTGTAAATTCTTGAATTTCAGCTTTAACTTGAATATGAGCATTTACGAATGGATGCTTACTATTCCCCTCCATCTTATATTTTGTTCTAGCTTTTATATTCTCTATCGTAGCGTAAGTATTTGAAGAACCAGGTAGTTTGAATTGGTATGTACCTTGTTTAAAATTATCTGTCAACAATTTAAATACAAATAAATCTTTAGGGTTCACTTTATCAACCATTTTACATCTTTTAAAAAGTGCTATTCCATCTAACTCCAACACGTTACCTTTTTTAGATATTATCGGTAAATAGGAATCTCTCGCATCATCATTAAGTTGGTTTAAAAACATAAAAAAATTTGTTTTGGGCTGCGTTCCATTGTCCATATTTTGCTCCAGTAAAGAGGATAGATAGGAAGCAATTTCTTTTTCTTTAGAATAGTTCCCCTTTAATAGTGATTCCCCTTTTACATTTGTAATTGCTAAATAAATTGCATTTCCTACACTAGGATTTCGGTTCAAAGTCTCTAAAATTTCCTGCATTCCCTTTTCAATTATTTTTTCATTAAATATAATAACACGCAATTGCCCCAACTCTAGAGGTCCAGAAGATTTTTCGGATGCTCTTGCAAGAACTTCTCTACCAGTCTGGCCTGATGCTGAATAGATTTTTGTTTCACCTTCCCCGCCTCCTTTATAAGCTGAAATCGCAAAGGTTCCTTTTAGCTTACCTTCTGCTTCGGTATCATATGCCGCAACTTGAACTAAGTCAATGTCATCCACAATTTTCGTTTTAGCACAACCTATTAAGAAGACACTTAATATAAGGAAAAGTATCCATCGCTTCATGTTTATCTCCTTAACTTTATTTTGGCCGTTTGAATTAGCCATAGTACAGGTAGGTATACATATATATATACAAAGCCCATTTGACCTGTCCAAGTATTTAATAAGTTAATTTTATTACGATTATTCAAGAAAAATGATAAAACAAAGATGAATAGGATGATAACTGGCAAAACATATTTTTGCTTTATTCCCAGTGCCTCTTTTATACCACGACTTACTCCCCATAATGTAAAGGAAACATTGGGTAATATAAAAAAAGCCCAAACAGAAACAATAATGTATTCAAACCGCTCTATAAAGGGAAATTGTATAATTTTAATCATGCTTAAATATGCCCATATCGCACTCGCTAGTTGTTTTTCACTAAAAAATGCAAGAGTTAAAATCATAAGGTATGTGTAGACAATAGTCGTTACTAAATTTGCATAGTGCGCATATTTTTGAGACGTTTTTGCCTTTTTAATAAATGGGTAGTACAGCAATAACATTTCAAATCCAAAAAAACTAAACATATTTCCTTTCATTCCTTTCATAATTTCTAGGAATGAATGCTGTGCAATTGGAAATAAATTCTGGAAATCTGCATACTGCAAAGGATAAAAAAATGTGAAGATTAGAATGCTTGGGATAACGATTCCAAAGAAGCCGATTCCGGCAACTACACGAAATCCTCCAGTAACAATGTAATAACATAGACCCAAAAAAGCCCCTGCTATAACCCAAGATGAAATTGAAGGAAACATCCAAACATGTACTACTTCGATATAAGTATGTAGTGTTGTTGCACCTAACAATACAATATAGGATAAAAAAATGAAGTTGAGCAATCCACCAATCCATTTTCCAAGTACGTTTTGATTGATTGCAATGATGTCTCCATTACCCTGATTTAAAATCTGATATATGATCCAAATCATAACATTAACAGATATTCCAAAAAGTAGCGTGCTAATCCACGCATCATTTCCAACTAATTTTGCACTAATCCTTTCAAAACCAAGCATACCAACTCCCAACTGTATAGTAATAATTAAAAAAAATACCATATATGGCGAGACTTGATACTCAATTGGGATCTGTTTCATAATGCTCCTCCCTGTTAAATTCAATCATCAAAATCATTTCGTGATATGATTTTATTTTTCTCTACCTCTTCTGGATTAAAGCGAAAACGCTGTTTAGACCTTGAAAAAATAGGACGTCGAAACATCGCTGAGATTGGCATACGTATAATGCTGTCTTTCCAATCTGTAGGACGTGTAGGATAAAAAGGGAACAAATAAGGACGTCTTAATGATTCTGTACGTAATAAGCGTACTAAAAGGAAAGAACTTGTTAAAACAATTCCTAATAAGCCCAATAGGTGTGCAGATATTATAAAAGGAAAACGAATTACTCGAATTGTATTACCAATTCGATATATTGGTGCTGTAAATGAACTAAGAGCTGAAAGTGCAACAATGATAATAAGTACGTTACTTGTAAGACTTGCTTCTACCGATGCTTGTCCAATTACAATACCACCTACGATACCGACAGTTAAACCCACTTTAGTTGGTAAACGTGCCCCTGCTTCTCTCAGTAATTCAATCGTTATTTCTAAAAAAAGTGCTTCAATTAATGGAGGAAAAGGTACTTTACTTCTCGATATGATTAACGTTTCAAGAAGTTCTTTTGGGATAAGCTCGTAATGATATGTTAAGATCGAGACATATAATGGCGTCGTTAAGACAGAAAATATAAAAGCAAAAAGCCTTAATAGACGAAAAAAAGAGGCTATAATCCAAGGCATGGTGTAATCTTCTGTCGTAGAAAAAAAATCAATTAATGTTGTTGGAAGAGTGATGGCATAAGGCGAGCCATCTACAAAAAGTGCAATTTTCCCTTCTGCTAATACAGCTGCCACACGGTCCGGACGTTCTGTATTCAAAAATTGAGGGAATATAGAATTCGGGTTGTCTGCAATTAACTGCATCAAATAAGTACTATCCAAAACATGGTCTGTTTTTATTTGACTTACCCTTTTTATAATTTCTTGTAGATTTTGATCATTTACAATTCCCTCAATAAATACAATCGCAACAGTTGTGTTAGAGAGAGATCCTACTTTCAATTCTTTCATTTGTAAATACGGTGTTGGAAGCTTTCTACGTACTAAATTTAAATTTACATCTAAATCTTCGACAAATGCGATTTGCGGACCCACAATATTGTATTCAATTTCAGCTTTTGTAATATCCCTTTTTTCTTTCTTTGACACATTTACTAACAAACAATTTAATTTATCTGTATCAAACTGAATAAGTATATAGCCATTTAAAATACTATCCTGAATATTTTCAATTTGATTTGTTATTTTTGAATTTTCAAAGGGTAAGACAGACCGAATATCTTGTAATGAATCGCAGCTCTTCTCTTTTATATAAGTTAAAACCTCTTCATGAAATATATTTACATCGATTAAGGTTCTAAAATATGAAATGACTATAGAGGATTTGTTTGAAGCGATCTCCAACGTTATAAAATCTTTAGATTTTTTTAGTAATTGCATTAATTCCTGCAAAGATTTTATAGAGTGAACAGGTACTTTTTCATGTGGTTTCAATTGATAATACCCTTCCTTTCAAAAAGAACCTATATATAGTTTTTAGAAATTTCTATTTTAAAAATGAGGGATATTTATATGTCAATATGCTCATTAAAAATAATTCCTTTTTAACTAACTTAACCAAAATTAGTTAAAAAATGTATTACAAGTAAAAATTTGAAATGCCTCCAAGAAAAATTACAATATTAAAAACATCCTTTCTTTTGGTTCTAAAGAAAGGATGTTTTTATAACAGGTTTTTTCAAGTGTCTATTCTATAGGGTACATTTACCAGTATTCTTCTCTTTATTATTTCATTAAGTAACATTAGCATTACATTTTGTATGGTTTCTTAAAAAATTTCAGTAAAAAGAATATATTAATTTTGAAGTGTACAAATAGGGAGAGTGACTTCAACTGTAGTTCCCTTATTCACTTCACTCTCAATAAATACCTTTCCCTGATGTGTTTCAATGATTTTATAACAGATCATTAACCCTAAGCCAATCCCCTCTTCTTTAATACTATAAAAAGGTTCTCCAAGGTATGGTATACGTTCTTTTGGAATCCCACACCCTTGATCGATAAAACGAATACTTAATTGATTATTATCAAGTATATTTAATTGAATGAGAATTTCTCCTCCCATCGGCATAGATTCAATTGCATTTTTTAATATATTAACAAATACTTGCTTTAATTGATTTCCTTCACATGAAATCAATGGAATACCAGGGTTAAGATCGATTCTAATTTTTATATTATTCATCATTGCTTGAGGTTGTAGTAGCATTAAAACTTGATCCATTAGCACACTAATGTTATTAGGTTGCATTTTTACTACCTGTGGTTTGGCTACCGCCATAAATTCAGTTGTAATACTCTCTATACGCTCAATCTCTGATGATACTATATTTATATAACTTTGATTATTTTCATTTTCCGTTGATTTTAGTAATTGCATGAACCCTTTCATTGCAGTTAATGGATTATTAATCTCATGAGCCATTACAGTCGCTAATTGTCCTACAACAGCAAGTTTTTCAGATTTTCGTAATAATTCTTCTGTTTTTAGCCGTTCAGTGATATCACGAGAAATACTTAGGAAAACTTTTTTACCATTTAAGTTAAAAACACGAACACTAAACTCAGTTGTTATTACTTTTCCTGTTGGAAAAACATATTCATCTTGCAAAGTGAAGGAAGTTTGTCCCTTTTTAATTTTTTCTAATAACCTTACGATTATTTGAGAATCTTGTGGTACTATATTTGAAAATGATAATGAGAGCAACTCTTCTCTACTATATCCAAATCTTCTACACCCAACAGGGTTTACCTCAATAAATCGACTTGGAGCATTATCTTCATTCAGCTCTACTACATATACCGCATCAGTTGCTTGTTCAATTAGTGCACGGTACTTCATTTCACTATCTCTTAATTGCTGGTGTAATCGATGTCGTTCTCTTTCTGCTTGTTTTCTTTCAGAGATGTCTCTACATATTGCTGATAAAGCTATCACATTTCCTCTTACATCTAGTATAGGAGAAACTGTCAGACTGACATCAAGAAGACTCCCATCGCTCCTTTGTCTAACAGTTTCTAATCTAGTAACCACAGATTCACCTGTTAGAATTTTCTGAATATTTTTAAGCGATTCTTCCATTAAAAAATCTGGTACACAAGGTAATCTCTTACCTATGATTTCTTGTGATGACCACCCAAATATCTTTTCATAAGCTTTATTCGCTTGTAAAATATGCCCTTCTCGATCAGAAATGGTAATAGCATCTAGATTGTGCTTTATAAATGATTCCAATAATTCTTTGGTAGCGCTTAATTCTGATTCTACCTTTTTCCTTTCGGTTATATCAACTGTAGAACCAACAACTTCAATAACTTGTCCATTTCGTTTAATCGGCCTAAGCGCAATAAGAATAATAGTTTTATCATTTGGCCAAGGTAATTCAAATATAATTTCTTTTCCTTCCCATGCCTGAAGATAGTACTTCATCAATTGTGGAACTAAATGTGGAGGAACAATAGAAGCATCAATAGTACGTAAGCTTTTTCCTACCACCTGTTCAGAATAAAATCCGTTTTGATAATAAAACTGTCCATCACATAAAGTGTGTATAAAGTGCTTACCCACTTTTTTAAATTTAAAAATTCCTCCTTGAAGCTCATGTACGGTATCTGCAAGTTCTTGCTTCGATTTTTTTAATTCTCGATTCATTTTAGATAAGTCCTGTGTTAAATAATACAATCTCTGGTAGGCTTCCATAAGAAATAGCCCAATTAAAAGTCCTAACGCTATATATAATAAGCCTCCTGTGTAAAGTAATGTAGTATTAAATAACACGCCAACTAACCACTTTATTCCAATAAAAACAGAAAAATATAACGATGCACTTTTAAAAGGATGTAGTTTTTTAAAATAAGTTTTAAAGGTAGAAAATAGAATCCCCATACCTAAATAAGCAATCACAGGAGGTTCCCAGTACCCTCCTGTGTAAAAGATACGCATTACAATTATGCTAATTAACGTAATCCAACCAGCAATACGACCAAAGTAAATAAAAGATAGAATAAGAGGAACAACTCGAAGATCGTAGGAAAATCCCATGTATGGAAAAGAAAAGAACATTAACGTAACTGCAATAATCCCTCCATAGAGCTTTTCAAAATATCGACTAGAATTAATTGTAAACACTTGAATAAATATTGCTGCGCTAACTAATAAAGAAAAAATAGAAAGGTTGATGAAATAATCTTTAATAATCATGTAATGTCCCTCCTTGCATTAAGTGTATTCGACAAAAAAACTAAAAATCCTACAAATTGTATAAACAGTTCAAATGCATAAATTTTAAACTAGGATAAAATCTAGAAAAGTAAATACGGAGCACAGCAGATGAGATATTTTAATGAAAAATAGTTCAAAAAAGATAATAGTAACCGTTGACTACTATTATCTTTTTTCTTTAAGTTATCGTAATATGTCTGAAACTCTAAGGGACGTGGTATGTCATTTCATCAAACAATGATTATATGCTGAGTGATGAATATAGAAATTTCAGCAGTAATTTTTGAAAAATAACATAAAAAACAAAACTATCTTTAAAAATGGAAAAAAACTATATAAATGTCAACTAATCTATGTACAAAAACGTTTACTTAATTTTGCATAAAATCACTCAACTTAGGAAGCTAAGTAGTTCTTCAAGGTCGATAAGAACACCTGTAGATGCTTCAGGATAACTACATAATTGTATGAGTAATGTACTTGAAACCTTTCGGTAAAACCATACACATAAGACAACTAACTCCTTGGTTCAATATTTACTTTTTCGCTGAACAAATTCTTTTTCTTGAGCAAATTATTCTAGGATATAAGGAGATATATGCCATTGCAATTTTTCAATTAACTTGGTGTCTAGTTTATTCTCCAGCTCCAATTACTTCGTTACTTTCAGATTCAGTTCATTATATTTTGGACTTTGTCTTTATACACAACATATTCTTTACCATCCACTACTGCTACTACCGCAAATTCATCATTTGGATTGAATGAAAGCCAATCAGCCCACATGTTAGTATTAGCCCCTCCACTCCACATATTATGAACAGTGTTTTTAGTTAAATTCATAACTTTATAAGACGCATTTGGCGCATTTGTTCCAGTCTTTATTTCAAAAGTGTATGCGTTATGAATTTTTTTATAAAAGTAGAAAACGTTTGATGGACGAAGCTGATTCAAAAAATCCTGTTCTTTTTTCTCTGCAATTTTTATCCCTTCTTGCAAAGTGACAACATCTGTTTTTAATGTTTTCCAACTGTTTTTCGCTGCATTCAAGCTAGGGGTTAAGAATTTATATTTATTTTGATCAGCTTTTTGATCAGCTTTATCAATATGTCCCAGTACACCCGAATATTGAGAATCTAAATCCTCCCATTGCGTAGACATATAAGTAAGAGCAGTGATAGCACTATCAAGCATACTATGCATATCACTAATATTATGAAATGCAACTCCAACTACACGATTCAATGTTATTTTATAATCTACAGTCTGACGCAATTTTGCTAATTCAGGTTCTAGCCAACCTAACTTACCTCTTGCATCACCTATCATTATGCCACCAGCAATCAAGGTTGGAATAAAGGGGATTTTCACCATGTCTAAGCCCTTAGATTCTATGTCTTTCTGATATTTTACTTGTCCTAAAAGGTCCTCTAGACGCTTTTGGTCAGCCTCCACATCAGCACCTTGGTTTTTTAAAATCGATTGCAATGTCTCTTTATGACTTCCAAATGTTCTAACATCTTCTCCAATAGCATTTTTTAATTGAATTAATTCTTCTATTAATGCTTTTGCAGACTTTTGATTTTGTTGAATTCCTCCCTGTAAATCTGTAATCCCTTTTTTAAAGTATCTCCATTTCCAGTATTGATCGCCTCTACTAATGTTTCATAATAATTTTCAAATTTTGTATCGTATTCTATAATGCCTGTCAATGTATCAAAAAGCTGTTTTTTTACTTGTGTATTCCATGTAACAGCATGTGCTCTTGCATTCTTTTGATCTTGTACAATTTTACTAGGTAAATCTGCATTTCCATTAATAGTTATTCCTTCAAAACTCACATCTGGATTATTAATTAGCAAATAAGAATATTCATTCATAGCTTTTGCAAATAAACCAGCATCTTGCAAAGCTTTTTTCATCTGTTCTTCATTTGCTGAAAGAGACATATTTTCAGTGTTCGTTTGTTCAATTTCAATTGCAAAAGTTTCTAGTGGTATGACTGCATAAGTAGTTGTTATAGTTAAAAATGCTGATACAGCGAGTAGTTTATGAGGGATTTTTTTCATCATTTCGTATTCCTCCTATATAAGGTATGGTTTCAAGTTCTAATCTTATTAAAAAGCGATGTCTTTCAAAATGAGTTCTACATCTTTTATCAGTATCGTTTGAACTTTCTTTAGCAGCCTTCAAATCATTAATTATTAAAGAAAATGTATATAATCTGCTTCAAATTAACCGATTCTGTTGCAAATTTTAAAAAAGCAATTAAACTACAAGGTTATTTTTTATTCGAATCATACTTATATATAATTGAAAGGCGAAGTCTTTAATGAGACTCCGCCTTTCTGTTATATAAGGATTTATTAATTATTACTTTTCTGTTTAACAGTGTAATCATAGACTTTCTATGTTTTAGTTCACTTTACAACAGAATTAATATTTCCCTATTTTTGTGGAGTAACAGTTTCCACTTTTAATTCCTTTATTCCTTCTTTTAATGTAACAGCATCTGTTCGTAATGTTTTCCAACTGTCTTTCGCTGCATTTAAATTAGGTTTTAAGAATTTAAATTTATTTTGATCGGCTTTTTGAGCTGCATTCTCAATATGCCCTAGAACGCCCGAATATTGAGAATCTAAATCATGCCACTGCGTGGACATATAAGTAAGAGCGTTAATAGCATCATCAAGCGCCTTGTGCATTTCATTAATATTACTGTAAGCAACTCCAACTACACGATTTAAGGTTACTTTATAATCCACGGTCTGACGTAATTCTGCTAATAAAGGCTCTAACTTACCTAAATTATCCCTTGCTACTCCCACTATGATACCGCCAATTATTGGTAGACCCAAAATAGCACCCTTCATTACATTAAACCCATCAGATTCTAATTGTTTATAATAGTTTACTGATCCTAATACTTCTTCTAGACGCTTTTGATCGGCATCAACATCTGCACCTTGATTTTTTAAAATTGACTGCAAGAGCTCTTTATTACTTCCAAATGCTCTAACATCGTGTCCAATAGAGTCTCTTAATTTAGTTAATTCTTCTATTAGTTGTTGTGCATACTTTTGATTTTGTTGAATTTCACCTCGTAAATCTGTAATCCCTTCTTTTAAAGTTTCTCCATCCCCTGTATTAATCGCCTCTACCATTGTTTCATAATAATTATCAAATGTTGTATCGTATTCAACAATACCATTCAATGTATCTAAAAGCTGTTTTTTTACTTTCGTATCCCAAGTAACAGCATGTGCCCTTGCATTCTTTTGATCTTGTACGATTCTACCAGGTAAATCTACATACCCATTAATGGTAATTCCCTCAAAATTCACATCAGGATTCTTAATTAACATATAAGAATAGGCATTCATAGATTTTGCAAATAATCCAGCCTTTTGCAAGGTCTCTTTCATTCTCGCTTCATTTGCAGAAAGAGCCGTATCTCCATTATTCGTTTGTTCAATTTCACTTGCAAAAGTTGTTACTGGTGAAACTACATTAGCAGTTGTAATAGTTAATAGCGTCGATACAGCGAGTAATTTGTAAGGGATTTTTTTTATCATTTCATTTTCCTCCAATTTAGGTTTTAAATTTCAGTTCTACTCCTGTTTAAAAGCAATATCTTTTGAAATGAATTCTGCATCTTTATGAATATCATTCCAACTTTCTTTAGCGGCTTTTAAATCATCTGGTATTAAAGAGAATTTGTGGTCTTGCATAGAATCGATATTATCCAATAAATCTGTATAATTTGCGCCCATTGTATTCCATTGCTTTTGAATATTTGTTAGAGACAATATCGCTTGATCTACAGTCTGGTATAAATATGCCAATGTTTCTTTCGCGTTAGTAAGCGAAAGAACTGCTTGATTAGCACGATCTGCTTTCATACTTAATTCTCCGATTTTGTTAGAAATTTCATTATAGGAGTCCATATGCTTAGATGCTGTGACACCAGCCGCAGTTCCTAGACCGATACCAGCTGCGCCAAGAGCCGAGAGTCCACCAACAACAGCCGGTGTTGCTGTACCGCCAGTTACAACAATAACTACCGCTCCTCCAATAGCTGCAATAACTAAAATAGCTGCTCCCAATCCACCACCAATTGACCATGCTAATACATCATCAAAATGTTTTTTCTGAGTAGAACGAAGTTGTTCAATTTCAGCTTGAAGTTGTGGAATCGTTGCCTGTTGACCTGCTAATATTGCAGTTAATCCACCTTTCCCATCTGGACCACCAACATTATTTTTAAAATCTGTAGAATTTTGATATAGTTTCCCTTTGAAGTCTTGTAGCATCTTAATCACATCTGTAACTTCTTTTGAATTTGTATTGATTGTAGTAATTAAATCATTTATACCCTCTTTTAGACCTGCCTTATCTTTCTTTTGTACAGTTTCTACTAATGTGTCGTAATAATTTTGAAATTGTTCATCGTAATTTACAATATTACGAGCAGTTTTTTGAATCTGTGGCTTCGCTGTATCTAACCAGTAATTCGCATTGATTCGTGACAGCTCTTGATTAAGGTGAATATTTTTGAGCAACTCTCCCCCCTCTGAGCCTAAATCGATATTAGATAAATTTACATTTGGTTGCTTAATCATTGTTTTTGCGTATAAATCCATTACTAGAATATGAGACCCTGTTTCAGCTAATGCTTTCTTCAGTCCTTCGGGGCCCAATGCATAATTGCCTACTTTTTGTTCTTGAGCGGTCGTTTCTTGTGCAAATGCATGAATAGTGTTACCGGTAGTAGCAGTTATAACAGTTGCTAATGTAGCTAAAGTTAGTACTTTGAATGGAAATTTTTTCATGACTATTCTCCTTCTTTCGCTAAATGCTTATAATCTTTATGAATTCCCAAAAAACGCAATATTAAAATTTATATACTTGTTCTTCAAGGTAACTTATTACATTTTTTAATTGTCTTAATGTATCTTTTTGAGACTGCTCGTTAGTTGTATCAACATTAGTAGATAATTTTGTAATGCTATTTTTTATTAGATTTAAATCTTCTTTATAGCGCTTTAGTAGATCAAGTTCTACATCTACTTGATTTGCAAACGTATGCAAATCATTTTGTGTAAGAAGAAGCATTGATTTTTGTAAATCAGCTATTGATAATTTCGTTGTTAAATCATATATTTTTTGATTTTGTTTCTCTAAATCATCTAAATATGCTCGCTGTTCTGCTGTTAATTTATTTACTTCAGCAAAAACGCCAAATGTTTTCTTAATCTTTTCGGTATCAATGACCTTCATCAGGTCATACTCTTGTGTTTTTGCTGCGGCTGCGGCTGCTATTTCACCTTGTTTGCTTTTCTCAATTGCTTCACGAGCTGCTTTTTTTGCTGCTTCAATCTCTAGAGCAGTTTTACCTTGTTCTGTCGCTTCTTGCGCCGCTTTTTTCTCCGCTTCTAAAATAGAGTTGTTAATTTCTTTTCCTTTGTTATACGCTGCCACCCCTGCTTGAGCAGCCGGTTCAATAATTTCTTTTGAAAGACTATAAACTTCTTTGAATATAGCAAATCCCTGTTCATTTAAAGCCCCTGGTATTAATGCAATTTGCTGTAAATCATTTTGAATTGCTTTTTTGGTATTTAATATTTCATTTTTTAACTGATCTATTTTTCCTGTTCCATCTGTACTTAGTATGCCTTGCGCAGTTGCCACATTAGTATCAAAATCTTTTAATTTTTTATCAAGCTGTAATTTAAGATCTGTTAATTCATTGATTTGTCGTTGCGCATTTTCTTGATTCGTCATAGCCATTTCTTGAAGTACTTCAAGTCTATCCGAAAACCCTTCTCTATCTTCTTTATTGTCTACAAACGATTTTAATGTCGGGTAATAACTATTAAATTTTGTTACAAATCCTTTACTTTTTGAATTTAATAGAATTAACTGTGGATAGAGTTCCGATGACCATTCCTTCATATCTTGTTTGATTAGGAATTGATTGGTATTTAAAGCTGGGACTTCCTCTAGCTGTACATTAGGACTCATTAAAGATTGATCAATATACGTTTGGACTAATTTAGAATGCGCACCTAATTTTCGTAATGATGAAGAAATATCCATGTTTTCTTGTTGAGTTTCTGCTTGAACGATTGGTGTTGCGAGAGTATTGATAGGAATAGTTGCTCCAGTTACAATGGATGTTATTAAAAATCCTGTCATTATTTTAGTTTTCATTCCGTACACTCCTTTACCATTGTTTTTATAACTTAATTCATATAACTTGTACGACCGCTCTCTTTGTAAACTGGATAAGAAGGAGAAATCTTTCAGATACGTTAATATCGTTGTTTTTTACTTCTAATAGGATATAAGGATTTTATTTATCTCTCATTTCGATACTCTATTTTTTAAAATATAAATAACAAAAATTTATTAACTATATTTGAATCAGGCACCCTATGAGTAGTAAATTATTAATTCTTTCCTAAAGTTGCGGTTTAACTTACAGAATCGTGAGGATCAATAAACCAATGCTTACAGTTAATCTTGTCATAACATTGTTTAATTTCAATTTGATAATATCCCTCTTAGTTTTGTCAGCAAACTCCTTACTAGACAACAAAAGATGAAATTATACTGTACATTGCTTATACTTTTATTGCGGAATAACTTCACTTTTGTTATGCAGAAACTTAGAACACGTTTATTACCAATTTGATTCTTGACCTCTTGTGAATAAATTGACTATTTAGAAAATTATTAAAGACATAATGTTACTTACAACTTCACTATAATTCCTATTAGCGTAACCTTCTCCTTTCTGTCTGGTCATACCAGTTATGTTGTTCATTAAAACATTAAATTTTTAATGCGTAAATAGAAAGATTTTGTCGATTAAGCTCGATAATTCACTGTTAAATAAAAATATGTCCCGGAAAAAATTATATAAATATAGTTATTCGTAAATTTCATTTCTGTAATTGGAATGATTACAAATTAATGTGTATACGGTTAAAAATAACTATTTTAGCTCAACCAAGAAATTTTATTTTAGAAAAAATACTTATAGAATAATATAATAGGTTTTTTTATACTTTTTTACCTTTATTTAGTTATGTATAATTGCATAAAATGTAGATATATTTAGTAATATATGTTATATTATTGATTTTTCACAAAAAAATCCTAATATCATTATTAATAAATATCCAGTATGAAGATATTAGTCTATAAACTTATCTTCGTTATAAACATAGGTTTTAAATTACAAAAAAGCTGCAAAGCTTCCTTGGAACACTTTGCAGCCTTCTGTCTTTTTATTTCCTTTAGCAAAATAACGGTTAGTGTATTTTTTCAAATTAACAATATGGTACAAAGATTTCCATTGAGCTTTTGCTCACATATGTGTTTATAAAGTCTTCAAGAGCTATTTGTTTGAGCTGACATCAGACTAGTTTATCTGATTCAGAACTATACCGATAAAGTGCAACTTTAATCAGTGGGGGTTTTGTTCATCCCCACTGATTATTAGCCCACACCAATCGGGCTTTTACGGGCAGCCCGTCCCCCCACCTAACTTCTTTGCTTTCGCTGAATTTTTAGATGGAGGTCTTACTGCCCGGCAAATAGCGGGATAAATTCAGCACATGATTGTTATTAAAAAAATAGATATACTTTGTTTCTCCATTATTTTTCTAGACAAATCACAAACTCTTTCTAGAGTAATAAGTCCAGTATTTTCATCTTTTGGGATACTTACACCCATGTTTAAGTCTTTACATTGGAGACAGCAAATAACAAGCTTATATTATTGTATATTTTTCACGGTACTGCCTAGGAGTCATGCTAGTGATTTTTTTGAAAACTCTTATAAAATAACTTTGGTCATTAAAGTTAAGCCAAGCACAGATATCTGATAACGAATAAGTAGTGAGGGTTAATAATTTCTTTGCTTCTTCCACTCGTTCCCTTTGAATATATTCACTTAAAGTAATTCCCATTTCTTTTTTAAATAGTTTAGACAGATAAGTAGGCGTAATTTCTAAATGATTAGCAAGTTCATTCAGAGATATTCCATCGTAAACATTTTTATTAATATGTTTTATACATGTAGTAACCGCGTAAGAATACTTTTTTGCATTGTATTCTTTCACACGATCTGCAAAGGTACGTAAAGCGTCCCCTGATAATCGCTTTACAGATTCTACATTATCTAATTGTTCTAGGGTTTGTATATATAAAATACTATGGGCAAAAGCAATATCTGGTGGCAGATTTCCTTCTATTGCATATCGAGTGGCTAAGGTAATCGCAATAATTCCAAGGTTTTTTTGATTCCTGAGCGGATCCTCTACTAGCATAAGTTCAACATCTTCTTGCGAAACCGCATACATATACTGTATTAACTTTTTTTATTTCCTTCTTTGATAGTCGAAAAGAAATCATTTACTAATGCCATATTGTGCGTTTTAGGTTTGTTTTGTCGACGTTTTAAAATATATAAATCAGGTTTCACATTTTTATTAGGAGTTTCCTCTAGTACTTTATTTTTTTCCAAGACAATATCTACATCTAACTTTTCATTGAAAATCATGTAATGTAATAAAATTCCCATATCAATTAATGTAGTTTTTTTAATCTCAGATAAACACTGATAATAGGCAAGTCTTTCTTGAATGTTATCATTTGATTTAAATTCTTTCTGAAATTTTATGATCATATCATCTGAATCTTTTGAATGTATAGTAGGACCGATTATAATAGTCCCTTTAATATCATCATGATTTTCTATATGAATTAGAACAAAATTTTCAAGATAGTTGTTGCTTCGAAAAAGTGGCAAGTTACAGGGATCGTTTTCTTGATAAATATCACTAAGATGTTCTTCTTTTGAAGAATAAAAAGGACTACAAACATTATCAGATGTAGAATGATATAAAATTTTTCTGTCTGCAGATAAAATATGTACAGGGGCATTAAATGCTTTATGTGCAAGATCACACAAGTGTTGTATATCGATAGAAGTATTCATTACATTCTCCTTTATAGATCCATAAAATATATTTTGTTATATATAATTCACGACAAATAATACTATAAAATATCAAATTAGTACAATTCACAACAAAATATTACTATATCTTTTTTATAAAAATCATATATTATTTAATTGTAGTTAGCATCTAAATATCAGAGTAGATACGTAAAGGAAATACACTAAGTTCTTTTCTTAATTCTACAAAATATAATTATTGAATTTGAGAAAACAGTGAAGTACTTCAAAATACAGTGGTAGTCAATGCGAGGACTAAGCTGGAAAAAGATTTAAAATAAAGCGAAAGTAACAGGAGATACTGTACCACCGCAAGAAACAACAGTCAAAGTTCCAATTCAATCATTTATACAAATTGAATTCAAAAAATAAATACTGCTAATTTAAATGTGAAACTGAAAAACTATTTTGCTCCAAATTTTAGAAAAAAATAATAAAGAAGTTGTGAAATTGGAAACAGATGAAAGCGATACGGCTATTTTTGAAGCACTATGCTTTGAAAAGTACAAGGTGGAGGAAATTCAAGTACTCAATTAAACATTTAATTGAGAGAAAGGTCTTTTCATCAACTAAAAATAAAAAACGAATGGAATATTCAAAAAAATGACACTATATTACTGGTCGTAACAATAGTTTTACTTTCCACAAAAGAGGAAAAAATATATAGACTTTACAAATACTAAGAATAGCAAACTAGATAGTTTTATTACCGCATCACATAAAGTGAAACTTTAATCAGTGGGGGTTTTGTTCATCCCCACTGATTATTAGCCCTCACCAATCGGGCTTTTACGGGCAGTAAGACCTCCACCTCAAAATTCAGCGGAAGCAAAGAAGTTAGGTGGAGGTCTTACTGCCCGGCAAATAGCGGGATAAACTTATTATTAATTTCCAAATACAATAGTTTTTAATCAACAAAAAAACTTCAATAATTAAGGTGCACAGTAAATTGACCTCAAAACAGTAATTACTACAATATCAGTTTTTACTTATTCTATAAAAAAGAAATATCACTTAATAATTATTACTTTATATCAATTTAGACATAAAACATTTTATTATATCGGCTTAAGTATTATGAAATTAAAATTGCAAATAACACCAAAACTCTTTTAAAGGCTCATATATCGTTCGTATCGTGTTTATTATCTTTTGATACCTATATCATTAACACAACTAAAAAAGTTTATTACAAATGAATCTGAGAGGTTTTTTCAATTTCGAAATTTATTTTTTTGTAAATTAAAGGAAAAATAATCCATATATATACGGATTATTTTCTTAGTGTACTCTGTATTGACCTGTTAACTGTTTTTCAGCCATTCGAACTAAGCGTTTTGTAATCTCTCCACCGATCCGAACCATTGCAGATGATGTGATGTATCAGGTTCCAGTGTGGCTCCTAGTTCAAAAGCAATTTCATACTTCATTTGCTCAATAGTACTTGTAGTAGCAGAAATAAGAATTTCATTTGTATTACTTTCTCATCTTTGAATATTTATAAATAACATGTACCTAATTATGCTATTTATGCATAAGCAACCTAATTTATTCCAGTATTTTTATAGAAACCCTTTCCTTCCCCTTATTCCACCAATTAAATTTGAAACACAAATGTACATTGCATTTCAATATAACAATAAAAGCTACAAAAGCAACGAATTTACTATTTTAAAGTTAAGTGTTTAACCTTGAAGTACTTAAATTCTTTTTTCCAGATAAAGCATACATTATATCTTGATGTTTTATTGTCCTTTTATAATTATGTGGTATCGGGAATTTATTTCGGTGTTCTTTTATTATAATTAAAGTTTGAAGTTCTATGTTCAATACTTTTGCGAGGACATGATAGTTATATCCATTGTTTAACAGAGAAATTATGTCATAAAACATAGTTTTTCCACCCACTAATTTTACTAATTTATTCTTTAACTCATCCCCTTTTTCTTTAGCTTCATCAATTTCTAACAACATAGATTTTTTATTTGTCTGCTTAATGTATTGAGTATACAACTCTGGGAATTCTTTTTGTACTTCTTTGTTTAATACTGGTTTATATTTAATCATATAAGTAACTTGTAACAATGAGCGTTTTAACAAACTATCTTCAATGAGATACGCTACTTTATTAAATAAATGGACATATTCCTCAATATTGGAATAACTATTAAAATGAGCTAATACTCTACTTTTTATACTAAAAGCCTTGCCTACATAAATAATATTGTCATTATAATCTTTAATGAAATAAATACCACTGTCAGATTTTTTCAATTTATTATCTAATTCTTCTATACTCATAAAATGCAATTCACTCATACTTCTCTCTCCTTAGCAGTTTTAAATCGTAAAAAACAAGCAAGGTTTCTAAAAAAGTACTTAGCTGCCCTAGCATCTCTTATTTTATCTCTTGCTAAATGTCAAAAAACTGTTTCTATGTTCCTCAACTATCAATATGATTATTAATAAAATTTTCTATCGTTATTATCTCGCAATTTTATCATGTAATTTCGAGATCGTTTCCTCATTTAAATTACTGTGTTTTATCGAATAAAGGAAATATATTACTACCCCAATAGTAATCCAAATACTAAAGTACACCCATGTCCTTAACGGTAAATTTAGCATTAAAAACACACAGCATACAATTGCAACGCATGGTAATACAGGTACAAAAGGTACCATAAATCCACGTTTTAAATTTGGGTGTGATTTACGTAGAATAATAACTGATAGACAAACTAACGCAAACGTCACCAAACTACCGATATTAACTAAATTAACTAATTCTTTCAAATCAATAAACCCAGCTATTATAGAGCTCCCTATTCCTGCCAATCCAGTTATAAAAGTGGGTGCTCCAGTTTTCTTATTAACTTTCGCAAATGATTTCGGTAACAATCCATCACGACTCATTGCAAAGAATACTCGTGTTGCCGCATACATATTGGAAAAAATAACAGCCATAAGGCCAATTACAGCACCTGCAGCAATTGCACCAGCGACTTTTCCTTGTCCTACAACTTCCATTACATAAGCCATCGCCTCAGGAACATTTAATTCTTTATAGGAAACCATTCCTGTCATAACAAGACATACCATAACATAAATAATTGTACATATGATTAATGATGCAATAATACCGATCGGAAGATTACGTTTCGGATCTTTTACTTCTTCTGCTGAAGTTGCTAATATATCAAAACCCGTAAAAGCGAATAAAATAGCTGCTCCACCCGTAAAAACTCCACTTAAACCGTATGGTGCAATTGGTATCCAGTTTATTGGTTTTACATAGAATATACCAACCGTAATAAACAACAAAATCATTCCAATTTTAATCAATACCATTGTATTATTGATTCGTTTACTTTCCCTCGTACCACGGGATAACATCCATGCTAATATCAATGTAATGATTACTGCTGGTAGATTCACAATACCACCATGCGAAGGAATCGTTACTAGAGCTTTAGGTATCTCTAATCCAAATCCCTTTATTAAATTGTGGAAATAGCCTGTCCATCCAGCAGCGACAGCCGCTGTTGCCACGATATATATCAATAGCAATGACCAACCTACTAGATGAGCAACAAACTCACCAATTGTTGCATATGAGTATGTATATACACTACCAGACGCCGGGAGTGTAGAAGCAATTTCCGCGTAACATAATGCTATAAATCCACATATAATTGCTGCAAGTATAAATGAAAAAACAACTGCTGGGCCAGCATTTCTTGCTGCTACTAATCCAGTTAACACAAGAACGCCCGTTCCAACTATCGAGCCTACCCCTAACATAATTAAATCAAATGCTCCTAATGTTTTCGTTAAAGTCTTGCTTTGATTATGCTCTAACAATTGTGTAACGGATTTCTTTTTTAGTAAATTACTCATATTTTCTGTATCCCCTTTAAAATAAGGTTTATTCTTCTCGTTAGTGTTGTATATAAATTTACTTAGTTATTAACTAGCCTCATAATATTTCTTTTACATTAAATAGATTTAAAATATTATATAAATTCGCTTCTCACTTACTAGTTAAACTAGACATTTCCATAGATTTTTGCGTACAACGTTTCATAGCTGAAATGATAGCTGTTCTTAAACCTTTTTCTTCTAGCGTTACTACAGCCTCTATCGTCGTTCCACCTGGAGAACAAACCATATCCTTCAATTCACCTGGATGTATTCCTGTTTCCAATACCATTTTTGCAGAACCTAATACAGCCTGAGCCGCAAATTTATAAGCTTGTTTTCTCGGCATACCGCCAAGTACAGCAGCATCTGCCATGGCTTCTATAAACATATACACATATGCTGGAGAAGAACCACTAATAGATGTAACAACATCCATTAGTTTTTCTATTTATGACCTCCGTCTGGCCGAAAATATTAAATATGTTCAGTACCTCTTTTATATCTTTTTCTGTAACCATTTCATTAAAACATAACGCAGACATTCCTTCTCCAACAAGTGCCGGTGTATTAGGCATTACTCTAACAACTTTTAACTTTCTACCAAATTCATTCTCAGTGCTCTTAATACTTTTCCCTGCAGCAATAGTTACAACGATTACATCATTTTTTATTTGATCTTTTATTTGGTTAATTACCGATGAGTATAAATCTGGTTTGATTGATAAAATTAAAATGTCAGCGCTGTTAGCGACTTCATTGTTGTTAGTAGTTATAGTTATGCCATATTCATTACTAGCATTTTTTAAATTAATGACATTTAAATCTGAACAAATTATTTGATCTGGAGAAACTATATTTTTTTTAATCATCCCACCTATCATAGCAATACCCATGTTTCCACATCCGATGAATCCTATTTGTTTATTCATAATAATTTGCTCTTGCTCCTTCTACTCTAAATTTTATTGATTTTGAAATTATTATTCTAAATAAGGGCTATTACAATTACTTGGTTTATCAATAGAATTTCAAAATTCTCCTTCCTATATAGAGCTTACATATACCTCTAATAACTTCTTTGCTTTCGCTGAATTTTGAGGTGTGGGTCTTACTGCCCGGCAAATAGCGGGATAAAATCATTTCTTTAATCTATAATAAGAAGGACATAAAAAAACAAAAAGTTACAAAAATTTTCAAATTAAAACTTTTATAACTTTTTGTTTTGATGTAAATATAATTTCAATTAAAGTATCTCATCGTTTTAAACTTGACGCTCCATAATCTTGTATAGTTACATTTATATGATATTTAATCGGTACTTTACTAAATGTTTGATCCCAATCTTTTTTAACTTTCTCCCATGTTCTCGGGTGTTTAATTCTTAATTGGTTGCCAAAACCCGCAATATCGACTTGATATTCTTTTTGTATTTTTTTTGTAACATGATGTACTAAGTGCTTTACTTCTTTTTCAATAGCTTTTTCTTCCCTTTTTAAAAATTTATTTTTAAATTTTTTTCCTGATTGCATCCAATTTTCAGACAAACGTCCTTCTGATTCAATGTTTACATCAAAGGAAATATTATTTCCATTAACATGTGGTATGATTTTGCTTTTTATTGACTTTATTTCGTATATAATGAGTTTCTTTGATTCTTTATCAAAAGTTTTTACCACACCACCATTCCTTTTTCCGTTTATCCATACTACTCCTTCCAATTCCTGTTCATTTAAAAAGCCCATCAACTTTTTTGTCTTCCCTTTAATTACAGCAGCTCCTGCAAATTTTGTTTCCCCTTTTATCGAGATTACATTTTGCAAAAGAAAACTGGACCCTGACCGCATCTTTCCTTCCAATTTAGCGAGCGATACAGGAGGTAAAATCCTTGTTGTTCTATTTCTATTATCTGCAATTCCAGACAAACGAAATGCTGGGATTTCTCCTTTTTTGTTTGATTCCAGTACCTCCTTCGCTAGACCCTTGCTAATTAAGAGCATACAGCTAAGCCGAACTTCATTGTCACGGAGATACTGTTCAAGTAATTGTTCTAAACTGAATGTACGTACAAGACTATCACTAATAACAATGTTTTTTAAATGTGGGCTGAACATTGTGCTCTCTCTTTTCAATGAAAACTCACGAACAATTTGATGAATGGAATCACCGGTCTCAGAAACATTTATATAACGTTTTTGTTGTCCATTTCCTTTACTTTGTGCTTGCGAACTAACAATTTGATAAGTAGCTGTTATAAGATTTCTTTTAGGATAACCTCCTTCCTCATCCTCTTTCTCAATTGTTGAATCCTTCCCTTTATCTAGTGCTATACCTGCAGTTAAACTCAACTCTTCTACTTCTTTACTGCTCCAACATCCTGTTAAAAATAGAAGCAAAAGCGTCCATAACAAAGTCAAATAGAACCGCATATAATTAAATTTATTTTTCACACTACTCCTCCTTTTAATCGCGTAATAATAAGAAGAAGCAGTGGCAGTAAACCAAATAAAAATAAAGCAGCATTACCGAGCATATCCCCCAATTTAAGCAAGTCATTTATATTTTTCGAAGTCATAGCAATGATGTAAATGATTGGAATCAAAGCAAAAATAAACGGATGAATTCTCTTTTTAAAGAGTTGTGCTAATCCTAATGCAGCTGCATAATAACTAATCGTATAGGTAGCAAATATTTGCATAATCCATATTACAAGCAATAAAGATTCAAAACGTTCAAATATCAATCCAGAAATTTCAAAACTGCGCATAAGATCAATTGTCGGCCATGTTCTTGTTACAACCCCATCAATTGATAATGCACCAATGACCATTACAACAGTTATTACATAAAAGATTAACGGAATAGAAATTCCAACTAAAATAGCTTTTACTGCTTTATTTCGTTGTTCCATAAATACCAAAAGAATTAACATAATTTCAGGACCTGTATATGCGAGAGACGTTGTTTTTATCCCATCTAATACTGGTTTAATTCCCAAACCTAATACGGGACGGAGATTATCTATCTCGAATATTCCGATGCTCATAAAGGAAATGATTAAAAAATAAAAACAGTAATAGGAAATATTATTTCAAACATCCGTGCAATTGAATTAATACCACTCATAATCAAATAGAGACCTATCCACATAAAAGGCATAACAATAGTCCATGTGGGGGTTCCTTCGAGCAAAAAAAAGCTTATTACTTCTGCCATTGAACGAATTTGAAATGCTGAAGTTGTAAGAAAATACCCTATAATAAGAAAACTAAGTAATCTGCCTATCCATTTCCCTACAATATCTTGACTGTATTGGTAAAATGTTTTTTCTGGAAACTGCTGACTTAATTTGACCATAATTACTCCTGAAACCATTGCCAGTATTCCACCTAATATCACACTTATCCATACATCTGGTGTTTTCACTTTTTCCACAGATGCTCTGGGCAGAGTGAGAATTCCTGTCCCAAGTATGTAATTTACAATAATAACAACTGCCTGTGAAGTTGTTATTCGGTCTTTAAGTTTAGTAATCACTGAAGGCCACTTCCTTTCGTCATCAGCTACCTTTTGCGGATATTTTTTTTGGTATGCATTATTTTCGGTCGACGTCTCATTATTTTTAATGGCATGCGAACCATAAAATCTTTCCAGTCACTGAATTGATATGGAACAGCAGGACTGGTATAAGGAACGCCAAAACTTTTCAGTTTCACTAAATGACTGCAAAGTAAAAGAAAGAAGAGAATAACTCCATACAAACCAAATATCGCAGCACAAAACATAGCTACAAAACGAAGAATGCGTAACGTAATTCCTACACTGTATTGCGGAATAGTAAAAGAAGAAATAGCTGTTACCGCAACAACGATAACCATTATTGGACTAACAATTCCTGCTTCTACGGCAGCCTGACCAATTATTAAACCGCCCACAATTCCCATTGCAGGTCCAATTGGTTTAGGCAGACGTAAACCTGCTTCTCGCAAAACTTCGATAGCTACTTCCATAATTAACGCTTCTATTAAAGCGGGAAAAGGGACTCCTTCTCGCGATCCGATAATAGAAATAGCGAGCTTAGTGGGAATTAATCCTAGATGAAATGAAATAAAAGAAATATACAGTGCTGGAGCAAATAATGAAACAAAAGCTGTCATGAAGCGTAATAAGCGGAGAAGCGTACCAGGAAGCCACCTTTCATAATAATCTTCTGGTGATTGCAGCAGCATACTAAATGTAACTGGAGCAATTAAAACAAATGGTGTTCCATCTAACAAAATAGCTACTCGACCTTCCATTAAAGCACTAATAACACGATCAGGTCGTTCTGTATTTTGAATCTGCGGAAAAGGACTGAGATAATTATCTTCAATAAGTTGCTCTATATAACCAGATTCGAGTACACTGTCTATGTCAATTTTCTGAATTCTGTTTTTTATTTCATCCACCAATTCTGTACTAGCAAGATCTTTAATAAATGCGACAACTAACTCTTTCTTTGCACGTTCTCCTACTGGTAGCTTTACTAATGATAAGTTCTCATCCGCACAGTGTCGTCGCAAAAGTGAGGTATTATCACTCAATACTTCAGTAAAACCGACCCGTGGCCCTCTGACTAATGCCTCCGATACTGGTTCTTCAATATTTCGTTTATTTGCTTTTGTTGTACCAAGAATAAACACATCTGCTAAACCATCAATTAAAAGAGCTGTTGAACCTATCAATACTTTGGGTATTAAATCTTTTATGTAATGGACTTCTGCTACTTCACTAATTGTAAGAACTTTATTTTTAATATATTCTTTTGAAACAGTCCCCTCCACATAAGAAGATTCATTTTTATATTCATCAGAAAAATCATCCATTAGTAATTTCATAATATGTTTGTCAATTATCTCTTTATCTGATAGGCCATCAACAAAAACGATCCCAGCCTGAATATCTGTGCGTCCAATATTAAACTTCCGAAAGCGAACATCAGAATTATGTCCGATTTGTTGCTTTATAAGTTCTAAGTTAGAGGCAAAATCATTTGTGAAATGAACGATTGCATTTTGAGATGGTTTATGCTCTTGTTTCGTTTTACTTTGAATATTATTTTTTTTCACTTGTTTGTCTCTTGACTTCCACCAACTCATTCTTCCCACTCTTTCTCTGACATACGAACCCAATGAAAAAATCTTGAGATAGTATACGGAATTAAAAACAAGATAAAAGCTTGTACAAAGACTTTCCAATCTGGAAGATAAGAAGTAATTATGTTCCACATTTTTATCACCCAATTTATATACTCTGCTAGGATTGAGATTTCTAAAAAACGATATGTACTTAATAAAAAATAACTATAAGATTAAAGAGCAGAAAAGCGAGACATTATGCTTATTTAGCACCAATAACCTAGTTAGTATAAAAACATTTCTGACCTAAAATACCATTTCCAATTATAATTTGTTAAATATTATCTCCTTTTCCCTTATTTATATGCCCGCATTTGAATTTCAAATAATATAAGGATCAATGATATTTCCTCTTAAAGAAAAAAAGATGCTAGAAGATAGCATCTTTTTTTTAAATTCAACTTACTATGTAGTTATATTTTATTTTGGAAATACTCGTTTTTAAATGAATATTAATGTGTAAAAAATACATATTCTTTTGTTCTAAGTTCATACACTTCTACCAAATCGATACGGAATTTTCTGATTTTAAAACTAATATGAAATAAAGGAAAATCCTCTCTTAGAAAAACTATATAAAACCAATAACATGAAAACAATTATCAATCTATTAATCGAAAATAATAATTAGCAAGCATTTATCATCTTAATTCCAGGTGTATTCGTTTTGCTTCAAAATAAAGAACTTGAATAAATTTTTTCGTATCAATACGAGCAGGTAATGTTGGTTCATTATTCAATTCTGTCATCTTTCTCCTTACGGTAGTAAAATCAAAAAATCTAGAAGCATAATTTTCGAACTTCGGGTTTAAAAAATCAGTAAGTCCAAGGGATGCTAAATGGTTTAATGATTGATAAATTGCTCTCCGAATCCGTTGTTTGGAAGCTTCTATGAACCTTTTTAATTCGGCATCTTCAGCTGAATCCCCAAGTTTTTTTTGAGCCAAATTCATAAAAATCTCTTTTAGTGAGGGAAAGCCTTGTTCCAACGTGTTATCTTGTTCATATTTATATAAATAATCTAGCATATCCATTAAATCTTTACTTCCACTTTCACTGGCTATTCCTAATTCAGACAAAAGAAAATGAATGGAATTTTGAAAATGATTAAAAGTATTTAAATGTTTTTCATTACGGTATTTTTCTTGCGCACTTGAATTACTATCCAATTTTAGTACCATATTAAGCGATTCTTGAATGTTTTTTATCGATTTTTCCAAACGAATTCGTTCAATGACTTTCCGAACAACTGTTAATACTTCAATCCGGTTAATTGGCTTAATAATATAGTATTCAACACCAAGCGAATAAGCTTCAGCAATTAATTCTTTTGATTCTACTTGAGAGACCATGATGATTTTCCCTTTAAACAAAGGTTTTATTTGACGGATTGTTTTTATTCCATCTTGAATCGGCATTAACAAATCGATAAATAAAATGTCTATATTTTTAAGGATTAGCATTTGTTGCTCTAAAGATAAACCATCCTCAGCTTCTCCTATAACCTCCCCAAGGTCTTCATCCTCGATAATTTGAGCCAACATTGAGCGAACCGCTTTTTCATCATCTACTATATAAAAATACATAGAATCACCCTTTCGAAATTATATGATCAATCCCTAATCTAATTATAAAAATTGATCCTTTTCCTTCGGTTCTGTCCTCAAGCGTAACATCACCTTCAAGTTGTTCGACCATTTCTTTAACATACGATAATCCGATACCTGTCGATGGGTTGCCTAAATCATCATATTTAGAAGTAAACCCAGGCTCAAAAATTGAATCTTTATATTTTGAAGAAATACCAGGACCATTATCGCCTATTTGAAATTCAACAAAATGGTGGTCTTTATTAATGTCAATTGTGATGGTTCCCATACCTTGGATAGCTTCTACAGCGTTTGTAACGATATTATTTATAATAGATAAGATTGTGTAAATATGATAATGAGAATGCACACCATCAATTTTACACACAAATTGGATGTCTTTCTCTAGCAACCGTGCATATTTCGTATTTGCCCGTATAATGATATTTACTAGTTCATGTACAGACATATAATCTGTAAAACTTTCATCAGAAATTAGTTTTGAAAGTCCCGCAAAAATACGTTGGTTATCCTTTTTAACGTCATGGACCTCACCAGCAATTTGTAATGCCTGTTGCCTTAAATCCCCAAACTGAAAATCCATCTGTTTGTGCTCAAAAGAGTCTAAGGTTTTATATAAATCATAGGATTTTTTTGTTATATTCTCAGCATCTTGTAATGTTTTTTTTAAATGAACAGCATCTTCATATAAATTAGAGATAAGCATGAGCATGTGTTCATTTTGCTTCTTTATATGTCTCTCCCTTGATTGCGCTTCATACAATTTCATCATATTGAAAAAGCTTAGAACTATAAAACTATGGGAACATGCGATAACAATAATCTCATTTATTGCCTCGGATGTGATCGATGTTTTTAATACGAAATATTGAATCATTAATTCCACACAGTCTGACAGTATTTCAATCATGCAACCAATAAAACCAATCATTAGTGGTTGATGATAAAAACGTTTGATTTTTGCTAAATGAAAGAGATACGAATAAGTAAAATAAAAGAAAAAACTAGGATAGTGAGTATGAAAAGCGGCTAGCCAATCCATATTTCCCTTTATAATGACATCCATTGAGATACGAAATACTACAACGACTATCGCTGTTAAAAAACCCGGTAAAAATGCTGGAATTCGTCGAAACAATAACAAAAAAAAGAAAAATGTTGGTGCGCCAAAGCTCATTCTAAATGTTTCATTTAAAGGAAATGACTTTATTTCACCTACTAAGGGTACTGTAACTATCATTAAAACGAGAATATAGATGTCTTTTTTTACTAAATTACTAAGATTCAAAATAATCACTTCTCACTTTCGCCTAACAGTCAGTATACAAACCTATTTGCATTAATACAATACTTACTCTATTTTTTTCAAAAACTGATAAATAAGATATAAACGAAAGCATTATAGATTGTGAGTATTCATTACACCCTTCTACTTTAGAAAGATACTTTATAACTCAAAAATGTTCAGACACAATATAAGGTCTGAACACTTTTGGACTCGCTCTAACACCAAAATATCTGTGCTCCTTTTTAAAATATACTTAAATCCCATTCTTTTGCAATATGTTCTAACAACATAATTCCTGGTAAACTATTCCCATATTCATCAATGGCTGGTCCGTAAATACCAATACCACATCCATCTTGGAACGATAAATCCTTCCTAGATTTTGAGGGAACAAGTGTCATAATTCCGCCCGATACCCCACTCTTAGCTGGTAATCCAATGAAAGCAGCAAATTTTCCAGAAGCATTGTACATTCCACAAGTTAGCATTAAAGCTTTTGTTAACCTAGCTACTTCTTTAGGGAGCACTTGTTCTTTGCGAATAGGATGATATCCATCATGTGCTAGTATAAGCCCTATTAAGGCAATATCTTCTGTATTTATTTCAATCGAACATTGTTTTAGGTAAACCTCTAGTGTCTCCTCCACATCTGATTCTAGAAAACCATTCTCCTTTAAATAGTATGCTAATGCTCTATTACGATGAGCCGTTTCCCATTCTGATTGAAATACTATTTCATTAATAGCGGGACGCTTCTCTATCATTTTTTCAATTAATACGTATAGAGATTCTAATTTTTCTTGCACCGATGTCCCTGGCAAAAGTGAAGCTATCGTAATCGCTCCAGCATTGATCATAGGATTAAAAGGTTTTCCTGGTTTATGTATCTCTAAACGAATAATTGAATTAAAGGCATCTCCAGTTGGCTCTACGTCAACTCGTTCTAATACATAAGAAATACCGCGACTTAAACAAGCGGCTATAAAACCGATTACTTTTGATATACTTTGTAATGTGAAAGGTATCTCCCAATCTCCTGATTTTATCATTGTTCCATCTGGCTTTACTATACAAATACCTAACTGCGATACATTTATTTCCCCCAGAGCGGGAATATAACTGGCGCTTCGTCCCTTAGCTGCATACGCTCGATAATGAGCTACCCATTGATCTAAGCAAACTTTTTCTTGACCCTCAACTTGAACGCTAGAATCCTTTATCATTTAATCATATTCCCCCGTACTATTAACTTTATATAGAATGATTTTTTCTTTACTATAATCAATAATATTTGCACTAGAACCAAGAAAAATATTCAGACATATTGCAGTCTGAATATCCTTCTTATTACACACTTTTCTTTTTTGAAGTTTTCTCATAACTATCCCAACATTCAATATTTTTAAGCCCTTTAATGTTTTCTTTATAAAAAATAGGATCTTTACCAGCTTTTTTCTGGTTTATATAATCTTGTAACGCCGCAAATGCTACTTTTGAAAGTAAGGTAATAGCAATTAAATTAATAATAACCATAAAGCCCATAAATAAGTCCGCTAAATCCCATACAATTTGAATCTTTGCAACAGAACCAAATACAATCATAGCCAACACACTTATTCTGTATATCATTAACCACACTTTACTTGTATGTAAGAAGCGAATATTTGTTTCACCATAATAATAGTTGCCAATCAACGCACCAAATCCAAATAAAAAAACAAAGATAGCAAGACAACCTGATGCCCAAGGACCTATGTGTTCACTTAATGCTGCTTGTGTAAGTGCAATACCATTTAACCCCGGTTGTTTATATGCATCAGACAGTAAAATAATAAAGGCAGTGCTAGTACAAATGATCAGTGTATCCGTTAATACACCAAATGCTTGAATCAGTCCTTGTTTCACCGGATGACTTGTTGTTGCTGTTGCGGCAACGTTTGGTGCACTTCCCATACCAGCTTCATTTGAGAATAAACCGCGTTTAACTCCATTCATAAGTGCTGCACCAATTGAACCGCCTGCTATTTGTTTAAAACCAAATGCGTTTTGAACAATAAGAGAAAGAACTTCCGGCATTTTTGATATGTTGGTAACTACAACAAATAATGCAACTCCAATGTATAATACCGCTAAAAATACCACCTTGTATTCAGCCATTTTTGCAATACGTTGTACACCACCAAAAATAATCGCAGCGAAAGCAATAGCCATGATTATCCCAACTGTTAGACGATCTGTACCAAATGAGTTTTGAAAAGCAATTGTAACTGTATTTGATTGTACTGAATTGAATACAAGACCAAAAGTAATTGTGATTAAAATAGAGAATAATACTCCCATCCAACGTTTATTCAACCCTTTTTCCATATAATAGGATGGACCACCCCGGAAACCAGTTTTATCTTTTACTTTATATATCTGTGCTAATGTGCTTTCGACAAAACTGGAGGCCGAGCTAATAATAGAAATAATCCACATCCAAAATACAGCTCCAGGACCACCTAATGCAATTGCAATCGCAATTCCTGTGATATTCCCTGTTCCAACGCGGGCTGCCATACCAATACAAAACGCTTGAAAAGGAGAGATTTGATCTTTAGAACCACTTTTCCCCTCCATTAATACACGGACCATCTCTTTTAACATTCGAAACTGTACAAAATTCAATTTAAATGTAAAATAAATTCCGCAAATAACAAGCATAATAATTAACAATTTAGACCATAAAAAATCATTTGTTGATCCGACTAACTCTACAAAAAATCTTTCCATATTATCACTCCATACCAAAAATTTATCTATCATAATCTATATAAAATCACCTATATTCCTTGGCATAAATACCTCATTCATATTCAAATACAACAAGGATAAAAATTTTCTATATTAATAGAATTGGCCTGTTTAAACAAACATCGCAACACGCAACTACAAAACTGAATTTTCTAAAAACTTACCATTTATACACAAGATGCTCTATCCCCTTCTGCAAAACTAATATTCTTATCCACTAATGTTGTTGTACTATTATGTTTGTTTCGTTTACCGGTGATTTACATTTTAATCATAATAATCAATAGTGATTAACTGGTTTTTTGTTAATTTTCTTAAGAACATGGAAATATCTCCTTTCTTACTACTAATCTCAAAAATAGGCTAGGTAAAAATTTCACGAAAAATCTATAAAGCGCTTTCAATCTTTAACTAAGAGAAGTTTGTCTTTAATTTATAATTAAAAGTACAGAATGTTACGAAAAAGTACAGATTTTTATAAAAACAAAAAATTTTTTAAGATTTTTCATCTAAAAAAACAGTGAGATTTTGTGAATTTTATACAGTATCCAAACGTCGCAGATTTTGTTCTATCTATCCTTTGACAAGTCTCTATTTTCTTCATATAAACATGCATACTTTTTCTCTTTTAGAAGTTCATATAAATTATTTGAAATCAAGAATCAACGGAATATTATAGGAATATTTAAAAAATAAAACATTTAATTTATTTATGGTATCATACAAAAAACATTTGTTTTCTCAATTAATCCCCCTAGTTGGATTCGTCTATATTGCACATATTTACAACATGAAAGACACTAAGAAAAAAAGGATTTTGTTGAAGGGATGAAACATTACAAAACTCTTATTTAGGACCTTATGTCACCCTCTTTTCTAGCAATATCGAGTTATCCCAAAAAACGTATATTTACTAACATAAATTACAGGTGGTGTATTGTGAAAGAAATAGTATTTGTTCAAAATAAAAAAAGACTCCTTATGAAATTCGAATTTTTAAAAAAGGATTTAGTACTTACCATTTCACTGATACTAGCAATTGTCAGCTGCTTAATACATTCGCCAAAGATCGAATATATTAACTTTGAAGTGTTAATTAGCTTATTTAATCTGATGGTAGCCATTAAGGCCTTGGAACAGCTAAAGATATTAGACAAACTTGCCGTTGCGATTTTAAATAAATGCAATAACAGCAGGTCAATATCTATTATTCTAATTTTGTTATGCTTTATTTGCTCCATGTTTGTAACAAATGATGTTGCTCTCCTCACTTTTGTACCAATAACACTTGTCATTAGTAAAAAAACACAAATGAACATGATGGATACAATCATCCTGCAGACAATTGCGGCAAACATCGGTAGTAGCTTGATGCCTATGGGAAACCCACAAAATTTATACCTATATTCTTACTATGGAATTAAGCTCATCCCATTTTTAGGTTCAATCCTGCTTTTAGCTGTACTTGGAATTAGTTTGTTATTTATATTTACTCAAAAACTTCAAAAAACAGATTTGAAAATAGAACTACCTGTTATTACCGTGAAAAATCGAAAAAAAGCTACCGTCTGGATTTTGATACTTATTACTATCATTGCATCTATTTTTGGTGTTATTAATTATTACATTGCGCTAATAGTCACACTGATAGCAGCATTTACGTTAGATAGAAACTTACTATTTAAGATCGATTACTTTCTTCTAATAACCTTTGTCTGTTTTTTATTTTTATCGGAAACATTTCCCATTCCGATGCACTGGGGACATTTGCTCGCGCTAATTTAAGAGGAGATACTTCAGTCTTCTTTAGTTCCATATTTTTGAGTCAATTGATTAGCAATTTTCCTACTTCAATTCTTCTATCAAACTTTACTTCTGATTGGAAAGCTTTATTACTAGGAGTAAATATTGGAGGGCTTGGAACAATTATCGCATCTTTAGCCAGTGTAATCTCCTATAAACTATTCATTCAGGCCAATGTTAAAGAGAGTAAGGCGTATTTAATTAAATTTAGCATTTACAACTTTGCATTTTTAATCATACTTACATGTATACAATACTTTATCTTTAAATTTCTAAAAATTTTTTAAAAAATTGATTCCTTTAGAAAAACCCAAATTTCTCAGCATTAAATTGAGAAATTTGGGTTTTAATATAGGTATGTTTAAAGAGCTACAACAAAGTTACCATCAATTTAATATTTTGAGATGTTCTCACAGTGAAAATCTTTTAGCTTTTACGTTGTTTATTAGATTTCAGTTCATTTTTGAAGTCTTCTTCACAAAATCCTTAATGTCCCTCAATTTTTTCCCGCTAATATTATCTTTGATGGTTGAATCTAGTTCAATTTCTAATTTTGCAAATGCTGCTCCTACACAATTATAGATACTTAATCCCTCTATACTCTTTCAAGCGGTAATCCATTCCGATAGAAATTACAAATGACAAAATTTATCCGTTTTTCCTACTTGCTAAATTCAGCAAGTAAAATGTTTTTAAAAACTTCTGGGTTATTAAGGTTTAAACTGTTCGAATTGATAGCGAGTGTATGTTTACCTCCAAGTGTTCCACCAGCAAAAGTGGAAAACCCTGGAACGGCCCCCCTGTGTCCCCATACCGAGACACCGTTCGGAAGCTTAATTTCAAGTATTCCAAGACCATATCCGGTTCCCTCTCTATTTGTAGGAACTGTAGTAAGCATTTGTTTTAACTGCTGTTCCTTCAGTAATTTGCCACCTAGTAAGCAAGAGAAGAATTTGTTTAAGTCGTCAGCAGTAGAAATCACATCTCCATCCGAGCTACCTGGGTTAATATAAGTAACATCTTTTAGCTCACTCGCTCCGTCTAGTTGCAAATAGCCACGGGCATGCTTGGTGCCTGGAATCACGCTTGAATTACCAGGTAGAAATGTATTTGACAAATCAAGCGGTTCAATAATCCGATTTTCAACCTCTTCCGCATAGCTGTTTCCTGTTACTTTTTCAATAAGGATTCCTAGTATTACATATCCTGTATTTGAATAAGACCAACCCTTTCCTGGGGCAAAGTCTGGGGGAAGTGAAATCCCCATCTTTACAAATTCTTCAGCCGTATACGATTTTTTTATATCCGTAATATCAAAGTCTTTTGAATTTATATAGTCAGCAATACCACTTGTATGATTCAATATTTGCCGGATCGTAATCTGGTTACCATCATATCCATTTCCTTGAATAACACCAGGTAACCATTTTTCAATGGAGTCGTCTAGATTCAAACGGTTCTCTCCAGATAATTGAAGTAGAACTGTTGCAATGAACGTTTTCGTCACACTGCCAATGCGAAAGCGAAAATCTGCTTTCATTGGTTTCTTAGTTTTCAGATCCGCTACCCCAGCTGTATAACTCCAAGTTTTACCCCCCTTAGAAATTTTAGCGAGTATTCCCGGGTATCCAAGTTGCAGTTCATCTCGCATTGCTTTCTTAACGGAAGTACGATCGCTTTGCGTACTTGTTTGTAACGAACTAGATACATTTTGCGTAGATTCTGCTTTTACAACTGATGTTGGTGTTATGTATAACAGGGAACTTCCACCTATTAAAAGTGCTAGACTTGCAGATGTAATTTTACTGCGTGTTTTCATAAAAAATTCCTCTTTTCTATTTAAATTGTATTGATGGCTGATAGCTGTCTCATATACTAATCACACAGCTATCAACTCTCCCAATGATAAAAGTCAACACTGAATTTGCAATCAACGTACTAATCATTATTTTCACAAACACCATTGTGTTCTAACAATCTCTAAATCACTCTTTTTCCACATACATATTAACCATAGAAATTACTTCTTTTCCTTAAAACACTCTTGTTACTGATTATTTGTTTTATATGTAGGCCGTACTTGTTCCCCCCTTCATGCCTCCTTATATTTTTATCCTACACAATGAAAATCTCTTTTTTCTTACCTATTCCTTACAAATTCCTTACATACAAAATCACTTCTACAATAGGATTGAAGTAGCATCTGTGCCCGAAAGCGCAAAAAACACCGATGCTTTTCGCTTCAGTGTTTTTGCGCTTTACATATTGTAAGATTCGTTTTACTCTTAACAGGTTAAACTGCTGATTTTTTCTAATGCGATTATTCTTCTTGTTATATAAAACAAATTTCATTGTGTTATATGACACACTATGAAATTTGTCATTACGGCACATGATTCTAAATTTATTGATGTACTTGAGATGGACTCACTTTTTGAATTTGAACAAGTATATCAAACGCTTTACCTAATGATATATCAACAGTTTTTGGTATATCAGGCCCTTCGGTAGTTATTCCAGCGAAAATTGGATGTTGTTCGTTTAACCAAGTTTTTGTCACGCCGTTCGCCTTACGTAAATCAATAAAAAATTGATCTTTTTTGACCTGTCCAAAAATGTAGTTATAACTGTTTGGATCATCCGATTTTAATGTTCCATAGGGGCCAAATTCACCATTGCTATTCTTCACATTGTATTGTCCTTCATAAACTGACGTTCCAATAGATACGTACCGTTTTCCGTAATATTCTGCTAAATGCTGCCCTGCTACTTTAGGGTATATAAAAGAAAGCATATTTGTTTTCGAAACGTGTCCATTATGTCCCCATACAATGGTTTTTCCTAAATGTTCTTCAGTCCACTTCGCATTTTCATACAATGCAATATCATGTTTCAAATAAAAATCCGCTGGTTTATCAGGAGGTGTCGCTAACATTGTAGTAAACTGTTCAATAATACGAGCATTTTGCTTTATCCATACGAACTCTTTAGATTTCCCATTTAAATGACTTTTATTTTCCTCTAATAAAGCACTAATTTGTTTAGCATCTAAAACATACTTTTCTTTTTCTTCTTTCGTAAGGCTTTCAAAAGTATTCATATCCTTTGTTACAGGAATAAGCCCTTTTATCTTCTCTTCTACTCTAGGCAACAGTTTTGAATTGTTCGCTTTAATATATTCTATTATATTATTATAAACATTTTCGTTTACTGATTGAATGTCCATCCCGATGACACGTACTTTCGATTTATGTTTTGGATTAGCATTATATTGCCGAATCCAATCAAGTAAATCTAGCATTTCTTTCGTCTTAAATACAGGTGTTAGATGTTGGTTTGGGTTTCCCTTACCAGTAAGAACATATCGATCAAGTTCCAAGGCCCTGTCCCATCCCTCTTCTAAAACTAGATTGGTAAAGCCCTTTTCAGATACTAAATACTTAACAATGCGGTGTTTCATCGTAAAAACTTCATGAGCCCCATGCGTAGCTTCACCTAAACCTACAATTGAAGCTGAACCTACCATATCCTTAAGTGGTTTCAAATCATTAAGAGATGCAGTTGGATTAGTTGTTTTTAAAGGCTTTGCATGTGCTTCTAACCATTTCGCTATTTGATTTGTATTATAGGGAGCTGTAACAGAAACCTCTGTTTTCGAATCTGCATAAGTATTTCCTACAAAATGAGTCATTGTTATAGCAGAAGCAACAATTGCAATAATTATTTTCTTTTTCATAAAAAACCTCCTGAAATATTTACTTATAGCTTTTTGACATACTCTGCCAACTTCCGTTTAAAACATTCATTTTCTTATTACTGTTAAGATACATTTATTCTAGTTCCTAAAACTCACTTATTTCTTAATAGGTTCTTAAGAAATTCTTAATTCACTTATACAAATATAAAACTAAATAAGCTTCAATTCATTGTATTGTAAATTCCTCATTGCATAACATTATAATGTACAGATATCCGTTATAAATGATGTTATCTAAAGTATTCAATTTCAGTATGTATTATTAACGTAGTTAATATATGGTTAATATGAAGTTCCAAATTTTGATTGTTTGTAGTCTCTTTATCATAGAGTTAATTTAGGGGTTATTTTTTGTTCACTTCATTTTTTTCGGCACTCTGCATCTAGACGGTATACCCATTGGCCACAGTTAGACTATTTCAAATCAAAAAAAATAGATTACCTGCACACTAAAGAGTATAGCGCACAGGTAATCTAGTTGTTTTTGAGATTAATAAAAACCTAATTTATCTTTTGGATTCTTCCATCAATAATAGACTGAATTGGTTCTTTTGATTTTTTTATATAATCTACTAATGCTTCAAAATCAGTTGGTCCTGTTTCAGCATCTTTACCGTTTTTAAAAGATACAAATCCATCTCCCCCTGAAGCTAAAAATGCGTTAGCAACGACGCTGTAAGTTTTAGAAGGAATAATTTCTTCTCCATTCGTTAAGCGAATACTTGTTACTTTTTCTCCATTGGGCTTGTTCGCATCCCAAGTGTATTGGATTCCTGAAATTTGAAGCATTCTTGTTATGTCTTTTTGCCATTGTTGATTTAAAATATCACGAATGTCTTGACCTGTTAAATTTACTTTTATTAATTGATTTCCGAATGGTTGAATACCATATATCTCTCCCCATGTAATATCACCAGCATCTAAGTCATTACGAATACCACCAGGATTCATAAGTGCAATTTGGGATTGCATTGTTGTACGCTGGGCATCAGCAACTAAATTTCCAAGAGTAGATTCACCAGCCGTATTGAGTTTGCGATCTAGTGGCGCAATAGACTTACCTACAACTTCATTAACAAGAGGTGCGATTTTTGCTTGATATTTCTCCATCTTCTTCTTTATTTTTTTATCAGGCTCTATGCCTTCATGATAAGTTGTAACAATTTCTGCTTTTTTCTCAACAATATCTTGTGTTTTACGATCAATCTTTACATCAACATCAGCAAAAGCCATACCATATGAATTTGCTTGTACGACAAGTTTATTATTAACAGTTCCATTTACATAAGTGTGGCTATGGCCACCAAAAATAACATCGACTTCTGGATCAGTCTCATTTGCTAATCGGACGATATCACCATTTGTTACGCCGTTCCCATCTGTTATACCTCCGTTATGTGCAAGAACAACGATAGATTTAACGCCTAGTTTTTTTAATTGCTTTACGGATTTGTTAATAGCTTCAACTTCATCTGTAATTTCTACATTCTTTAGCATAGTAGGCATAACAAGGTTAGGAACATCCGTTGTTACGACTCCGATAAATCCAACAGGAACTCCTTGTACCTTTTTTATAGTGAATGGTGGTAAAAATAAACGACCGGTGGATTTATTATAGAAATTTGCAGCAACATATGGGAATTTTGCTCCTTTAAAATTCCCTGTTTTCTCATGGTATCCACCATAAATAAGGCGGTTCATTTCTTCAACACCTTCATCAAATTCATGATTCCCTATCGTTCCAACATCGAATTTCAAATCATTTAGAAATTCAATCGTAGGTTCGTCTTGTAATAATGCTGAAACAGGAGTACTTGCTCCAACAACATCTCCAGCATGTACCTTTAATGTATTCGGATTTTGTTTTTCACGATCACGTAAATAAGCCCCTAAGTACTCAATTCCCCCTGCATCTTTATTGTTAATTTTTTTTACAGTGTCTAGTTGCCCATGAAAATCGTTAATACCGAGCATTTGTACATCTATGTAGCGGTTTGATTCTGTACTTGCTTGGGCTGAAGGCATAGCAAATACACTAGTAAAAGTAACTGTACTTAATGCTAAAGCAACTGGAATGATTTTTTTCAACATAAAATTTCTCTCCCCTAATTAAAATCTGACATAATACGATGTTATTTTAATATATTAAGAGAATTATTTCTATAAAAATTCAACTAATTATAAAAATTAATAAGATTTTATTGTTTTCTGACAAAACATTTCTTTATTTTGAGGATTATTCAAAATATTATCTTGATAGTAATATAACAATACTTCTAAGAAATCTAAAAAACTCTAATCAATATATTTTAGCTGTTAAGAAGAGTATTCAATCTAAAATTAATGGAGATTTATCAACCTAACATCTCAATATCACCATTAAAAAGATGCTCCTGGATTTATCCAAGAGCATCTTTTATAAAGCTTTATTTTTTACTTGTTTATAATTTATTAATTAACAATTATATAGTTGTAATTAGTCCTTTAAAAATGATAGGAGTGCTTCATTAAATTCTTTGGCATGCGTTGCATTTAGCCCATGTGGACCACCCTTTATTAACGTTACTTTAGAATTAGGAATTGCTTCATGTGTTAATTTCCCACTATATTCATAGGGTACAGTTGCATCAGAATCACCGTGAATAATAAGAGTAGGTATATTAAACTTCTCCAAGTCTTTTCTAAAATCTGTCTTACTAAAGGCGGTAATACAATCAAGTGTTCCTTTAGGTGATGCACTGGCTGCAATATCCCAATTATATAAACGGAATGGCTCACTAACTAAATCTGTTCGATTACCAGCCGCGAAAAATCCCTTAGTAAATTCATCAAGAAATGCAAGGCGGTCATTAATCACACCACTTTTGAACGCTTCAATTGTTGCATCATCTAATGCCCCTTCAGGATGATCCTCTGATTTGTATAAATATGGAGGTACTGCTCCAGCAAAAACAGCCTTTTCAATACGATCTGTTCCATACGTACTAATATACCGGGCTACTTCGCCTCCACCCATAGAAAAACCAACAAGTGTGACATTTTGAAGCTCTAAATGTTCTAATAGTTGATGTAAATCAGAAGTAAAGGTATCATATTCATACCCTTCCCACGGCTGAGATGATTTTCCAAATCCTCGACGATCATATGTTATAACTCTGTATCCAGCCTCAACAAGAGCGGGAACTTGGTATTCCCAAGATCGACCACTTAACGGCCAACCATGAATTAGTACAACTGGTTTTCCTGTGCCATAATCCTCATAATATATCTCAATTGGTTCTTGATTTTCGGTTCCTACAGTAATTTTAGCCATGCTTCTACCTCCAAAAAATATTCTAATATGTATCCTTTTCTTCAATAATCCGGATGAATGTCATAACCTATTCATGCACGTTTATGTTGTGAACTCTAAGTATGAAACTCTATTGTCCCAATGCATTCATTTTCTCCTTTTGGACAATTCCCCCTCTAATACCTTTTTCACCACAATATAATTTCTGAACATTCCTCATATTCAATTATAATAACAAAAATAGGTGACTATCAATATTGTTCTATCTATAGGATGTATAGGTAAAACCAATCTATTTTATAGTGAAAACAACTATAGTTACGACCTATACAAATTATAGATAATTTAGAATTGATTAACGATTCGATTTTCAAATACTATAAATTTGTATAGCACTTCATGTTCTGTGAATGCTACTATAACCAATATTATTGGTCAGCTTAGTTATAAACGAAGAAACTTATAATAAAACTTTCTTCGATTACTTAATTTTTAGGAGGAATACATAATGACTGATCTCTATTCTCGTATTAACAAAGATGATGCTGTCGTGCTTTTAGTAGATCATCAAACTGGTCTTATGTCTGGACTAGTACGTGACTATGGTGTTGATGAATTCAAGAACAATGTTTTAGCTCTTGCTCATACTGCTAAGTTTTTTGATTTACCAGTTATTTTAACAACAAGTTTTGAAAACGGGCCTAATGGACCTTTAATGCAAGAATTGGTTGATCTCTTTCCTCATGCACCAAAAATAGCTCGACCTGGACAAATTAACGCATGGGATAATGATGATTTTGTAAAAGCAATCGAAGACACTGGAAAAAAACAACTTATCATCGCAGGCGTAGTTACGGACGTTTGTGTTGCTTTCCCGGCACTGTCCGCTATAAAAGCTGGATATGAAGTATTTGCTGTTACTGATGCTTCAGGAACTTTCAGTAAACAAGTTGCAGATGCTGCCAATACTCGTATGGCACATAGTGGTGTGCAACTTATGAACTGGTTTAGCGTAGCTTGCGAATTACAACGCGATTGGCGCAACGATGTCGAAGGTTTTGGCAATTTGCTTGCTAGCAATCTTCCAGGCTATCAAAATATAATTGGAAGCTATATGGGAGCTCAGCGCGATCTTAGTAAACAAAATGCATAAAGTGAAACTTTAATCAGTGGGGGTTTTGTTCATCCCCCACTGATTATTAGTTGAACCAATCGGGCTTTTACAGGCAGTTGATCCCCCACCTAACTTCTTTGCTTCCGCTGAATTTTGAGGTGGGGGTCTTACTGCCCGTTAATGCGGGATAAATGTATTTCAAAGAAATAGCTTTAAATCACTTTCAAAAAAATGGATAGTATACATTTAGTGCTGATTAAATCAGCACTCTCTTTTAATTTAAAAGGTATAGCAAAAATTTTATTTTTACGATTACAATTTTAAACAATTAAAAAAGGAGCGTTTTATTATGAGTAATTTAGAATTGTTAAATCCGGAGAACAGTGCATTAATTTTGATTGATTTTCAACCTCAAATGACTTTTGGAGTTGCAAGTATTGATAGACAAACATTAATTAATAACGTTATGCTACTTGCTAAATCAGCAAAAACTTTTAACGTACCTACTATTCTTACTACAGTTGAGACACGCAGCTTTTCTGGTTATTTTTGGCCACAAATTCTTGATATATTCCCAAACCATGAAATTATAGAACGCAGTTCAATGAACTCTTGGGAAGATCCAAAATTTGTTGAAGCAGTTAAAGCAACAGGTAGAAAGAAATTAATATTTGCAGCACTTTGGACTGAAGTTTGCCTTGCATTCCCTGTGCTTGAAGCAATGAAAGCTGGCTATGAAGTGTATGCAGTTGATGATGCTTCAGGTGGTACTAGTCTGACAGCACATAACGCTGCTATGCGTCGTGTAGAACAAGCTGGTGCAATTCCAGTGACAGCAATTCAAGTTTTACTTGAATACCAACGTGACTGGGCACACAAAGACACTTATGATGCTGTAATGGAAATTGTAAAGGAGCACACTGGCGCTTATGGTCAAGGAGTAGAATACGCATATACTATGGTGCACGGCGCGCTTCCAAGCAGGAAAATATGAAACAAGAAGGAGTAGCTGTCGAAGAGACTTATACAGGGAACACGATGGATGCTGCTGATCCAGTAACAACGATTGTTACATGGGAAATTCAACAAGGTAAAGAAAAACAGTTTGAAACATGGAGACATGAAATCGAAGCTGCCGCTACTAAATTCCCAGGGCATTTAGGTGTAAATCTAATAGTTCCAAATAACGAATCGAGAGAGTATACTGTTATTTTTCGATTTGATACGTATGAGCATCTACGTGCTTGGCAAGAATCAGACATTCGCCGGGATTTGTTAAAAACGGCAGAACAATTTCAAGCTACTAATCCAAGTTACAAAACTGAAAGTAGTTTGGCTTATTGGTTTGTTACTCCGAAAACGCCAGTTCCACCGCCAAAATGGAAAATGTCTATCGTTACCCTTCTGGGTGTATGGCCTCTTAGCATGTTAGTTCCTAAAGTGATAGGACCTATTATAAAACATATGAATCCTATTATGTCCGCTTTTTTCGTTTCTGTATGTACAGTGTCCTTGCTATCATGGGTAGTCATGCCGATTTTCGGTAAATTATTTCATCCATGGTTACAAAATAATAGAAAGTAGACGAGGTGTGAACATGACTTTACCGGATATGATCTTATATAACGGAAAAATTACTACCCTTGACCCTTCTCAGCCTGAGGTATCTGCTATCGCCATAACTGATGGTTTAGTCACTGCAGTAGGTGGAGATGAGCTTCTTAATAGTGCCACGGAAAAAACAAAGAAAATAGACCTTAAAAGAAAGAGAGCTATTCCAGGCCTGAATGACTCTCATATACACGTTATTCGTGGTGGTCTACATTATAATATGGAATTACGTTGGGAAGGCGTGCCATCACTTTTTATTGCTCTAGAAATGCTCAAAGAACAGGCAAGGCGTACACCTGCTCCTCAGTGGGTAAGGGTAGTTGGAGGTTGGTCTGAATTTCAATTTAAAGAGAGACGGTTGCCAACTTTGGAAGAAATTAATGCCGTTTCTGAAGACACTCCTGTATTTGTGCTACATCTTTACGATAGAGCACTTGTAAATCGTGCTGGGCTGCATGCACTGGGATATACAAAAGATACACCAGACCCTCCAGGCTGCTTAATTGAGCGGGATAAACGAGGTAATCCAACGGGCCTTTTAATTGCGAATCCTAACGCTTCTATTCTTTATTCAAGTTTGGGTAAAGCACCAGCACTTAATTTTGACGACCAGATTAATTCAACTCGCCATTTTATGCGCGAATTAAATAGATTAGGTATTACAAGTGCTATTGACGCAGGTGGTGGATTCCAAAATTATCCTGATGATTACAAAGTTGTTGAACATTTAGCCGAGAAGGAACAATTAACTTTGCGTATTGCTTATAATCTATTTACGCAGAATCCAAATCATGAATATGAAGACTTTGCTTCATGGGCAAAAATTGTTTCTCCAGGTCAAGGAACTGATAAGTATAAAATGAATGGTGCCGGAGAGATGTTAGTATTCTCAGCAGCCGATTTTGAAAAATTTCAAATGCCACGGCCTGAACTAGCTACGATGATGGAAGCTGACTTAAAGAAAGTAATTTCTCTATTGGTGGAAAACCGTTGGCCCTTCCGTTTACATGCAACTTATGATGAGTCAATCACACGTTTCTTAAATGTATTCGAGGAAGTTAACAGTGAAATTCCTTTTAATGGTCTACGATGGTGGTTTGATCATGCAGAAACAATCTCAGATCGTAGCATGGAACGTGTTAAGGCTTTAAATGGCGGTATTGCCATCCAAGACCGCATGGCTTTTCAAGGTGAATACTTTGTTGATTTATACGGAAAGGAAGCTGCAAAGTGTACTCCTCCGATTTATCGTATGTTAGACCTTGGTATACCTGTTGGCGCCGGTAGTGATGCAACTAGAGTTTCCAGCTATAACCCTTGGGTCGCTCTTTATTGGATGGTTGCCGGAAAAACCATTGGTGGACTTTCGATATACGATGAAAAAATAAACTGGATAGAAAAGTAGCCCTGGAATTATATTCAAAAGGAAGTGCGTGGTTCTCTGGTGATGAAGGTAAAAAAGGAACCCTTGCAGTAGGTCAGTTTGCTGATCTTGCTGTATTGTCTGCTGACTACTTTACTGTGCCAGAAGAAGAAATCAAAAACCTTGAATCATTACTCACAATTATGGGCGGACAGGTTGTGTATGGAAATGATGAATTTAAAAATTTATCACCTGAATTGCCGCCAGCATCACCTGACTGGTCACCGACGGGAGTTTATGGTTATGGCGGTGCTAACCTAGCCAACACTATACTTTCTCACGATGCCCATGATAACAAGTTACATAGTTGCAGTAACCCTCTCCATCAACACACTCATACCGTAATAGGAAAAGATGGAACTAAATGGGGTATTGGTTGTACTTGCTTTGCTTTCTAAATCAAAACCACCGGTATAAT
>NZ_JH414708.1:1700210-1757466 GCF_000238655.1 Bacillus sp. 7_6_55CFAA_CT2 | reverse complement strand
CTTTCTGCAATAAGGATATGTAGATTCGAAATAGCATTGTATATCTCTATTGGAATCTATTACTATTTAATAGGACAAAAGAGTTGATAGCTTAAACTTGATTTGTTTTTTACATCCTTCTCTCCTTGCAAAGCCTCCCCCTTTCCCTTAAGTAAAAGTCAAAAATCGATCACACCACACATATAAAGCCACTGCCCTTTGACTTTAATATTTGCTTTATCTTAAGACTTATAGATTTTTTCAAATTTCACACTAGAATCATTATTATTTCTATTACACTGATACTTTTTGCGAATCATTTAACTTCTGCATAAAGATACGTGCTGCAAAACTTAAAAATTTATCATCAAAGTGAATAAGATTAATATCTTGGCTTGGTGTTGGATCAGTAATACGAACTATGCTCAAAGTATCATTATTAACAAAGTTAACCAGTGAAAGAGGTATTATGGCAACCCCATGTCCATTGTATACAAGGCTTAATAGAGAAATAGAAGATTTTGTTTCTATATTTGCTTCAGATAAAGATAACCCTAAACTCTCACAATATATTTTAATAGATTCACGACAACTACATGAAACCATTATTCTACTTAGCCCTACTAATTCTCGAAAAGAAACAAATGATTTTTCATTCAAAGGATGATTTTTTGGAATGACAAGGACGAGCTCTTCACTATACAAAAGGGTGTTTGTTAATGTGTCTGGAATTTGAGCACTACGTGTAATCCCGAAATCAATATTTTTGTCAACGATTTGATTTACAGCAACTTCGGATTCTACAATTTTCACTACGATGTTGGGATAATGTTGTTGAAACTTCATAATATAAGGTGTTAAATAAGTAAGGTCCTCTAATAGACCTCCTATAGTAATCACACCTCTTTTTACACCCTTTAATTCAAAAATTTCATTATAAACGTCATCAAATTGTTGCATGATAAATTTTCCTTTATCAAATAGCAGCTTACCTGCTTCTGTCATTTTGATACCTCTTCCAACTCGATGAAACAAGGGTGTATCAAGTTCACCTTCTAACACACGGATTTGTTGGCTTAAAGTCGGCTGTGAAATACCTAGAACTTCCGCAGCTTTAGTAAAACTATTATTATTACAAACTTGAATAAAATACTCTAAATGACGTAATTCCATTCTTGATACCCACTCTCCGCTTTATGAAAGATTTATAATGAAAAGGACAATATGTATACATTAAACAATCTCATTTCTTACTATACTACTTGCAATTACATGATTTATTAATTTTGTATTACAATACATTTACTACCACTTATTAATTTTTCCTCCTAATTTATTTAATTTATATTTAATTAGGATATTACTAAACAGAAATAACATCTAAAAACTTACAATTCCTGCGCGTAATATCCTAACTTTTTCAACTGTTTAATTATCATTTTTTCTCAATGTAGTCCAAACTACCAAATATTTGCCGAATCCCCTCTCTATGCTGTGGAAAAATTAGTGTCACCAATTCAATACCTTCTGAAATAATTGATGCATACGTGATACAAAAACTTACAAGTAATATTTTGTCCTCAATTTTTTTATAGGCTGATCAGCTTTACTGTATAGTAGCTCAAGCCCTGCAAATTCAGTTGCATTAAGTCCATAAATTTTTAGATCCTTTTCATACGTTTAGTGATTGGCTGTAATTCCCTTGATAATATAACAAATAACTTTAAAGATAAGCTCTCATAATTACCAATCCTTTACAAGTTATCTTGAATTCGAGATTTATTATATTATCGTCGAAATATTATGTCAACAATTTATTTTAGCGTTATCAAGCCACTTATAATTTATTTCTCAACATAAGACATATAGAATCGTTAGAAAATAACTGTTAATATATAGATATCTCAATTACGTTATTTTTTAGAGGGCTTGTTGTCTAGAACAAGCTCTCTTTTTTCATAGTCTAAATGGAATTCGGACACATTTTATATGGTGAGTTTTGCCCTCTTTTAGCGATAGAGACAAAAAATCTGGTTGTGATGTAAAAACTTCAAAATAACCGCAAATAATCTATAAAAATCAGACATATTAATGAATACGCATTCAAGCGAATCCGGTCTGTTTAAATTTGATTATAGAACTATTTCTCTGTGGCAAAATAAAGCAGCGCTATGGTCGGAAAAGCGATTCCGATCCACAATGCTACACTCCATCCTCCGAAAAAGGATCCAACAGCAACACCCAAAAAGAAAATAGACATGAATAATCCATTTAAGCGACTACGAACTTCTGGTTGCAAAGAGAAAATCAAACGTTGACTTAAAACTGGAAGAGGAATATCGCACTCGATGTTTCCAGCCCCGTCGACTGCAAGCAAAGCAACTTCTAGAGAAGGGAATTCAAAGAGGAGAATTGAAAGAAAACCTTGATATTGAATTATCCATCGATCTCATTTACAGACCAATTTTTTATCGGTTGCTAGTAACCGGTGATAAGTTGGATGATTCCTATGTACATCACTTGGTAACAAGCGCATTCGATGGAATACGATAAACATGAATAACATTCGAAAAAAGAATTAAATGCGCCTTCCTCCTATACGAATAAAATTTCGCTTAACTTAATAAATAAAATATCTAATTATTTAAGCTGATGTATATGAGTCGGTCCCCCACATACATCAGCTTAAGAGTTGAAAATTACCCTAAATGAATGAACATGCAAAAAAATTTATTCTGGGGATTTTACGATATTTTATTTAATCGAAATGTGACATAACTCCTAATATTAGTCTTATTAAGACGCAAGCTCCCTCTCTTCTATTTTTTAATTGAATATTTTAGGTTTATAATGATTTATTTTTAAAGATAATTACCTAATTTATTAACTTATTTTAGAGTGAAAAATAGGAGAAGCCTATCGTGACAGACTCCTCCTAAAAAACAACCGTTATATACATATTGAAAATAAATTTATTTTATTAATAATGAATATTCACCAGTGTTATCATCAAATTTATACACATTCAAATAATATTTCCCTGGTTTCGCTACGAATTTTCCCTTTATAGCATTTCCTTCATCTTCACCACAAGCTACGTAATTTTGCATGTCTGATTCATGATAAAGTACCCATGTCATCCCAATGTTTTGTTCATTTACCACAGAAATATCTACTTCTTTTGGAACTGTAACATCAAACGTATAAACATCTGTTTGATCAGGAGCGATCAGATTTCCTTTTACAAGCTTATTAAACGGGAGTACCTTTTCCTCTTCAAGGGATCCACCTGTTTGCGGATCTTGTTTTACAGTAACTTTTGTTTGTTCTTTACTTTCTTTTCCTCTACTATCTTTCACTGTTAGTTCCACAGTATATGCTCCTTTTTCTCCATATACATGGGTAGGATTGGCTTCTGTGCTCGTTGTACCATCTCCAAAGTTCCATAGATAAGAAATAACTTTTCCATTTTCACTTTCTGTACCATCACTATGGAATTGAATTCCTTCATTTACTATCCCGCTATATGGTCCATTCATATTTACTATAGTCGTTGTTTTTTCTTTTTCTTCTGTTGCAACACCATGGAAAACAATATCATATTCAAACTGATTAGCTGCATTCACACGATAGTTAACAAAATAGGCTGTAACTGTTTTATAGCCGCTCCATCCTTTTTGAGACAACTGCTCCAAGGTTTGATTGACTTGTTTACTCATTGTTTTCCAATCTTCAGACTCACCTTTTGATGTACTACCTATGTACTTGCCTTCTACAGTAAATGTGTTAAAGAATTGAGACTCATGTTTTGTTATTTTTGCATCTTTTATATTAGTTACATCTACAATTTCTTTCTTCACTTCAGCTAACGGCTTAGGTGCATGTTGTATTAAGTAATCATTTGTTACTTGTGGTACATTGTATTTATCTTGATTATCAATCAATTGCTGCATATACGTTTGATATTCTGTATTCAGCTGTGCATCTTTACTTAATGCTTCACGATACGCGTCATAATTTTTCACATCGTTTGCACGGATTAAATCCTGAATCTTATCAAAGGTTTCAAAGTGATGATTATATAGATAAGACTGTAGTGCAAAAGAATAATTATAAAAATCCCATGATCCATATTTTGCGAACAAAGTTTGCTTTGCAGTATAACGGCTTGCTGGATCAGATGATAAGCCACTTATAATACTTTTACGAGGAACGACATTATTTGTACGTGTAGATCCTGCAAAGAATTCTGCATTCCCTTCTTGGAACCAAGTTAAGCGTTCATTTTGATATAGTTCTCCGCTCCCAAATAAACCAGGAACCTCGTATCTTCCTTGTAAATAATGAGTGAATTCATGACGGAATAGCTCTTCTAGACTATAAATACTCTGTTTTGGCGTACGCTCATATGTAAAGAAAGTACCCTTTTCTTCAATATAGATACCACCGTTGTTCGTTTCATATCCATATAATTGTCTATTCAATTGATAATCATCTGGATTATTATAAATTACAACTGTCAGTACATCATCTGCGTTACCTTGTTCTAGTGCTTTATCATTTCCAATTACACGGTGATATTGTGCCTTTACTTCTTTGGCTGCCCAATATAACCTTTTAATTTTTTCTTCTGTTACTTTATCGCCTGTCTTAAAAACAATAGATCCATCATCAAATGTATAGGTTTTAGGTAAGTATTGTAACTTTCCTTCTTCACGTATTTTCTGTAAATCTACTGCATTTCCATCATAATCTTTTCCACCGTAGTTTGTTTTGATTTGCTCTACCGCTATAAAATAAGGTCCGCTTAGACGAGGATATATATTCATCGCTTGTGTAATAACTTCCAACCCTTTATTTGAATTGCTATGAAATTTCCCTAAACGTCCTGCATAATAAATACCATTATTAATTAGCCAACTATTCTCAGTCGTTAAATTCCGTATGAGAGCAATTCTACTAACCTCATTTATAAAATTATCAATTTTTCCATACCACATTGTTGCATTAGGTTTTTTATTCGTTTCCTGCAAATAAGACTGTAGATCATAATCAATACCTTTTACAATTTCATATACAGCTTGTTCTTTCGTATAATTTTTAGCATACATAGAAAGGTTATCATTAAACTGTTTTAAAATATTTGCTGCATACTGTACTGTTTCAGCATCACTAGAAGCATTACTAATTAACTTTCCATACGCAACTACTACTCTATCTTGCTCAGCTGTACCTAATGTAAAGTTTGGATTTTTTGCAATTGCTTTTAATGATGGTAAACATTTGTCATGGAAGCTTCTCTCTTTTAAGTAACCTACTTCATTATTAAAATATCCCACATAAAAAGCAGAACGTAATACTTCAACAAAAGTTTCAATTCCCTTTGAATCCTCTTTCGTAAAAGATGTCCCTCTTTGTCCTAATTCATCAATGATAACGTTCATACGTTCTTTATTTTGATAAAAAGCTTTCGTATCTTGATTGAATTGAAATAAGTCTGTAATTTGATTCCATGAAACTCTTGATAGCGTATCAATGAATTCACTATCAGACATTTTATTCAATTCTGCCAGAGTATAGCTTTGCTTTAATTGCCTTTCATCATGTTTCATCACCGAAGTAGGTCGTTGTGAAAAATCGCCTACTTTTAAACGCTCTTCAAAATTCAATGTTTCGTCCGCTTTTGTAGCATGAGCCATTTCATCTTTTGAAGTTTCTGTTCCAATTGGTTTCATCTGCAACAGATTATAGGGTGCTTTTTCTTCTGCGGATACCTGTGTTTGAATACTTCCAAATGATAATGCTATCGTACTAATACCGATCATCATTTGAGTAAATTTTAAATTCTTGTTCATAACATTTCCTCCATTTATATATTCCACCCAAAAATATAACATTTTATCTTAATAAATTATCATAAAATGTATTATTACATATTATTTAATATGTATTTCTGTATAAATTAATATTAAACAAAGCATTATTGAATCTCTTTCTTTTTCCATACATACTCATAAATTGAGTAAACTTTTTGTTTGGAATTTACAGGTTCGTTGCACGAAACCAGACTCTCTGGCAAGATTTCTTAAGATGTTCGGGGATAAATAACATTGAATTTCTTGAGCAAATAGTTGTAGTTCATCAGATACAAAAATAGACATAAAAAACGCTATCCTTTCCTAGGATTCTAGAGAAAGAATAACGTTTTTTTACTCGTTCAGTACTTAGTAGGTATAACTTTTTATATTTCAAATGACTTTTCTCTCTAAAATTATTTTTCATACAAATTTTCAGATTCTAAAAAATCTATAAATTTCTTATAATGTGTCACTGTTCTTTCTAAAGCAATCATTAAAACAAATATAAAATAAATTGCTTGAATTCCATTCATATAATTAAAGAGTGATTCAAATATATATACAATACTTGCAATCATAGAACAAAACCATAAATAAAATTTCATTTTCAGTTTTTTAATTTTTTGCTTAGTTGTCTTACAAGGCTGGCCATGAACTCTTATAAACAAATAAATTGCTGTATGCAAAATAATAATTGAAAATTGGAAACTTCGATTGTCCTCTGAACTAAATTCAGAGAAACCTATTTCTAATGAATGTAATACTATCCAAATAGAAAACAAAGATAGCACGAAGACATATAAAAAACCAAATAATAATTCAAAAATAAATAACCAAGGTTTATTTAATATTGAGTAAAATGGATTTAGATATTTTATGGTTAATAAAAATTTCTTCACTAAATCAGTAATAATAATTGATGTATTAGTTATATTCATATAGAAAAGTAATGTTATTGGAACCAATAACATTATAGCAATGCCCCAAATGGTAATCTTAATACCGGATAAAAAGAAAACAGCTCCAAAAATTACAACTGAAAAAATAAAAGTTGATATTGGAACAAACATTAAAAATATAAGAGTTCTTATTAAGATTAACTCCCCTAAAAAATCTTTTATTATGAAAACATGTATTTTTTCCTCCTTGTAATTCTTCACAGTTTCAACTATTTCTTTCTCGGATAAAAGAAAATACTTCAATCTATTAAACATAAAAAAACTCCTTTATATTAATTTAAAAAAGATTGCCCTCTGTATGCTACAGAGGGCAATCTTTCTTGATGATTAAAATATATACCCAACTGTTAGCAAATATATTAAAAGACATTGTCATTAATTCACTTTAAATTTCACTTCTGGGTATTTGGAGTCCAATTTTTCAAGCGCAGAGCTATCGTCTACCTGTTTCACATATCGATCAAAAAAAGCGAGACTGAATTCGTTTATAATACGGTGAACGTATCTTGGATCTTCATCTAAGCTTCGTAACAAAGGAGAGAACAAATGAAAATCAGTGAAACTCGTATGATTGGTATGGGGAATAACCATTGACATGCCACCACCTGCAAGTGCATGGTCACTACGAACTTTTCCCTCTAAAAAATCTTTCGTGGAATCATCACTAGTCTCTGCATTCATAATCAAAAACGGTTTTCCAACTCTAGATTTCGGAACATTTTCCCCATATAATGTACCATCCATATTGATGGCTGCTTTGACACGGGAGTCTTCCACTAACACTTGCGCAGCTGTAGCTCCACCATAAGAATGTCCAAACATTCCAATTCGGGATGTATCCATTCTTCCTGTAAAGCGATTATCTTTATCGCTTTGGTTAAGCTTCTCTATTTGATTAAGTACAAAAACAACATCTTCCTTCCATAATTTGATATGGCGATCTCGTTCGGCAAAATCAGTTAAATTGATCGACTGTACAAAAGCGGTTCTGCCATCTGGAAAGACGGTAGCTGCAGCATCATAGGTATGATCAATTCCTACGACGATGTAACCTTGGCTGGCCAACTCCTCCACCTCAAACGTGTTTTGATTGCGAAAACCGCTTAAACCATGGGAAAAGAGTAGAACCGGATAACGTTCCTCTAAATCTGACAATTGAGCTTCCATGAATGCATTCGACTTCATCAAGCCTAGATGGTGAAACGCGAATGCTGGAATAGACAATGATTTTTCCAACCCCTTGGCAATCTCATCCGAGTTATGGATATAAGGTGCGCGATTCATCTCTCCTTTTTCTTTTGCAGGATACCAAACCTGAACCATCAGCTCGCGCCGGCCGTTCAAATCTTTCATATAAGGTTCTTCTCGATTATAATCAATCCAATGATAAAGTGTAGTACCAACCTTGAATGGACCGCTCGTTTTTTCAAATAAAACTACCGGCATGAGGGAAGGAAGCATGACCGCAATAGTCAAATAAATGACCAGTAGCGATGTCTTGACTGTGAATGCCCCACAACTTTTAACGTTCTTTTTTGATTCAGCAAATAGATAGCAGCTTGTTAAAATAAATGGGGACAAATAAGCAGGAATCATCTGCCAGCGATACCCTTCTACGATAAGCTGCACAACAACCACACAAAAGGCAACTGTTAGAATGAAGACAGACCATTGTTTTATTTTCTCACTAAAAAACAATATACAGCCTAGAATACTAAAATTCACAATGATTATAACAGTCTCAAAAAAATCCATTTACATTCCTCCTATACCCGTATTTTATCTTCAAGGACATCCCAGCCAAATTGAAAAAACAATTTAAAATTACAAACTTTTCGTTTCCATCTCTGATTATCTTAATTCGTACCTTCAGTACCAAAAAATTATTTTCGGTACTCATTTTATATTATACCGAAATCTTCCAGACTGTAAAGTATAATTACCCTTAAGTAAAATCGACATAAAGTGAAACTTTAATCAGTGGGATTTTCTTCATCCCCCACTGATTATCAGCCCTCACCAATCGGACTTTTATGGGCAGTTGATCTCCCACCTAAATTCTTTGCTTTCACTGAATTTTGAGGTAGGAATCTTACTGCCCATCAAAGCGGGATAAAAATAAAAAATGAGCGGGGCTACGTTAACCTGTATGGTTATTGTGACCCTACTCATTTTTTTATGTAGAAGTACTATTTAATCCTTACTTGTGATTCCATGCAATATGATATCGGCCATCATTGCAAGTGACTCTTGTAGAGTAATTTGGTTAGAGGCTATACTCCCCTGTTCAAAAATTGATTTCATTAACGTTTTGAGTGTTTGGATTAGTACTGGAATGTCCAATGAACGTAAAACACCGCTATTGATACCCTCTTCAACTAGCCCAGTAATTACCTCCCATTCTTCATTTATGCCTTGTTCTATTTTTGCCCACTGCTCTGGATGGTAACGTCGCAGTTCAATCAGTAAACGTACGAAGCTGTGCTGAAAATCCTTAGGCACAATTAAAAGAACCCCTTTTAATTTTTCCGGTATGGTCAAATTCGAATTATCGATAATTTCCCGAAAACGTATTTGGGCTTCTTCATTTATTTGCTCAACTACATAACCAATAAGCTCGTCCTTAGATGGAAAATGCTCGTAAAGCGTACTTTTGCTTACACCTAGATCACGAGCTAAATCACTCATTGTGAATTTTATTCCCCTTACATGAAAAAGCGCAATAGCAGTTTTGGCAATCCGATCTTTCATCATTTATTCACCTCATACCAAAATAGTAAAGTTATTATCTCTCCAGTACTATAATAGTACTTCGAGTACAAGAATAGTTTAACTTTTTATTTCTTGAAGGTCAAACGTGATGAAGATGATGACATTTCACCTCATAGCCTTTAAATGAAAACACTATGTTTTTTATAGAAACCAAGTTTATTTTTATCATTGCGGAGACATCAAAACTTTAACTTGATGGGGATATGACAATTCCCCAATTAATAAATGTTACTAACCATATACAGATGGTTAATATCTATCATATTTTTTATAAACAGGATTAATTAGATTTAAAAAAAGACTTCTTTTTCTTTACTCGTAATAAATCACCTGTCCACCCTTTGAATCGCATATACATATACATACCCGCTGTTGTGAAAATAATAAATAAGAGAGCAATTAAATAGCTATATTTCCATTCAAGTTCAGGCATGTATTTAAAATTCATACCCCACAATGCTCCTAAGGCCGTTAAAGGCGTGCTTACAGCAGTTAATACAGTAAGAGCTTTCATAATTTCATTCCCACGATGAGAAGAAACAACTTCTTGTAAATGAATCATCGTGTCTAATTCTTCTTGGTACTCTTTAACGAGTTGTAATCCACGCTCTAATTTTACGTGCGTTTGTTTATAACAAAGTGTGTTTGTTAGGTTTTCTAACCAAGCTTCCTCCAAGCCTTGTAACACTTCTTGTATTAAGCGAAACACATGTGTGTTCATAAATAATTCATGACGAATATGATAAATTCTTTCTAAAACTGCTATGTTATTATGATGATAAAAATCCCATAAGACATTTCTGAAATTGTTTTCAAAATAGTCAACCTTTCGTAAATAGTGAGATATAAATATTGATAAGATCGCACATATTCCTTCAGCGGAACTATTACAATTTTTTATACCCATAGAGAAATTATGTATTAATTTTTGGAAATCCTCTTCCTCTTTTTCCTGGACCGTTATCAGTATTCCATGAGCTACGAAATAATGAAGAAATTTTTGAATTTTGGCGTCCTTTTTATCTTGATCATATAAAAACGAACCATATACACAAGTTTGACTTGGTGATAACGTATAAACATATAATCCATTTTCACAAGGAGAACTTATTTTCTTTACAAATTGAGAGAAATAAGATGTTACATCACGAGGGATTATAGAAGAAAGTTTTTCAAGTTCACTAGTTTTCACATGATACCAATCCCATTTCGGCATTTTTATGCATTCCATATTATTCTTCCTTTCTGAATAGTTTTATGTTTAATCAAATAATATCCGTAATATGAAATTTATATGTAGGTATCCATGTCTTGGAGGAAAAGTTTTTAGATCCTTTAAATTACAAACTAAATGGCATAGGAGGTCTTCTTCTATTACAAGGAAGACCCCCTATATATTAGTTATTTTTATTCTCAATTTTAAACATTTCCTCTATACAAGCACTTTTTATCTTTTCTTATTTATATTTGGAAAAGACGCCACACAATTTGGCACGTCTATTCAAAGAACTCCATTTCGGTCGTCATTATAATTTGGATTTATATGCAGATTGATTGGTGATGTCCTCAAATACTTGACTTCCAATAATATAGTATCCATGAAGCGCGGCCTCTTTTGAAGCGTCTACCATACGGAAAGAAACAATTTCACCTTGCATTTTTTCAATTTGTTTTTTGTGGAGATCTACTATTCCTCCTGTCCAAATAATAGTATCATACTGGTCTAACTTAAATTGTTCTTGTAATACACGCATGATGTCTTGGAAGTGTGTATCCAACTCTTTTTGAATTAAAATATCCACCTGACTTGTCTCATAATTTTCTTCTTTATCTCCATATCCTTTTTCTAATATTTTTGGCATGTCATTAATATGCAATTGATTACTTTCACCCGCATGATTCTGCAGGATATTCTTAATATTTTTCAAAGGCTTGCTACATCCTAGTTCCGTCTCATAATGATTTAAAATGACATTCTGTTTCATATCTGTCATTTCTAATGTACGAAATCCACCATCAATAATTAAGATACGATCTTGTTCCTGAATGATTCCCTCTTTTAAGAAATAGGCTTGTAAAGCGACCGGTTGCTGAAGAATCAAAACATTTTCCACCGTAATATTAATAAATTTCCCATCAATTTGTACGGAAGTTTCTTTTTTTAGTGCACGTTGTAATTGCTCATGCTGACTACCAAAACAAGTGACTGGAAGCCCGGTAACAACTAAAGGTAACACGACATTTTCTTTATAATCCTTTGCAATGCAACCAAATATTTGTTGTTTAAACTCTTCGCTTTCATAATAATTTTCTATTTCTTCGTCAAATGGAGGAAGAAATGAAGCGTCAGATTGATGTGCTTCATTTCCCATGTAGTATGCAAAGTCTAAGTCTATAAAACTTACCTTTGTTAAATCTTCACTTTCAGCGTGATTAGGTACAGGAGCTAGTGTGGTAGCTTCACTCTTAATCGTCACCTCAGAATCTACATCCTGTCGATATGCCCGCTTAGTAAAACCAATTCCTACATCAATTGCATACAGAGATTTCATACTTTTTTCCTCACTTTCTCTTTTTAGAATTAAATCTAAGCACTCTCTTCTTTCCCTTCTTTCACATATTTCTTTTCATTTTCCGTTTTTTCTCCGTCTAGGTTCTTACTATTTTGTTTTATTTCATTATCCTTTTCATCTTTTTTCTTTTTGTTATTTTCGTTTTCTGTTAAATCTTTAATAGTAGAAATGACAACCGGTGTGGCTGTAAGCAGTTGTGGTAATGTTTGTTTTGCAACATTAGCTGCAGTTACAGAGAATTGTTTACTTGTCTCGGTTACCTTCTCTAATGTTTCCTTTATGTTTCCTTCTTGTAGTTTGTCTTTTACGCTTTTTCCTTTTGTTTGTATAGCTTTCCGATTTTCTTTTTTTAACAGAGATACTATGACTCCGGTCGTAATCCCAATCACAGCATATTTAAATATTGTATGTTTCATTTTTCTCACCCTTCTCTACTTTTATTTTCTTCCATGCTACAACCTAAAATAATTAACTTATCTATTTATCAGATATTGCAATCTATTAGAGAGAATGATAGTTTTGCGGCTGCCTATCACTCGCCGTTAGTGTTTCATCTGTTACTAGAAGTAAAATTCTCCCTTGATCTAGTTTTTCTTCATATAAGTTAGCTTCCTCCTTCGACAACCCCATTTCCTCCATTTGATTTCGGAGCTCGTCCCCTTTTTTGGAGAAAAAGTTGATAATACTTGTGCCCAACCCTTGTTCTTTTACTCCAATCGTATTTGTGTTTGTATCATCCGCAATCTTTTTTGTTATATGTTTTTCATGTGTTAAGACGTAAATGTCATCTTGGTGAATCCCTTTCAATTCTAGCTCTTTTACTTTCATAACTACTTCCTGTTCATTTTGATATTCATAAACCACCGGTTTTCTTTCATTCTTATGCATCGTATTTTTCCTCCCTTAGATTTTTTATTTTCTTATTTAGTTGTTATGTAATATGTAATACACCTATTTTAAAGATGTTAAACCTAAATTTTCAAAAAACTTCACATAATAGGTTATTAATGTTTTTGAATATCAAGGAAATGTCACGAGCACTTTGCTTTGATAACAGTGTTACAAATAACGCTTTATTTGGAAGACAAGTCCATTATTTTATAGAAATCATAGAAAAATAAAAAAGCACTCCTTTTCAAAGAGTGCTAAAAAAAACATATAACCTAATAAAAATATTTCTATTTTGATTACAGAAAGAAAGTCTTTATTAAAACATATGGTTGCTAATTTAATTGCGATCTGCCTTGCACCCAAGCAGCAATATCATTTATAACATACTCAGGAATATTAGCAGGACTATAATATTCATCCGGTTTACTTATTTCCCCATCGCCCTCTGTAAAGAAATGATTTAACTTTGGATATAGTCGATAATCAACGTTATTTCGTTCTTTTAATTGTTCTTTCCAAAGAGGAATTTCGATTTTTGATTGAACTTGATAGTCTCTTTCTCCTTGAATAATAAGAAGTGGTGTCTTTTGTTCTTTTGACATTTCTGCTGCTTTAATTTTCCGTATAGAATCCCAAAACACTGCTGATCCTAAGTAAAAATCTTTTGGAGGATTCTGACCAGAGAAATTTAGATCATTTAATAATTCAAATTGCGATTTGTAGAATTTATATTGCTCCTGGTTCATTGCTCCAATAGAGAAAAGGTACTCAAATTGATCTAAAACAACGTCTTGGATCGTACGAGCTGGCCCTCCCATTACAATTGCTCCAGCAATATTTTTATTTTGGTCTTTTTCAATCATTTTCGGAAGCATCATTCCACCTTGACTATGACCCAAAATATAAATTTGATTTTTATTTATTAGAGGCTCATTTTTAAGAAATTGAGTTACAAGAAGAGCATCATCTGTTGTCTCTTTATCAACTGTATAAAAGGGACTAAATTGTGTTTTCAACCCATGTTCATAAGTTCTTTTATTATAGCGAAGGACAGCAATTCCCTTCGATGCAAGACCTTCAGCTAAGTCGCGAAACGGTTTTAAAGCAAACGCTGTTTCATCCTGATCAGTTGCTCCTGATCCTTGAACAAGAATAACCGCTGGAAAAGGACCATTTCCTTTTGGAACCGACAATGTTCCTGGTAATGGAAATGCACCACTTCCAACTACTACTTCTTTATCAATAAATGATTCAGGCTTACTATATGACGGACGCTCAGCAACAGGACTAAACGACATGCTGAGTTGAAAATCGTCTATTTTTCCAGATGGATCTAGTTTAATTAGTAAAGGTACAGTCATTTTTTCAAAAACTAATTGAATCTCCACATTTGTATGAACAGGATTTGTCTCTTTTTGTGTAACCTCTCCAATTTCTATAAAAGAACCTGCTTGTAATTGAACTGGGAGTCCCTCCCAATAGCTCTTCAGCCATTCTTCGGATATTATTTTCTGTAATGACTTTGAGGTTAAATCAAATGCAGATTTATAATCTTCACTATTCATATGGCGAATAAATGAAAGAGTAGTAGATATAATAGGATTTTCATCATCACTATTGTCTATTTTTTTTATATTTGTGTTTACTTCCTTTAATTTTGAAATAAATTGGTGGTTAAATGGATTATTATATGTATTAGGATATAAATTTGTTTTCAAAATTTCCGTATTCCGTCCCTCATACAAACTTGAAGAACTCGTAAACTTTTCAGGTGAAATTACTTCCTCCGCATATGAGACTGAGGGAATTGCTATTGTAAAAATTGCACTGATAAGTAATAACTTATTACTTATTCTTCTTTTCTTACCCATACTTATTGATTCTCCCTTCAAAATTTAAAATTTCTAATACAATATGCCAACTATAAGGAAAATAAAAATTACCAAAGAGATTAATAATCTATTTTACGATCCCCCCTAACTAGTTAAAAATCGATCATTAACAAACTTCAATAAAAAATGCCTTCCCCCTCTTTTTTTATCATTGGATTTTTCAGTGACATAGAAGCACAGCGCTGCATTACATGTAACTGACCCATGAGATTCTCTGTTTCAAAAGAAAAAAGCACCCCACTAGATACTTTCTTTAATTGTTCTCACTCTAATTTATTTAGATAATTCTCTTATTACTGTAAGATACATTTATTCTAAATCCTAAAACTCACTTATTTCTTGATAGGTTCTTAAGAAATATCAAAAAATAAAGAAAAAAAGTTATTTGGTTATTCATTCCGTAAGCTTAATGCTCAAGTTAGTTTTTTTCACACGGTTAAACTTTATTAAGAAAACTTTAAGGAATTTCCCTCTATATTCATAAGAATTTTTTTCTTATACTGAAGCATGTAAATGAACACGAGGAGAAACGATAATGAGAAAATTTGTAATTTGCATATTAGGAATAGGCCTTCCTATATACTTACTACCTTTCATATCACGCGGGGATTTAGACAGATTTAATCCGATTGCTGAAGAAAAAAATGTATATGCCGTTGCGAAAGGATATGGTGTTCCGGATTACCATCATAAAGGAAGAGCTATGTACTCACTAAAAGGTGTGGATGAATTAAGGAATGAGAAAGAATATACAGTAGGAACGAACACTCCTAATGACTTTATAAGAAAAACTTACTTAAAAATTCATGTAAAAGGCAAGTATGTCTATTCTTACGATGTTATCTCTGAAACGGACATACCGGAGAAAATAAGAGGACAATTGAAAATTGTAGATAAATAAAAGAGCCTACTCGTATGAGTTGGCTCTTTCTTACCTCTCCCACCTACCATTGGGCTAGGGGAAGAAGAATTTTTCATCATTGTTTCAATAACCATTCTTCAATTACTTTCACTGTTTCATCTCGTTGTGCTTTTGGCGTAATTAAACTCGCATTATCACCTTTTTGCTCACCATACATGCCAAAATGAGCATGATTTCCCCCTTTTATCATGTGCATAGTTGTATTCTTTGACATGAACTTTTTATTGTTCTCTATTTTTTCTACAGTTGCTAAAGCATCTACTTCTCCATAAATTGATAACATCGGAATCGATTTTGTAGAAAAGTCATCTGCAGGATACGAACCTAAGAAAATGATTCCGTGTACCTTGTCTTCATGCTGAGAGGCATACTTAGAAATCATAGCTCCGCCCATTGAATGCCCCGCAACATACCATTTTTGAACTTCAGGATACTTTTCAATTACACTATCTACCTCATTTATTCCAAATATCGCTAAGTTTAATGGTAACTTAGGCATTACTACAAAGTGCCCATCTTTTGCAAGAGCTTCTCCTAAGTAACTATAAGCCTCAGCTTCTACTTTAGCTCCTTGATAAAAAATAACCCCTACTTTCGCATCTTTCGCTCCAAAAACGATATTATCTTCATCTTTTTTATCATCTACTAACGACAAAGCCTCTTGCGTCGGTTTATAAGTAAACTGAGACCAAGTTAAAAAAGTAATACTTCCTATAATTAAAATAGCTAGTAAAGAGTACAGCGTAATTTTTATCCATTTCTTCACAAAGATGACCTCCATAAGATGTATATATTCCATATTTCGGATTATCATTAACACACATAAAAACTCGAGCATTTTTATTATGCTCAAGTTTTTATTTACGCCTTTAATTTATACTATAAATGGTCCAAGATAAATATGTAGCAAATGCAGTCCATAAAAAATATGGAATTAGCAACCATGCCGATGCTTTAGATAAATTGGAAGAAAACATAATGAGAAGTAACGTAGTAATAGCGACTAGTAAACAATCTACTGTTGCTAAAAACAAATTCTTTTGGCTAAATTGAAAGTAGCTGAACGCTTGATTGAATATATAATTTAAAAAGAATAAAAACCAAAATGTTTTTGGCTTGAATCCATAGTTGTTGTAAATAATTGCAACTGATAATGCAATAAGTCCAAATAATACAGCCCATATCATTCCGATTGTCATACCAGGAGGTGTCCAAGACGGCTTTTCTAACGCATTATACCAAGTACGATCAATAGGGAATAAAACACTAGAAACATAAAACAAACCATATGTTAGTAAGAACACTATAATACTAGATTTTTTCATAAACATTCTCCTTTTTTACTAGAAAATTATAGAAACTTTATATGATTAGTATGCCCTTGTAATGGATAAAATTCTAATATTTAAATTACAAATACATATTGTTTAACCTAGTTTATACAAATTCTTTCATACTTTTATATGCACAAAGGGCTCTCTCTCGTGCTGCCTTATGATCAACAATCGGATAAGGATATGTATCCCCAAGCTTTATATTGGCCTTTTGTAAAATATGCGCAGGCGCTTCCCAAGGTTTATGTATATATTTGTTTGGGATATCTCTTAATTCTGGTACCCATCTTCTTATATACTCTCCATTTTTATCAAACTTTTCTCCTTGTGTGATGGGGTTAAAAATACGAAAGTACGGTGATGCATCTGCTCCGCTTCCAGCAACCCATTGCCATCCCATTGTATTATTTGCAATATCAGCATCTAGTAGTGTATCCATAAACCATTTTGCTCCTTCTTGCCACGGAATTAACAAATGCTTTACAAGAAAAGAGGCTACAGCCATTCTTGCCCGGTTATGCATAAAACCTGTTTGCCATAGTTCTCGCATTCCCGCATCAATAAACGGATAACCCGTTTTCCCCTTTTGCCATACTCTTAATAACTCCTCTTCCTTATCCCACGGGAAATTTTCAAAGCTCTTATTAAGAGGTCTATATACTGTAAATGGATAATGATATAGTAAATAATAAGAAAACTCTCGCCAAATTAATTGACGTATAAAACTAATCACTTGTTTTTCAAAAAAACTACATTGTCTTTCGGTACTTTTATTTATTAAGTAGTGATACATTAACTTCACTGATATTTGGCCAAATGAAAGATATGGCGCCAACATTGAATGAGCATTTTGATTTGGAAAATCTCTTCCTTCACTATAAGAGGCTAATTTACTAGAGAAAAATTTCTTAAATGTTTTGTATGCCCCTTCCTCTGTAGGCTCCCATATTGCTTCCATATGAGATGTCCACGGTATAGTCGGCAACAAGTGTAATTCTGAGACAGATAAGCTTGCTGGTAAAGAGCTTCCCCACTTTATACTCTGTACTCTGCTAATAGGTTTAGGTATTACCTGCTTTTGAAATGCATTGTAAAAAGGCGTAAACACCTTATATTCAGTGTTATCCTTCTTTTTTATAATCCACGGTTCTAATAATAAATGCGAATTAAATTCCTTACAAATAATACCTTTATCTTCTAATATCATTTTCATTTTTTGATTAGATTTTAACCTGTCTGGATCATAACAACTATTCCAATATACAGCCGTTATATCTAATTGTTTTATGAGAGAAAGTATTTCTTCCTGTGTATTTCCTTTGCGGATTATTAAAGTAGAGCCCAATGCCTTAAGTTGCTTTTGGACATCCATTATAGCATGGCGTAACCACCACTTTGCCGCACTTCCTATTGAAAAAGTTTCATCTTGTACATATACCGGAAGAACCTCCCCGGACTGAACAGCCTCAAATAGAGCTGGGTTATCATATAAACGAAAATCTTTTTGAAACATAACGATAATTTTGTTTTGCATAGCTATCCCCTCTTACTCTTAAAACATAATAGATTCTTTATGTGAATAATCCTCTTTTTTACTTTTGCATTATTATATTAATAATTCTTTGTAATCGTAAACAAACGTTTCCATAGTTATTGGACTTCTATCTAGTAAATTCGATAAATCTGATGTGACTTTTTTAGCTAACCCTAATTTTGCAGTTGTATATATTCCAATCATAACCCAAATAAAGTCACTGTTAAGTCCCTTTTGAATCATTCTTTTTCTAAATTTAAATATACTTGGATTTGTATAAGTAATATCTTTATTTATTATTTTTGAAATAATAGCAGCAACTTCATAATATGTTAATGCCTCATTTCCCGTTAAAGAATAAGCTTTAAATTCATGTCCCTCTTCGGTTAATATTTTAGCTGCAACTTCTCCAATATCCCGTACATCTATAAAACTTGTTTCCCCTTTACCAGCAGGTACTTCAATTATTTTTTTATTTCTTAATTCATCACCATGTTGTGATAATAAATTTTGCATAAAAAAACTCGGTCTTAGGAATGTGTAAGGGATCCCAGAAGCCTTTATCATAGCTTCAATTTTAGCATGAGGTACTATCGGATTTTTTTCTACACCTAATAAAGATAAAAATACAATGTGTTTTATACCTATTTCTTTTGCGGCATCTACAACAGGCTGGAAATACTTTTTTGCATCAGCTAGATGTGGTGGTCTTATTAGAAAGATTTTAGTAACACCTGTTAAAGCCGCCTTTACAGATGAAGGATTTTCAAAATCAAAATACACTCCTTCAGTTTCTCTACTGCGCGTTGTGACTTTGAAAGTAGCATTTCTTTTTATTAGGCATTTTACAACCTCTTTTCCTACATTCCCTGTAGCACCTGTTACTAAAATCATTTTAATCACCCTTTATTTTTTTGTAAATTTTGAATCATACTTTGCAAAACTCGAACTGTATTTTCTACTTCCTCTTTAGGAATACTAGCTGTAGCATTTTTTATAACTTCATCGCTTACATTTTCTATCTCCTGTATTAATGTCTTAGCTTCATCTGTTAAAAATATTAAATGTGACCGTTTATCTTTAGGATTATGTTTTATAAGAATCCATTCTTTTTGCAATAATCTTTGTATAATCCCGGTTACTGTTGGACGGTCTGCTAAGAGCCTTTCAGCAATCATAGCTGGGGTGGTTCCATTTGGATAAAGAGATATATCCTTTAACACAGACCATTGCTGAGCTGTTATTTTATATTCTTTTAATTGATTTGATAATTCTGTTTTCGTCATTATACTTACCTTGTGTAATAAATAGCCTAAATTATTCATATAACCCCCAATATAGTTAGCACACTAATTATATAGTTAGTATACTAACTATAATGTGTAATTACAAACTTCAATTAATAGTTTATATATAAAAGATATATCAAATTCTTATTTTGTACTATTTCATATTATATTTAAAATCTTCTTTAATCCTGTTTTGCATGTATTGTACACTCTATATACAAAGGTTATTCCTTGCTGTTACTTTAAATAAGCATTTACAATTGTATCTAACATAGGTATTTCTTATTGTCCGATTAGTCATATTTATTCTTAATTCTGCAAAATAAAAAAGAAAATGGAGCGAAAGATGAAAAAACAATTTGATAAACAATCAAACTTAAATACATTTATTGATTCAACAATCCTATGGACTTTTCAAAACCAAAATGCTATAAATACACTTTTGAATGAAGGTAAGCTTATAGCCAATCCTATTTTTGTTAGTAAAGAAGATTGCACAGCATATAAATACATTGTAAGACACATGAAACAGAAAGGTATTGACTTTACTATAGATTTCCCCATTTGGGCATGGCATTCATGCAATGGTTACCAAAAGAAGCCTACTATTATTTATAAATGCTTTATTTAAGCATTTATATTAGTTACATAATGAAAATTCTTAAATAGTTTTTAAACATTTTTTAAAAGTTGTAATTCTACATGTATCGTAAGACTATTTCCATGACTTTCAGCCCATACTTTACCCTCATGCAATTCAATTGTGCGCTTTACAATTGCTAAACCAATTCCGGATCCATGTATTTGACTCGACCGTGATTTATCAACTCGATAAAACTTCTCAAACATCTTGCTTAATTCTTGTGCTTCAAGATGATCTGTTTTATTTGTAATACAAATAAATGCCTTATCTTCTTCTTTTTTTAGTTCCACTATTACTGTTGAATTTGAAAAACTATATTTTTCAGTATTAGATAGTAAATTATCAAATACACGCACCAGTTTTTCTATATCTGCCCATACCCAAATATCCTTATTAATGATATTTAGTTTAACAATTAATTGCTGTTTTTCAAAAATCGGGATATACTCTCCTACTAGCTGACCTAACAAATTGCCCAATTCTACTTTTTCTTTTCTCAACTTAACATCAGGTAAAGATAATTTTGTGTATTCAAACAATTCATTAATGAGAGTTTTTAATTTTAATGTTAAATTATACGTATTTTGAATATACATTTCTAATTCTTCTTTATTTCGATATTGTTTTTCATTTACTAATGCTAAATATCCAATAATAGACGTTAAAGGGGTACGCAAATCATGAGAAATATTAGTAATAAATTCACTTTTACCTTTCTCAATTGCTCTCTCTTTCTCAAAACGCTCCCTTAATTGACTAGCCATCCAATTAATATTATAAGCTAAAGAAGATAATTCATCTTTTCCTTTAACACGTATGGAATGTTTCCAATCTTTTTTTACAATCTTTTGAATACCTCGTTCAATTTCTTTAATGTATCTTGTAATAGGGATCATAAACAGCAAAAATAAAAGGATGAAAATTAATATACTGCTTACCAAAGCAAGTAATAGATTTTGATTATATTGAGTTGGCGAGATTGTTTTATTCGAATTTGGAGATTGTACCATTACATATCCAATTCCATCTTGAAATGAAACTGGTGAAACAAACAATATGAACTTCTCAAACAAAGGATTTCTGACGTTTGGTGTAACATTTAATTTCTCCTGTAATAATTCCTGTGGGAGATTATCCTGCAATTGAAAATTATGTGAACGATAGATAATATGGCCTTTATAATCTAATACTAAAAACCTTAAATTTTCATTCTTCTTTTGGATAGATTGAATCATCGGTATAACTTGTTCTATATGCCCAGATTCCAAATTACGCTTTTGTATATCATTAGTTATCCCTATCGCTATTTCCCTTATTTCGGCTTCTTTTTCAATCTGTTGATTATAAGAAAGTAGATTTGCACTTTTCATTGCTATGAGAAAAAAAGTAACAACCGCAACGATGAAACAGAGCAAAAAAATTAAAATAAGCTTTATATTTAAGCGTGTAGAAAAGAATATATTATCCCTTAATTTCGTACGATCGATCATACTCTATAGCCAACTCCCCATACTGTTTTTAAATAAACAGGCTGACGAGGGTTTTCTTCAATTTTTTCCCGTATTTTAGTAATATGAACCATGACTGTATTATCTGATTTATAAAATGAATCTTCCCAGACCATCTCGTATATTTTTTCTACACTAAAAACCTTTCCTTTATTTCTCACTAATAAAGAAAGTATGTCAAATTCCTTTGGAGTTAACCTTACTTCTTCATTTCTAATGAAAACTTGTCTTGTCTCCTCGTCTACCTTAAGATGGCCTATTTCATGAATAAATTGTTTTACTTCTTCTGTTTGATAAACACGATATCTTCGTAATTGAGATTTAATTCTTGCCATTAATTCAAGTGGATTAAACGGTTTGGTAATGTAGTCTTCTGCCCCACTCATTAATCCCTGGATCTTATCTATATCCTCATCTTTAGCTGACAAAAAAATTATAGGCATTTGATATTGTTCTCTTATTTTTAAACAAGCCTCTATGCCATCCATTTTCGGTAACATAATATCTAAAATGATTAAATCAATTGTTGTATTTCTTAAAGTTTCTAAAGCTTCTATAGCATCCGATGCATCTATAATTTCATACCCTTCATTTTTTAAATAAATGGATACGATTTTTCTTATCTCTATATCATCATCTACAATTAAAATTTTTTCTTTCTGCATCATATTTTCTTCCTCTCTGACATCTCGTTCTATGCTGTAGTATTATACATTTAGTTTTACCTTACACGTATAAAGTGAAACTTTAATCAGCCCTCACCAATCGGTCTTTTACGGGAATCCCGCCCCCCACCTAACTTCTTTGCTTCCACTTAATTTTGAGATGTGGGTCTTACTACCCGTTAATGCGTAATAATACACTTTGCTTTTTTTAAACCATCTGTTTTGCAAGTTGATTTGAACTGGGTAAAAAGCCCCTACGATCCGAGGCCGCTTCACATACTCTTACATAAAACAAATAACATTCATAAATTCCTCTCCAATGTTAATTTAGAACATACAATCAATCTACTGAAAAAATCTTAATTTTCACCCTACAAAAATATTAAGATTTCTTAACATTGAATGGAGAATTTACATATTAAAAATGGACAGTTCCCTATACTATTAGACCTGTCCAAATTAACGTTTTTAATTTATGAATTAAAATATTATACTTTTCTTTATTTTATAATATCTGTCACTATAAACATTGATTTTCTATCTCTCTAAGTACATCATTTCCAATATTATCTATCTTTTCATTTTTTATAGTGTTATATAAACTCTGTAAAACTTTTAACTCTGTTCTTAAATGTAAAATGACACTAGATAATATATATAACTTAGCTACACTCTCTTTTCCACACTTCTCTTCATATACTTTTTGAAGGGTAGTAAGATATAACGTCAGTTGAGAAATTTTAGTTTTTAGCTGTTCTAGAATTAATTCTTCTTCCCCATATTGTGCAAAAAGTAGCGCTTCATATATAGGACGATGCATATCCTCTTTCTTTATCATTTGCTCTAATAATAAATGTTCAAATTCTTGTTTACCACTTTTAGTAATACCGTAAATAGTCCGTTCAGGACGTTGTTCATTACGAATAATATCAACAACCTCTATAAAACCCTTCTTTTCAAGTTGCTCAAATGTATAATATAAAGAGCCTTTAGTAATTTTTATATAATATTTCATTTCACTATTTTTTAAAAGTTGCTGGACTTCATACGGATGCCTATTTTTCTCCATAAGAAGACCCAGCATAAAAAGCTTTGTATTCATAACTCTCCACTCCTTAATAACCTATACCAATAGTATAAGCTAAAAATAAGTAAAGAATCTTTTTGTTTTATAAAATTTATAACTTCAAATTCACTTTATTATCCTTTGTACCAGCTTTGACATTCCCCATAAATAATATTGCCATAAACGAAACGATAATTGGAATTAAAGCTAATAGAAAAACAGTAGTAATGGAAGATGACATAGCAGCTATAACCTTTTCAAGAATAAAAGTAGGTATACTGGACCTTACATCTGAGCGAAATATTGCACTCGGATCACCTAGATTATTTAACATGCTGGAACCATGTTCTATTCCCTTAAAAGCATCCTTTAAGTTAGCTGTAAAGGTACTATTTTGAATGGAGCCAAAAATCGTTACTCCAATTGTCATACCTAGTGAACGAAAGAATGAATTTGTTGAAGTAGCTGAACCACGGAATCTCGGTTCCATATTATGAATAGAAACTGTGGGAAGCAAAGAGAACGAAAATCCAACTCCAAACCCCGTTATAATCATGTATATCGTTAAAAGTACACGGCTTGTTTGTGGATCCATCGTTCCTAACAAATACATACCTATCCCAAAGGATATTATAGATAATAACATCAAGTTGCGGTAACTAATTTTCGTTTGAAATATTCCACCAATTGCACTACCTACTACAGAACCTAACATCATTGGGGTTAAAATTAATCCAGCATTAGTTGCTGTTCCACCATATACAGCCTGAACAAAAATAGGAATAAATACTGTTAAAATAACAAATGTTGCTCCATAGAAAAACGTAATAATTTGTGATATTGCAAACTCCTTACGCTTAAACATCCAAAATGATATTATCGGATCTTTCACTTTTCTTTCTACCAATAGGAAGCCAACAAAAAATACAATAAACGATGCAAATAACCCAATGATTTGTATCGAATCCCACTTAAATTCTTTTCCTCCCAATTCTAAAGCGAACATTAAGCTAATTACTGCTATGACGAGTGTTATCGCCCCCCACCAATCAATATTTTGCTTAGTAGGTGGATTATTTTCTTTATAAGCTTTTAAAATAAAAATTAATGACATTAGACCAATTGGAATATTGACGTAAAAAATCCAATGCCAACTTATATTTTCTGTTATATACGCACCTAATAAAGGTCCTAATACACTTGAAGAACCAAATACGGCCCCTAATAACCCAGTCATTTTCCCTCTTTTTTCAATAGGAAAAATATCAAATACAATGGTAAAGGCGATTGGCATCAGTGCCCCCCCACCTATACCTTGAATTGCACGATAAATACTTAGCTGAACAATACTTTGCGCAGTACCACATAATGCAGAACCAATTAAGAAGATTAATAAACCAAAAATATAAAACCTCTTTCTACCATACATATCAGATAATTTCCCGAAAATAGGCATACCCGCCATAACTGCAACCATATAAGCAGAAGTAACCCAGATGAATTTATCCAATCCACCCAAATCTGAGACAATTGTACCAATTGAAGTGGCAACAATTGTATTATCCATTGCAGCCATTAAAATACCTAGCATTAACCCAGCTATCACTAAGCGTAAGTTGCTCTCTTTTGCAACCATACCTCTTTCCTCCTTTTTTCACACTCAACAAAATAAATAGTCTAATTAAACTATATACTCATTATAGTCTAATTAGACTATTTTTCAATAAATCATTAAAAAAAAATAAATCCCCCCAAATATATTGGAGAGATTATAATTGTAGAATTGCTTCCTATATAAAGTAATTAAAACCGTAAAAACTATTACTTTTTTATACTACCTTGATTTTGCATACATGTAGCTTACTCATTTAGTTTTGGTCTAGTTTGTAAATATAAATTCAAATCCGGACTTGAACCGTTAATAATTATATCTCGAACAATTTTAGAAAACACCATACTATATACTAATCCATTATCTCCATACGCATAGATAAAGTGACAATTTGGAAACTCTTCATACATTCCAATTATAGGTAAACCATCATGAGTACCACCATAAAAAGCACTTAAATAAAATTCAGGTTCAACTGTTATATTGGGAAAGAGCTTATTAAATTCATTTACTAATTTCTCTTTTTTATGGATTAATTTTGAATCTCTTTCTTGAGCAATGTTTGTATCTTCATCTAACCCACCTATAATAATCCTGTTATCTGCAGTAGTTCTCATATAAATATATGGTCTCGCAGTTTCCCAAATGAGAGTACGTTTATACCAAGAAGATAAATCTTCTATAGGATTAGTAACAACTGCATATGAGCTAATCAGTGTAGCGTTCTTTTCCTTTTTAAATTCTAACCCTTCATATCCTGCAGCCACAATTACTTTATTGGCAGTAATAGAATTGCCCCCCTTTGTATAAAAGATAGCACATTCTTTCTCTAACTTTTTGCCAACAATCTCTGTATCTTCATAAATTTGAACTCCTTTATTAGAAGCTTGTTCTAATAAACTATGTGTAAATTTATAAGGATTTATTTCACCATCATTATACGTATAAATAGCTGCACGTTTTTTAAATGGATATCTCTGTCCAATTTGTTCCTCTGATAGCCAAGTCGCTTTAAAATCATGCTTATGTAAATAATACAGTTCTTTTTCTAATTTCTTTATATCCTCTTCATAACTTGCATAATATAAACTGTCACGTCGTTTAAAATCAGAGCAATAAGGCAAGTTTTGATCAGCATATTCAATATCATTAATAGCTTGTTCACATAATTTCATATGCTTAACTGCATACTCTTCTCCAAATGTATTTACAAGTTCAAAAAACATCTTGTCACCTAAATATTGAATAAGTGCTGTATTTGTAAGGTTACTCCCGTGTCCTACCTTTCTTTTATCAACGACAACAATATTTAAATCTGATTCACTCAAATAGTATGCTGATTGAGCACCTGAACTTCCTGCTCCTATTATTAGTACGTCACATTTTATATCTTCTTCCAACCGAGGATAAGAAGGTGTATTAGAAAAAGTTGTGTTCCAATATAATTTCCCTTTCTGTAAATCCATTTAAAGTGCACCGTCCTAAATAAAATAGTTATATCCCCATCTGTATCTCCAAATCATTCTTACTATATACTTCTTATCAAATTTATTTTTGCTACCATTAGATTATTAATGCAATATTTTGTTCACCCATATATGGTATTAAACTAAGCTTATAAAAAGTTAATAGTATATATATTATTTATTTTCATTTAGAAATTTAAGAACTTGGTTAAAAGCTTCTTCACCTGCTGGAGTGTTCATTTTAAATTGAAATTCATGTGCTAACTCGCCAGAGATATTTTTATCAAAGAAAAGTGTATCTACAGATACTCCTTTATTTTGTAAAGTAGAAGCTAATGCTTTACCTTGCTCTTCAAATGATGCAGTATTTCCATCTGTGATGAACGTTGGTGGGTAATCTTTTGTAACGTGTTTATAAATAGAGGCGATTTCCATTTCAGGTAATGTTTCAAATTTCTTTTTCCCAAAGTAAGCCCAGCCAGTAGTACGCATAAAGTTTTGCACTTCTTTGGATGTTTCCATTTTAGCTAATGCAGGCATATTATACGGGCCGCAAAATAGCAGTATACCTTTAATTGTAGAAGGAGCAACAACAGCGTCAATCCCGGTTAATTTCGCATAATCTGGAGATGTTTGAATAGTAACAAATTGTCCAGATATTTGCGCTCCCGCAGAATCTCCTGCAAAATATAGGTCATCTAGTTTTACATTATATTTCTTTGCATTTGCTTTTATATATTCATAAGCCTCACCAAGTTGTAGTACTGGTGTAGGATACTTTCTTTTAGGAGCAAGAGCGTAATTTATATTTATCACTGTATAACCACGAGCAGCTAATTCTACTGCATAACCAGTAATGTCTGATTTATCTCCACCTACAAATCCACCCCCGTGCACCCAAAAAATAACAGGTGTTTTCCCTATAAAATTTTTGGGATAAATAATGTCTAATGTACCATCAGGAAATTTAGAATTATAATTGATATCTTTAACAATTCGTGTCTCTTTTAGAGCGTTTTTATAATTATTAGATTGAACAAACATTCCACCTTCAAATGCTTTTTTTATGAGAAACGCTTTCGGAATAGGTGAAACATTCCAAAAAACAACCCCCGCAATAATCAATCCGAAAACAATAAAAAGAGTTAGCAACATTCTTTTTTTCCATATCACTTTAGGTTTTAACTGTTTTATTCTCATAATTAAAGAATCTCCATTCTTTTTAGTAATAATCTTGAAATAAATCACAACATAAATTTTTATTTTCCGCCTGCTAATCCGTCCTTAAAATTTTATGCGAAAAGTTATATATTTTTATTATGTACATATTAGGTATCTCCTATAAAACACATTAAAAATTCAAACAAAAAGAGCAAAAGATCCCCATTTATAGAAGATTTCTTTTGCTCTTTGTAAAGGACACAAGTCCAAATAAAAGTTGCTTATCTATCGATAACTTACACATAAAAATCCATTTGTTTCAGTACTTTATTAGCAGAAACTTTAACAACCGTTTCTTTTTCACCCGTTCTATCAATTATGAAACCATGAACTTCAATATCAGAAGGTACTAATGGATGATGACGGATCATATCTATACTCTTTTCAATATTTTCACTAACATTTTTTTGTCCACTCAGCCATTGATTAAGGCTACCACTTGAAAATTCAGGCATGCAATTTTTAAAGAGATAGTCTAATTCTATATTATCTTTTATGAAATCACGTTGAGTTTGTAGATTAACTGAAGAAGTTTTTTTATCCTCTATTCCGACAACAAAAATTTCTTTAACATTTTCTTGATAAATAGCAATAATAATAGATCTCATTATATCTCCATAAGGATGTACAATTACAGAATCATAGCTGTGTATAGTCAACATGTTTTCTTGTTGAATGTTAGTTACTTGTTGGATACTAGGCTCTATTCCGTGTTCAATGTCTGTTAATAATAAAACTTTTTTATTCTTTGAATTCATATGGAGCACCCTTTCTTCATTATTGTATTTATGAAACTTTTAAGCTAGTAACAATAATAATTGTTACCAGTTTTTCCAGCTTCCCTCTGGATCAACACTTGCAAGTCTAACCCATCCATTTTGAACTTTTTCTCGAAATGTGAAATCATTATTTAACAAACGTTCTATATATTCAATAGGTGCTTGAATGACAATTAGTAAACGAAGTGGTGAATGATACGTCTCACTATCTGACTGCATAACGGATTGCCAAGGTAAGCCTGGCAACAGGTCACTAGCATTCCCTTGCATAACACCGAGACCCGCCGTTACGGTTTGGGTTGTTTTATTTCCACTACCATAATAGTGAGGAGCTACAGTTGATGCGTAATATTGTAGATTTATCCACTGCGCAACTGTTCCTGGTCCTGCAATAATATTAGCTAATATATCTCCACTTTCATCCTGTTTCCAATCATAATTATGAAGGAAAGCCCTACCTTCTAAGTCACAATCTTGAGTTAATTCACGCTTTCCGATAATAAAAGATGCATTACGCGCTAATCCCCATTCTGGACGTATTTCACTCCAATCTTCTGCAAATCGATGCGCCTCTTTACTCGGATTTTTTATTTTCGTTTTAAAATTAGGTAATTGCGTTAAACGTTCTCTATTTGCATGTTGGCTCACATTTGGCATAATCGTCTCGATACAATCAAACGCTTCTTGCGCAGTTTTCGAAAGTTCTGGGACGTAAATCCATTCCAATTCGTCCACTGTTGTTTTATGTTCAGCTGCTGCAAAAATGGTATCCTCAGGAATGTTAATGCCTTCAGCAGACAACGCCTCTCTTACTTCTGGAAGATTACATAAAGTAGCGAAAACTCTTGCATTGAATCCCCCTGCTGCGCCTCCACAAGCACCACACTCAAGTGCTGCCGCATAAGGATTGTTCGTACTTTGACTACTATGTCCACACATTACAACTAAAGGAGCAAATTTTTCTGTCAGTCCCACCATTTTTAAAGTTTGACGCACATAGTTCACTTTTTCTTCTTTCGTAAAACCGATAGGTATCTCACCTTTTGTGTCATGAACATAATTAAGCGAGAATGTTGTATCAGGTTTTTGTAACATAGTTTTACGAAGTTTACGAATGAAACCACCAACTCCTCTTGGGACAAAGCTTCTTGTCACCATCTGTAGACCAAGTAAAGGACCACTTAACTCAGGTAGCGCCATACTTGTCAGTACGTTCTGTTTCATCGTTTTAAATGTATAACGCACCGAACTGCCTACCCTCTTACGTTGCTCATAAGATTTAAATTCATTTTCATCTGTAAGCTCTTTTATTTGATGCTTCGGTTTCAGTATAACTGGCAAAGAAGGATGGCTGTCATTACTACCTAGTTCACTAGTCGCAATTGGTAACCCAAAGAAACCAGCTATTCCAAACGTTTCAAACGGACCTAGTTTTTCTAAGTGGCGACGAAACGGTTCTGAACGTACATCAATACAAAATGCTAATTGAGCTAATACACGCTTTTTATCATTGGTTGCACATTGTTTAGAAGCAATCTTCTCTCTTAATTGCTCTGCATGCGTTTGTTCCCAAGCTTCCAGCCAAAGTTTCCTGCGAATATTTTCATCAAAACGATATGCAAATGCTAACAATTCGCTTTGTTCAGCTGCAGACATTTGTGACCATTCCCGTGTTGAAATATTCCCCCAATAGATCCAAGAAGCTATAAGTGGGACGATCGAAACTTTTTTCTCAACCTTTTGATTTTTTAAAGGTAAATAAGGTTTTGCAATAGCCAGCTCCATAGAAATTCGAACTGCTAAATATTCTATTAAAAGCCCCTGTTCCTGAATTGATTGTTGTGAGCGCCATCGTATCATTCCTGCCCACCCAGGTAAAGAAAGTAAGTGCCCTTCAAGATAAGCTTGTATGTTAGATTCAGAAATTCCTAGTTCAAATAACGCTCTCGCTAAAGCTACTTCGGCATCTTGTGGCCAATCTTTTAAAACTTTACGCTCATTTTTACTGAGCGCTGGATCAAATGTAATAAGGTGTTGCCATGCACGATAAAAACCTTTCTCTCGATTTGGCATCGTCCAACTTGATCCGGAGTCATCAAGATATAATTTACACCATTTAATGATATGATAATTAAGAATATCAGATAGGTTTTCACTATTTTGATTCTCTATAAGCGAACTTATTGGCTGCATAACAGAGGCTTTCATACTCCCTGTATTTATATAACTCATTTCGTCTGCCAGTTTATTTAATTCTGGCGATGATAATAGACTAGAAGGTAATTTTTCTAACTTTAAAGCCGCTTGGCAAAATCGCTCTGCTTTCTCTCGCGGAATATGAAAAGATTGTGAATCCAGCCAACGAGACAAACTACTTTGTAAAAATGATTCCTCAATCTCACCTTTCGCTTTTGCCGAATGAATCATGGAAGTACTAGGATACATATCCACATTACGAGCTTCTTTTAGCCAATTTGCGACTTGTTCAAATGATTGCTTTTCAAGTCCCATCCAAGGGTGGTGAGCTGCAAACGTAGAGATAGGCCAAAGTGGTGCAATAACTCGGCTAGCAGATGCAACTAAATCATTTATATTATTTTCTTGCATATCAATGTTTGTATCTTTCTTTAATATTGACGATATGCTCATCACGAATTACCTCCCTTTGATACATAATGTTTCAGATAGCTTTGGTGACTTTCTACTGATTTTCTTCTCGCCTCACCTACTCGAACTAACCAAAGATAAAGTACAGCGAATAAAGTAGAAGATTGATGACGAGTAACGAAAGTACTAGTAACACTACTAAATAGTAAAATACATATAACAAAGATAACGGCTGGAGCTGAAGGTTGAACACTTTGATAAATATCAGTATGCAACCATTTATAAAGAGAATTATGAACGGTAAAGTAAATGAGAGAAAATCCAATCAAAACAATTACGCCAGCAATTCGTCCCATTCTTCCCTCTCCAAAAACAACAAGCTGTTTCCATGAAAAGTATAGTGACCAGCCTAAGATTAACGCACTAACTAGTTGATACCCCTCTCCAGAAGTCATAAACCAGAAAGTAATTGCTATAAATAATCCTAAAACACGCCCGACTATAATCCATAAATTGGACATCTTTTCATTAGACTGATTCACTACCCCAAAACGTTGCACTGAAGAACCAGCTTGTAAAAACAGTGTAGCTTTAAACAAACCATGTAAAATTAAATGAATAACAGCCGCTAAATAGGCGCCTAATGCACATTGAATAAGCATAAATCCCATTTGTGCAATAGTTGAACCCACTAGCTGACGTTTATAATCAACTTGGACTAAACTAATTCCTGTACCTATCAAGACAGAAATACTAGAGAAAATAAGTAAAATGATTTGTGCAATATCATCATGAAAAAGAGGTGAAAATCTAGTTAACATGATACCGCCAGCATTTACTAAACCCGCATGCATAATAGCAGAAACAGGAGTTGGAGCAACAGCGGACTCAATTAACCATCTTTGAAAAGGCCATTGTGCTGCTGGAATCATCACCGCTAATATAATTAATAAGTTAATTCCTGTTCTCTCCAATGTTCCATGTAGCGCTACATTTTCATTCGTTAAAACTGATGTTAATTGCCACTGTCCAGTTACTTGAAAAAGCCAAATGATAGCTGATAGCAACGCAATCCAACTTATTGTAAATAAATAGCCAGAGATTTTAGTTGCTTCACTAACTACTTTCCACCCTTTATTTAGCCCTATGAGTAGAACCAATCCTATAAGCGTTGCTCCCCAACAAATGATCATGAAACGAAGATCGTCACTTAACCATGCAACCGAAGATACACCTGTAGTAAATGTAAAAAGTGCAAAGTATTTTCGATATGAGCGGTCTCCCATTAAGTAACGTACAGAAAAACGCTGAATGATTAAACCAATTGTAAGAACAAAGAAAGCCATTAACCAAGCTAAAGTATCTAGATGCCAAGGCCCCACAACTCTATCTCCATTGTTATTAACAAGTGCGAGTAAAGAAATCAATGAAGGCAAAGCAGCGATACCAATATGGATATGAACAAAACGTAAAGGCATCCTTGCATGTAAAAACAATAATCCACTTAGCCAAGAAGCACTAAGCGCCATAAAAAATAATGTTAACAGTGTTGATGAACTCAGCGAAATTAACATGTTAAATACTCCCTTCTAAGCGAAAATAACCTATAAAAATTCCTTTTAATTAAGATAATTTTTTAAATTTACTAATTTTCATTCACTCTTTTTAGTGCATCGTTTTTTCCCATAAAAAAAACCGACAACTTCCATAATTCAATGATTTTATATCATCATTGAATTATGGAGATTGTCGGTTTCCCTTCAACTAACTTCAATAAAGTTTTTTGAAGAGCTCCCATTTTATAGAGGATAATAATGTATGTATTACTCCTGTTAAAAAGAAATGTATATTTCTGATCTCCTAGATTATGCAATCAATATATCAATTTATGTTATACGCTATCTTTTAATTAAGAAACTTTTTCATTTAGTCAATATTACATATTAAAAAAATGCTAAAGCCTTAATTATAGCAAGCTGTTAAAATGAGCATCTATCAATTTTTTAAAACAATTATAAGATAAACCATATTAAGCAGTTTGTCAATTTATTTATCCGTTTTTTAAGAGTTATTAGAATTAAGATTTATTATACCTAAATAACTTCAAGTTTTTAATTATTAGCCTGTTAATAAAGTGCAAAACTTGTAGGTTTCTTAATCCTTCCACTAACCTTAAGGTATTTTTAAAATTTCTCCTCAAGATTATGAAGCAATTTAAAAATCATTACTCGTTCGCCTGTACGGGAGCTTATATCCGTATGAAAGCTCTTCACTTTCTCTCCAGTTAATTCTAGTATAATCTCTTTCAGATCATCAATTCCAGATTCAACTAGCTCCGAACGATTTTTCTTTATCGTTAACATACCGTCTTTTGTTTCGCAAACACTATATTCAGCCGGCGTTAAAACACCTTGTAAATTTACGATAATCATATCCCGTAATATATCTGTCTTAACGGATATAGACCCGCGTCCTAGGTAGTCCTTTTCCCAGTGAGTAATTGCTTTGCTTATCTCTGATTCAATAGAGCCTTTTGAGCTTTTCATCTATGTATCCTCCTTCAATAAAATAAATTTACAATAACAATATAATAATCCGGATTAATTTTATTTTCAATTCCTAAGTAGAAATTATAGCAATTACAAAAAAGAACTCTTATAAAGTGAAACTTTAATCAGCCCTCACCAATCGGACTTTTATGGGCAGTTGATCCCCTACCTAACTTCTTTGCTTTCTCTGAATTTTGAGGTAGGGGTCTTACTACCCATTAAAGTGGGATAAATTTACGAGTCCTTTTTATATTGTTTCAATCAATCTTTTAATTGTTGTAGGTGGATTTTTTCATGTCTCCTTTAATATCTTTACAAAATACAGTTAAGTGCATAAACAAAAAGAAAAGCAAATGACCTTAATTATTAGATCACTTGCTTTTCTTCCATCATATACTTTCTAAACAACTCTATAAACCATTCTAATTACTTGCCTTACTTTCAAGTTTTTGAGTTGCCACTTTTTTAGGCATGAAACATGCAAAGATTAATGCTACGAAAGATAAAAATAACATGAATAGATACGCATCGCTTGAGCCGAAAATAGAGGATAATTTCGCTAGTTGAATAGCTGTAATGTTTCCATTTTCTAAAGATAACTCTGAAGCGTGTGAAGTTGCTTGAGTTGTATATATAGTAATAACAACAGCTGTTCCAATAGCACCAGCTAATTGACGAACCGTATTATTTACGGCTGAACCATGTGAACCTAATTCTCTAGGTAAAGCATTTAGTCCTGCTGTATTTAAAGGCATTGAAATGAAACTTAACCCAATCCGTAAAAGAATAGTACGCACCATTACATACATATACGTTGTGGATTCAGTTAAATCAATTACCCCCCACATCGAAATAATGATAAATACTAACCCTGTAATAAAGAGTGGTTTTGCTCCGTATTTATCATACATTTTACCTGTAATTGGTGATAAGAATGCATTAATGACCGCTCCAGGTAATAGAAGTAAACCTGATTCAAATGCAGTAAATCCTCTTCCGTTTTGTAAGTAAATCGGTAAAAGAATTAAATCAGCATACATAATCATCGTGATAAGTACATTGATCACTGATGTAAGAGTAAAAATTTTATACTTAAATACGGATAAATTTAATAATGGATCGTTAGACTTTATTTGACGTAAGCAAAATAGCGTTGTAACAAGTACCCCGGTAATAATTGTCGTAATAACAATCGGGTGATCCCATCCCTTACTTCCTGCACTACTGAATCCAAATAAAACGCAACCAAAGCCAATCGTTGATAAAATGACACTTACAATATCCAATCTTGCTTTTGTCGTATCTGCAACGTTCATTAAATATTTTAGCGCAAGAATAATGACGATGAATACAAATGGAGCTAATCCAATAAATAACCATCTCCATGATACATATTCAATGATAAAACCAGATAACGTTGGAGCAATGGCTGGCGCAAAAATCATAGCAAAGCCGATAGTTCCCATAACACTCCCGCGCTTTTCACTAGGATATAAATATAAAATAACTGTCATCATGAGCGGCATAATAATTCCTGCCCCAATTGCTTGAATCATTCTTCCTGTTAATAACATGCCAAAATTGATGGCACCGGCACATAGTAATGTTCCGATCAATAAAAAAATCATTGAGCTAATAAATAATTGCCTCGTTGTAAAACGTTTCATTAAAAATGCCGTAATTGGCACTAAAACACCGTTTACGAGCATAAAACCTGTTGCTAACCATTGTACAGTTGTAGCTGTAACATCAAATACTTCCATTAATTTACTCATTGCCACATTAAGTAACGTCTGGTTTAATGTTGATAAAAAACATCCAGCAATTAGTACAAGTAATAAAATTTTCTTATTTTTTTCTGTTATTCCCTTCTCCATTTGTAAACTCCCTTTTTCTATAGTTGCATTATCGACACAGTGTCGATAAAATTCATAGTAACAAAGATACATATTCCTGACCATGAACAATTTTGTTAAAAATGTTCATTAATCGACATTGAAAATATGCTATGTCGAGAAAGTCAAAGAAAAATCTATAAAGGAGTTTCAAAATGTCTACATCTAAAAAAGAGGATCCTCGTACACTTCGTTCAAGAGAAATGTTTAAAAATGCCGTCTATTCCCTTTTACAAGAGGAATCCACTATTTCAAATTTAACAGTCCAGAAAATTGCAAACGAAGCTGGATTAAATCGGACAACATTTTACTTACACTATCAAGATATTCAGGATTTACTCATGCAACTCACTGATGAAATTTTAAACGAACTTTCTAATAAAATTACCGCTTTAATACACGTAAGCAATTTATCAGAAAAACAACAGCTAACACAATTGCTTGATTATTTATATATTCATCGAAATTATTTATCTGTTTTATTTAATATGAATCATTTTGAGGAACAATTATTTCTATTAATAAAGAAATTAGTAGAAACGCGCAGAAATAATAGTGAGACAGAGCTACCCGAAGATTATGTTGCCATTGAGATTAAAACCGCTTCATTGGTAGGAATCATTATGTGGTGGATAAAAAACGGACTTCATTTTAGTTCAGATTATATTACAAACCAAATTTATTTCATGTACAGAGGACAATGATTGCAGGCTATTTACTAATAGAATGAGGTTAGAGCATATGAGCCCTATTTCGCTACGGAGAAAAACGCGAATTTCGTACGCTAAGAGAATTTGACTAAAAAAAGTGCCCCTCGATTGTTAGACTTTGTTTAGCAATCAGGGTGCACTTCACATGTAATATAAGCTTTTTATCTGTTGGCAGTTTGTTTGATCAATTCACTTTTACTATCTCTTTGCAGCATAATTCTCCCCACCGCTATAAGAATGGTAATAATTGAAGTGCAAAGAAGAATATTCATATCGTGTGATAGATTTCCCCCACCAAAAATTATTGTTTGATATCCGTCAGCTACATAAGTTCCAGGGAAAAGAGAACCGACAATTTGGTAAAAATTGGATATCAACACTTTTGGAACAATTACTCCACAAGTAACTAATTGTACTGACAGCGATATGATATTAAACATCATACCAGCAGGACCAAATAGAACGATAAACATTTGCGTTACGCTTAAAAAAGAGAAAAAGACAAGAGTTTGGAAGATCCATGTTTCAAACAAGCTTGTATTCAATTTAACATTAAATAAGGTCATTAATAATAACGTGATAATAGCTAAAATAACAGATACGACAATGTTAATAACTTGTCTTGATAAAAATATAGACCATTTTCCGTGCGTGTTTTTTAATATTGTTGCAACAATATTAAGATTTAAACTCATAAGCATCGCTCCAACCCATGAAGCAAGAACAATTAAAAATGGAATCATGGTTGCTGCAAAGCCATCTGTATTGTTTGTTTTTTCGACAGATGATTGCACAGAATCAATGTTTAATGAACTTACAGCTTTCGTAATGTTTTCTGATAACTTTTGGGCCAATTCTTCTGACGGTATCACTGTACTTAGTTCGTTAGATAGGTTAGATGAAATAAACTTTTGTTTATACGCATATACGTTTTTATTAACTGTTTGCGTAATATCCTTTGCCGCGCCTTCCATAATCTGTTTTGCCAAAGATGAGTTTGCTTGATTGATGAAATAGTTAATCTCTGTAGTATTATTTTCTTTCAATAGGCTTGAGAAATTTGCAGGAATTTGAATAACCATATCTAAGTTCCTGTTATCCATGTCTTTTTGGGCGTGCGTTACCGAGCTATAGCTTTTAACTTTAAAGGGCAGATTTTCCTTCAAGCTTTTTTCAATATCAGTTCCCATTTGATTATCTTCATTAACTAATCCGATTTTTAATTGGTTTACCCGATCAGTAACACCATCGTATGCAGTCATCCACACACAAAAGAAAATTAACAGAAAGGCAAATGCTGTTGCAATTCCAATGAATGTTGGGGGGAATTTAAAGAAATTTTTTAAAGTTTTCATTGTCGTACTCCTTGTTGTTTTATTATAGCAAGTGCTTACTTGCATCCGGTGTAAAAAAAGACCTAGGGAGTTAGCCCCCTAGAAAATAGTTGGACACTATGTTTTAAAAAATTCTCTTTTGAATTTGAAAATAAATTGTCCCCGAAGCGTGAGTTAGAAAGAAAGTAACCGAAATTCATCCAAATAAAGTTCATCGCCTGAGCTTCCATATCAGTTTCAATAAGCTTTCCCTTTTCTCTCATCTCAATAAAATATGAAACCAAATTATCTTTTAATTGTTTAGGAATTAATGCAATTTTTTCTTTAAGCTCTGGGAACATTTCAGCTTCCTGAAAACTAATCAAAATTAAATCCTTTAACTTTTCTATATATGCAAGATATCCTTCTGCAATAGATAGCAAGTCATCTTCAAGATTCCAAGTCATCTCTCCAGGCATTAATTTATTCAATTCCATATCACGCGATAAAGATTCGACAGCTTTTTCCATAATATTCTTTTTGCTTCCGAAATTCCGAAAGATTGTTACTTCGTTTACGCCCGCTAATTCCGAAATCGAGCGAGTCGTCGTTCCCTTATAGCCATGAGTACGAAATAGTTCTAAAAAAGCCTCAATAATACGTTCTGATGTATTTGTCATTTCATTCACGTTTCATCCAACTTTCACATAATCTTTATCCAAACCCGAATGCAAGTCGTTACTTGCACAAGTAGAATAAACCTTTTTGATTAAAAAGTCAACTTTATAAAAAAAGCCGATTTCTTTATCGTATAGGAAATCGACTTTTGGCTTAATTATTGATTTAGTAATAAAAACACCTTTTTAAAATAACTATGTTTATACTATAGACGTTGATCTTTTTGGAAGTTTAGACGAAAATGATCCTCGTCATTATATACCCCAAATCCATACCCTTGCTCTTTATAAAATTTAATAATTTCAGGAAGGGCTTGTAATGTTTGCGCCTTTTCATGCATTAAAACAACTTCTACTTCTTCTGTTGTCTGTTTCTTTACATTATCGATAATCTGAGTTGGATTATCTTTTAATTTCCAATCATTTGAGTCTATTGTCCAATCCCAAACTTTTATTGCTGCTTCTACAATTTGGTTACGAATTTCCTCGCCCTTTAATCCTGGTGCAGATCCATATGGCGGACGAACTAATTTAGGAGTTGTACCCGTAATATTATGGATAAGAGCTAACGTTTCTTTCATCTCCGGTACAAATTGTCCTTTTTTGTATAGCTTATCACTATTATGTGTCATACTATGAGCACCAATATAATGTCCTTCTTTTACCGCTCGTTTTACGTTTTCCTGAAAACCTGTATTTTGTAAATTGCTACCTTGCATAAAAAATGTCGCAGCAACATGTTGCTCTTTTAGTACATCTAAAAATTTCCCAGTTAGTTCGCTAGGACCATCATCGAATGTTAAATAAACAACCTTTCCCACCGGTTTTCCATCAGGTCTTTTCTGTTTTGCTGGTGGTGTTTCTTTTTTCTTTTCTTGTTGTTGCGTGTTAACTTGATTACTACTTTCGTTAGCTATTCCCTTCGCTGGGATAGAGTTCCATTTTCCTATTAAAAAGAAGGTGAAAAAGGTCGTTGCTAAAACAACTCCTAGAGATATTATTACCTTAGTTAGTCGACTTGTTTTTTTCTTACTTTGTGATTCTTTCATTATTTTTCGATCCTTTCCCTATTAATTTTTATATTCATTATTTATACAGCTGAGCATTAACTCCAGCTGATGTTTACAATAAATAGATTAATAGAGGAAGGTGAAGATAAAATGCAGATAATGTCGAATTTAGTTAAAGAATAACGTATGGCATCCACTCTTTAAAAAATATTTGTTTCTCTACTACAGTTAAATTTGAAAACTGGATATACATCCAAAATAAAAGATACTACTCTTTCTAAACAATATTTTTATATCAAGATAACAACATACTGGTATAAAGATAAAATACAAAGATAGCCGTACTATTGAAATTCTATTATAATTTTGTAATTGGAATTCATTTGAACCAAATGAAGAACTAGAAGAAATATTATTATGTGGAGGTGCCCCGATGAACCTTGTAATTAGAGAGTTAGAAACAAATGATTTAGATAATCTCCCGGAGATTGATGACAGTTTTATAGTGAATGCTCGGTTAATTCTTTCTCTTTCCAAAGGAAATAAACGTATAGAATATACAGTAGAAGACGTTCCAAGTTATGAAAAAAGTTATTTACAAAATCAAGATGATAATGAAGAACTGGCTTACAATGAATATATAAATAAACCTAATCAAGTCATTTACATAGCACTGTTACATAACCAAATCATTGGATTAATGGTATTGAAAAAGAATTGGAACCACTATGCTTACATAGAAGATATAACGGTAGATAAAAAATATCGTACACTCGGAGTTGGTAAAAGATTAGTTGATCAAGCAAAGCAGTGGGCAAAAAAAGGAAATATGCCAGGTATCATGCTTGAAACGCAAAATAATAATGTCGCAGCATGTAAGTTCTATGAAAAATGCGGATTTGTAATTGGTGGGTGTGATTTTCTTGTTTATAAAGGTTTGGATATTGAAAATGATGAAGTTGCAATTTATTGGTATTTGCATTTCAAATGAAACTGTTTTTAACATTAAACAAAGTCAAAATAAAAACCCCAATCTCTCTATATTAAAATTGAGAAACTGGGGTTAAGTTATTTAACCATATTTTTTATTTAAAACAAATAACTAATTAATAATCCTGCTGATAATAAGAAGCCAAAAATCGTATTTGTCATCGCTGTTGATTTCATTGCGATGCGCATATACCCAGGATCCTTTGCCCCTTTTTGGAAACTTTGAATTGCAGAAATTGGCTTTCTCAAACCTAGGAACATAACTAATGCCCAAGGGCTTATATAACCCATTAATACAATTACGGCAATCCATAAATACGCAATGAAAAAGGCTACCGCTAGTGTTACCACAGCTTTCTCTCTCCCAAGGAGGATTACTAATGTCTTTCTTCCACCTTTAATATCTTCTTCGATATCTCTGATGTTATTCGACATATTGATTACACCGACTAAAATTCCAATTGGAATGGAAATCAATACACTTTCAATCGTTATCGTATTCGTTTGAATAAAGAAAGCAATGAGTACAAAACATGTCCCCATTAACAATCCGGAAACTAATTCTCCAAACGGGGTGTACGCAATTGGTAATGGACCGCCTGTATATAAATAGCCAACTGCCATCCCAATTAAACCAATGACAACTAACCACCAGCTGCTATTCATACAAATATAAATGCCAATAAAAGCTGCTACGACATATAATAAAAGCGCAACTGTTAACACATTTTTTGGCTTCAATCCATGACGGACAATTCCGCCACCGATGCCAACGGATTCAGCGGTATCTAATCCACGTTTAAAATCATAGTACTCATTAAATAAGTTCGTTGCTATTTGCAATGCTAAACATGCAAGCATCATCGCAATAAATAACAGCCAATCAATTTTAGCAACATAAAGTGATGCCACTGTCCCTAAAATTACAGGAGAAAACGTCGCCGTTAACGTATGCGGGCGCGTCATCTTCCATATTAATTTAGCGGAACTAATTTCTTTTTCTGTCCCCATAACTCTGTTCAATCTCCCTACATTTTAAGTATAAATTACTAGCAGTATCTTTCTATCTATTTCCTGCCACGCATCCATTCATTATATCAATAAATGATTATCCTTTCTAACAAATCAACTTTTAATAAAGTAAAAATTATAAAATGAAACTTTAATCAGTAAGAGTTTTGGCATCCCGACTGATTATTAGTACATATGAATTGGGCTTTTATGGGCAGCCCCCCTCCCATTTAAAATAGGATAAAAAAGAAAGCAAATTACTTCCAAACAACACCTCGCCTCTCATATTCCATTCTGTATTCAACGGCAGCCGCAATTTTAGGGCTTGCGAATCTTTCCGTGATCCAAAGCCCCAAATCAACTCCTGAAGTGACTCCTCTTGCAGTGATAACATCCCCTTGATCCGCAATTCTGTAATGAAGAAGCTCTGCCCCGTATTCACTCATTTCATCCTGTGCCAAATAGTGCATCGTTGCCTTTCGACCGTTCAATATACCAGAGGCAGCTAATAGCATACCTCCTGTACACACACCAGCAACGATTGTTCCTGCATTGTGCATCTCGCTAATCATTTTAGTCAAAGTTCCAAGCTCTGCTTGCTTTCGTGCCCCATGCTCTGCTTTATGATTCCAGCCACCACCAGGTACAATTAACAAATCTGGACGATTCTCCATTCGTAAAAAATCATGTAGTTTAACTGTAACTCCAAACGAGGTAATAACTTCCTGCTTTTGTTCACTCGAAACGAATTCAACTATAAATGGAGCCCCTTCTTCTATAGCTCTTTTCAGTACCTCAAACGGTGCGAAAGAGACAAGTTCTCCGAAACCATCAAACAATACTATTTGTATTTTCATTTTTAGAACACATCCTATGGTTTCTTATTTGAGTCCCAGACTAGGAGAATACATGTTATGTACAAGTTAATAATGAAGATAGTCTTTCTCCCCTCACTCTACAAACTTCCAAATGTTCTTCTAATTCCCTCTCATCACTTATTACACCTAGCGTTTTCTTCACAAAATTCCAATTCAAACTACCGGATAACCATAACAAGGCAGAAAATCTCTTATAATCATTTGGTGTTAAAATATTATGGGCCTTATACCCTATTAAAAATGAACTAGCAACCTTCGAACACACCTCATGAGACTGTACTCCTTCTGTTCGAGAATACCATTTTATTAAAAAGGCTAGTCCTTCAATGCGGTCAACATAACTAATAGATTCAAAATCCACAATTCCTTTTACCTTTTGACTTGAGCCCCATAAAACATTCAAAGGATTTAAATCTGTTTGTACGATAAATTCTAGTTCACTCGTATATGCGCACTCTATATGATATTTAGCAAGATCTATATACTCCCGCAATTCCTTACATGCGCTTGCCCTACTTTCTAACATATTAATAAACTCAACATACCCATCCAAATGAGATATCTTTTGAAAAATCGAGCTTTGAAATGCGCAAGAAATATCATGAATCTTTCTTGCTTCCTTTCCGAAGGCTTCTACAATGTTTTCTGTGCAATGCGTAATATGTTCTCCCTCAATCCAATTAGACAATACAAATCGGTATTGTTCATCATTCCAAGCGACAAGTGTAAATGGCTCTCCTGCCCTATTCTTGTTTATCTGCATAAAAGGAATTTCATGTTCGCGTAAATAATAGGTAAACCGTACTTGCTCTATCAGTTGTTCGTTTGATAACGCCCCAAAGGCTGGATTGATTGTTCGCTTGCTATTTATAAATCTTGCGGAATATCGCTTTCCATTTACCATTATTTTATAATGCAGATCCGTATTCCACCTATCCTTATACAATTCTTCTTCCACTGCTAGTGAATGAATTTCTTTAAAATAATTTATTAATATGTCTTTTATTATGTGTTTCATTCTATTCTCCTTTCATGCAAAAATTACAGTAGCCTTCTTTCATCTATATAGATGAAAGAAGGCTACTAAATCTTTTTTTAAATTTAGATATTTCATAATGAATGTATTATTGATTAAATAATACATTTGTTTAATACAAGTACTCCGTAAGAAAAATTAACCGTCATAATGTAATTAACAAAGTGAGGATTTTCATTTAAATTTTATAAAACTCAAATGTATTCTTTTCTAAACATATTGTTTCATCAGAAGTTTTGATAATGATATCAAAACGCTGACTATACGAATGCATAAATACTTCATATTGAATTCGTCGTTCTTCATGAGACTGCCTTAAATAACTTATATCCGCTCCCCTTTCAGCTATATCCCGGCTTGATCTTCTCATTAGTTCCGTTTCGCCATCTGTATAAAAATAAATTTTCAAATCAAATAAATCAGGGTTAATAAATGCGGCACTCATTCCCTCCACAATCGTTACTTTATTTTTCGAAGAAATCAACTTACTTTTCATATAATGCGTATCTATCGTATAAAAATCTAGCCCAGCTCTAACCATCTGAATATCTCTTTCTAAAGCTGCCAAATGGTGTGCCGCTGGATGACAAGCTGTCATTTTATAATGATGATTTTCATTTTGATATGTATAGTGAATCACTGCATGCTTACGGATATCTGAACTGACAATGTAAGGATCTGTATTAATATAATTTGCTTCATTTTGATTTAGTAGATTTGCGAGTCTATTAGCAAACGTTGTTTTTCCAGCTGCACCATGTCCTGAAATACCAATAACAATTTTTTCATCTCTCATCCTTAACCAATTTATAATTTCTTGTAACAACTTATCCATCATTCTCCCCCTTGCGCTAATATACTACCCTTTATTTCAATATCCAAAAATCCCTTTATTAAATTATACATAAAACAAGGAAGATATTGTAATTATTCATCATACCATCTCTAATTCTAAACAACTATATTATCTTTTAAATGAATTTATTATTTGTGAACACCTACATGATTAAATAGATTTATAATTTTATCAATTCAATAGAATACCCTCTATTTTCCGGTAATTTATGCGAACCAATACAGTCATGACTATGTACAATAAAAAAAGAGCCAATCCCCTATAAGATAGAAGATTGACTCTTTCCTTTATTTACTCCCCTGTTTCAGAGAATCGCTTTATACGTTCACCAATTTCATCACGAACACGTTGAAATTCAGACCACTCTTTTCCTGCTGGATCATCAAATCCCCAATGAACACGATTTACATGCGGCGGAGTAGATGGACAAACAGAATCCGCATGACTACACAGCGTAACGACTAAATCAGCACTATTTAAAATGTTTGCATCAATTATATCTGATGTTTGATTTGTTATGTCGATATTTACTTCGTTCATTGCTTTAATTGCATTTGGATTTACTCCATGTGCTTCAATTCCTGCAGAATATACATTCCATTTATCACCTAAATATTGTTTGCCCCACGCTTCTGCCATTTGGCTTCGGCATGAATTTCCTGTACATAAGAAATAGATTGTCTTTTTGTTTTCCATGGTATTTTCCACCTTTATTTTATATTTAGACTGGTTGGTCATTAAAATATTTACGTTTAAACCAAAAAGCAACGTTTACAAGTGCAATCATTACAGGTACTTCAACTAATGGTCCGATAACTGCTGCAAATGCTGCGCCTGAATGAATACCAAACACCCCAACTGCTACAGCAATTGCTAACTCAAAGTTATTACTACCTGCTGTAAATGCTAACGTTGTCGTCACCGGATAGTTTGCACCAATTTTTCTTCCCATAAAGAAAGATACAAAAAACATTACAATAAAATAGATTAATAACGGAATCGCTATTCTTACCACATCTAATGGTACGCTAACAATCATCTCCCCTTTTAAAGAGAACATAATGATGATTGTAAATAATAATGCAAGTAATGTAAGTGGACTAATCTTCGGTATAAACACCTTTTCATACCATTCTCTTCCTTTTAACTTAACGAGTACAAAACGTGTTAACATGCCTGCTATAAAAGGAATTCCCAAATAGATAAATACTGATTTCGCTACTTCTCCCATTGTAATATCGACAATAGCCCCTTCAATCCCTAACCATTCTGGAATGACTGTTACAAACACGTATGCATAAACGGAGAAGAATAACATTTGAAATACTGAGTTAAAAGCCACTAAACCTGCTGCATACTCTTTATCCCCATCTGCAAGATCGTTCCAAACAATTACCATTGCAATACAACGTGCTAAACCAATCATAATGAGTCCGACCATGTATTCTGGCTTATCTGGAAGAAAAATAATTGCAAAAACAAACATAAGTACAGGTCCAATAATCCAGTTTTGTACTAAAGATAAAACCAATACTTTTACATCTTTAAATACGCGGCCCATTTCCTCGTAACGAACTTTCGCTAACGGTGGATACATCATGACAATTAAACCAACAGCTAGCGGGATAGACGTTGTTCCAACTTGTAATGTATTCAATCCGTCTACTACACTAGGAAATACAAACCCTAAACCAATCCCAACAGCCATAGCTAGAAAAATCCATAGTGTTAAATATCGATCTAGAAAAGATAAACGTTTCATTTTATTTTCCATCTCCTATTAACAACAAGAATTTTGTTCTACTACGTTAGAAGTCTTGCAACAAGGTGCCTCTTCTATTTTATGAACATCACTCTGTGCTTTTGTATAAAAGAATTCCCACTCGTTCCCATCAGGATCCGTTACCCAAAACTTATCTTGAACCGCATAGCAACAAGTCGTATCCATCTCATCACGCGCAAAGAAACCTTCTTTTTCTAATCTTTCTTTATGTAACGTAATTTCTTCAGCTGTATCCACTTGGAAACCGAAATGATTTACCTGATTTCCCTTCACTTCATCTCGTACGTTTAGCGTGAAATTAAGTCCTGGCGTCTCTAATAAAAATTTTGCATAATCTACTTTCACCTTAACTGGTGACACACCAAATACCTTTTCGTAGAATTCAATAGACTTCTCTAAATCCGTAACATTTATACCGACGTGAACATATCTCATAGCTTATTCCTCCTCTTTATATGTTATTAATCAATTTTTTTTGATTAATAACGCAAAATTTTAACAACAACTACCTTTGCCTGTTTTTCTAAAGATACAGCACAATTCTTCTGATAACAAATTATTCACTTCCGCATCATTTAAATCATAATAACTCCACGTACCTTTTGTTTCTTTTACAATTAAACCTGCATCTAATAAAATCTTTAAATGATAGGACAACTTAGATTGCGTCATTTCAAAAATCTCTGTTAAATCACATACACAAGTCTGGCCTCGCTGGCAAAGTTCATACATAATCTCTAAACGCTTCTGATCAGCCAACGCTTTAAACTTTTTCTCATATAACTTAAAATCTTGTGCCACTGTAGTTTCCTCTCCCTTCATCAATTTTTTTTGATATTTATAGTATATACGCTAGTGAGTTTATTATGCAACTTATTAATCAATTTTTTTGATTTAGAAAAACTTCCTCCCATTATATCTTTTTACAACTTAATAGTTACAATATTTCCGAGAAATGGAGTCTCTATAACTATTTTAAATTTTAATTTGATCATTATAGAGTAGTGCCCCATCACCATCAATCTAAGAAAAACAAATACCCCAAAATGAGAAAAATCGATATAACTCTTCGGCAAATAAAGATAACTCTTGTTTTTAGTGCATAATCATAAAAAGCACGTCACCCTTTCTCATTAACATAAGAGAATAGTAACGTGCTTTCAATTTCAAAAATAGTCTAAATCCTTAAATTGATGGTTGTGGGGCGGGCCCCAATAAGAACGGTATCTAAGATTGTATGAAAGGTGTTAGTTCCATTCAAAAGGCCTCAGCCGACGATTAACTCAAGTACCGGTTTCGGATGACCCCCATGTGATGAAGTTCGTGTCCTGCGATGCCGTACGCGAGGGCGCGCGCCGTAATGCTTAGGTTGTTGGCTGTGCCCTTGCGGGTCCACGCCTCCGCCGGTAGCCCGCGCAGCAATGTGATCGTTGATTGCCGTACAGCCCGGTAGTCTTCGGCCAATTGCTCAGTTGTCCAACTTCCGAAAGGGGGCATGAACAATTCCTGATCGAAACCAGTCAGGGGCGTCTGGTCCCCTCTTGCGAACCGGAGCAGGCGGTAGGTCATGACGCGTTCCGCGTCTGCAATGTGGCCCACGACTTCTTTCAGCGTCCATTTTCCTTCCGCATACCGATATGCGGCCTGGCTTTCGGTCAACGATGCCAGTAGCTCGTTCATTTGCTTTTCCTGGGCGAACAGAATATCGATGATATTACCGTCCGGCACCAAACGGATATATTCACCGGAGCTCCCGGCGTATTCTTCTTCTGACGGTCTTTGATTCATACGTAGTCACCTCTTTATGTATATATAGAAAATTATAGGACTCGTCTATGTCTAATCAATTCGCGAAATGATAGAACTTTCCTTCTAATAATTGAGGATAAGCAACTATTTAGTCAGTCAGTCAGTCGGTCGCCACACTATCCTGATTCGTTAGCACAATAAAAATTATCTGTTATACAATATTTCGAAGTTATTAATATATATAGGTAACACTTTTTTTAATTTAAAGATGAATTTTCAATTATATTTTGAAATAGACCGAAGTAAAACACACTAGTCTAACTACTTTTCTATACAAGATTTTATGCAAAAAAGAATAGCGAAGACCCTAGAATCCCCGCTATATCAATGATGTATAAAATCTTGTATAAGAGATAGATAGACATAGAGACAAAAAATTTAGTAAAAATAAGGATGCTATGAAAAACTTGCTAACGATAATAGGACGTTATGTTAACTATATACGAATATCATATTCATCCAAAATTGCCCTTATTGATGGTACAATTAAAGTCTTGGAGGGATATTATGGGAATTTATTATGTATTACTGTTTCTTATATTCGGCACTGCAATATTCTTATTTTTCTTGTCTAGTTCATCAAAAATTAAGGCTAAAAACCTATCATTGATAATCGTCTGTTTAGGGATAAACCTACTCATAAGTCCAGTGGCTTTTTTTATGGGCGGGATAGCTGATTATGCAGGTGTGGTGGCTAATTATGGAGCTTATGTTGCGGGTGATTCGGCAACAGCTCCTCCTCTAGTTATTCATGTGCTTTATTTTTTAGGAGGATTTCTCTTCATTCAGGGAATACCGCTCCTCATACTACTTTTAGCTTTTTGGAAGTTTACAAGAGCAAAGAAAACAAAACAAGTATAAAACACATAACGAATAAGTGGATGCCTTTTTAGAGGAGAATTGAATCTCTCCAATCAGGAGAAGTTTAAAATAACTTCCAATAACGAGAATAATGTAAATAAGCTGTCCATGTAGACAGCTTATTGTTTTTTGTTTAGCGTGCAAAATTCGCGTCTTGTTCGCGGGACCCCAAACAGTACGATTTTATTTCAAAGACACAACGTTCTTACTACACATTTTTTATTTATCCCACACTCTCATCTGCTAGTATTACTATTTTTTATTACTAATGTTGCCGTTTCACTCGGATGGCTAAGAGGAAAATGATGGCCATATGGAACAAAATCAACCTTACCAAGATGCGATGGAGCAGAATAACCTCTGTCATAATCCCCCCAAATAATGTGAAGATTATACTTTGTTACTTCATTGAAATCACCTTGATCGTTTTTCAGTAGTAAACTGTTAAGCTGAACCGTAGTATTTAAAATTCTAGGGGAAGTAAAACTTTTACTTATTTTTTCAATATAATGTTCAGGGATGCTCTCCATACTTTCAAACAAACCATTACTTAATAAATAACGCCCTATCAAATTAGTAGTTGCCAATTTTAATGTCCATTTGTTCATAAATTGAGGAACATTTAGCGATTTAGCATTTTTTTTAGCAACAGGTGGCTGAAGTAAAGTGATTGCATACTTCTTATCTATGTACTCTTTTACCAATGCTTCTAGAAGAATAAACGCACCGAATGAATGGCCAATTAGATGTGCACCATTCACAGCTTTCTCCAATAACTTTTTCACTACATTCAAATAGATATCTAGAAGATTTTTCTCCCGTTTAAAGGGAGAACGTCCCAAACCTGGAAGATCCAAGATCCATACAGGTTGACCAGTTTTTTCATGAAGCTCTTGTGCTAAAGGAAATAAATCCTCTCCATCACTCAATAAACCATGTAATAATATAAACGGTTTACCCTCTCCTTGTAATTGGTAAAGGGTAGTGTTATCGCATAATGTTCGTTTAAATACATGATTATGCTGGCCATTTTGATCTATCATTCGATAATCCAGATCAGCTACTACGGCAGGGAGAAATTTCATTACACTCGTCTTCTTAAACCAATCCCCTCCCATAATTTTTTTCGCTGAAACATTTGAAAATTTTCGTTTTGTAATAAAATTCAGTCCATCAGAAGGAATTTTTGTTATTTTACTTACTCCACTATTCATAATTGTTTTCATAAGCGGCATTGGAACCGAGATCTTTGGTGCCCTCATATTCATACTTTCCGACATAATACTTAATAATTCAGCAATGTTCTGATCGTGCTGTTTGTCTTCAACAAGTGTATATGTTTGAATAGTCGGTTGCTCCAACCTGAAAACCTGCACAATAAACTTCGCAAACTCATCGTTTGAAATAAGTGGTAACCTATATCCCTTACCTCCAGGAATCACTGGCATGAGCCCTCTTCGCATACTCATCACAAGCAAACCTAATCCTGCTATCTGCTCTGTACTCCCTGTTTTGCTACTACCGACTACAGTTGGTGGATTAATTACAGAAAGCGGATAACCTACTGCTGATGCCTGTTGACGGATATAAAGATCTGCTAAAAATTTTGTTCTCTCATATGGATTTTTTATTTTCAAATAACTGTTTCCTTCTTTAAACACATCAATTGCAATCTTGCTATTTTTATCATCAAAGGGGCTCATATAACCTACAACATGAATAAATTGTTGCAAGCCCTTCAATTGATGAATACTTTTAGCTAATTCACTAATATGTTTGGCACCATTTAAAAATATGGAAGCTGCCTCTTTACTTGTCGCTTGAATATCCATGGGGCCTCCTGCGTGAATAATCACATCCGTTTTCAATACCCTCTCCTTATCTTCAGCACTTAGACCTAAATCTATTTTCGTCAAATCACCTTCAATAAAGTGCATAACTTCCTTTTTTAAGATGCCTCTTTCTTGAAAAAGACGTATTGCTTTACTTTTCGACCTCACTAAAAGAAGAATTTTAACATCCTCTTTGGCTAATTCTTTCACTAATTGCTTTCCAATAAAGCCTGTTCCACCAGTTAAAAATACTGTTCTCATATAAAATCCCCCTTTTAGTACTACTCAGTACTAATTTGATGTAAAAAAAATGCTTCTTTTATCGAAGCAATTTTAAAAAATGATCTGCTGTTTTCGTGATTACAGTTGCATCCTTCAATGTTTCTGAAATAAATAACGCTCCTTCAAGATTTGTAATAAAAAGTGATGCAACCTCATCAATCTGAATCGTATTTCTAAATTCTCCATTCTCTACCCCTTGTTTAAGTAATAGAGAAACTTTCTTTTGTAATCCTGTAAAAAAAAGACCTATTTTTTCTTTTATTTGCGTGGCCTGTTTAGGACTTTGAATATAAAGAGTAATAAATGGACAGCTCCCCTTATACTCTCTCGACTGAACTCCTTGTGATAATTGCTTTAAAAACAGTTGGATACGATCTTCAACTAAAAATTGATTCTGAGAAAGTACGTCATCAATTGCAGATTGATACATTTCAATCCAATAATCAACGACTCCTTCTAATAATTGTTCCTTATTAGAAAAATGATAATACACATTAGACTTTGAAACTTTGCTTACACGTACTAATTCATCCATACTTGTATAAGCAAACCCTTTTTCTAAAAATAATGTTGCAGCTACTTCAATCACACGTCTTTGATTCATTAATTTTACCTTTGTCATAACTAGAACTATATAGTACTAATTTAAATATTACAAGTATTTATGTTAATTTAGAAAAAAGTTTGATTAAAAAAGTTCCACTAACATTGATTTTACTGCAAAAAAATCTTAGCATCAGTGTTACGCAAAAAAGAAAGGGAGTGGATCCCCCACTCCCTTTAACCATCTACCCCTGATTCTTCTGCGCTTCTCTAAACTCCTCCTTCACCTTCTCTAACAACCCTTCTTCCGTAATTAATCGATATGCCGTATTCGCTAGTGCTTTTGCCGATGTAATTAATGCTTTATCTCCAAGTTCTGAACGTGCTGCTTCTCTAAATTCATTCGTATGTGCAATTAAATCATCTGGACCGATTTTAATGTACGGATGAATTGTCGGTACGACTTGGCTTACGTTTCCTGCGTCGGTTGAACCAATCCCTACTCTTTCTTTACGATTTACATCTTCACCTAATAGTTCTAGTTCTTCCGCTACGATATCGTTATATGTTTTTGTTACGAGTAATTCATCGATTTCATTTTGGAATTGATGGATTTTTACTTTCGCACCTGTTGCTAATGCTGCTCCCTGTGCGATATTTTTTACTTTTTCTGTTACTTCTGCACATCTTTTTCGCGTTGCTGCACGGATGAAGAATCTTGCTGCGGCATAGTCAGGAATAATATTAGGTGCTTTTCCTCCCTCTGTAATGACGCCATGAATTCTCACGTCTGACGGAAGTTGTTGGCGAAGTGCGTTAATACCGTTATAGAGCTGAATAACCGCATCTAATGCGTTAATCCCTTCTTCTGGCGAAGCTGCAGCGTGAGCTGTTTTTCCGTAAAAATGAAAATCAAGCGGATCGACCGCTAGTGAAGGACTCGTTGTCGCTGTCTTTCCGCTTGGATGAATCATAAGCGCCGCATCAATGTTTTTAAATAAGCCTGCCTTTACATAACTCGATTTTGCGCTACCGTTCGGTCCTCCTTCTTCAGCTGGTGTTCCGAACACGACAACTTCCCCGCCAATTTCTTCAAGCGTTTCTGATAATGCAATTGCTGCTGCAACGCTAATTGTGCCAATTAAATTGTGACCACACGCATGACCTAGTCCTGGTAAAGCGTCGTACTCCGCTAAAAATGCGATTGCAGGTCCTTGTTTTCCAGAGCTTTTTCGCGCGATAAATCCCGTTTCATGTCCAGCTATATTGTGCTGCAACTGAAATCCTGCACTGCCTAGCAATAAACTTAACGTTCTAGATGCATAAAACTCTTGGTTACCAATTTCCGGATTCGCATGAATATCATGACTTGTTTCTATGTACTTTTCCTTATTTCTTTCGATACTCTCTTCAATTGTTTTTCTTTGTGACGCTACTCCTGTCGCCCCCATTTTTCTTCCTCCTTTTATTTTCACATAAAAAAGCCTCTTTCTAAAAGATAGAAAGAGGCTTCTGTATATACAGTCAAAATGAGCTTCTTTCTTATCTTTCAAGTTACCTTGCTGGAATTGGCACAGTATTCATAACGAATCCGCTGCCGAGGTATCATAGGGCCAGTCCCTCCACCTCTCGTGATAAGAATTTTCATAAAATTATATTAAATTATTTTTTATTCTAAGTTCATTCCAAGTAAAAGTCAAGGAATTCCTATCCGAATTTACCGAATATCTAAAAATCCTTTTAATACACCAATTGTCTCAGGTGCTTGCAGTCTTGCACATACGTACGGAAATTCCGTACTACCTTCAAACATCATTTGAGATGTAAGCGGTGCGCCTGCCCAGAAGATTTCATCATCAATTACGATAAACGGGAATGCTTTATTTTGTCTTTGTAACTTTACATTTTTCAGTGGAACTGGTCCATCACTATACACTGTTATTTGCGCATTTGTACGCATTAACGCTTGCCATACTCGTTTATCCACTTGTTTTGTACTTGGAAGTGAAATAATAATTTTTCGTTTTGCGGCTAAAATATCTTTTAATAACCCTTTCGGCTCTTCAAGATTCATTTCCATAAACCAGCGTAAACGTTTCGAAATTTTCCGTTCCCACAATTGTCTTGATGTCGTGCGATCATACACATCTCCGTGACGTTCTATATGAGCTGTTAATTGTGATAATGCTTGTTTTCTCGAAAGGTTTTTACGCATATAATGGCAATCTGATAATTGAATGAACTTCCCTCTCGCCCTTGTCACTGCTACATTGACGAGGCGATGGTTTTTGTGATCAAAGAATAATACGCCAGGTCGTTCTTGCGGATAACTGTCAACCGTATCAAAGATCATCATATCTCTTTCAGAACCTTGGAACTTATGAACTGTCGCCGCTAAAACTGGTATGTTTTGATATTTCGTTCTCTGCAACATTTCTCTAATACACGTTGATAAAAAGCGTGACTGCGCCCTGTAAGGTGTCACAATACCAATTGATTGCACACCGTCTAACAATCCGATTAACATCATTTGCATTGCTACTAAACCAGACATAATGTTAAAACGTGAACCAGAAGCAGCATCTTTTAACGAAAAAGCTCCCATTTGGCTCGTATCAAATAAAACACTCGCTTCATTTGCGAACGGCTGCAATTGCGAAAGTTCTTTACGCTCTGAAACAGACGGATGATCGTATACTCTATTTTTATAAATAAACGAATTCGTAAACTTCGATATATCCGCATGCATACGTCTTTGTTCCTGCAACATAAATAGGTTTGGGTGTGCTTCTGATTTATTAACAGACTCAACAATCCCAGCATGGTAAAACATATCTTCCCCAAGCCATTTGCGAACGAGTTCATGATTTGCCATCGCAATTGGAGGTAACTGTAAAAAGTCACCGCAAACGACGATACGTTTTCCAAGTGAAGCAGCTAATGCAATTTGCGGAACATATGCCATACTTACTTCATCTACAACAACTAAATCAAATGTGCGCTCATAAATAAGTGAATCAATGGCACATTTCGATAAAGTTGCGCCGATTACTTTCGCATTTTCAATATATTCTTTTTCTACTTCTTTAATTTTAGCCTTTTGCTTTCGAAGATCACTTTCAATCTCTTGTATACGCTTCTTATCAGCAGATGTTGCTTTATACGATAAGATTTTTTCACGAAGATCTTGTCGTGTCTCTTCTAAATAGAGTCTTTCCTCACCCCAAGATCCGTTCGTCGTTTCAACTAACTTCGACGCAAGTAACGTTTCATGATTTCGTATATGTTCATGTTGACTATAACCGTAACGAACAATTTCGCCAGGCGTCCATTTCTTTTTCTTCTCAATTTGCTTCGTTACTTCACTCATTAATACGTCTACTGCCGCATTACTATGAGCCAACACAAGTACCGATTTTCCTTTTTGATAATGAGCTGAAATAATACGTGATAAATTGTAAGACTTCCCTGTTCCTGGTGGTCCCCATACGTACGTCGTCGGATTGTAAAACGAACGATACGCCAATTCATTTTTCGGATTTTTCATCTTCTCAATATGTTTCGGACTGCTCGTCCCATCAACAAGACGCTTTATACGATTACGTTTCAGCTTATCTTTACGTGCTTCTTTCAACCTCTCTTGTAGTTGCTCTAACAATTGCCACGGTTCACTATATAAAACAGCTTCTCGTATTTCACCTTGTATATAATCATTTAATTTCAGTTCTATTTCTAATCCATGTACAGACAATACTTCTCCTGTCGCTTCCTCACCATCAAACTCAATTCGAATGGGTGAACCTTCAGGTAAGCTTACTTCCGAAATAAGCTGAAATACGTATACTGTACTTTCATAATCTGTATATAAAAAACGACCATTCATGATAGAAATTTTACTACCACCTATCGTTTTCCAATGTTTAATTTCATATGCTAATGCATAATGCCACTCTTTCATCGTTTCCGATAATGAAGGAGTTTGAGTAGTTGTATTCATCGTATAATCTCCTTCCTTCTCCCCAAACATACTTTCTCACTATACCATATAACACGCTAAAATTTGTAAGGTTTTTATCTTGCTTATTTTCTTAATTTTCAATAATATATTGTATATAATTTTCAGAAAGAAGGAATCTACATGCCAGTTAGAAGAATTGAACACGTCGGACTTATGGTTGCAAACTTAGAAACATCTATTTCATTTTATGAAGAAGTAGTCGGCTTACAGCTCATGAAACGTATGGGTCATCCGAATCCAGACTTAAAACTCGCTTTTTTAGGTGTAGAAGAATCAAAAGAAACGATACTAGAACTCATTGAAGGCTACAACTCTTCTCTTCCGGCAGAAGGAAAAGTACATCACATTTGCTTTAAAGTGGATTCATTAGAGGATGAGATCGAAAGACTGAAGAAACACGCAGTAACCTTTTTACTAGGAGAAGAAATCGAAACATTACCAGATGGAACACGTTACATATTCTTCGCTGGTCCTGATGGAGAGTGGATTGAGTTTTTTGAGACGGAGAGATAAAGCAAACCTTTATTTTGCGGGATAGAAAAGGAGCCGGAATTCCGGCCCTTGTTTTTAACCAGTAACAATGAAACATACCTCCAACCTAAGAATTTACCAAGATTAAAAACACAATCATTTTGTTAGGAGGAGAGAATGGGAAATACAGTCTTTATTATTGTTTTTTGGATACTGATACTATTTCCAATCCTTTATGTAATCAAGATAAAGGATTGGAATATAAAAATAGCTGCCTTATTTGTTGGAAGGATTCTATTAAGCATTTTCTATTTCATAAATGGAATGGTGTTAGGTCTGCAACGAAATTGGGTAGAATCTCCCTATGAAACAGAATGGGATTTCTTTGTAAAGTCTTTACTAAACGGAAAAACTGATGCACTTATACACTTGTTACTTCTAATTATTATCATTACTTTGGATCTATTCTTTACATTTTATTATATCAATAAAAAGAAACAGGATATTCTATCCTATTTCTTTTTTTATGAGTAGCGCCATATCGCTATCAAACTAATGTTTTACGCTGCCCCTAAACAATAATTTTTTACATTTTTACTATGAGAATGTCAATTTTACTATTTTTGGGGTATTTATTTTTACTAGCTTGATGGACATGGGTTTGATTTATTTTCTTAGGTTAGTAGACATGTGGTGCTATCCCACATCCATCAACTTAAGGGATATTTTCAAACAAAATGTGTTTTTTTTATATAATTTTTTATTATCTTTTATAGATTTTATAAAAGTAGGCATATCAAATAAACCCTGACAGGTTTCAATTTTTTACTATGCTACCTGAGGATTAGAAGTGGTATACTCATAAACAACACCCAAAATATCAAAGACTGTCTTTTTCTCGTACCGATGAGATTTTCGTCCGTTGTGCTGTAGGAGGTTAAACAGACGAAGGAGAACCTTTGATAATTCTTGGGTGTTTTTGTGTAATGCTTGGTAAAAAAGTGAAAAATAATCCTTAATTATATACATTGCTTTATATTCACTTAGTTCTTTCTGTTTTTTACGTAATAGGAGTTCTCGCATTTTAAACATAGTAGAAGAACATAATAGAATACTAATGAGTTGCCATAAAGATGACATTCTAATCGCTCTTGTTTAATAG
>NZ_JH414708.1:1603036-1698809 GCF_000238655.1 Bacillus sp. 7_6_55CFAA_CT2 | reverse complement strand
GTGGTGCTATCCCATTGCTATTAAGCTAAGAATTTAAGTGTAATATCATTTAAGGTAATACTTAAGATACAAATAAAATATCTTTTCCATGTCGCACTGTTTTATTGAAGTCTATCCCGAGTTGTAGCTAGTTCAATGCGACTGTAAATTCGGAGTTCGGTGCGCCAGCAAATACAACCGTTCCGTTCTCTGGTAGTTTCACTTTGTTATTATTACTAACAACGCTAAAATTGACGCATACTCCATTCCCATCATACACCGCGAATGAACTTCCTGATGGCAACTCCACATTCATCGTTTTCCCTGCTGCCTCTTGCGGAATCGTAAACCATTTCGCATGCCCATTTTTTTGCAGTGTAACTTTCGATAATTGACCTGCATCAAGGGATTTTACGTTAGATTCACTGACGTATAAAAAGCTGGCCATCTCCATATATTCAGTACCATTCTCTGTATAGAAATGAGCTTCCTTCGTATCCCTCCCATTCATCACAGGAATCTGAATTTGATGCGTCGCCGTATTCGGACCTGTAATTTTTTTGCCGTCCCAATAACCATCCTTGATCGTAATTTGTGTGTTAAGAGGTATTTGTTGTCCTAGATAATTTATAGAATTAAATTTTTCGTTAACAAGGTAGAACTTGCCGCCCTCGCGCTTCGCCCATGCAGCAGCTGTTTTCTTCGGTAACACATTGTTTTCTAATTTCTGAGCTAAATAGTGAGTCAGCACATTTTGCCCCAATCCCGGTGATAATTCATATGTGCTCTCTCTTAAATAAACTTTTCCATTCTTCTCAGTGACGAAGTTAAGCTTGGAAGTACCCTTTTCATTTATAAAGCTTCCATCCGCCGTATATACATATTTTTCTTCCGGTTTAGTTGGTAAAAACAGTTCTCCCTTCTTCGTAATCTCTATTTTGAAATGGCTTTGGATATTTCCATACAATCCTGCTTTTTTTACCACATCTTGAGGCACTTTAGCCTTGACTGGCTTGCCGAAGGATTTATCTGGTTTTATATCCTTAATTGCCCCTTTCTCTTTAAGCCTAGCTAGCAGTAATTTATTTGCCAACAGTTGATTTGTCATGCTGCTCCCACCGGAGGACAATACAGCTGCTGCCATCTTCTGTTCTGGAAGCACGACTAATGTAGCATGTTGCAGCATCGTATCCCCACCCTTAGTCAACGCTTTTATCCCATATTCACTGAATGGGTATAGTTTCACACTATCCCAGCCAAGACCATAGTTGAACATATTTCCGCTATCTCCTGGCCACATTCCTTTTTTATATTCTTCTTGTTCCATCGCCTTGACTGCTTTATTAGAGAGAATTTCTTTTCCCAGTCCCATAAATATTTGTGAGAATCGCACCACATCTTCTGCAGTAGAGGAGATTCCTCCCGTACCAATCACATTTACCATTTCACTTGGAAGCTGTCCCTGGTATGTCGGAGAATACTGTCCAGCCCGCTTTTCGTCTTCCCATTTGTCTTGCGATGTTATCGTTTGATTCAGTTTTAATGGCTCTGTAAACTTTTGATGTAGAAATTCAGTAAAACTCATACCGCTGACTCTTTCTACCAAGATCTCAGCCAGCGTAAAACCGTCATTACAGTATACTGAAAACGCGCCAGGGTCTGCCTTCAAGTTTTGGTTGGACAATTGTTGCAACAAGATATCATGGGCATAAGCATCATTATCTTTAAATAAAAATGCATTATTGAACGTCGAACCTTGCAAACCTGAGGAGTGATTCAACAGCATACGCGGTGTAATGCGTTTATATCGTTTATCTTTCATTTTGAACTCAGGAATATAGCCAGTAACAGGAGCATCCAAATCAACTTTTCCTTCGTCTACTAGTTTCATAACAGCCGCTGCTGTATATACTTTACTGGTTGAACCAATTCCGTATAAAGTATCTTTAGTTAATGGTTCTTTCCCTTCTATGTCGTTCTTGCCTGTCTGCCCCGACAAAATAAGTTTACCATTATCAATCAGCGCATACTGCACGCTAGTCGTCTCATAGGACTTCGTGAGTAGTTCAGCGTTCTCTGCAGCAATCTTCTCCAAATCTTTGCTAGCAACTTCTTGGCTAGATACAACCGGAGCCTTACTGCTAGAAGACGCTATCGCTCCTGTTGGCAGGCTCATCGTTAGAGCTAAAGTAGCGGCTAACACCCCAGATAATTTATTTTCCATAAAAAAATGCCTCCTTAGATAAATGATTAATTTCATCTTTTATTTGTTCAATTACAAACATCACATAAACTACTATTCTGGCTTTATCCCTACTGTCGTAACAAACGGTAAAACCTCTCTTTTTCACATGTATGTTAGTACCATAAATGATTTTTTTATTTAGAATGTACTTATTACTAGTTTGGTTTTCGTATAAATAAATCCTATTTATCCTCCCTCTTTTGTGCTTCTCTATATTTGTATCCTACATAATAAAAATTTCTTTTTTCTTATGCATTTCTTACAATTCCCTTACGTTCAAATCACTTCTATAATTAGGTAGGTTTTATTTTAAAATCCCCAGGATAATAACTGCTTATATAATCCCACGATTTCATAGAAGATGGATTAATACCCCTGCGCCAAATCATCATGCACATCTCTGATATTTCCTTGCATCCCCCCTCAACCTTTACAACAGTTCCAACCCGGCATCAACACTTCTTCACGTTCTTATTACTAGTAATAACTAATCAACTCCTTACCTGAAAATAAATTAATATAGAAAAAGAGAGATAAGGTTAAAATACCTTTATCTCTCCTTTTCTCTCACAAATTTTGCGAAGTTTTTTTGTTTTTGGGTTCATCTGTTTTCTTAGCTTGATGGGCATGGAACGTTAAGAAAAAGCAGACTGAAAGAATTAAAGGAGAAGAAATTATTTCAATAAAATTTCTTTAAAGTACTTTTACATCACTTTCACAAATGTAAGAACTCTCATATATTACACTTCATACATCCTTTTCCAAGGAACAATATACCGATATACAAATCCCTATTTATATAGGGATTTTTTTGTGCAAGTCCCCTCACCGTCAATTTAAGAATTAAAAAAGAGGGGATTATCCCCCCTCCTTTTTACGCTTGCTCCGACTGTCGAAATTATTTAATATACCCACGATTCAGTTCCGTTAATTTTTCATTGATGTTAAAAATTCTTACTCTAATATCTTTAACACCAACTGCTTCAAGTCTGTTCTTGTGCATTTCAGCGTATTTTTCAGCATCTTGTTTTTCCTCAAATACATAAATGCCTCCAGCTTCTTTTTTTTCTTCATTCTCAGTCCATATTTTCCAGTGAAATCCTTCTTCTTCGTTAATACTATTTGCTAAATCCCAAAATGTTTTTTCCATTTCTTCACCAAAAGGACCTTCAAACGGAAAATCAACTTGTAGTAAATATGCCACCTTCACTCACTCCTATTTTAATATAAAATTCTTCCCGTTCTTTTACTGATTATGATTCAAATGATAGTAATGTCTAAATCCGTATTGCTATTATTATTCAAGCACTAATTTGAGAATCCCCCTATTTGTAAAATAATCACATAATGATAGTAACTTGAACGCATAAAGTGAAAGTTTAATAGTTTTCGGTTATTTTTAAAAAATGTGATACAAACTTATCCCTAAACTAAGGACAAACAAAACAAGTGCAGGTATCGCTTTCTTAAAGGGATCTCTCGCTAATACAATTAGAGTTAATGCGGCTGCAAGCATCGTACCAGCTAATAACACTCCTGCCCATAAAGCTATTACTGGAATCCAGATTCCTATCAACATTCCAATCGCTCCTACAATCTCAAAAGCTCCAGTTAAGAAATTAAAAAACGAAGGTAAACCAAATCGTTTGAACTCATCTGCCATTTTCCCGGATATAATTTTCGTTCCTGTCATTAAAAAGAACAGAAACAACACTACTTTTACAATATTGATGAAAATTAAAATAGTAATCACACCTTTCTTATTATTTGGTAAAAACTCAGTATTGTTCAGATAGTAGTCACTACCTTTATCCTATTTCCTGAGATTACCCGTATGGAAGTCGCTTCAATTTACATTACCCTTTTCAATATTAAAGGGCCAGAAATTACATGCTATAGCATATATAATATAAAAAATTTGACTGGTACTAAGCAAAAAAGTGACCCTGAATCAGATATCATACAAAATAAAGTTATCTTCCCATTCGTCCAAACAAAAAATTATATGCTACAGCATATATAATACCTAAAACAAAGTTTGTTCCTTATGAATAGCATAGCATCAATAAGGAACAAATATTAATAGTGTGTATCATACAATTTGTTTAATAACGATTGTAATACTTTAATTTCTTCCTCGCTCAAATTACTCGTAACGAAATGGTGAGCGTCTTTCACTACAGGCAAGATTGTTTTCTTTAGCTCGTCGCCTTTTTCAGTTAAAAAAAGGTTATGTGAACGCCTATCTTGGTCATTCAAAGCCTTCCTTACAATCCCTTTTCTCTCCATTGACTGTATCATTCTAACAACAGTAGTTTGATCTTTATCAATAGCTTCCGCCAACTCTTTTTGAGTAGTGCTCCTTTGGCTACAAAGAACACTAATAATCCCCCACTGCTCTGGCGTAACTCCATACGGCTTTAATTTCTTCGTAAAATAATTGGTCATTTTCACATCAGTACGGTGAACAAGATAGCCTATTAAATCATGTAAGTTCATATATCACCTCTATAAATTAAGATATAAAAGGATACAGCATACCAGTCAATCATTCACAATGAATGTATTTGTTTCACCATATATATGCTATGGCACATATATTAAAGTAGATTATTTTAATTGTCAAATGATTTACCTATTATTTTTCGAAAACCAAATCGTCCCTTTAGATTATAGAAGGAATGACTAATTTGACGTATTTCTCTGGCGATTTCTCCCTTATCGTTTTATGATATGCTAATAACATTTGATAAAATATGGTATCTATAGACAGTCAAACACCTTTAAAGATACCTCATCCAGTTTTCTTGCTGTTGCAAGATAAACAGCATGTAATCAGTTAACCACCCACATTAGTAACGAAAACATAAAGAAAAGGCATTCCAAATATGAAACACCTTCTTTCGTTTTATAAAACCATCCAACACGCTGAACTTTTCAATTTAATATAATGACTCGTTTAACTAAAGAAATTGATTACGTGCATAACGCTCTTCTCACTTTTCTTGCAAAATTTAGTGGATCATCAACGTCTTCGATATTAACGTAAATTAAATTTGGATCATCACATAACCACTCATTGTGTATAGACGAAACGATTATTCCTTGTTTAATAATTGTCGCCACAAATTCAGTGACTTCTTTTTGTAAGAGTGCTACTCGGCCTAGGCATAATGCCCGTCCGGTTTTATTGTCTCGTGATTCGAATGAAAAGGAAGTTGTTACTCTAAAACGTTTTCCCAAGATTGTTGCTCGTATTTCATCTCGGTTTATTGTTGCCACGCATTTCCCACCGGCGAATCCTTCTTGACCGCCAATGATTCTTGCAAACTGTTGACAAATTGATTCCTCATTAACCGCCATACCTTTAATCATTCCTCCTTTTACTATTAGATTATGAATTCATACATAGGTCTGAAACGGCAATGAATCTAATCTATTATAAAAAAATGATGGCGATCTACCGAAAGCTATTAACTCAATTATTCTTGATCGTATGAATTGTTATCAGAGTTTAAATGGTGCAGAATTTTTATTTTATGCTTAATGGACATCGGAGACTGAAAGCAAAACTCAGCTATTATAATGGTAAGACATTTTTAAAGAGCATAAAAAAGACACCCTAAGGTGCCATCCTCCGACTTGAGAATTATATCTATGTATGGAGAAATTTAGAAAAGACAAATACAAAAGAGAAGATTCTAACTATAATTTATAGAAATCTTATGCCATGACTTACTTACATATTTCCTTATTTACCAGAAGAAGAATCTCAGTTACATTATTTTCTGAACAGTCTCGTTAAAGCCATACCAAGAAATCCAGCGCCCATTCCTATTAGCCATCCAGTTTGGGCATTACCTAACATAGATCCCACTCCTCCACCAAGAAACATACAGCCAACGAATACTAATCCTCCAATTCCCCAATTCGGCCGTTCCATAATTCAATCACATCCTTTCAATAAAATATATGCGATTAGCTAACTCAACTTTCTTCCTTAAGATAGTTCATTACTTTGCTTAGGTTTAGCACTTCAGGGAATTCATAAGATGCGAAGCTTGAGTCATTTATATAGATTGTAGAAATACGGGTATCAATCGTTATTAAAAATAACTGACGCATTTTAAACATCATCGATTTTATCATTTTGGACAACCTATTCTGTTAAATTGATATACCTGCGAAAAAACTATCAAAATAAAACCCCAGAAATCCAAAGGTCTCTGGGGCTCCATTATATATTTAGCTCTTTTTGCTTTTTGTTTTGTTTATGTCTATACAGCAATTTTCGGCTTATTAGAGAAATCACTAATAAGGTCAGAATTAATAAGATAAGTTGCATAAATGATAAATCAAAATATTTAGCACCTGTAACGATTAAAAGTGTAGAAATCGTGCCTTTTACAACGAAAAAAATAATAACCCATAATCCGCCTTTTTTCCAGTTCATTTTATATTACCCTTTCCTACGTTTAAATTCTTAAAATATTTAATGATAGTTCTTAAATGTGACAACTTAATAGAAATCTATTATATTAACAAAAAATTCATGTCTAATTACATGCAACGATTCTATATTAAATGAAAATGATATTCATCGTCAATTTTATTGACTATTTGAATACTTATTATTTCTTTCTACTTTGTTTCTTATAAGCAATACACTTTTATATTCAAACAAAAACACCTCCATTACATTTGCACACTTAGTATGCGAATGCAAGAGGTGTTTTTTATATACCATCAGGTAAGATTTCCTGCTTTGTTTATTTCTTGATACGTAGCTATTTTTTAATACACAATAACTGGATCATACGTGTTCAAACTATCATATACAGTTTTTGCAACATTAGGAAGAAGGTTCACACACCCACCTGATCCTCCTGTTAAATAAGCATTATTTCCCCAGTCTTTGCGCCAGCCGGCATCGTGGAATCCTTGACCACTATTTGTGAATGGAACCCAGTAATCTACTTTAACCGCATAATCAGCTTTTCCTACTGCGTTACCTCTTAGCGTATATGGTGTTCGTTTATATAGGACGTACCACACACCTGGTGATGTATCTTCACCAGTACTATGTTTACCAGTTACTACATTTGTTGTAACAACTAATTTTCCATCTTTGTAAATCCAAATTTGTTGCTCTGCAATTGAAACTTCTGCATACGTGTCTCCGATGCCATTATTCGATGTTGTTTTATAACCGATACCTTCCTTCTCCCAACCATTCCCGTGAATATTAGAAGCAGAAAGCGATTTGTCGCCTTTCTCAAGGGCTTGTTGAACTTGTTTAGTTTCTTTTTCAACATCTAGTGCCCAGCCGTATCCTTGTCCTTTTACTGATATGACTGAACCGGAATGAGTTTTAAATGAGAAATCTTTATTTAATGTTGATTTGGCATTATTAATTTCAGTGATTTTCTTCTTAATGTCACTCGCATCAATTGTAACTTTCATATCCTTTGACATAGAGGCATTTTGAATTAAATCTTTCGCTTTTAAAGGATAAACTTCATCCTGCACTTTATACTCAACAGACTGCCCAAGAAGATTCTGTAGTGCTTTCTCCTCTTTTTTGACAATCGGATCGTCTTCTTTAATAGGTTTTATGTATGCAGACTTCAGATGAATTTCGCTTTTATATTTTTGTTTATCATAATCTTTCAGTAGACTAGTAACATCATACTGTTTTCCTTCAACACTTTTCGAAATAACAATTTTCCCTTGTTCTAGCTTCGCCATAGCATCTTGAGGCGCTTTTAATTTCTCATTCATAGAGATGAGCTTTTCTTCTACAAGTTTTTTCATCGTTTCACTACGATACTGATCTGCCTTCTCTGGTAGCAATGAATAATTTTCTCCCTTTGAGGAAGGAAAAAATGTCCACTGACTTTTTAATAGTTTCTTAACCTGAGGCAAATCTTTTTCCGTAAGTTCCGTTTTTGTATCTTTTTCATCTAAAATTTGTTGTTGATCAACATAGACTTTGTTTGCTAGTCCAGATGTCTTTAGTTTCTGTATTGCCTGATCAGCGCTCAGACCACCAACTTTTGTGTCATTAATTGTAACATTCGAATTGAAGTGAGTTGCCTGATAATAACTCATTCCCCCAATAAGAAGTGCAATTACACCAATACCCACTGCAATAAACTTCCAATTTGTATAACGTTTTTTTGATCTTACTCGTTTTTGATCAATTTCTTCAACTGATTCATTTGTTGTATTGTTGTTCATCAATCTTTCCCCCGTATGCATTAACGTCAAACGATTTTCAACTAAAATCATAAACTAGTGTACCTTATTTTTCCTAAAATTTCATTATTTCCGGACACATTTTATCGCAATTTAATGATTAATTTAGATTTTTTAATAGTACGATGCATTGAACAGCCCTTTACAAGTTATAAAATGAAATTTCAATCAACCGTTATACCAAGGGAATTAACTACATCTTCTTCGGAAAATTTTTTCTCTTTACGCAAAATACGAATTATATTATCCATTTTATAAACATCACCTCCTAATTTTGTCAAAAAAATAAACGATAGTCCTTCTATCTAAAATGTAGAAGGACTATCATTTTTTCAGTTAGAGTATTTGTATAATCGTTTAACTTTTTATTTCCTGAAGGTCAAACGTGATGAAAATGATGAAATTTCATCTCATAGCCTTTAAATGAAAACATTATGTTTTTTATGGCAAACCAAGTTTATTTTCTTAGCTTGATGTCCCCCACATATCCAGCAGCCTAAGATGAAGTAAGAGTCTGTTCAACTAGATTTTTTCTAATATTTTTAGGAGCATCTTATTTCGCCTCGTCATATTTCACTAATTGAATTTAAAACACATCCGTATGCTATTTAGTAAAATTTACGATTCGAGACGTAATTATTGCAGTAATTAAGATAATAATAGCGGTTATCAAGCCAGATTCTCCAACCCAAATCTCAGTTTGATATCCTGTACTTGCACGTGCGAAAGGTCCTTGAATAATGGCATTCCAAGTAGTATGGATGATAACCGAAGGCCAAACGCTACCTGTGATTAGTCGTAAATAAGCTGTAATATAACTGAATGGCACAATACAAAAATAGATGCCAAGCACTGAAAGTAGGACAGATGGTCCCTCTACATATAGACCAGCAATAACAATTGGAACATGCCACGTTGCCCAAATCAATCCACTAATAAGGATCGGCCGTGAAAACTCTGCATCGACTAGCCTTGTGAGCATATAACCTCGCCAACCCATTTCTTCTCCCAAAACTGGGATTAAGTTAAGCAAACTTCCGAAGATGCCGCTCAATACAACTAGATAAATGAAACTGAATGGTGCCGCTACATACTGAAGTCCAAGTATATTGTAGATCGGTTCTAACATACCACCTTCAGGATGCTGAAACCTCGCAATTCCGCTCAGCCAGGCGATAGAATAAGTAATTCCACAAATAATCATAGGGATTAGCAGAGCAAAACCAATCCCCTTCCATACCTTTAAGTTACCGAGACCAAAAGATACATCTTTAAACCCTTCTTTCAGTATTATGCGAGTCAAAATAGAAGAAAGTGCTGGGGTAAACATATATACCACAATAAGCGGCATACTTTTCGTAATTATTACTACTACATTTAGGATAATAGAAGTAATGATTAAAATACTCAGAAAGAGTTGAATTCCTATTTTAGCACGTTGGATTTTATCTTTATTGTGGAACGATTTTGCGTGTAATATCATTGTAATCCGCCTTCCCCCTTTCATTCACTTGTTTATCGAATTTACTTCTTGTCATTTCTACAGACACACCTTAGAATAAAAATATTTTGGCATACAGATTCATTCATCTTTAACATCACTCCCAAATTTATAATCTAGTTTTACTTGCAACTCATCCATGTAATTATTATTTATAAGTTGTCATAACCGATAGTACAAAAGTGTAATGATTAGTCTATGACCTGTGTCAATTAACCTTATGACACTATGTAACTAGAAAATATGATATGGAATAAATAACAATTGAATTAAGGCAATTGATTCGTGCAAGTACAATGAATCATTCTTGCTTTTACAAATAATTCAATTGAGGTGGAAAAAATGAATAAGAAAAAAATAATTGCAATGGTTAGTACAGCTCTATTAGTCACAGGATGCGCGGAAGTAGGAAAGGCTCAAACAGTAGCAGTCGAAAATTCAGGTCAATCAATACAAAAAAATATAGTTAAATCCATACAATCACAGGCTTACCCATTAAAAACGATAGAGCCGTCAAAATCATTTGAGGATTTAAAACCACTTAAGAAAATGATTGGGAGCGCACAATATGTAGGATTAGGAGAGAATACTCATGGAAGCTCTGAAATTTTCACTATGAAGTTTCGCCTTGTGAAATATTTGGTTACTGAGATGGGTTTTACAAATTTCACAATGGAAGAAGATTGGGGAAACGGCTTAAAACTAAATGAATATATCCAAACAGGAAAAGGAAACCCTAGGGAATTTTTAAACTTGTTATATCCTACTGATGAAATTATAGCCATGATTGAGTGGATGAAAGATTATAATGCTGATCCATCCAATAAAAAAAAGATCCAATTTATTGGGCTCGACTTAAAGGAGTTGGACCAAGGTTGCTTTAATAAAGTGATTGATTATGTAAGACTACATCGACCAGATTTGCTGGCAAAAGTAGAAGAAAATTATAAAGAATTGTCGGCTTTTAATGGAAGTACAAAGGAATATATGGACCTTGCTCCTGAAATAAAAGAAAAGTTCAAAGCAAACGCTGAGAGAGTAGCCCAATTACTAAAAGATGAGAATGGGCAAGCCAACACAGAAATAGCTTCACCCGAGTACATCTGGGCACAAGCAACGGCAAGTGCAATAGAGAAATTTACCACAATGCTAATTCCTAACGACTATCCAAGTATGTTAAAGCTACATGAGCAATACTTGGCCGATCATGCAATGTGGGCACAAGAAACATTTGGTGGTAAAACGATAGTATGGGCACACAATATTCATATAGCTAAAGGAATTATCGATGAGAAATTATACCCTTATGTTGCGGGGCAATTTTTGAAGGAACGTTTAGACAATAATTATGTCACAATTGGTAGTACAACTACGGAGGGGAATTTTACCTTATACAGCGAATATGATCCTTCCACTGGAGGTAAGATTACAACCGACACTATTCCACAAGATGTAAAAAGTTTCAATTATACTCTCGGAAAAGTACCATATAACATGTTTTTATTGGATAACCGTCACCTTAAAGGACAAGCAGAAAAATGGGTTAAAGCAAAAAGACCATTACTAAGTATAGGGGGACAAATCTTCCCGAACGAATCGGCATACTTTGATACGTCATTGCTTGAGCAATTTGATATTATTTTTCATATTCGAAAAACAAGTCCATCTCATATTAAATAAAGTGAAACTTTAATCAGTGGGGATTTTCTTCATCCCCCACTGATTATTAGCCCTCACCAATCGGACTTTTATGGGCAGTTGATCCCCCACCTAAATTCTTTGCTTTCGCTGCATTTTGAGGTGGGGGTCTTACTGCCCATTAAAGTGGAATAAAAGTACAAAACAATCCCGTTCTTGCAGATGCAAGAACGGGATTGTTTTATGGTGATTCATATAAGCATCTTTTTTAACCAGAAGTAGGTTACTCTCCCCTTTTTATCATCATTTAAAAATGTCATATGACACTTTTACACTAGTGAGAATGACAAAAAAAGCAGTACAATTCGGTTATTACATAGATAGGAGCGATGAACTTTATGAAATCAAAATTCATCCAGAATGGTTATTTTTTATTGCTAACTTTCGTTACAGGATTATTTTATTTTTGTTTTTATCTTATAGCTCTGCTATTCAGTTTTACCCTTTCATTTACGGTAATTGGGATTCCACTAGTTATACACGTACTACAGACTACGACACCTTTTATCCAATTCGAGCGCATACAGACGAAAATTTATACTGATATTTCGACCGACTCTTACGATAAAAGTATAAAAATGGCTACATCAAACTGGACTCAGGTGAAATTAGTGCTTACAGATCGTCGCACTTGGTCTGCTGTCTTTTGGTTAATGCAGAAATTAGTGATTGGCATTTTCAGTCTCATTTGTGCAATCATTTTTTATGTAATGCCACTTATGTTGTTGTTGGCACCACTACTGTATCGCCACATCGAAATGAATATTATATTCATACAAATAGATACTTTTGCCAAGTCACTCTTTGTAATGTTTATAGGTATAGTATTTATCGCCATAAGTATTAGAATAGTAGATGGTTTGACAAAGAAAATTGGAGGCTATACTCGTAGCATGATCCAGCGACTAAATCAATAGAAGTTTGCCTTCTATGAGAGAATTACAGCGTAAAATTAAAAAGTACAACAATGTATGAAGGATTAATTTATAATATAGGAAGTAAAAAGGTTGGCTATTTAGGGGGTAAATGACTTGTTAGATATAGTTAAGTATTGGTTTTGGTACGATTGGATTATGTTAGGAGTCCGTATACTTATTAGTGTCTCTATCGCCATAACCACATTCGATTTTCAGGATAGTATAACATTGCCACTTTGGATTATTATTCTTTGGGAAATTATTGCCTTCTCTGTTCCATGGGTAGCCTTACTATTCAATTATAAATATTATTTGTTCACAGACATACTGCTATATGGTGGACTATGTATATATTTAACCTCATTATTCCCGGAAGCTTACAACACATTTCTTATATCAGTTTTTCTGATTGCTGCGAATAGTAAGCATTTATCCTATTATTGGACAGCTCCAATAACAGTTTTTATAACAACTGGAATTTTCTATGCGCTTGCGCCAAGTAATAACTATTGGATTATGGTTACCTACTATGGACTTGCTTATGTAATGGGCTTCGCTTTCCATTTATTAATCGTCAATCATAAGCAAAATGAAGCGATTCGTAAACAAAACGCGGTACTTGAGCAATATATGTCTCAGATTGAACGCATTACACTGGCCGAAGAACGGAACAGACTGTCGAGTGAGCTTCATGATACAGTTGGTCATGCTTATACTTCTATTATTATGGGGATGGAAACGTTGCGTACCGAACTTGCTACTGAAATGGGTATACAGAGGCTAGACTCTCTGCTTGAAATGGGACGGAAAAGTATCGAGGACGTGAGAGGTTACCTACATCAAATGGATTCTCCATGTCAATCGCCTTCCTTAATTCAATCTCTACAAAATCTTGGAGCCGAATTTCAGGAGCACGCTCAGGTAAATGTAAGTTTTAGGACATTCGGAGAGGAATATCAGCTGTCTCGGCAAGCGAAGATCGCATTCATTCGTTGCTTACAAGAGTCCCTTACGAATGCAGTACGTCATGGTCAGGGGACTGAAATTATAGTTTCATTGCAATTTGACGAACAATATACGAGGTTAGAAGTTCAAGATAATGGAAAAGGAAATGTAGAATGGCAGGAAGGCTTTGGTATGAATGCGATGAAAGAACGAGCAATGAACTTGCAAGGTCAATTGTCTGTATATACAAAGCCAGAGGAAGGAATGCTTGTTACTTGTACCATACCGCGACAAACTGAAATAAAAGATGGACTTATTCGTTTGTTAATTGTAGACGATCAGCCATTTGTCCGGGAAAGTTTGAGGACACTACTCGATAGATATGAAGATTTAAATGTAGTCGGTTTAGCTGAGGATGGCAATGAAGCCATCGATTTGTGTGGGCGCCTTCAACCCCATGTTATACTTATGGATTTAGATATGCAGCACATGGATGGAATCGAAGCAACCAAAAAGATTAAGCAACAATGGCCACATATCCGCGTATTGATTTTTACAACGTTTCAAGATACCGAACAGGCAGTGGAATCACTTCGCAACGGTGCGGATGGTTTTTTACTTAAATCTATTGAAACGTTGGAGCTAGCCAATACGATCCGACTTATTCACAAAGGTGGAACACTGATTGATCAGGGAATGTCTCACAAAATATTTGAGAAGTTCGATGAACAAAAAGAGACACCACAATCAAAAGCAGCCGCTTATGAGCTAACAGCTAGGGAGATAGAAATATTACAGCTAGTAGCAAAAGGACTTCGATACACTACCATAGCATCAAGGTTATATTTGTCAAATGGTACGGTCAGAAATTATGCTTCTACAGCTTATACAAAGCTAGGAGTCTGTAACAAAGAAGAAGCTGTTCAAAAGGCTCTAGAAATTGGAATTATTGAATAAAAAAGTGTTTTTTGTTTCTTTACAGCAAGGTAAAATGTAGTTACAAGGTACAGTAAAGGATAAAGTGAAACTTTAATCAGCCCTCACCAATCTGGCTGCCCGTTAATGCGGGATAATCATGAAAATTCCCCTTTAAGAAAAAAATAAAAAATCAGACAGTATACTTGAATTGCTCTTCGCAAGAGAATATACTAATAAAGCAGGCTATGACGTTCCTTCCTTCTAACTTCTTTGGCCAAATAGGGATGTTACTTTCCTGCTAAACACATAGGCTATGACAATTCTTCCTTCTTTGTAGAAATTTCAAATTGTTTTAGAGTTGTCAATTCCCTATGAAAAATAATTAGACTATAAAACCTCTTTCTTCTTTGGGATTGCATAAACTTTAGTTTATCAACCATTGATGTAGAGGTTTTCTTTTCTTAATTAACAAATTACCACTTAACAACTAAATGTTATATCCCTAATTTTCCACTAAAAAATAGCTATGTACCCTCTGTACATTTTTCTACAATTAGTGTGTTTATACATATAAAAATAAAAATCTACCACTGAAAGGAGGACAGTCAGACTATTCCCCTCTTTTATAAGGCGTGAATAGCTGGCGTTCTCATGAAAAATTCTATTTACATAAGAAGAAGTTTGAAAGTAATTATAAAAAGAGAAGAAAATAAACTACCGAACATTTATTTAGCCACTGTTTTAAAAAACTTGGAAAATTTAGGATTTACTTTTTCCGAGCCTTTAATAGAAGAGTTGCAAACACTTTCGGTTGATGCATTCACATCGTTTTACAAAGAGTTGGTAAAACATTTAAAAGAAATGGTTGGAGCACATATTCAGTTTACTCCTATGTATCCAAACTTTCCGCAACAAATGATGGATTTAAGTGACGCTGATTTATACATTAATGCCATTATTCATTATGTGACGTTGCGCCTACCTGTATCAAAAGTAGAAGAACGACTCCCTCTTTTAGATAGAGTTGATTTGAAAGTTATTGACTTAGGAAGTGAAGAAGATTTCAATCAAATGATTTCTCAATTGATTAGTGCAAACAGCTCTATTTCCTCAACTGATAAGACGGATGTAGAATGGGCTATTACACACACTGAAGATGTTTCCTGTTTTCTACCTAATGTAATTCCTCATAAGGAAAATATGTCTTTTATAATTGGGGTTTTATTAATAAACAGAAAAATATCAGCCGATGCTGCTGCAAAGTATTTTAAAACAGCAACTGATGTTCTTCGCCTTGCAGTTGCTTTATCTGAAGGGGATGTGAGTTTAGCATCCTCCGTCCGATTCAAGAAGTTTAACCGAGCAGAAAGACGCTTCCTTTTAGGATTGTTAGAGCAATGCGGAAACATTACCGAAGATATGCTTCGATACAAAAAACGTTGGATTCGTTTAGGTGAAATTCTTCATCCAGCAGAATATCATACTCGTTTCCCAAAAACTCACCGAGCATTTGAGATTCTTCGCAACAACATTAAAGTTGAAACATTTAATGGAAAAATAGAAGCAGCTTTGTTGAATCGTGATATCATGACAGCAAAAAATCTTTTAAAAACTCGCCCGGGGGAATTTGCCAGACGCTTGGATCATTTAATCCGTTTATGTAGTGATAAGTCAACAGATGTTTTCAATATTCTCGAAGATTTTCTAAGTATAATAGGAAACGTTTCTACTCCTGTATTACTTCAACTCACAGCTCATTTTAAGCATCGAAATGATAAAAATGAATTTCGCACCTTTTTTCCAAAGGGAAATGTAGCAAAAGCTATAGGTATCGAAAATACACTTCCATTTATCTCAGAGGATATTTGTTTAATGATTGTAAAAATGTGTGAAGATACTTTAAAAAATCGCTTCGCAGAACTTCCAAGTCTCGGAAAAGTATTTTTGGATGAACAGTTAAAAAATCACTTAGTTCCCCTCTCTCAACGTTCAGCCAGCAAAGCGCTTCGCACATTATCTCGAGGAAGTAAAGTAGATTTGCCAGAAGCAGATACGATTCGTTTTTTCCTATGGTGGAAAGAAGGCTATGTGAATGGACAACATACAGGACGCGTTGACATTGATTTATCTGCTGCAATGTACGACGAAGATTGGCAATACAAAGAACATGTATCCTTCACGAACTTACGTTCAAAAAATTTCAAAGCCTACCATAGCGGAGATATTACTTCTGCACCAAAGGGGGCATCTGAATTCATTGATTTCGATATTCCGTCTGTGCTGAAATATGGTGCACGCTATGTAGTCATGACTTTGCTTTCTTACACAGACCAACCGTATAAAGATTTACCAGAATGCTTTACTGGTTGGATGGTTCGTCAATATCCTGGTTCAGGTGAAACATTTGAACCTTCTACTGTTCAAGATAAAGTGGATATTACTGCCGACACCCAAATCTCTATTCCAGTTATTTTAGACTTAAAGGAACGAAAATTGATTTGGACAGATTTGTCTCTTACAAGAGATCTAACTTATGATAATACCATCGAGGCTAATCAAAAAGGTATGATACTAGTTGGAAAGGCTTTAACTAATTTAGTTAAACCGAATTTATATGACTTGTTCCGATTACATATTGAAGCTAGAGGTGAACTCGTTCAAGACATCGAAGAAGCAGAAAGCATTTTTTCTTTGGATAAAGGGATTACTCCTTTCGATATTGAAAAAATAATATCTGATTTTATAGCTGACTCAAAAGGCTAACTACATTACAAACATTGATAATGCGTGGAAAATATCGATGTATAATGTCTATGTGAAACAGGACCTGATAGATGCATATCAGGTCCTGTTTTTTATTTAGTAGATACTAAATAGTCCGGTTAATCACTATTCATCTAAATACACTATACTAATAAAGTCAAATTTATTCGAAAGAAGTTCATTAGTTAATATGTATCTAATTAAGAAACAGTCATATACCAGCCCAAACATCTTTTCCATATCGCCCTTCATCTTGCACACGATCCAACCAATTTCTTGCTTCTTGTTCACTGACTTCATGAATTTCTTGATATGCTTGACAAAGGGTATCTTCTACATCCGGAGCCATTTTACTTCCATCACCACATATATAAAGATGAGCTCCATTATCTAATAACGAAATTAAATTGATTCTATCTTGTTTTATTAAATGCTGTACATATGTTTTTGGATGTCCCTCTAGACGAGAAAAAGCTGTGTGTAAAGAGATTAATCCATCTCTTTCATCATTTTCTAGTTCTGTACGATAAAGATAATCTTTTTCAGGATGACGACAACCAAAATATAGATGTGCTTCTCCTAAGTTAATACCTTTTTGCTTTTGAACACGACGCGCTTGCAAGAATCCACGGAATGGTGCAATTCCAGTACCTGGCCCAACCATAATAATTGGTGTTTCTGGATCTTTAGGTAATTCAAAGTTTGATTGTGGCGTTCGAATGAAACAGATAATCTCATCTTTATTATGACGCTGAGCTAAGTAATTAGAAGCGACTCCTTCATATGTCCCTTCCCCACTCCATGCAGGCGCATTAACAACACCGACCGTAATGCTCAGACGATTCTGTGCAACGAGTGGAGAGCTTGAAATAGAATAGTAACGCGGTTTGAGCGCAGGAAGAAGTTCTAAAAAGCGTTCAAATCGGATTTCACAAGCCTCATACTTTTCAAGAAGGTCCAACATTGAAATCCGTTTCTTTAGTATTTGTTCATGGTAAACTCCTTCTTCTAATAATGCTTCCAATTCTTTTTTATGAGGAGGACATGCTGTGAATGTTACCATTTCTCGTATTTGTGCTCGAGTGGCTGCTTCTTGAACTTCAACACTATAACTAAGAAGGTCCAATAAACTAACAGGACTGTCTAAAGGTATGTGATTTATACTTCGTCCACTTGCACTCAGTATAACTTGATCCTTCCCATTTAATCCAAAACGTTTTAAAATTCGGTTGATATTTTTCTCGCTATTAACTGGCAACACTCCAAGGTGGTCTCCTTCTTTATATGTAGCGCCTTCTGGCAAGGATACCTCGATATGTCGTGTACTTCTATCACTACTGGATGATTGGAGTTCACGATTTTCTAGTATAGATGCATAAACTGCTTCATATGTTCGTGCAAGAGGAGATCCTCCAAGACGACTGACAAATTGCAAACTCAAAGTACTGCGCTCTTTTTCCATATTTTTGTTGAGCTCCAATCCAAATGCCTTCATTGCATCAGACCACATACTTTGTTTCCATTGCTCAAGCTGTTCCTCGAAATCACCACTTGCATCTGCTTCTCCGCGTTTAGAAAATCTTGTTGCTCCTTTTTGAGCCATCTGCTCATCAATGTATCTTGGAATCCGTTGATAGGTACTAGCCCAATTATGATCTCCACAACCAAAAACTGCGTATTGAACACCTTTTAGCTCATCCGGTTTTAGTTCCTCCAACCATTGCACAAACTGCCCTGCATTACTTGGTGGTTTTCCATTATAAGAAGAAGTCACAATAAGTACCGCTCCTTCTTTTGGCAAACTTCCAATTCGATCGTTAAGAGCTACCACTTCCGTTTGAACCCCTTCTAAACTAGCTGTATCCGCTAATTCTCTTGCAATACCTTCTGCTACCCCTGTATCCGAGCCATACAGAACAAGAAGTGAAAGATTATCGGCCCCAATAATAGAAGGTGTCTTCTGAACGTGCTGCTTAATTTCATCGTTTTTCAGCTTGTCTTCTGTAGGTGCAAGAGCAGTAGGATGGCTAATAGTTTGTTTTCGGGGTAGAATCCTAATCTTAAAATCACCGGGCTTTAGCGTTAATGTTTGTTTTACGTCCAGCTGATAGTTTTGATAATCAATTAATTCAAAATGTTGAAGAAGCATTCCCATTACAAGAGTGGCTTCATGAAGTGCAAATTGCATACCGATACATGCTCTCTGGCCATTTCCAAATGGCTTATAAGCATGATGAGGAACCTTATCCAGCTCTTCAAATCGTTCAGGTTGGAATTCTTCCACATTGTCTCCCCATGCATCTTTATCCCTATGTAGCTGTGGAATAAGAACAGAAATACGATCTTCTCCTTTCTTAATTGGGTATTTCCCGCCAATCACTGTATCTTCTTTTGCATAGAGACTGAATGCTGGAGCGGTAGGCCATAGACGCAGTGATTCATTTAAAATCATCCGTATATACTTCAGTTTCATAACTTGTTGGTATGTTGGAGTAGGATCTGTCAAAACACGGTCTACTTCTTCATAGGCTTTTTTCAATTTATCCGGATTCTTTAATAAAAAGTAAATTGCAAAAGATAACAATCCACTTGTTGTCTCATGCCCAGCTATTAAAAAAGTGATAATTTGGAAACGAATGTTTTCATCATCTAATTTTTCACCAGTTTCCGGATCTGACACATTTAACATACGGGAAAGTAAATCATTTTCTTCCTGATCTCCACTACTTTTACGTTCAGCAATAATATTATCTACTAAAGAAAACATAGATTGGATATCATGCTGAAATTGACGTTTCGTTCTCCACATAAGTTTGTCTTCTATATCCAGCCGCTGCAATTGGTGCATCGCCTCATCTAGAGCACGGGTCATGCTAGTAATAAAAGGATGAGGGGTCTCACGATAAAAGCTATTAAATCGGTAATTAAAACCACATAGACCAATTGTATCTAACGTAAGACGAGTCATATCCTCCGGAACATCCACGTTTTCATTCGGATTAAGCCGTGCCCATTTTTGAACGAGTTGTACAGCAATATCAACCATCATAGCATGGTAATCTTTCATTGCCCGTTGGCTAAATGTAGGCATCAAAATATTATGAGCTTTTTTCCAGTTAGGCTCGTGAGTCTCGCTTGTAAATAATCCGTCTCCAGCAAAGGCGCGAACTTTTGCTAAAGCACCCTCTATACTTTTATCGAACCGTGTTTCGTCACAGACTTCTGCTACCAGTTCATGTCCGGAAACGACAATAATGGTATCACTTAAAGTTTGAATTTGAAAAATGGGACCATACTCTTCCGCTATCTTGATAAAGGATAGGGTCGGTTTATCTTTATCGATTAATGGGAGATTACCCAGCGGTCCATATGTTTTCGGCTGAGGAATGGCAGATACTTTTTTTTCCATTTAAAACACCCTTTCAAAAAAGCATGAAATAACATATCCCATTTAATAAAGAGGAAATAGCAACTAATCGCCTGGGATAAAGATATGTAATTGATTACCTTATTTTATCTTTTCCCTAACTATTCATGATTATGATATTACGTATAAGCTTGGCAATTAGATTTATAACTTGTAGAAAAATACTAAATTAAAATGAAGCGAATAAATATAGTTGGAGCCTTTTAATGTTGGTGTTAAAAGATAATCTAAACTTGTAATGTTTATGAGAAATTGCAAATGGATCTCATCTCTTGTATTTGTTTATAAAAACGATTATTTTGATTCATTTTCTTCTAAAACACCCCAAAATAGAGAAGTTGACGCTCTTAAGATTGTAGTATTCGAAAAATCAGTAGTTTAGTTAAAGCAATACGATAAGCAAATATACCGTGTTACTAATGAAAGAGGACCTGATATGAACATCAGGTCCTCTTTCACTACATAATTATGTCACTGCTTCTTTCAGTTCTTTTCCCATTTTAAATACTGGCGCCTTAGCAGTAAAAAACTTGTAGGAATCATTATCTAAGGTTTTATTCTTCTCTACCGATTTAACTTCTCGACAGCTTCCGCACTTGTATCTACACGTTTAACGAAAAAAACTAGTAGTAGTGCAACAACATTCATGCCAAGCGCTACATAAAATGAATATTGAATTCCAGATAATAAAGCTTTCTGAGTTACTATTGCCTTCGTAGTTTCTGTGAAGGTTGTTGGATCTATATGAGACATTAAACTTTCAGCTTTCGTTTTTGTTACAGAATTCATAATCGTAACAAGAATAGCAGTACCAATCGAACCGGACACTTGTTGAGCTGTATTATTAACAGCTGTACCGTGCGGATTTAAGCGAGTTGGCAATTGATTAAGACCATTTGTCATAAGTGGCATCATAACCATCGCCATCCCAAACATCCGCAGTGTGTAGATAAGAATAATATGTGTGTGACTAGAGTCAATTTGCAGACTTGCCAACATATACGTTGAAACAGCTGTAATGGAAAGCCCCACTATGCCAAGAATCCGAGGACCATATTTATCAAATAGTTTACCTGTAATTGGTGACATAATCCCCATTATTACCGCACCTGGAAGCATCATCAGCCCAGAGCTCAGCGGCGAAATACCACGGACGTTTTGTACATAAGCTGGTGTTAAAATCATACCCGAAAACATGGCCACCGCGTTGACAATTGCAATTACAGACGCAAGTGCAAACATTGGGTACTTGTAAACACGTAAATCCAATAACGGCTCATCCATTTTTAATTGACGAATAATGAAAGCAATTAGGGCAATAGCGCCTATGATTAAGGTTGTTAAGACAACTTTATTTGTCCAACCATCGGAGCTTGCAGAACTGAATCCATATAACAAACCGCCAAAACCGACAGAAGATAATAGTAATGAGAGATAATCAAGTTTTGCATTTTTGTTTTGTTTCATGACATTCTCAGATTTCCAAATCCCTAACAGTAAGCTAATGATTGCTAACGGTAAAATCATTTCAAAAAGCAAACGCCAGTCATAATACTCTACAATATAACCTGATAGTGTCGGCCCAATTGCTGGAGCTGTAATCATAACTAGTCCAAAAATCCCCATTGCTGTTCCCCTTTTTTCTCTTGGAAAGCTTACTAGCATAATATTCATTAACAAAGGTCCCATAACTGAAGAGCCTGCCGCTTGAACCATCCGACCAGTAAGTAATAAACCAAAGTTAGGTGCCACAGCCGCTAAGGCAGTACCAAGAATAAAAATCACCATAGATGTAATAAATAGGCTCCTATTCGAGAAACGCGTTATTAAAAATGCTGAGGCCGGAATTAATATACCACTTACAAGCATATACCCTGTAGAAAGCCACTGGATCGTTGAATAATCTTGAATGTTTAAATCTTTCATTATTGATGGCAAGGCTACATTTAAAAGGGAGTTATTTAGAAATGAAACAAATGCCCCAATAAAAAGGATTACAAGCATTACATATGGTGGTTTTCTTTTATGTAATGTTTCACTCATATATTTAATTGCCCCTTCATTATAAATTTCATTGATTCGTTTAAATCGTTTACATATTTGCACAAGAAAATATTACCCTTGCAGTATTTTGCCAAACTCTTCGAATGGATATTCTCTTTTTAGCAATTCCACTTGCTCAACATACCATTTTAAAATCTTTTTGTTGATTAAACCTTTATAAAAATGTTTGTTAACGGAATTTAAATTAGGCTGAAATACACAAAATAAGCAACTGAAAATCCCCTTCTAAAATAAAGTGAAGCTTTAAATCAATGGGAATTTTACAGGCAGCGAGAAAAACCAAAAAGACCACGCACCCATTCCTTTAAATACAGGCTTGTAGATCTAGTTATGTAACCATCCATAAAAAGGAATATTACATAGGCTAAGTCTAACATTACATTTTTAAAGTGAGGAGAATAAGCGTATGGACCAATATTGGTATTTGAATTCACAGGGAAATGGGCAACAATATAATAACCAAATTTCATTATATTCACAGTCCGAAATAACTACATCTGAGGTAATGAATGATTTGAAGATTCCTGAGAATTGGAGTTACCGAGTCTATCCAGTTAGTTGGGATTCATCAGCCAATTATACGGGGTTCAATCCCCAACCTCCTCCCTTCTCTTGGGGGCAGCAGCCAATTAATTATGCAGAGATACTACCACAAGGTCACCCTGCTAATTGGACTCCATTACCAGGTCATGCAGGTTTTAATTTTCAAAAACCTCCCTTCCCCTGGGCGCAACCATTCAATCATACAGGGATGTTCGCACAAGGTCATCTCGCAGCTTTACTATCGCCGCCAGCTAAGGCTTTTAAATTCAATACCAATAACGGGGGTATTTTCGGAAACTCTCCAGGATGGGGTGGTCCGTGGGCCCCAATGGGATGGGGAAATAACGGAGGTAACGGTCAGCTAGGAATGCTTGGAAACTTACTTACAGCAGGAAAAGGCACCATGAGTGGAATAGGAATGATCAGTAGTCTAATCGGGATGGGGAAGTTCTTCTTTTAGTTAATTAGAACAGGAGAATGTGGCTGTAGCTTTAATCAACCACATTTAAGGACAGTAATCTCCCACCTAACTTCCTAGCATAGCATTCGCGGAAATTTTAGGTAGATATGTATTGTTACAAGTTACCGTTTTACTTTGAGTGCTCCTTTACTTTCTTATCAAGTGCCTTACTATAAGCATCTTTGTTTTCCTGTGATAACTCATAAATTGCTTTTTTCCAATGCTCTCCGTCTACACCTGATAAAAATTCAGTACCTTTCATTGTAGCTTCTTGAATCTTCTGTTTATCTTCTTTACCAGCGTCCTTAATTAACTTCGTTGCTTTTCTTGCCTCTGTTACCCCTTCTTGTATGGATTTGTGAATGTCTTTGTATGTATCAGGTACTTTTATGTGTTCCATATTGTCTAAAATTTTATCTATCTCGTTTGATGTTTTTAAAACAGCTTTTGCTTTTTCTTTGTCCTTTAAGGATTCTCCTAAGTTTAGTAATAGTTCATCCTTCTTAAATTGGAACTCTACCACTTGCTCACATATGTAGTACGGATACTGTTGTTCAGAAATTACTGTTTTCGTTATTGCTTTACTAGTTTGCTCAGTCTTATGAGTAGAATCTTTATCTCCTACCTCGCATCCGACTAACAGCATAAATGGAACTGCTAACGTTACTAGTTTCTTTGCTCTCATTATGTATTCTCCTTGTAGAAAGTATTGTAAGTAATTAACATATCAAACTATAACATACATTACATTATGGTTCACTTCCATTACGCTTTTAAAATGTAAAATAAGAATACACCCCATAAGCCGCAAATAAGATTAATAGAATAGAAATGCCGAGTGCCGTATATATAATCCATTTTAAATTTGAATTCATATCATCCTCCTACCTCTCGGTAATTCCAGTATATAACAAAAAAAGCATTGGATACCCAATGCTTTTTACACTTACGCAAATAAAGAAGTATTCGCATATAAAGCTGGTGAACCACCTGAATGTACGAATAAAATATTGTCTTCCTTATTAAATTTACCTTTTCTAATTAAGTCGATTAATCCCGCTACTGCCTTACCTGTATACACTGGATCAAGTAAAATACCTTCTGTTTTCGCAAGTAACTGAACTGCCTCTACCATTTCCGGCGTTGGTAACGCATAGCCTGGTCCTACATATTCATCAAAGCACGTAACAGCGTCGCGCGAGATAAAGTTTGGAATACCAACATGTGCTGAAGTTTCATCTACAAGTTTTGCTACTTTCTCTTCTTGCTCAGCTTTTCCTCTACTTACGTTAATCCCGATTACAGGAATATGGCTTTGTGTTCCAGAAAAACCAGTAATTAACCCAGCATGCATACCGCCGCTACCACTTACACAAACAACTGAACTGAAATCAATTCCTTGCTCAAATGATTGCGCCATAATTTCTTGCGCACAAGCAACGTATCCCATAGCGCCCGTAGGGTTTGATCCACCAACTGGAATTACATATGGTGTATTCCCTTTTTCACTTACTTCTTTTGCTACTTTATGCATTTCTTCCATCAGGTCTGCTCCGTTCGGTACAACAATTACATTTTCAGCACCTAATAAGTGATATAAGAAATAGTTCCCGTTAAAGTCTCTCTTCTCTTCTGGCTCAAGCCCTTCCTCTAATACAAGGATACATTTCATTTTTTCTTTTACCGCAGCAGCAAGTGTCAGGCGGCAATGATTTGACTGAATACCACCAGCTGTAATTAACGTATCTGCACCATTTTCCTGTGCATCTGCAACTAAAAATTCTAATTTTCTCGTCTTATTGCCACCAGCTGTTAAACCAAGTAAATCATCTCGTTTAAAATAAATAGTCGGGCCACCAAGTGCTTCAGAAAAGTTGTTTAACTTTTCAATTGGTGTATATGATTCTGTATATTTTTTCCTCGGGAATTTAGCTAAATTCATTGTAACGCTCCTTTTGTACTTCTTTCACAATATATGTAACGTTACTATTATTACACGTAAAAATGGTGAAGTCATCTTTCTCGGTTAAAAATGTATTAGAATTTCATTTTGATAAGTAAAACCGTATTAATGATTTTAACTTAATTACGGTACATGAAATTTATATCAACGATTTTTTAAATATATCGTTCATTACTTACAATATATCAACGATTTTTCAAATATATCGATCGTAACTTGCAGTATATCAACGATTTTCTTAATATATCGATCTATCGACAAAAAACGACAGACAGGCAACCCCTTTCTCATCAACAAAAAAAGAGCCTACACATTCAAATGCAGACTCCCTCCAATCACTTATTTACCGAAAAACGAAGTAACTGTGTTAATCCCGGCTCTAAATTCATTTCACCTTTATGGCGTACGTATACGACTTTATCCCCATCAAATTTCGGAGGGTTTGCTTTACTATACGTATGCCACTCATTCGTTCCTTCTATAGAATACTCCATATATTCAGTTGCACCGACAATTATATTTTCACTATCATCTGCCGTTACATTTGGTGCCATCTGCGCAATTTTTGAATCACTAATTAATAACTTCTTTATATCCTTATCACGTTTGTAATCGTAAGCTGTCACAATTACATCGTTACCATATGCTTTTACTTGTAACCCTTGTTTAAATGAATAGCCATCTGGAGCAGTTTTCTCTCCTCCATTTGGTCCTGCTGACATCCAGCCTGTTTCAATCCCGCCCGTATTTACAACAGTGAAACCTTTTTCATCTCCACCTTTAATTTTCTTTTTACCAGCCCAGTCCGGTAAGTTTAAATCCCAATGCGTATGACTCGTGAAGAAAACAACTTGCGGATAGTCTTTTAATATATCGTACAATTTATCCACGTTTAAATAATCTTGTAAATATGGTGATTGTCTTGATCCAGATACTGTATCAGGTAAAACGTGATGAGAGAAAATAAAGATTGGTTTATTTTTATCTTTTTGACTATACTCTTCTAAATTTTGTTTTAACCAACCTAATTGCTCATCACTCATATATACTTCATCCCACATTTTTGAATCGTGGTATTTCATATATTTTTCAGTTCCTAAAAATAAAAGTGGATAGCCATCTAATTCTTTTTTATGATATACCTTTTCTTGTCCACTAAATTTCAGATAGCGGTTAAATAAAGTTTCCTCAGTTACACCATTTGGCCATGTACTTTGAGAGAGTTTCCCATCTGCTGTCCATTTACCAGCATAAAACTCATGATTCCCAACAGTAGACCATACATTTTCTGGATGCTTATTTTTATTTAACACACGCTTTACATCATCATATTGTGACTGTTGTCCAGTCGACGTTATATCCCCATTCATAATAAGCGCTCTAGAAAGTGGCGTTACTTTATTCATATCTTTTAATACGTGATCAAAATCTCCTAAATCACCTTGAATGTCACTAATAACATTAAAAGTTGTAGCTGATTTTCGAACTTGCTCTTTCCCTTCCGCATGTGCTGAAAATGTCGGTAATAATGCCGCCATAACTGCTAACGAAGCAACTGTCTTTTTCATACAAATTCTCCCCCCTAATAATAGAAAGTACAAACTGACATATTCTGCTTTCTCTTAGGTGCTTGTCCAATTCACATTATAAAGAGGGATTGTAAAGATAGATGGAGTAAAAAATTAAGTGTTTTTTAAGAGATTTTGTCTTTTTTTCACACTCCACAATTAGCGATTCGCGCCAATCTAGCTTTCTAGTCTTTAACATTACATAAATGTAAATGAATATGATGAATCTCTTCGTTTGATATGTTGTCTTTTTAATCTTTGTTATATAACCGCCACAAAATACGCTCTCTTTTCAAGTTCTCTTCATTTAATAAACGTTACTCCTCTTTTAATTAGCCTTAAAATTATAAATCGGCTTAATAATATGTTTAATATCAATTGCGTCCTTTGTATTCTCAACAATCTCATCCATTGGCTTATATACCATTGGTGCTTCATCTAAAGTACTTTCTGCAACAGATGTAGTCCAAACCTCTGTCATTGTATTTTGAAAATCCTCTAAGTTAAGTACTTCTTTCGCCTTCTTACGGCTCATAATACGTCCTGCTCCATGAGGGCCAGAAAAGTTCCAATCTGGATTTCCTTTACCAAATGCAATGATAGAACCGTCTCTCATATTAATTGGAATGATTACTCGTTCATCTTTCTGAGCTGAAATAGCACCTTTTCTTAGAATCATATTGTCCATATCGATGTAGTTATGGATTGTAGTGAATTGATCTGTTACTTTCCAATCCATTTTAGTGACGATTTCATCAATCATTGCTTTACGATTTAATTCCGCATATTGTTGAGCAATTTTCATATCATTCATGTAATCTTTAAATCCTTGTCCTTCTAAATAAGCTAATTCTTTGCGAATCACCGGTTTCTTAATTTCACGTAAAGCTTCATGTATTTCTTGTTGTCTACCTTCTTTCGTTAAACGTTCAATGATTTCTTCTTTAATAGATTTAACGTTTATAAGTTGCTCGTAAGCAAAGTTTTGATAATACTCTGCTACTTGTTTCCCTAAATTACGCGAACCACTATGAATGACAATGTATACATTTCCTTTATCATCCTCATTCAGTTCGACAAAATGATTGCCCCCTCCAAGCGTACCAATACTTTTTTGAGCACGTTGCAATGTAAACGGGGCTCTTACACTATCAAAATCTATCATTTTTGAAAATCTATGTTCCTTATCCCGAATACGAAAACCACTTGGGACAAATTTACGTATCGTTTCGTCTAAGTGATCGAAGTTGATTTCCTCTTTTTTCTTATTAATCATAACAACTTCCATGCCACAACCAATATCGTACTTACCTCTCAGTTTCCTGAAAGAGTGGACTATACCTTCTCTACAGTCATCAAGATATGCAGTCTCTACTGTAGGCTCACCGTATTAATTATTCCTCTTCAACTCAAAATGGATGAGGAATAATTCTGTACCTTAGTCTGCTAACATGGTACAAGTCTCTGAACCATTCGATTATGTCACCATAACCACTGGCTGCTGATTGCCCTCGCCTTTTATCGTTAGGGTTCCCAGTCAATTGAGTGAGTAGTTTAAAGTCTGAGCCGATTAGTTAACCCCGACTAAATTAGGAACAATCTTATCTTGAATTGTCATTGTTGTCCCAATCGTACAACCTGCGCCCGCATGTGTATCTGGCATAATACGGATCTTGCTATCCTTTACGAATTGTTGGTTACAAAGATCAATAATTTGACCTGCTGCAGTTTTTTCTACATTCGTAGTAAACACTTTTGCTTCATTGTATTTCCCTTGTAATTTCAACATCTTCTATTACCCCTTTCCTTTAGTTTCTACAAAACATTAATTTATAGATATTATATATTTATAATTATATTTTCCACCACTACAGCTCATTTCCTTTTTTATAAAAAAAGACACAGAGATTCCTCCCCATGCCTACTAATTTCCTACCTTTTTACCGCATGTACATAATGTACTGTCTCAACAGCTTCTAAATAATCGTTTCGTCCTTCAAAATATAATACATCAATATCCTCTGGTGATAAATGCTCATAAATGAGTAAGCCCGCCTTCTCTAACAGTGCTTCCATTTCAGCATAGGAATAACATGATTTCATCGGTTCTCCGCCTACCGCAGCCATTTTCACCATATTTTCAACTCGATTGGACAGTCCCTTTTCCGTAAACAAATTTTCATCGGGATAATCAAAAACGATAGAACTACCTGTCGGAACCATCTCGAATAAACATTCTAATAAACTAGCAAGTTCCTCTTTCGTTAAATAGTACGTAACACCTAAAAGGCTAAAGAAAGTCTTTTTATGTTCAAATCCTTCATTGCGTAACTGTTCATAGGAAAATCCTTTCGTAAAATCCATTGAAACAAAATGAAGGTTATTTGGAACTTCAAGTTCTACTTCTTTTATTCTTTCCTTCTTAAACGCCTGCGTAGAAGGATGATCCACTTCAAATATTTCTATTTTATTTTCTAATTCTCGGTGTCTAAAACTGAATGTATCTAATCCCGCACCGAGTATAACGTATTGTTTCGCTCCTAATGTAATTTCATGTAGTAATACTCTTTCACAATATGCGGCACGTGCTAAAGGTGTTGGTGATAACTGAACTTGCGTAATCCATTTTAATATTTCTTTTGGATTATCTTGAAACTGCTGTGCAATGTCTGTATTGAAGAAATGTATTCCTTGAACCATATTCGTTTCAATATTAATTCGTTCTTTTGGCGAAATGAACTCTTTAGCTACATAATCATCAAAGATTTTCGGATTATCAAATTCACTATGATATGCCCTGCTGAAAGCTGATACTAACGATGTTACACTTGCTTCACCTTGTTTCACGCACATACACTCTCCTTCATTTTCACAACAAAAATAGGGTTCCCCTGGTCAGGAGAACCCTATTATACACCTTATTTTTATATTGGTAAATTATAGCATAAATAAGTTTTTTTGTCAAGTTTTCAGCCTACTAACGCTCCAATAATTTGTGTAATCTCTAGCAGGAAGATTTCGATCTACACCGAATATTCCAGTTCATAACAATACAAATGGAGGGCGTCATGAAAAGATTAGTCATCATTACAGTTGGAAAAACACACAGTGGAAAAACTACATTTGCAAGAGCATTAGAAAAAGAGTTACCCCACTCTTTCGTTATGGATCAAGATAATCAAGCTGAATTTATTAACACGTATTACGAAAAATTACAGCCGGCTAAAGGCCCTAATACATTTAAGCACGGTCTTTCAAAATTCATTGTTGATTATGCGAAAGAACATTCAAATTTACACCTTATCATTAGTAACTCCAATCGCATTAAAAATGGAAGGTTATATTTACTAAACGAATTATTTCCACAGAATGAATATGTACGCATACTCGTTCATTTTGACATTCCAGATGATGTACTTTAAGAAAGAGTGGCTCGAAGCACGCGAAGTACCAATATTTTTAGAGGTGGATATTCTAGTTTCAAAGAAGTATTTGATCGACAACAAACTGAATCACTTCACGATGATGTGGTAGATCCTATAGAAAATGAGGCTGATTATTTGTTTGTTATTCGCAATAATAAAGATGTAAGCTTTACTATTGAAGAAATTGTTCATCTAGCTAAAGATTTATTCCCTACCCCAAATAAGAGATTATAAAAATTACATAATCATAGATTATTATGCAAATCCTTCCTCTAAGCGCCTAACATAGTATATAATAATAAGATAATCTACTTCTATATGCTCATTTTTACACAAAACAGTTCATGCATATGAAAGAAAAGAGGTACAAAAATATGAAAACAAAACAAACAATCGCTGCGTCTACACTAGCTTTAGCAATGATTGCTGGCGCGAACCCTGCTCATGCGGAAGTAAATGATGCTACTCCTCAGCAAAGTACGGGAGATCGATTAGCTGAAATTAAGCAACATAAACAAGAGTTAGATGCAAAATTGCAGCAACACAAAGAAAACGTGGATCAAACATTAAATGAACTTAACAAGGTTAAGGAAAATGTTGATACGAAGGTGAATGAACTACATGAACGTAAACAAGTTGCTGATGAAAAAATTAACGAAGTTAAACAGCATAAACAAGAACTAGATGCAAAACTGCAGCAAGACAAACAAATCGCCGAAGATAAAATCGCTGAAATTAAAGAGCATAAAAAACAAGTAGAAGATAAAGTTGCTGAAGTAAAAGAACATAAGCAAAATATCGATAACAAAGTGGATGAGATTAAAGAACATAAACAAACTGTCGATGAAAAAGTGAATGAAATGAAGCAACATAAAGAGAACATTGATCAAAAGGTTAATGAACTTAAGGAAGTTAAAAAACAAGTAGATGAAAAATTAGCTGAGTTAAAGAAAGCGAAACAAACTGCTGAGGACAAACTCGCTGAACTAAAAGAAAACAAGCCGAATACTGGTAACACGTTAGAGGAACTTAAGAAAATTAAAGGCAATTTAGACAGTCTTTCCGCTAACTTAGAACTAGCTAAACAAGATGTAAAAAATAAACTAGCTGAATTACAAAAGGCTAGAGAAGATTTACTAAATAAAATTAACGAAATTAAACAATCGAAACAAACTGTTTCAGACGATTTAACAAAGAAAAAACAAGACTTAGATATTAAAATCAACGACTTTAAGCATACTGAGAAAAAAATTGACGACAAATTAGCTGAGTTACATACAACGAAGCAAAATGTTGATAACAAGATTAATGAAGTGTCACAGTCTAAACAAACGCAAGCAGATAATAGTACTAAAAACAATAACGCTAAAGAACTTCCTAACGCTGGTAGCGAGCAATCAAACAATATGGCTCTAGGAATGCTATCTGTATTAGGCGGGATTTTATTAATAACACGCAATAAAATTAAAACGTTATTCTCAAAATAAAGCCATTATACTTATTAAAAACAATGATACAAAGGCCAACCGCATATACGGTTGGCCTTTTTCTTTATATTAACTGTCCATCTCGAAGCGTCAATATACGATCACATACATCAAGCATTCTTTCATCATGTGTAATCATAATTGCTGCTTTTTGGCTCTCTTTCACTTCGCGTTTCATCATTTCAACAACTTCACGTGCGCGTTTTGAGTCTAAGCTTGCCGTTGGCTCATCCGCTAATATTAAATCTGGGTTGTTCATGAACGCACGAGCGATTGCTACCCTTTGTTTTTCCCCGCCAGATAGTTGATTTGGATAATGATTCTTTCTTTCTCCTAATCCAAATGCCGCTAATAAATGATCTGCACGCTTTTCGGATTCTTGTTTACTTTCTTTTTTTAGCTTTGCAATGTAAAGTAACTGTTCTTTCACATTTAAATATGGAACAAGGTTTGCAAACTGGAAAATGAAGCCGATTTTTTTCAAACGAATGTCTGTCATTTCCTTTTCTGATAACTGTGTAATATTTTGCTCACGAATGTAAATATCCCCTTTTGATGGTGATAATAATGCACCCGCGATTGATAATAACGTACTTTTCCCTGATCCAGAAGGACCGACGATTCCGATAAATTCTCCGGCTTTCACATCAAGCGATATCGGATGAAGGGCTGTTACTTCCGTATTCCCTTCTCCGTACACTTTACTTACTTTGTCTAATTTTAATAATGAAGTCATTACATCCCGCCTCCAATTGCTTCTAATGCATCAACTTTTAATACTTGGTATAACGAAATAAGTGTTCCTAAAATACTAATTACGATAAAGATTGCTGCGTATTGTGCAATCATCGGTGTTGTTAATAAGAACGGCATACCCGCTGGTAAAATTTGTTCTAACCCTTGTACAAGAACGATACTAATTACCATCGCAACGACTGATAAGAATAACGCCTGTACGACTAAGCTATTTGCTAAATACGAGTTCTTTGTACCGATTGCTTTTAATACACCTAATTGCTGTGTTTTTTGCAGTGTAATAACGTAGAAGAATACACCGATTAGTAATGCAGCGATAACAAGTAAGAACGCAATGATCATCGTTAATGTTCCTTGTTCTTCTTTAAATCCTGGAATACTTTGTAGCACTTCTTTTTTGTCAATTACGTGTGCATTTTTAATCTCTTTATCTGTGTTAAGTGCAATTGCACTATAATCTTTTTGGTTTGGTTGTGAAATAGATCCCCATACGTCTTCATTTACATAAACGACTGGTGTATGGCTAAACATTTGATCTTTCGTAAATCCAACGATTGTAAATTCTTTCTTTGAAACAGGATCGATAATTGTATCTCCAATATCAATTCCTTTTTCTGTAATTGATTCGTCAGCAACCATCTCGTTGTTTGCTGTACCTAATTTCTCACCTTTTACAATGTTCGGTTCTAAAAATGAATCTCGTTCGCTTGAGAAAATAGCGATATCAACCTTTTTCGAACTATCTTTCTTTTCATATGTTGAAACTTTCACACGAAACGGAACTGCCTCTTTGTCACCTACTTGATTTACTACGTTATCTACATCGTCTTTCTTAATTTGTGAACGAAGTAATTTATTTTCCGCATCATCTGCTAAAACGAACTTATTTGCCTCCATATTTTGAATCGATGAAGCATTATCATATGATAATCCATTTGCTAATCCTGAAATAACAAGGACTAAAAATGATAATAACACCATAATCAATCCGATTAATCCGTATCGTAATTTTGATTGTTTTAATTCACGCAGAGCTAAAAACATTTCGCTCGCTCCTTCCTCTTTCTTTCTATGCACTTATCATAAAAAAGAAATATGAACGGAATATGAACAGAAGATTACAGAGGGTAAGATTTAATTTTCAGAAAGTATTGAAAATAATTGAAATCCTTGATACAATTCAGTCAAATAATATTGACCGAGTAATTTCATTTAAGGAGTTGATCATTTTGAAGCCCGTATTAACACTAACTACTTATAGCCAACTAAAAGCATTAAGCGATCCACTACGTGCCGAAATGATGATACGTCTATGCGAACGTCCTTATACTGGACAATTACTATCTGAGAAATTCGGCATTTCAAGGGCGAAAATTCATTATCATTTAAAAGAATTAGAAAAGAATGGTCTTATAGAGATCGTTTATACAGAGGAAAAGAATGGGATTATTCAAAAGTTTTATCAATCTGTCGCGAAAGGCTTCACCCCTGCTACAGATCTATTACCTCATTTAGAGATAGTAAGCGAATCAGGTCGCCAAATCTTTTTACAAATGATAGAAAGAACGAAAAGCCAAATTCTCGCTGCACCAGAAGAAGCTTTTACATTACAAAATGCAAGTGAAGATCCAGCTAAGTGGAATTACGTTTCATCCTGCTGGGAATTTGATGCTACGCCAGAACAATTTCAAGTGTGGGTGAAAAAGTTTTATGAATTAATGGCTGAATTAAACGAAATCACAAAAGGTGCAGATAAAGATCCGAATAGCAAACCTTATTATATTTCTACTACTGCACTTCAAATCGCTGAGAGAACAATGCAGCAATTTATTAAAAAAGAAGAAAAATCGTAATACGATTTTTTTTACCGAGACGGTCAATTTTATTTTACCGAATAAAATTATTATAAAGGAGTAGATAAAGTGGACATATTAAAAAACCGGAATTTCCTCTTATTATTTTTAGGGAGAATTTTTACAAACATAGGAGATAGCTTGTATTATGTAGCAGCAATGTGGCTCGTATACAAATTAAGTGGTAATCCTTTTTATTCTGGATTGGCTGGTTTCCTTACGTTATTACCTTCTGCATTACAATTTCTTACTGGTCCATTCGTCGATAGATGGTCAATAAAAAACACCCTCGTCATCACACAAGTTTTGCAATGCATTCTTATTTTAATCATTCCAATTACACACTACTTCGACCTACTAACAGTCCACCTACTACTCATCATCATGCCCATCGTAGCTTTTATCGAACAATTCGCCTATCCCGCACAATCGAAAGCTTTACCACTTCTACTGCATAAAACACAATTATTAAAAGGAAACTCACTCTTTTCATTTGCATATCAAGGCATTGATTTAATTTGTACGACTCTTTCTGGAATATTAGTAGCACTATTTGGCGCAATTACTTTATATGTGATCGACTCCTTTACATTCGCGATTACTGCCCTTTTGTTCTTTTCATTAAAAATGCCAAAACAAACTGAAGCAGACACAACACTTTCAACAAAGCAATATTTCTCTGATTTAAAAGAAGGCTTTTCAATCGTCTTTCGTTCATTGATGGGTGTCTTCTTAATCGGTTCCGTTGTCGCTAATTTTTCAATCGGTATGACGATGGCAATACTCCCTTCTTTCGCTGATTCTTTAGGCGGTGTGAAATTATATGGTTTCTTTTTAGCCGCTATATCCGCTGGTTGTTTAATTGGAGCACTATTCAGTTCATGGGTTGGTAAATATAATGTTGGCCGTGTCTCCATTATTAGCTTTGCAACTGGCACTTTCTTTTGGTTTCTCTCTACGGTTGTACCGTTTCAATGGTTATCCATTTTTTTATTCGGCTTAGCTTGGATACCAATTGGTGCGACCAACATATTATTTGCAACTATTGGTCAAATTGTAATTCCAAACCAATATCTTGGACGCATCAATTCAGTCACACGGAGTATGGGCACAATTGCTATGCCGCTTGGCTCTTTAATTGGCGGATACACTGCGAATGTATATAGTAGCCAACTCATTTTCGCGCTTGCTAGTATTGGGATTTTATTCATTTCCCTCGTATGGCTACTTCATCCGAAATTACGGGCTTTGCCGAAAGCAGATGAAATTACAGCGGATACTTTTGAGCTTCAGTTTAAGGAAGAACGGGTGAAAGATACTGCTTTGTAACAGAAATACAGTACGTGAAATTTATATCAGCGATTTTTCAAATATATCAGCGCAAATAGAATTATATCGGCGATTTTCAAAATATATCGGCGCAACTCAAATTATATCAGCGATTTTCCGATTATATCGACTTACCGACATAAAACGACAAAAAAGAGGCCGTTCCGAAACAGCCTCTTTCTTTCCATCTATTTCGGAAGCTCCACCCGAACGGTCGTTCCTTCCCCCTTCGTACTATACACCGAAACGTTTCCATGATGCAGTTCAACAATCTTCTGCACAATCGACAACCCTAAACCGCTACCTTCTACGTTTCTCGTCCTTGCTGTATCTACTTTGTAAAAACGGTCAAAAATACGATCCATTTCTTCTTTTTCCATACCGATTCCGTTGTCTGATATAGAAATAATGACACTAGACTCTAACTCTTCGACGAAAAACTCAATCGTTCCACCATCGTTTGAAAACTTAATGCTATTCGTAAAAATGTTACTCCATACTTGATGAAGTAAGTTTTCATCACCTTTTATAGTGATATCTGGCACATCAAATTCAACGGCGATATCTTTTTCCCGCCATTTCCACTCAAGCATAAAAATGACGTCTTTAATTTGCTTCTGCAGATTGAATTCTCTTATTTGTAGAACCTTCTCTTCTTTATCTAATGACGCAAGGGTAAGTAACTGTTTACATAAACTAGACATTCGCTTACTTTCGCCCTCAATAATTTGTAAATAATGATTTCTTTCTTCCTCACTCATCTTTTCTGTTTGCAACGTTTTTGAAAAACCTTGTATGGAAGAAAGTGGCGACTGAAATTCATGTGAAACGTTCGAAACGAATTCTTGTCTCATTTCATCTAGTTCTTTAATACTCTTCGTCATCTTTTGGAAGCTTGTAGATAACGTTCCTATTTCATCTTTTCGTTTTACATCTAATTCAATTTCATATTCCCCACTCGCAATTTTTTGCGTAGCCTTCGTAAATTTACGGATTGGGCGAACGATGTAACCTGCTGCAATCGCTATAAAAATAATACTTAATAGTACGATAAACCCTAGTAATACCGCTAGAAAAATTCTCATCTCGCCGAATTGTTGTTGAACGTCAGGGCGAATGAATAAAGCGTACTGTTTATCACCGTGTTGTACTGGGACACCGACGCTATTAATTAATTCATTATCGAAAAACCCTGTAATAAAGAGACGCGTTGGATATGTAGAAACACCATTAAACGTTTCTCCTTGCAATACTTTATGAACAGTAGCATCGCTAATAGACGTCTTACGAAACGCATTACCGATACGCTTTCCATTCTTTTGATCATCGACAATATAAATTTCATACCCTAACTTTGCAATAGAATGTAAGTACGCCTCTTGATTTTCTTCACTTTGCTTTTCATATAACGATTTAACTTCTTCCGCATACTTTAAAATCTTTTCACTGTTATATGGTTTTAACTTCACTTGATAATATACGTTCGTTAATAAAAAGCCGATAATACTACTAAGTAGCATAATGCCGACTGTCATAAATACAAATCTAGAATATAGTGATTTCATCTTATTTCAACTCCAACTTATACCCGAGGCCGCGCACTGTCGTAATTTGAAAATCCTCCGTTCGTTTTGAGAAACGATCTCGCAGCCTTTTCACATGAACATCAACTGTTCGTTCATCTCCTTCAAAATCCATTCCCCATACTAATTCAATTAGCTCTTCTCTTGAAAATGTTCTTCCAGGATAACTAGCAAGTTGTGATAATAACTCAAATTCCTTTAAAGGAAGCAAAATTGTTTGACCGTTACACTTTACTTCTACACCTTTTCGATCAATTGTCGTTCCGTGCAACGTAATAATATCTGCACTTAGCATTTGATAACGTCGTAATAAAGCTTTCATACGGAAAATCACTTCAGCTGGTTCAAATGGTTTTACGATATAATCGTCCGTACCAGAAATGAATCCTTTTTCTTTATCAACTAACTGATCTTTCGCCGTTAATAAAATAACTGGTATATCATGATACTTCCGGATTTCTTCACATAACGTATAGCCATCAACGAACGGCATCATAATGTCTACGATCGCAAGATGAATATTTTCCTTCTCTAAAACGTCTTGCGCTACCTTTCCATCTTCTGCTTCAAAAACTTTAAACCCCTCTTTTTGTAAATGGTAATGCAACAACTCTCTAATATGCTTATCATCATCAGCTAATAAAATATGTATCATCTTCATTAAACCCTCTCTCGTTCATCCTTCTACATCACTACATTAAGAAACAATTGGATTTTTTGCAAGAAAAAGAAAAAGAATCTATTTTGAAAAAAGATTATTCAAAATAGATTCTTACGTTTTAGTATTAAGATTATTTTAATCAAAAACAATTTCTAAGCCTTCGAAATATCAACAAATCCTTCTCCGAACACATCACGAACATCGTGTATAGCGATGAACGCCGCCGGATCCGTAGTTTGAACAATCCGCTTTAGCTTCACTACTTCTTGCTTATTAATAACAACATAAAGAATTTCCTTCGGCGTTTTCGTGTAATAGCCATGCCCTGAATATACAGTAACCCCTCTCCCCATTAAGGTTGTCACCTTTCCGGCAATTTCATCTGGATTATCAGAAATAATCGTAATAGCCTTCTTCGGATTTAACCCTTCAATTACAAATTCCATCACTTTCGTTGCTACATATAGCATAATAATTGTTATCATCAGTTTTTCTGCACCAATGATGAAATAAGATGAAAATGCAACGATTAAATCGAAGAACAGTAGACCGTAGCTAATGCTCCAGCCTAAATATTTATGTGTCATCCTTGCTAAGATCGTAGTACCTGCAGTTGTTCCGCCAACGCGAATGATAAGACCAATACCACACCCGATAAATATTCCTCCGAAAATGGCATTTACAAGCATTTCATCCGAAGCAATCGTCCAGCCTTCTGTTAAATGAAGAAATAGCGAGTTAGTCACTACAGCGATAATCGTATAAATTGTTGTGATTTTATTTAAAAATTTATAACCGACTATTAACAAAATCGCATTTAAAATTAAGTTAACTAAACCTGGTGACCATTCAAATAAATAGTACGTAATAATCGTGATACCTGTTACCCCACCCTCACCAAACTCGTTCGGGATAACAAATAAATTGACACCTAAAGCAAAAAGAAATGCACCAATAATAATAAAAATAATGTCTGTCGTTCTTTTTTTCATACAGTACCTCACTTCTTATGTAAATATTTATTCTGTCATAAACTCTCACCATTATATCGTGGAATATTCAAATCGAACAGTGGTTTGTTTTTTATTTTAATATAGGATGATAAATCAACTTTATCCTATATCCACTTGTAATTAAGAAAGTAAAATAACTGTATTTATTATGTACTACAACTAAAGTTTTGATTTCACATGCAATTCATGCTAAAAATGAATAGGAACACGTACTCGCATTAACTTCGAGTACAAAACAAATAGGCGAAGCTATAGAATAGGCTTCGCATCAAACGTGTGCTCACAGAGATTTATATTCATAAATCTCTGATTTTTTCACTTATCTTTCTCCATATACTCTTTAATTTTTCGTTCTTCCCATTCTTTTCCGAATATCCCAAATGGAAAAGTTGTTAAACCGTGTATAACGATACCAATCCCCCAACCTCCAAGTGGATATAAAAACCATAATTTACTTGAATCAGAGCTTATATTTATGAAAAAAAGCATTAAGTTAACTAATATATAGACCGTTAAATGAATGTAAAACGCTTTTAAATTCTCCACTCTTTTTTTAGCTCGTAAATAATTCTCATCTCGCTCCATATATAAACACCTCTTTCATTATTGTATTTTTTAACTCGCTCCGATTTAAACATCATATTCTAGTCGGATATCCCTTATTCTCAAAAAATACAAAGCAAAAAAGTATCCAGCAAATGGTCATACACATCACCATTTGCTGGATACTACATGATACATTTGTTATTTACAGGATTTTAATTAAGACCAAATCCATACACCATCATTATTTTCAGCGTTCGTCTTTGCTTCATGAACTTTTTCAATATGGTCAACTGTGTTCCAGTTAATAGAAATACCCCCCCAGCCTACATACTTCATATCAATTTTCACTTTCTCACCCACATTAAATACTTGTCCCTTTGTTAAGAAAACATCAATAATAGCTTTCTTCCCATTTAGCGATGGATACTCAACTACAACATATTTAGTAGCACCGTCTCCCTCATCTTCCATCGTTCTTGCTTTTGATACTTCTCCAATTACATAATTAGGTGAGCCATCTTCTTTCATGTGCATACCTAACTTGTTTGTTGTATTTTCAACTGCAGTTGCAACCATATATTCTGTAAAATTACGCATCATAGATCCAGTAGCTTTTACTTCATCTCCTACTTTCACATTTGAAAGTGAATCAATATACACACTAACCGGTTCCTCATATTGCTTAGATTTTACAACAATTACACCGTTATCTACTTCTACTACTCGTCCTTCTAACGTCGAGAAATTCGATTCAATAGAAGCTGCACTCGCTTTTGTTACTTCTAGTCCTGGTAAATTTGTTCCTGATAATGCTGCGATCCCTAAAGCACCTGCTAAAATTAATTTTTTCATACCCATTATGAAACATCTCCATTCACGATGATTTTATTTTTTTGATTGGTATCGACCAACCTGTAATCATTATAGTTACAGGTAGTAAAAATAACAACCGTTTTCCTCATGCAATGTTGCATACTTTGATTTTCAAATATAAATCGGTTATTCCTATATTCAACACTAAGACTGAATTCTTGAATCCCAGCAGGTAAACGGATTGATGATGAAGAAACTAATGTCATACATCATGTTTTTCAATGATACAGTTTGTATAATCGTAGTCCATTACATTATGTAGGAGCGGAGTTAACAAGTTAAAAAAACCAAAGAGATTACAGCCAGGAGATACCGTGGCGACAGTAAGTCCTTCGTGGGGAGGAGCAGATAACGATATGACAGGACTCAAATAAATAAAAAACACTCCTATAAGATATGACTGTGAATTGGTACTTTTCAAATGATATGAAGATTACTTATCTAATGATAAAGGGGGATTTACGTGTATGGAAGTAACATTTACAGTAAGTAAATGGGATGAAAAACTAATTGATGATACTAGAAAAGATTTCCCTATTAATATTGCCCATGTTGAATATGATATTGATGGAGAATTAAAAGGAAAAGCTTTTGTTGAATACTTATTATATTATCTAGACTCAAATATAAATGATGGTCACTTGGCTACGGCTAAAATTTCTGGATTTTTACACTTTGAAGGAATTTATAAGGGGCAACAAGGGACATTCACAGCTATAGAGCAAGGAATATTTGATAAAGGAAATTTAGATTCCCCAGGAACAATTATTAAAGCTACCGGTAACTTAGAAAATCTGAGAGGGTCCTATAATTATCAGTTTACAGGTCAAACTAGTAAACTAATTTTAGAATTTGAACGTTAGCAAAATACCTTATAATTTAGTGGAAAGGACATTTCTTGTAATACTAGGAATGTCCTTTTTGTTGACGAGCTTATTCAACTATTTTCTAATAGTTAAGAAAAGAACAGAATATACGTTATGGGGGAATTAAAACGCTAAGCCTGAGAGGCATGGAGAACCCACTTATTCATTACTTCTCCTATTAAAGAATAATCCCCGAAAAACTTCCCTTCATAACTTCTTTTCCAACTTGATTCACACATGTAAACATCGCAATTATCTTTGTACGTTTTTTTCATCAGGTTCTAATTGTTCAATTGTTACGTCACAACGAATCGTTACTATTAATTGGTGACTTTCGATCAAATGAAAATCGCCTCTTATAGAGAGCAGTTTTACTTATATTTATTCTTATGCAAATTCTGAAGCATATTCTTCGTATGTCTTTAATGTATTAAGCAATCGAGCTGATTCAATCATGATTTCGTTCGAAGAATCAGTTACACAAATGACAATAAATCGATTATCATCTCTGTCTCCAAACAATCCTTCTGATTCAAGTTCCATTAACACATTTAACGTTTCTTTCAACAGTGTATTTACTCGTATATTAAAGTCATCTTCGACAATATTATGATATTTCTTAATAATTTTTGTCACTTCATCAAACATTCCAAAATCGTCCCATTCGCTCCACTCAACAGCTCCGTATCTATAATAATTGTATAAAGGGTCCGATTTATTAACTTTGATTAGTCTTTCTTCATTAGCCACTGGTCCAATGCTATTGACACAATCGTCTGTTAATATGGAGTACCCATATATTGTGTCAACACCGCACCTAGTTAAAAGTTCGTTATAATGACAACGAATTGCATTTTTCAATTCAACATAAAAACTTTTTTGAAGATGCATTTTCATCGTATTTCCTCCATTTTTTTGTAGCGACCTGCTGTTACATATTTCAATCTTAACATGAAAATCAACATGGAACGTTAACTGAGCCAAAATAAGAAAAACCGAAACTCAAATCATTTCGGTTTTTCAAAACTATAGAAGTCAATATTTACTTTAAAGAATGAACAAACAACCCACTACGCAGTTTCGGTTCAAACCACGTTGATTTCGGCGGCATGACTTCTCCGGCATCTGCGATTGCTAATAAATCTTCCATAGATGTCGGATATAATGCGAATGCTGCTTTGTATTCGCCGCTGTTCACAAGGCGTTCTAGTTCTTCTAATCCGCGGATTCCTCCGACAAAATCGATACGTGAATCAGAACGCGGATCATGTATTTCAAGTACTTGGCTTAATAAATGATCTTGCAGGATAGATACATCTAAACCTCTAACAAGATCATTCGCATCAAATGTTTCTTCTTTCACAGTAAGCTTATACCACTTCTCATTTACATACATACCAAATGTTTTTGGCTCATTTGGTTTATACGGAGAAACAGGTGCTCCTTCTACATAAAAGTACTGCGTAATTTGATTTAAAAACTGTTCCTCTGATAAGCCATTTAAATCTTTCACAACTCGGTTATAGTCCCAAATAGATAACTCATCATGAGGGAATAAAACAGATAGGAAGAAATTAAACTCTTCTTCTCCTGTGTAATTTGGATATTGTTCTCTTCGCATAAGTCCTACTTTTGCAGCTGATGCAGAACGGTGATGCCCATCTGCAATATAAAAATTAGGAATATCTTCAAATGCGTTTACTAAAGTCGTAATTACATCTTCATCTGCAATCTTCCACGCAACATGCTTAACACCGTCTTCTGCTGTAAATGTATAAATTGGCGCATGCTCTTCTTTCCAGCTTCTAATTAAATGCTTTACTTCATCTTTTGTACGGTACGTTAAAAAGATCGGACCTGTATTTGCGTCACACACATCTACGTGGCGAATACGATCTAACTCTTTTTCATGACGTGTTCTTTCATGTTTTTTAATTGTATCATCTTCATACTCATCAATAGATGTACAAACGACAAGGCCTGACTGCGTTCTTCCTTGCATCGTCAGTTCATAAATATATAGCGCTGGCTCTTCATCTTGTATGAACACTTCTTCTCGTATAAATTGCTTTAAATTGTCGCCCGCTTTTTCATACACGCGATCATCATACGGTGACAGTTCAGGGTCTAAATCAATTTCTGCTTTATCAACATGCAAGAAAGAATATGGATTCCCTTTTACAACTTCCCTTGCCTCTTCACTATTTAATACGTCATACGGTAAAGCTGCAACTTGTGCTGCTTTTTCCTCTACTGGACGAATGGCCCGAAACGGTCGGATTTTTGCCACATTCCTCTCTCCTTTACACAATCATTCGAACGGCTACAACACCTGTAATTTTGCTTATATTTTCCACAATATTCTCTTTTATTATATCATCAATTCCGTTATCGATATCAATCATTGTGTATGCCCAAGAATGTTTACTACGATTAATCATATCGGCAATATTAATATGATGTTCCGCTAAGCATCCTGTAATTTGCCCTACCATATTCGGGACGTTTTGATGCATAATTGTAATTCGTTTCTTTCCGATATACGGCAATTCTACGTTTGGATAGTTTACTGAATTACGAATATTTCCTGTCTCTAAATATTCACGTAATTGACGCGCCGCCATTACTGCACAATTTTCTTCCGATTCAGACGTTGATGCGCCAAGGTGAGGCGTCGCTGTTACATTTTTCATCTTTATTACATTTTCATTCGGGAAATCCGTTACGTAATGTGTAATAATATCTTCTTCTAATGCTGTTTGAAGAACCTTTTCATCTACAAGTTCTCCTCTAGAGAAATTAAATAAGCGCATCCCTCTTTTCATCTTCTCTACAGCGTGTTCCCCAATAATCCCCTTCGTTTGATTCGTAAGAGGAATATGCAGTGTAATATAATCACACGTTGCAAAAATTTCATCAAGGCTAAATGCTCTTTGCACATGTGTAGAAAGACGCCAAGCTGTTTCAACTGAAATATAAGGATCATATCCGATAACATCCATCCCTAACGCTAACGCATCGTTCGCAACTAAAGCACCGATTGCGCCAAGTCCGATAACACCTAGACGTTTCCCTGCAATTTCTGATCCAACGAATTGTTTTTTTCCTGATTCAACAAGCTGTGGTACTTCTTCACCCTCTAAGTTTTTCGTCCAACTTACACCATTAATAATGTTACGTGAAGACATAATAAGACTGGCAATAATGAGTTCCTTTACAGCGTTTGCATTTGCCCCCGGCGTGTTAAATACTACAATTCCTTTTTCTGTACATCGCTCGACAGGAATATTATTTACACCAGCGCCAGCTCTTGCAATCGCCTTTAAGTCTTTTGAAAACTCTTCTTGATGTAAAGAGTAGCTACGAAGCAAAATTCCATCTGGATGATTAATTCTATCTCCTACTTCATAACGTTCTTCAGTAAAAACTTGCAAGCCTTTTTCTGCAATTTGATTTAACGTTTGAACACGAAACATATCCCCATCTCCCTATCTATTCTCAAGCTCAAATTCCTTCATATAATCTACTAATCGTTTTACGCCGTGTGCTGGCATCGCATTGTAAATACTGGCACGCATACCGCCAACTGAGCGATGTCCTTTTAACGTAACAAGGCCGCGTTCCTTCGCTTTTTGTAAAAACTCATTGTTAAGTTCTTCTGACGGTGTTGTAAATGGAATGTTCATAAGTGATCGATGCGCAGGATCAACTGGTGAAGTAAACAATTTAGATTCATCTAAAAAATGATAAATAAGTGAAGATTTCATTCTATTTTGTTCTTCAATCGCAGATACTCCGCCTTGCTCTTTCAACCACTCTAGTACAAGTTTTGTTACGTAAATACTAAAGGATGGCGGTGTATTATATAAGGAGTTATTTTTACTGTAAGTTTCATAATTTAACATTGTCGGACAAGAGCGATCTGCTCCCCCAATTAAATCTCTTTTTATAATAGCAATCGTTAAGCCCGCTGGTCCTAAATTTTTTTGTGCTCCCGCGTATATAAGACCAAACTTCGAAACATCATATTGTTCTGACAAAATATTTGAAGACATATCCGCAACGAGCGGCACTCTTTCTATATGTGGAATATCCACATATTTTGTCCCCTCAATTGTATTATTCGTTGTAATATGTACATAATCTAGTTTTTCATCGCTTAGTAAACCGTCCAGTTTAGGAATCGTAGTAAACTTCTCTTGCTCGGAAGAAGCAATCACTTGTACTTCCCCAACTTTTTCGGCTTCTTGCAGTGCCTTTTTAGACCATGAGCCAGTTAGTACGTATCCAGCTTTTTTATACGTATTCATTAAGTTCAGTGGTATCATAGAAAATTGTAATGACGCACCGCCTTGTAAAAATAAAACATCATACTCATCAGGGATGCTCATTAATTCACGAAGTAAGTTACTCGCTTCCTCTATAATACTTTGAAAATAAGAAGATCGATGACTCATTTCCATAATAGACATGCCTGTCCCGTTATAATTTACAAGCTCCTTTTGCACTTTCTCTAAAACTGGCAAAGGGAGTATTGATGGTCCTGCTGAAAAATTATAGACTCTCTCCATTACCCTCATAACCTCCCTATTTCTCATTTTTATTAATTTTTAAACTTTCTGAATTATAACCCAAAATATAATACGTGGTCAATTTGTTTTCTATTATTACGGCGCAAGACGCAATGGAATCGCTTGCATGTGCAAACTATTTTTATAAACATACAAAAAAGTGTTAAGTACATAATCGTACTTAACACTCTAGTAATAAAGTATAATTGCTAATTATCCGTGAAGAACCGATCAAAAATTTGATAAATAGCAGAAAGACCAATGAGCCAATAAATAGTGTCCACAAGCGCCGGCATAGAACCAAACCATTTCTCAACTACATTGTAATCTAACGCTACAAACAACCAATTCAAACCGCCGAGAATCACCAAAATTACTGTAAGGTAAGACAAAAATTTCATTATGATTGCCCCCTAGGTGATAAGATGGTGAAAGGCCTTTCACTAGAAATATATGTAGTAAACTTCAAAACTTACCTATTTTGTAAAAATTATTTTCGGTACCAGCCGTTAATAACTGCCTCCGCTTCTTTACTATGTATTTGATACGGATGTGTACTATCATTAGAGCCAATAAACCAAATTGAAAAACCTTTAAAATATGGTTTCGGTTCTAATACATCGCGGTAAGCACGCCATCCATTTAATTGTACATCTTTCGAAAACACATTAGAAACATCTGGATTCCACGGATTTTGCAGTCCAAGTTCACGCGCTGGAACGTTAAATCCACCAAAATAAACGGGCTTTCCTGTTGCATTATGTAATTGTTCCAATTGCTGAACAACATTTTGTCCACGGTTATATACTGTCGTCGCAAATAAACTTTGCTTCACTTCTTCATATGACGGATTTCTTTTTCCAGAAACTTCAAACCAACTATCGATACTAACAATATCTACCTTCTTTAAATACGGACGGTTTATTTTCTCTATAAACTTCGCTTCATAAGAAGGATCCCAGCTTGCTGTTAACCACCAGTTCATTTGATACAAAACATTTCCTTTATACTGATTACGAACAAAATCAATTGTATCGCTCCAGTATCCTTCTGCATACTCCATATTCACGAAATTAGAAGCAATCTTTAGTCCATACACATTGTATTTACTTGTAATGGAGTTAAAAATATCTTGCAGAATAACCGTCTTCCAATTCCAGAAGAAATCATTAATGTTACTTGGGTTCCATTCTGTCTCTCCAACATTCCCCTGCTGAATATATGGGAACGGTTCCACTATAACTTGAATATTACGCTTTAATAATTCTTGAATTAAAATAATAGCTTGTTGCTTTTGCGCTTGATTAATTACCATGTTAGTAGAAGTCACATTTGGGATATCTACTTGAATCGGTACATTTACTGTATTTAAATTTAAGCGCTCCACATCCGCTAATACTTTCGCTACATTTCCAACTTCCCATACTGTTACGTTTCCTGATTTGATTTTTCCAGATTGAACAGTATTTACATCTGCCTGTACATTTCCTTGAAAACAAAAAGAAAACAACATAATAAACACTCCTAAAAAACTTATTAAACTCTTATTTTTCTTCACAACTTTCCCCCTATAATTTTTGGCTTTCTTGATTATTTTATACAACGTTTCACATTTATTCCAGAAAAAAAATGAAGTGCCGTTCAACTATATTCATATAAATCTTCTAAAAATAGTAGGAAAAATAAAAAAGGAGCAGATTTCCGCTCCTTTTTATCCTTTTACGATTGAAATTATTGAATCCCTTCTGGTAACTTAATTGAATCAAACTTTTCATATGAGTCAATCTTTATACTCACAACTGCATCCAATTTTTCCTTATCTGTACTAGCTTTTTTATCTGAGTTACTTTCACTCACTTTTATAGTTGTTCGCATCTCTTCAAATTTATAATCTTTTGTTATTATATATTCAATGTTAAACGCATCCATATTAAATCCTTCCGTTAATTTTTTCATATCTCCATTAATTTTTTGTAACGTATCTACCGCTTCTTTTCCCTTTAATTCAAGTGTAAGTTTATATGTGTCTCCATCTTTCTTTGCTTTCATTTTCTTAGCCAAAGCTTCCGGTAAGTCTAACTCATTAAGTAAATTTTTACTGACCATTACATCATTTACATTAAATTGATCATTAGGTATCGTAACTAACTCTCCTGTATCAGGGTTTTTCACTTGAGCAGCGACCTTTCCATCTACTTCATACGTTACAATATCTGTACCACTTATTTTCATTTCAGCTCTAGAATTCTTCAGTTTCGGCTCCATTTGTATTTTCATTTTAATTTCTTCTGATTGGCCGCTCCCCTTCATTGACATAAGAGATGTCAATGTAAGATATTCCTCTTGTTTTAATCCGTCAGCTGCTTTTTTAAAAATATCTTTCGCTACTAACTCTTTTTCTTTTTTTACAGATACTGTTTTAGGTCCACTTGTTTTTTCACTGCTACAACCAGTTGTTAAACCTACTATTAGCGCCAAACTAGATATTACAACCATTTTCTTCATACTGATTCTCCCCATTTCCCACTTAAAAATATTTTCATCCCATGTATAGTAAATCAACTGAAATAAATATATATACAATAATTATTTAACCTCTAAACGAAACCAGTTATTCAATCCGTATACTAATGTAACTAAAGCTCCTATTACACCAAAAACAACAATATTTATACCAATTGACGAACCAAATAAAACAGCCATCATTGACACCATTAGTAATAGCATGGCAATACTATTTATCTTAATTTCTACTACATCGCCATCCTTTACTTTCTTTTCTTTACTTCCAAAAAAGAATTGTTTTACTTTAATATTCGCTTCATCTAATTCAAAAGGAAGCGTATATTCTTCGTTATTCTCAAGTTTCATTACTACTTCGTTATCTACCTTTACAGCAACTCTTGCTGCTCCTCCCATTACCCCTGTTGCTCTTATTACTTTAATACTCATGCTAAATCTCCTCTCCCCCTATGACTTCTCCATGTCATTCATTTTTGTAATTCTTCTCTTATGAAATCCTTGAATGTAAAACAAAAAATGTATTTGTATGACATCGAAATCTTTTACGCTATACACCCATTTCTCGTTAAACAAAATATTCCAACAGAAATTATAACAAGTTCCTGCAAATTTTTTTGTCAAATTTTGTCGCGTTTACAAAAAAAGAGACTCTTACATATAGTAAAAGTCTTTTCTATCATTACCGTGGCTGTAACGTTAACATTTTCCCTTCTATTCCCGCTGTATTCAGTGTAGTCTTATGATACTCTCCATTTACCCAATCATCTATTTGATCATGATACCAATCCCTTCTAAAAAGATAAAAATCCTCTTCCCCCTAATTCGCTTTTATTATGAAAGAACCTTTTGAAACATTGAAAAACCCCCTTCATTTTCCTACCAATGAAGGGGGTTTTCTTATCGTTCGCTACGCCAACTTTCATTATGCCCAAGATTTGAATCTGTCGCTACTTGCACATCATATAACATTTCACTAAAGAAGCGTTTATCTACTTCTTTTGGTACAATGCGTCTTTCATCATCAATCTCATCGTATTCATATGAACCACGATTCACTGTACCTGCTTTATAAAATTGAATGTCAAATACACATACATCTTCTTCATCTTCATAACCAATCGGCGCTCCGCTAAATGACAATTGCACGCCTAATCCGGTACGAGTATCTTCTTTGTAAAATGTATAATATACACCGCCATCTTGAACAGACCCACGGATCCATCCAAGCTTCGTCATCTTACCGAATAACGAACGACCATTTAGTAAAATACCGCCAAATCTCTCAATAGCACTCCCATCATTCTCTTCTACTACAAACACTGGACGCTCAATTTGTAGGAACGGCTGAACAATTCCCGCACTTTCTAATTGCTCTTTCCATAATTCCTTCTCCGCCTCAGGCAATTCTAATGGATGAACGAAACCAATAACAGTGCCAGATGAAAGTTCATAACTCTTCCCGTCAATTGTACAGAACACGCCACCTTCTGCATAACGGAATGCCTTTAGCAACTTCCCTTTCTTATACTCACCCCAAATGAGTGAAATAGAAAATTGCTTCATAATTGGATTATCCATAAATACAGACTTCCATGCATTATGTGACCAATAACGCTTTAATGAAAGTGCCGTTTCCAATCGTTGTTTTTGCATGGAAAGAGTATTTCGGAGTTCCTTCTTTAAAGAGGCTAATTCTTTTTTAGCCTCTTCAGCCTTTTCTACATCATCTTTTGCATTCGGCTTTGGAAGTGACTTCATACGTTTTCCTTCTTCTGTCTCTAATTCAATTTTTGACTCTGTAGTTAAGATAGCAGTAAAACTTCGATTCCCGAAATCAATTATTTTTTCACCATGTATAGTAAAGCCAAGGTCCGGCACCAATTGATCTTCCAGCTCTTCCTCTGTTATACCACGTGTTTTCGCAGCAAGACTTAGCGCTTCTTTTGCTGCATTACGTACTTGCTTATGTTTATATTTAAATGCTATTGCATGAATAGACATAAGTGCAAGCTTAGATGAAGACAAACCTAAAGTACGAACGGCATCCGCTGCTATCTTTCCTCTCATTTGAAGCACCCATTCATCAATTTGCTTTATAAGTATGTCGACCATTTTGTCGTCACTATACATTCCGTATAACGAAAGAATTCCACGTTTCTTCACATCTGCGTCTTGAGAAATCCATATTTGATATATTGTTTGCACATATTCTTTTAAGTCCTCTTCATTTAAAGCTCTACCAATTACTTCTGCTGTTTCTTTCTTCTCAATAACAGCATCTGAAATATACTGTTGTAAATAGGCTAACGGAATTGCAGCATCAGCAATTTCATCAGAGTCACGTAAACGGATTTGTGGCTCATCCCCAATCAATTGCAGAAGTGAATTTCTTGTTTGTTCAGTTAAAATACGTGCACATAGTTCTTCTATCTTTTTTTCCTCCGTTTGAAATAAAAACGAGAATTTTCCTGCGAAAGATTCATTTTTACTTTCTTGCAAAGCTTCCTGTACAAGTTTCGTATATTTTTCAAGCTTATACTCTATAAGTATTTTCATCACATTTTCACGAACAATTTTCTTTTTATTATGAAGTTCAACTGCTACATCTGCTGCAGCTTCTACATCTTTTGAAAGCAGTTTAACTACAGACTCACGCATTTTTTTAGATGAATCTCCTAAGCTTTTAATTAAAATTGGACGCATTTTAATCATGTTATCCTTTGCTAACTCTTCTAAAATATATGCTTTGGCCACAGCAGAATACTCATCAAATCGTTCAATGATGTACGCTTGTTCTTTTACAATTACACAAACAAGCGCTTCCTTCGCCTTATTTCGCTCTTCACTGTAGCATGCAGCTTCTTCAACTGCATAAGCGATAAGCTTTTCCTTACTTAATCCATACGAAAGCAGATCTTCTAATACTTGTTTCGGTTCTACTCCCCTGATAGAACATTCGTAAAGAAGTTCGTATAAATTAACACTATCTTCATCTCCAAACTGTAGTGTAAGTACAGCTTCCCTCTTCGCTACATCATCTATATCCCAAAGAAGCGCAACCTCTAACACCGGCATACCCCAATACATACTTCTATATTTCGGATTTTTAAGTATTTGCTCCATATCCTCAAGTGACAATTTCCCTAGTAAATAATCACGATATGTATCCCGCACTGTAGACAATTTTATTTGCAAAGCAGCAACAAAAAATTCTTCTCGCATTTTCCCTATATTTAGCTCATATCCTTTTTCAGCTAACGTGCGTGCGATGATGAGATAATTCATTTTACTTACATATTGCAAAGTACATTGAATAAATTCAGGATCTTCCTCCAACATAAAGCATAGCAATTCATATTCATACGTCTTACAAAAATCCTCACTATTCAAATCATGTTGCCTTAGACGATGCGCAAAAAATCGTTCCTTAGAAATCCAAAACTGTGTACAAAAACTTTGAATTTCTTCATATGTTTCTCTATTTACACTACCAGTTTTTTTGTAGTTTTGAGACTGACCGAGAGTGTGACACATATAACGTGTTGCATAGTTTATAAAACCCCAAACATTTTTCTTCGCCAATATTTCAATATATCGCCTCGCAACATTCGAATATTTATGAACACAAAATAATAGCCGCCAAATATGTTCCGGTAAATTCCCACCTATAAATACTTCACTATCATCTTTACCTTTTAAATACCGTTTAACTGCTTCAACCTTTTCCCCTTCCCCTAGCAGTTTCAATATAAATTCTGTATGTTCTTCTAACCTCTCATTCAATAAAGAACTATATGTACGAAACTTTTCATAATCTACATCAAACATTACAAGAAGTAATGTTACTTGCTGGTTAGTTGGTAAAGTATGTAATTGTCCCTCTATATAGTTCGGATTCTCTCTTGTTAACTCTCTAAGAAAAACATCTGCTTCATTCACATAACTTGAAATACTGGATAAATATTTGCATGCGATTGCTACAAGTTTGTCCAAAGGAAGTGCACTTTTTTCTAAATAAATCTTCATTTTAGAAAAACTGACATGCGCAAAACGGACTACAAGAACATTTAATAATTGCTCCTCGAGTATATGGTAAAATAATCGAAAAAAATCCGGATCTTGTTTATGCACTTTCCTAAAATCGTTTATAAATCGCTCCGCAAAATCGCTTCTTTTTTGATCACGAATTGTCGTTAGTTGAATATCTTTTAAAATCTCTTCTTCTTTTGTCTGTAAATATCGTTGTGATAATTGTTTCTGTTCTTCTGTCATATTAATATATTGAAACAACTCAGATGTACTAGTAGTCAAACTTTGTACCCCCCGCATCTTTTTATCTATTATAAAAATACCCTTATTTAATGGTAGTATAGCATAAATCCCACAAAAAACGAACATACATTCTATGTTAAGTTAATGTAAATTAAAATACACTACTCAAAATACATTTCCTTCTCTCTAAACTTCCCATTACGCACTTCTCCCCACTAAAATCCTTTAATTTTTCACTACACCAATTCCTCAAAATCCCCCTCACATAAGCTAACGTTTTCTTATTATTTTCAAACGCAATTTTAAGTACCTCTAACACTTTCTCTCCAGAAAGTCTTTGTATCCAATTCTTCAATTCCTTCACAATATATGGGGATAAACTACTAATATTTTGTTCATAAAACTTATAAACTTCACTATTTGGAACGTCCTCTTCTATGGTTTCCACCTCTATCTCTTCCGCTTCTTCTTTCTCTTCAATAACTACTTGTGAACTACTATTATCCTCTTCTTTTGGCATACCAAAATGCTGCAATAATAATGGAATCTTGTATTCTTCTTCAAGGCATTTACGTAAAAATATATGTATGAACTTATTACTTTTTATAGTCTTTAACTCACGTAATACGCACTTCTCCACATTCGTATTTGAAATAGGGTTATAGTGTAACCAATTTATTATGAATACCTCTTTCGTTTCCGTATCATATAAAATCTTTCCATACTCAACAAAACTGTTTAGCAACTTCTCAACAGTCTCCATACTGTAGCCTGTTTCAAGCTCTGCCACACGCTTCGGTAATACGTAAATTCCACATTGCTTTGTTTTCGTACCAGTTAACAAATATATGTAAAAATAACGCTCCTCTGGCGTTAAATCTAATATGAATTCATCTTGCCAAAAGTTCACCTGCACATTACGGTATACCGCCATATGTTTCCCTCCACTCTTTGCTAGTAAATAGGAAAATTTTAATCCTTCATTATAAAGATAGGCATACGGGAATGGTTTTGGCATTCGAATTACAATTTTTTTACTACTACAACGCCGGTTTCATTTTTTCGCGCTTGTTTTGTTCTTGTAGTTGTTTTTGTTTTTGTTTTTTCTTAGTGATTTATTACTTGGTAGGGGCTTATGAGGGGCTTGGAAGGGCATTCTACATTACATACAATTTGTTCTTCCTACTAAATAGGAGCTATTCCAAATTATTATTTTGGATAGCTCCTTTCAAATTCTTCTTATTTTTTACTTCTACCAATGTCAGCTTCTACATACCATTTATTCTGCTATTTGCGGACAGTACAACTCTCATTTCAAAATTCGGTGAATAAACTGCTCGATTGCAATGCGAGTGGCCCTCACTGATTAAAGTTTCCTTTTATTTTTGCATTGAATCTAACATCTTCACAATAAAGGCAGCTGCCTGACCACGAGTTGCTGTACCTCGAGGATCAAACTCATTATTTCCAATACCATTAACTACCTTTAGACTGTATAATCGTTGAACCGATTCTTTGTATGTTATTAAATGCTTATCTGTAAATGGTAATGCTACTAACTCACCTGTAATTCCTTTATATCGTAATGCTTTGTCAATCATAATAGATACTTCTTCACGAGTAATTGGTGAGTTAGGATCAAAAATCCCTTCACCACGACCATTAATAATTCCTGCACTTGCACAACGTTTAATACCGTCATGAAGTGATGGATGTGCCTCATTAATATCTACAAATGACTTATTTCCCTCTGGTAGTTTAAGAGCATTCGAGATTAATTTTGCAAACTCCGCTCTCGTTACATTTCGATATGGCGCAAATACACCATTACCTTCGCCTTGCATAATACCTAGACTGTTTAATTTACGAATATGCTCTTCAAACCAGCCACCTGTAATATCATCTTTTGGTTTTTGTACTTCTTCCTTAGGCTTTTGTACTTCTTCCTTTGGTACATTGTAGTTAATTTTAATCCAGCTTGGGTCATAGAAAATCCATTCTCCATTACCTACTTTATACCAACCATTTTTAACCGCTAATACTTTGTAACGATCTCCGTTTGAAGCTTTACGTACAACACGATGTTCAATACCCGCATCACTACGTACATTGATACCACTACCATTTACCACTAGTTCCATGCTAGGTTCAGCTGGATTATTTTCATTTGGATTAAATGAGTCATTTTTATCTTGTAAAGGCGTATCAATCTGCGCATTTATATTTGCATACCACTGAATTCCTTGTACGAAACCAGCCCAATTACCACGTGAAATTAAAATGTCAGGACATTTTTTCCCGCTCCATTGTTGATGCTTGTAAATATGATCTGCACCAATTCCTTCTTTGTTCATTAAATAACCTGCAAGTCGTTTTGCATTTTCTAAAGCTTTATTGTAATCACCATCTTGGTTAACCGCGATCTCGATACCGATAGACTCCCTGTTTCCTGATCCATCTCCATCTCCTGCATGCCAACCATTTTCGTTTGTTGGTAAGTGTTGATAAATTTGTTTATCGTCTACAGTAAAATGCCATGAAGCTGTTCGGAAAGTGCCTTCAGTTGCTTGCTTGTATAAATATTTCGCATGATTTTCAGCATTAGCACCAGCGGCTGTATTTGCGGTCTCATGAATTGTAATGTAACGTGCTTTCATCGGATTTGCAGGACGAATATCAGGATTTCCTGCTGGAACAATCCACTCCACAAATGGAACTCCTGCAAGTGTTCCATATTTCTTCGTACTCTGTGCACTATATTGAATACCTCTTGGCTTTGCAACAGGTTTCATTTGACGATCAGATCCATCATTTCGACCATCTACAGATTCAAATGCCTTTTCAATGTTTGAAATAGCTTCCTTTTCTGCTACTTGTCCCTTCTTAGCATTTTGCATTTTGTTTAATTCTTCTGTTTCATCATGTTTATGCTTATATTCTTCTAAAAGCATTTTTTCATTTTCAGATACTTCTGCTTCGTTAATTTGTACATGATTAGGAACTTCCAACTTGAAATTAGAATAATTTAATCCGCTCGTTCCGTGTTCTCCTTGGGCAATATTAAGTTGATCAGTTTGAGAGTTGTTTATCTCTTCTGCTGATGCTGATAAAGGTACGCTCCCTAAAATCACTAGACTTGTTGATAGTGCGATTACTTGTTGTTTGATTGTCTTATTCATTATTATAATAAATACATACACACTCCCACCGTGTATGTATCTCAACCTCCCTTTATTGTCACATTAATTTTTAAAAATATGAATCTACTATGTACTTCTATTATATTTTCTTTTTATTTATATATTTTAATTATTTTATTTTATACCCATTAAGAAAATATTTATATGTCATCCCTACAGATGAATTTCATCTAATATACTTTTTATAAAATTCGTCAACAAACATTATTTTACAACTAATTACAAATACCGTCAAAATAATCAATTTAAACTTAGACAAATAACTGGCATACAATTTCATAATAAGAGATCCTATACTATCGAAATACATCTATTACAAATTCCCTTTAACGTTTTCAACAATCTCATTTATCGTATTCCGATCAAACTTATCACTAATTTCATATGACTCACGATCTCCTACGAATTGCACGCCTACGATATCATTGCGATCCTTACCGTATTGCACTTCAATAATAGATCCTCGCTCTATTTGTTTCCAAATGAGACCTGCTTCATCTTTATTATCTAAAATAATGCAGTCTTCAATATTTTCATCAATCCCAATTAACTTATTATCATCCATATATCCAATCTCGTATTGTTGCCGTTCTTTCGCTTTGCCACTTACTAATATACCTTTGCTACCATATGAGTAATCCATATAGTCCTTTTTCTCCGTTTGTACCGCTTTCGGCTTTTGTGCTTCAGTTTTTTCAGCAGCCCCACAACCTGTAATAAGACTGATTGGGATAACCACTATTAATACTAATCTAGTAAATTTTTTTATCATTTGTAACCAACCTCATATATTTAATGCAAAACTCCATTTATTACTCTATTAAAGAATAACATGATACTAAGTAAACAGAACGAAAGATAACATATTATTTACATACTCGCACTTTAATGAAGGACTAGGCCATTTAAACCTAGTCCTACATAACTTTAACTTTGCTTCACATACTTAATTGTATTAAATGACGTCTCATTAAATAATCGCAAGTTTTCCCCATCATAATCTTGAACTTTATATGCTATTTTCTTTTTTTGAATTGTATCTTCTACACCGTCTACTAAACGTTTATTGAGATGTAAATAGATTGTAAAAACTTCCTTATCATATTCCCAAGTGCCTTCAATATAATTCTTTTTATTTGGATACTCACCTTTACCATATGTTTCAAATGTCTTATCACCTTTTAGAATAAGTGACATAATGAAACCGTCTGTTCCTTTGAATCCCCAATTACCGATTAATTCCGTACCATCTTTCACATTCTTCATAACGTTATCCGTATTAATTCCAGCTTTCTTATCTAACTCTTTCAAATCTTTCACAGATACTGTACCGTCACCGATTTTAATATCCCCTTCAAGATCTTTGAATGCCTTAAGCCAGTAAATATCTCCTACTTTCACTAACTTTTCGGATTTCTCCATTAACTCTTTATCAGTCTTATCGCCTTTTTCTCTTTTTTCTTTTCGGGTGAATACTTCATTTATTAAAGAAAAAGACTCTCTAAAATAACCAATTGCTTTTTCAAAATCCTTTTGTTGATTTACATACTCTGCAGGGGGATCTATCGACTCAAATTTATCTAACACTTTATTTAATTCTTTCACACTATCTACTATATCTGATTTCTTTTTCTTACCGTCAAAAACCTCTCTTGTAATATTGTTATGCTCCGCAAACAACTTATCAAACTCTACTCCTAATTTATACACTTTATTAGGATAGTCTTCCTTTGAAACTTTTTCTTTCTTACTATTAGACTTCGATTCTTTTACTTTAGACTCTTCCGTTTTCTCCTGTTTAGAAGTGTTCGTTTTCTCAGAAACTCCACAACCAAATAACAACATGACCGGAACTGCTACCCCTAGTAGTTTCTTTGCATTCATGACTGATTTCTCCTTCTACTTGAATAGATTACTCTTACTATACCCATCCTCTTTTTTTATCTTGTAATTAAAGTTACAATCGCAATAACTCCTAAAATTGGTCCCCAATATTCCATTTTTATAAAAAATAGCGAGTGTTTTTTGTTAAACATAACTTTTTCACCAGTTTCGGTATCTATATAAACTTTCCCATCTGGCTTATTAATATATTTACCTAAATACCAAGACATAACCCCTGATATAATAAACATTACCGCCATTGGCCAACTATGGTCTTGAAAATATGTAGCGTCCCCCGTTATAGATCCAAAGATAGCCTTACCCAAAAGAGTATTAATAATTACAATAATTGCGACTAAAAAACCCCAACCAGACCAAATAATCATCTATTTCTCCTCCTAAAGCGTACAACTTTGTACTTTATGTTAATTTGAACTGCAAACGAAAATGTTTAAAAAACCGAATATTCAGACGTTAATAATTATATTTAGCTTACATTCGATTCTAACTTTAATGTCCTAAATGCAAATGAACCAGATATAATTTGTAAAATTGTCGGAATAAGTAAAAAGAATAATGACATAAATAACATAACTATAGGAATCACAATCATACAAACTCCATAAACTTTATTATTAACCTTGTTTACTAAACACGATAAAATGAACAATCCTATTTGAACCGTTAAAATAATAGAGTAATAAGCTAAAAGTTCGTAATCAACACCTTCCATAATATTAAACGCTACAACTATTAATATTATGGAAATAATAATTCCCAAAATGCCACCAATTAAACCTAATACGAATTCAGGTGTTCTTTTCAATTCAATCCCCCTTTTATGAACCACTAACAACTTGTATATTTTTCCCATTCACCATCATACCAAATATTCACTGGAAAAACTATACATACTTTTCATTCTTCCTTACAGTGACCTTCTTACCATTATAGATAGCTTGTAGCAGTCACAAAATCAAAACCTTCAAAATTACTAACTGGTTTTGATACCTTTAGAAAGTAGACATACCTCTTGAATACAATTAGTATTAACATATGAAATACGAAAAGCTTAAAAAGGCTTTCACATGAAGAAAGGAAGTTGCACAACTATGGATCTTAAAACAGTTATGCAAGAACTTGAAGCTCTAGGTAAGGAACGAACGAAAAAAATATACATATCTAACGGTGCGCATGAGCCAGTATTCGGAGTAGCTACAGGTGCTATGAAACCAATCGCTAAAAAAATAAAATTAAATCAAGAGTTAGCTGAAGAGCTTTATGCCACAGGTAACTACGATGCTATGTACTTTGCAGGTATTATTGCCGATCCAAAAGCTATGAGTGAGTCTGATTTTGATCGCTGGATAGACGGGGCATATTTTTATATGCTATCTGATTATGTAGTGGCAGTAACTTTATCGGAGTCAAATATTGCACAAGATGTTGCTGATAAATGGATTGCAAGTGGGGACGAGCTTAAAATGTCTGCCGGATGGAGTTGCTACTGTTGGCTTTTAGGAAATCGCAAAGACAATGAGTTTTCCGAAAGTAAAATTTCCGATATGCTTGAAATGGTGAAAGATACAATTCATCATTCTCCAGAACGAACAAAATCCGCTATGAATAATTTCCTAAACACTGTGGCAATATCATATGTACCACTACATGAAAAAGCAGTCGAGACTGCAAAAGAAGTTGGTATAGTTGAAGTCAAACGTGATAATAAAAAAAGCAGTTTGTTAAATGCTTCTGAAAGTATTCAGAAAGAACTAGATAGAGGAAGACTTGGTTTTAAGCGTAAGTATGTAAGATGTTAAAAGTATGAAGGTGTCAATCTAGGAGAGATTGACACCTTTTTTGTGGACATTACTAGACTAACGGAGCTGCAAGTTAAAGGGAACCAATCATTCATCTCCCACTATACATCTCAAACTTCTTCTTTCAATTTATATACCCTATCTCTTTTCTCATCATCTTTGATAAAAATAAGTTTTCCTTCTGTAACAAAACCTTCTAATAGTAAACATACTTGTCCATATGCTTTAGGCTTATTCGTAGTGAATCTTTCATCGGGTATTTTACCAGATCGTATTAATCGTTCACATAGCTCAAGCGCACTTATTTCTTCAGAATCAATTAATTCTAAAATATCTTTTTGTAATGGTGATAAAGGGGCTGGTACCTTACATACCTCAGCTACCTCCACCTTTTCTTTTTCTTCTTCAAATAAATCTTCAAATGAAATTTGATTCATTACATCTGTTCCTTTCTAACGATTGATTTGTATAATATGAACTGAATCCTATAGCGTATTTATTATTATGTATTACTTACCTTTTTTCATAAATCTCAAACTCATGTACATCGTTTCATATAGTATGTTTTGATTATACCAAATATACGTTCTGTTTTCTATTGTAGAATTTTCATAACAGAAATGAAAGTAATAGTAAACATTTCTCTTCTCGTTAGTTATATAGAAAACTATGTAAAAAGTTTACATAATAAAATTATAGTGATCTGTTAAATTTCTATGCAAAAAAGAAGCACTTGTTGTCTCAAGTAGACAATCAAGTGCTTTAAGTTCATATGTTTTTAAGTAACATTAAATTTGTAAATTTTATTGTAACAGTTTGACACCTTTTATATGTCGTGACAACTACTACGTTAAAACTTACGAGTTTGTACGAGTTCGTTAGTTTTATGTCTCTTCCATGCGTTTAAATGTCATCTCGCCTAAGCTCGCACCTCTTTTTCTGTTCTATCATTGTACGTAACACTCCATGATGGTACAACCATCATGGAGTATCTATTTTCAAACACCCTATTATTTTTTCTATCCACTTCACATAAAATTTATTTTTCATTCATCATTATATTTTTTAATCGTGTAATTTACTTAAAAAATCAGTAAATGTATCTGCAATGTAAAATACATTTTCTCTTGCGATTTTCTCTGCTTCTTCTGCCGTAATCCCTTCACTTTCCATCAGCGCTTCCTTTTCCCATGCATCTTCATGTTCCCAAAAAACAACAATTGGATTTTCTTCATGATTTTTATAATCAAAGCAAATTAAATTTCCTGCTGGGTCAAATGCAAACGGAATTAATTCTTTAGGTAATGTACCATTAAAGTCATTATATACTTCAACTATATATTCGTCACTATTTTCATCAAAAGATAATAAATTCCCAAAAACTCTTTCATGATTATTCACATTAAATATTTCTGGTTCCACATTAGCACCATTATTCACAGCTACACATTTTATATAATCGTTTGGAAATTTAACACCTATTTCATTACCAATTTCCCCTACAAAATCTTCACTTACAGTTGCATCAGCAAATTGCCAATCTACTTTTCTCATCTAATTCCATCTCCCCATAATTTATTTCCGCCTAAGTGATTTACTTTATGTACTTTTGAAATAACTAATTGCATCTTGCCAGGGACTTGATGGTGATGCCAAGTTAATCCTTTTATTCTTGCCTTACCAGCATTTATTTGAGCTAATTGATCTGGAGAAAACAATTCTTTTGAAATCTTGCCTGAATCAATCGCTTCTTTTAATTTCCTTGTACATTCCTTAAATTGTGCCTCATCTGGACTAATATGTAAATTCTTATCTAGTCTCATTTTCGTTTTAGTATTCGAATATGTTTCTGTTAGTCCCACAACTTCTTTAAACTCTTCAACACTATCATATCCCTTAGGCACAATTGATCTATTAATCAAATTTCCGTCTTTATCGTCATTATTTTTAATTACTTCGTCAATTTCAGATCTATGAACAGGATTACCCGTACCCTATGTTGTAATCTTAAACCCTCACAATAAAAAAGCAAACCATGTAAACCCTTATTAAACTACTTCTTTTTCTTCCACTACTGGCAACTCATAAGCTGTTTTATATTTCATCATGCCATATACAATGTTTACAAGCCTTCTCATAATACATACCAATGCTTGTCCTTTTGTTTTTCCCTCTTTAAGTTTCTTTTGATAGTATGCATGAAACACTGGGTTTCTAGGTAACTTACTTCCTTTCGCTACTTGCACTTGCTGTACTGCTAAATTATAAAATAAAGCGTGTAGCGCCCTGTTTCCTTGTTTGCTTTTGTGTGTCTTACCTTTCCCACCAGAACCAAAGTAAACAGGCGCAATCCCCGCAAATCGTGCTAATTTATTGGCATTTGGAAATCGCCTTACATCCCCAATTTCTGCAATTAATGCTGATGCCGTTACAAGTTCTATTCCCGGCATCGTCTCTAATTGATAATCTAGTAGATTTACTAACCGTTTTAATTCTCTTTCGATGTATTTCATTTCCTTCTTTTTAAACTCAATATCCCGTACAATACTTCTTACTAAAAAGTCTCGTGTTTCTTGATACTCTTTCATTGTTTGTCCATCTTCTTTTACAAGTTTTTAATATGTCGCTTGCTTTCTTTACTGAACATGTATTGTTGCTAACATCTAATAAAAAAGCTGTTAATTGCTTTATATTCGCACCCTCTAAACAAAAGGGTGACGGATACTGCTGCCAAAATGCTAATGCTGTTTTTCCATCTAACTCTGAGAAAAACTTTTTATAACTTGGATAATGGTGGTTTAATTGAATATGTAATTGGTTCTTTAACGCACTTTGTGCTTTTACTAATGCATTCCTTCTTGAAACTAGTTGTTGTATCGACCAAAATAAATCGTTTGGCTTTGCATCTGGTAATTGATTTAACTTATTTATTAGTATACGGGCTACGCATTCCGCATCCCAACTATCACTTTTTTGTGTCGTCACATGGCTTTTTCGCTCTAAAAATGATAAAGCTGGATTTACTTCTTTCACTACTTGTTCATGATCTACTAAATATTTCGCTAACGCTCTTCCATAACCACCAACATCCTCTAAACCAAATACAACAGTTATCCCAGCACTCACATATGTCTCTACTTCTAATAAAAACTTCGAAAATGCAGATGGTTTATTATCAAATTGTATTTCTCCTAATTTTTCTTGCCAACAATTAATAATAACAGCCGTATGATGCTCCTTATGTAAATCTACTCCTACATACAAATAGTTCTGTCTATTATGCATAACTCATCCCTCTATTCAATGATTTAGTCATATATAAAAACGTCGGCAACCTTAGTTCGAGCGTTCATCTTCCGATGCGCATAGGTACGCAAGCCTATCCATTTTCATAATTTCATAAGTACATATAGTAAAATGAGTGATTTTTTTAAGTACGACTATTATATAATTGCTGGATGTTTACCGTTTGTTTGTATTTGCCCGTATGTATATATCCCTCGATAAAAACTCTCTCGGTCTAACATGCGTTTCACTTGTACTTTCGTAAATTGTTTTCCTTTCTCTGTACGATAACCTTCCCTATTCAGTCGTTCTGCCAATTGAGTCAGCGACCAATGTTTAAAAAAGTGTCTTAACTCAAATAGTCTACGTACAACCACTGCTTTCTCCGTATCTACTTCTAACACCTTTTGTTCTTTCTTTACTCTATAACCAAACATCACACCGCCCCCCGCATATCCACCTTGTTCTGCTTTCTTCTTTCTGCCTCGACTTAGCTTTAATACAATCTCAAGACGTTGATATTGATCTAATAGCTCTAACATACCATTTACTAAAAAGTCATTTGGGTCATGCGTGTATATACTATAATTTGGTTGTTCAATTGCTTTCACATCTACCTTGTGTTTCTTTAGCTCTCGTTGTATTAACACTTTTGCCATATCAGAGCGCCATAACCGAGATGTATTTAGTACAATAACTTTGCGCACTTGATGATATGCCATATCCGACAATAGCTCTTGTAGACCTTCACGTTCAACTGTTAATCCATCTTCATCTACTTTCGCTCCGCTGATTCCTTTATCTTCGTATATGTGAAGCAGTTGTAGTTTATTTTCGATGCAGTACCGTTCAATTTCTTCTACTTGATACGTTAGGCTATACCCTTCACGCACTTGTCCTTCCGTTGAAACTCGTACATAACCAACTACTTTCTCTCCCATATTGAGCCCCTTCCCGTTACAGCAATTAAAGTCCCTGTAACGTTTACCTGTTTTTTGCGGATAACGTATGCATAACGTCCATCCGTTAAAACGTACTTTACGATGACTTCAAAAAATAACACAACCCTTTATTTTTCCTCTACTATCGTCGTACACTGTACATAGCCACTACAGTCTATAAAACAACAATAAAAATTTAACACTTAATGCACTTATAAAATTATAGTGCTCTTTTAAATTTCTACGCTAAAACGCAAAAAAGCACTTGTTGCCTTTAATTGACAATCAAGTGCTTTAAGTTCATATGTTTTTAAGTAGCATAAAATTTGTAAGTTTTATTGTAACAGTATGACACCTTTTATATATCGTGACAAGTATTACATTAAAACTTACGAGCTTGTACGAGTTCGTTAGTTTAATATACATTCCATGTGTTTATATTCATCGCCATGTAAAATGTCATCTCACCTAAGAGCGAACTTCGTTTTCTGTTCTATCATTGCACATAATACTCTATAATGGTACAACCATCATGAGGTCTTTACTTTTAAATAGCTTATTCTTTTTCTTTCCAATTCAAAAACAAGTTCTTCTTCATTTTCAAATATAATTTAAAAAGTCATGTTAGTAACACTTATAAAGTTACTACATGCACTCTTGTCCTTCTGCAATACACCATAGACTAAAAAAACCATAACCTATTTTAAATAAAATGCCATAGTTATTCATACAAATTCTCAATCTCAGTAACCCAAAAACATTCCTCTTCCATACACTTGGCGTCAATTCTTTTTAATTCTTCTTTTAACCAATTAATCACAGATTCTGGTATATCATTATCAATAAAGGCATCCTCACCATTTACCTCTATTGCCTTATCAATCATTTTTGAATACACTAATAAACATTCTGCAAATTGGTTTATAGAAGAATTAATAAATACTTCTTTATAATTATCACTATTATTAAGAAACACTATATTTTCTTGTTTCTCAATTATACATACCGGATCGCCAGAACTAGTTGATCCCAAAAACCAATATTTTTGAAACTCTTCTGGCATATTAAATACATTTGTAATAGATCTTATTAAAGATTGTGACGAGGTAAACTCTAAATATGGTGGCGGAGTTTCTGGTAAACCTCCTATAGACAAAAACTTCTTCACATCATCCGAAAAATTTGTGCTCATTAAATCTTTGGAATTAAATTTAATTAGTGGACCATCTTTGTTAACATCCCATTTATCATTAAATTCCTCTGGTAATATCATCTTTTCACCTTCTTAAATTATTTATAAAAGTTTCTAATCTAGTTGCAATTTCATTATCTATTCCAGTAATTCCCCATTCCTTCTCTACATTATGAATACCACCATATCCAGGATGCAAAGTTTTTGGTAAAGCTACAGCTTGACCACCTTCTCCTATATGATGATGCCTCATTGGGTCTTTTATATACTCCTTATACTGCGGAAAATGTTTTATAAATTGTTCATCAACAATTGGAACTCGACCTCGCTTTATCAACGCCGTATTTTCTACACTCCAAAACTCCGGATTACTTTTAAGTAATGTGTTGAAAAACTTTTTTGCATTTCTCTCCCATCCTGCAGCATTAGTTCCTGAATTAGTTTTCCCTTTAAAGTTCATTTCAACTACAAGTCTAGGGTCAACTAAATACTCTTCATCATACTTTGTCAGGTCTCTACCTCTATATCCTCTAACCTTATCATATTTGCCGTCATTACTCCATTTAGGAACAGTAAAGGTTTCCTCCTTATTACCCGTACCCTTAACCCCACCACTCTCCAAATTCGAGATCCTACTCTGAATACTCGCCTTTGAGGCATCATGGGCTTCTTGGAATTTCCCGCTATAGTTCGTTCCAGTTCTAGCGACACTTCCATCTGGCATTATTTCTACACCTTTAACGAATGGGGTTACGGTTTCCGTGTCCACAACTTTTACTAATTATATAATACTAGTAATTTGTGTTAACTTTAATTTACAAAAATATTTTTTAAAATTTTATAGTATGCCTATCTATAAAAAAAGCACTTGTTGCCTTTCGTAGACAATCAAGTGCTTTAAGTTCATATGTTTTTAAGTAGCATAAATTTGTAAGATTTATAAGATCTGTAAGTTTTGTATTAACATTACGACACCTTTTACATGCCATGACAACTACTAAGTTAAAATTGACGAGTTTGTACGGGTTCTTAGTTTAATATAACTTTCCATGTGATTATATTCATCACCCAGTAAAATGTCATCTCACCTAAGCTCGTACTTCGTTTTTTCGACGTACAATGAATTAGAGAATCTATTCAAAGTTGTATAAACTCTACCTACTAAATTAGGATTTTTTTGTTTATATAAAAACTTTGCAACAGAACCTTTAAACTAAACTTCAAATCCAATTACTATCCATTCATCAACAATGTCCCAAAAATTCATATTATATCTAGGCTCTTTATTCGTCCACCATAAAGTCGCATTATCATTATTAGAATTCTTATAATCTACTGCAACATAACCACCCATACCACTTTTAAAGAAACCAAAAGTAGTTTGTAAATCAATTTGTAAAGGTTCTTCTAACTCCTCAATAATACCCCATTCATCATCATCAAAAAAAGTTACATTTTCTAAAGGAACTAAACCCATAGATTGACTCGCATAAAAATAGAAACCATTATGAACAGTTCGATAAAAATTTCGTATTGTTGAAGGAATCTTATCCCAAGATTTTTCTAATTCTTCATTATTAAACTCATCTTTGGGATTTCCCCCTTCATAATATAGAATTTCCCCATTATCTGTTTTAATAGTGTATAAAATTGAATATCTACCATTTGTGTTCATAAGCTCTACTTCTTCAAGGTGCCTAGACAAATAAGAAATAGTGTTTCTTAATTCCACTCCTACTTGCTCTTTCCATATCGATAAAATACTCTCAACTCTCTTGTCTACATTTTCTTCTTGAAACAATTCATACCATGAATTTGGTATTTTCCCACTATCAAGTTTATTAATCTCATGGCATGATATAAGTTGTGCATTTCTTTTATATTTTCTTAAAAAACCAAGTTTTTGTTCCATAATTCTATCTCCTTTATTTATCTATATCCTTTTTATTTCCTTCAACAAAATCATCAATTTGTTTTTGTAATTTCATTTCTAATTCTTTTTCCTTCTTTATCATTTCTTCTCTAAACTTAGGATCAACTTCAATTTTTTCTTTCTTATAAATTGTCCAATCAGAATAAGATTTAGACCCCTTAGATTTATTGGCTGCTTCACTTAATCCTAGAAAATTCTCTTCATTATTTAAAACCTTAAGTTGTTGTTCTTTCGTTAATTTATCAAAATTTTCCATCTTTGCTATATTTTTCATTGATACGATATGATCAGCTTGAAGTCTGTCTGTAATATACTTACCAGGTAAAGCAGGGTCAGGCGTTCCTATTTTATCCTCAATGCCCTCATTAACTTTTTCCCGTAGCTTTGCAGTAGGCGTTCCATCTCTTAATTCATCATATAATTCCTTTGAGATTCTTCTTTCCCCGTATCGAGGAGGTGTTCCAATATCACCCGTACCCTTAGCAAGTTGATAAGCGTCATCCTTAGCTGCCGTACTTGCCTTTGAAAACTTTCCAGCTACTTCTCCAACAGTTGAAGATTCTATATAAGGAAGCTTCATTCCTATTCCAGTATCCACCGTCCTAACTGCTACTGGAATAGGAGTATTTTTCATAGCATCTAGTGCATTCTTTAAAGTCTTATTTTCCTTAAGCGATTGTACCACATTTTTACCCAAATTTGGATTAAAACCAGGCATTCCTTCTTTAAATTTTAATAATTTGGCTAAATCAGCTAATTCACTCGTCCCTTTGAATGCTTTTACTCCTTTTCCTACTGCTCCAACAACTGGGATTGCATCTAATCCGCCAAAAATGATGTTTGCTGTGCGTTCTTCTTGGCTCAATTTCCGGTGTGTTCCCCAGTCTTCTCCGTCGATCCCGCTTTTTATTTGTACACCTCCGTATACTACTGCGGCAGCGGCCCCGAGTGGTGGACAAAGGATTGTTGTGATGATGATTCCTACGCCTATTCCTATGTCTCGCACCATTTCTAGTTTTTTCTGTTCATCTTCTATCGATTTGTATTCAAATCCTCGTGTGGATGGGACTACTTTCTTGTATTCTTCATAATTTAATTTTGCATCTGGATTTTGTTTTTTTAGTTCTTTGTATTCCCCTCTCAGTACGTTATCAAATGCAGGTGAATCTCTAAAAATATCTTCTACTGTTATTTTATCTTTCTTCTTCTGTATTGTTTGTGGTACACTTCCGTAGCCTGCATGCGCACCTGGTAATATTGTCGTTGTTGTAGAGCCAATTCGGTTATTTGTTTCAAAACTGAGAATAGATGTATCTCTCATTTTTTGAGCGAATTTATCCATTTCTATTAAAAAAGGTTTATCTATATGTTCAGAGACTAATCGCCCTGCTTCTCCGCAATATTTTTGTAATGTCGAATAGCTATCAAGTAATTCCCCGATTTTTTGCGATTGATCTTTAGGATTAAAATGGATACTACCATCCGAGTCTAAATCTCGTATTCTTCCATCAATTCTTTTTAATGATTCATTTGCTTCCCGTAATTTCATGAGTGCATCTTTTGTAATTCGATTCATACCATCCCCCATGTTTTGCCATGGTTCAGGTCTATATTTCACATCCATCTCGTTTTCATCCCCCCAGCCGTATGGTGATTTCTACAACTTACTTAATATTTCACGTAATTGTTCGTCCTTTTCAAGCATTTCTACACATACATTTCCTACAACTGTCGCTGACCTAGAATAGTGTTCAGCCAATTCTAGTGTTTTGTGTAATATATCAGGATATTTTTCAATTACTCTCATCGCTTCACCTTTTTGATAAAAATCACAGCTTAATAAACTCTCAATATTCGTTCCAATGACGTCTACATGGATTTTATATATATTTTCTAACTTCATTACTATATCAAGTAGTTCTTGAAAATTAACTAATACTTCTTCTCCACCACCAGAACCACTATCTCCCATTGATACTTGCATTATTGAATACCTCCTAACGAGAATTGTCTCGGGTCAATTAACTTTTTATATGGCATTTTTAACACGTCATACAATTTCTTATTAATCGCATAGAGGCTCACCCAGTCATATCGATTACGATCTACATCGATTTGAACGAAATCTTCTCCTTCAGTAAAATATAAGAAACATTCCCATTTTCCTCCTCTATTACTTCGAGGCCTCGTATACGTTTCTATCGCTATAACGTCTTTATTTGATAAATCTTTTTCCTCAAATGTTTGTTGTTCTGCCTCTGTCATTCTCTTTGAGAAAAATGTATCTTCTATTTCCCTCGGTTCTCTCAATAAGAAAGGAATGCGTGTTAATAATGAAAAATATACGTCCGGTTTTGGTATGTAGTCGATCTCGTATTTTTTATTTGGTTCTATTTCTGTTAATACAGCCACTCGGTCTTTATCCTCTTTTAAAAAGCCAATTAATACATTATTCATTCTCGTGTATTCATGACAATTTTCATATTCCTTTAATAGTTCAATTATTTGAAAAGCTGCAGGGGTAATTCCATTTTCACTTGTAAGTAGGCCTTTTTCTTTTAAACTCGTAGTTGCTTTCGTGACACATTCTGCATCAAGTAAAATAATTGCGTCACGGTTTGGCAATCCAAATATATCGGTAACCCCAGCTGCACCTGCGAGAACATATAATTCAGCAGGTGCAAAACTCATTTCTTTCCCCATTCTTTTATCCCTCGTTTCTCCATCACAGTTGTTTTATCGCCCTTACTTCCGATTTATCTCCGTACGTTTGAATGCTTTTATCTAACTCTTTCAAAGCTTTCGTATGTCCTTCAAATGCCTCTACCATTTCTGAATTATATTGAATGATCAAATCAAGATAACTTAAAAATGCATCTCTCGTTTTTCCATTCCATTTCGCACCTGTGACATATGCTTTTAAGTCTTTCGCTTGGTTTAAAGAATCCTTCATACCATTTTCAATGTTTTGTGCGTAAGAAATGGCACTTGCAGTGTTACTTCCTATAATTTCAACCTCTTTACCACTCATGTTCGTTCCCTCCATTCTTTGTATGCTTAATGGATAAGTTTTTCAAATTCCTTTTTCTTTTCTTCAAAAGCCTTGGTCGCTGCAGCGTATGCTGACGCTTTCTCCGATTCTGCTTTCGCTTTATATTCCAAATACTTTGCATAAGCTGTACTTTTTGCAGATCCAACATCGCTTAATGCACTTTTAAAATAGGATACTAATGTATGTAATTCTTCATCCTTTTCATGACGTTTTTGTTCAAATTCAACTGCCGGAATTTTATTAGCTTCTAAGCCATTACTTTTACTCTCATACTCTCTCTTCGCTGATTCAGCCTCTTGAATGAATTGCTTTAACTCTCTTTCTTTATCTTTTAAATAATCATGTAAATCATCATACCGATCTCGTTTCCTCGCACTTTCTGTAAAACCAGACGCATTTAAAAAAGCATTGTACAATTCATCTAACATCTTTCTCCCCCTTTAGCACAATAACTATGTAGTTAAATCCGTATATTTAAACATGAATATTCATTACATTAAGAATTAACAAATAATTATTTTTACATATTGCTATTTTATCAAAGGGATTTTAACATTTCCATATTTTATGAATGGCTTTCGCATTTTTCTTCAATAAAGTGAAACTTTAATCAATATGACTATGTATTTATTACTACCTTTTATCCAATTCATTCGTATTAAATCCTTGCTTGAGAGTAAGACCAGTTCTTTCTTATTTCATCAACAACTATTTCTGGATAATCCCAATGAAGCGTACGAGTAGGCTCCCTGATTCGTTATACTATTTCTTGGGCTGTTTTGTTTCTATATTCATTCCAATATTTTGGCTCAGTCGCTCTTAAAAGAACAATAGAAAAAGGATCTGATATGAATATCAGATCCTTAACTTTAATTTCTTAATACATACATCTTTTTACACGATAACTGGTTCGTACGTGCTCAAATTATCATACTCAGTTTTTACAATACTAGGTGGAAGGTTAACACATCCTCAGATTCACCTTTTCTTGTAGCAGTGCATAATATTTAATAAAATTAAAGCATATTTTTACTTACCAGACTTAATTTTTTCGTTATATTCTTCTAAAGTTAACCCTTTTTCTTTTAGATAAACGGCAACTTCTTTTCCTACATAACGATAGTGCCATGGCTCATACTTAATGCCAGTAATATTCTCTTTATCTTTTGGATAGCGGAGAGTAAACCCATATTCTGCAGCATTCTTATCTAACCATTTGAATGCATCGGTAGTTTCAAATTTTGCATTTAAATCTTCTACAGTATTTTGCCATTCAACTGAAATAATGTCTAACGCTAATCCAGTATGATGTTCACTTGCACCAGGATACTGAAGATATTCCAATGCCTTAGCACTAGCCTCTTTATCCGACAAACCTTGAGATTTATAGCTTTTAACTGAAGCATCATAATAAGTTTGTTGTAATTTTATAGCTCGATAACCTGATCTTAAATAAAGATTGATTCCCTCTTTTTTTGTCAGCTGCTACCATATCCTGATAGGAAGTTGCAATTCTACTATCTATTTTCATATTTGGCTTCGCATTTTGAGTGATACTTGTTAATTCAATTCCTAGTTCCTTTGATAACATATGCTCTCTATTTACAAGGATAATTCTCCAATCATTAACATCAGAGATAGGTAAAACATCTTTTTTCTTCGCATGTATTTCATTTTTATTTTTATTGTTATTATTAGTAGTTGCCTGAGATGTTTGTTTTCCACTACAAGCAGCAAGACTCCATCCCATTGCTAATACCAATGCTAAAATTATAAATTTCTTAATTGTATCTCATTCCCTTTTTGTTTATTAGTCTTTATACCAATTTCCCAACACGTCTCTAGGAATCTCCTTGAAATCCTTCAAAGAAACGGGGCCGACAAATTTTTTAATTCCATGTTTTTTAGAATTTTCATCCGAATAATCTTTTAAAAATTGAATTTTAAATTGTTTCTTACCATCGGCATAGTCGGTTACTGTCGGTACGATTGCCGCTTGTCGTATACCAAAAGTTTTATCTTCATACTTAACAAATTGTACATAAGATAATCCTCCAACTAATGTTTCTAATTTTTCTTGCGCAGAAATAAGATTTCCAAGAGAATAATAGATTAGCGTTTCATGTCCATCTTTATTTTGTTTCCACTCAATTGGTTGAATTACATGTGGATGATTTCCAATTACTACATCTACACCTAAATCTGTTAAATATTGAGCAACTTCTTTTTGTTGCTTTGAAGGTGTTGAGGTATATTCTACTCCCCAATGCACCATAACAATCACCATATCAGAGCTACTCTTTGCCTTTTCCACATCATTTTGTATCGCTTTTTTATCAATTAAATTTAAAGCCCAAGACTTATCAGCTGGAATTTTAATTCCATTCGTACCATATGTATAATTTAGTAACGCAAAACGAATACCATTTTTTGTAATCGTTTTTATTTCATTACGCTCGTTTTTACTCTCATTAATACCTACCGGGATAACATCCGGATATTTCTTCCAGTATTCTCTTGTATTCGCAACACCTTTAATACCCATATCCATAGCGTGATTTGTCGCTTGCGTCACTATATTGAATCCAGTGTCCACTAAAGATTGGCCTACTTCTTCAGGTGTATTGAAAGTCGGATATCCCTGTACTTTTAAATTATTTCCGGCAATCGGAGTCTCCTGGTTCACTATAGCAAGATCACTTGATTTAACAGCTTTTTTGATATTTTCATAAATATAATTATAATCATATGAACCGTCTTTTTGTTTGCCATCTTTAATTACTGCGTCATGATATAAATTATCACCCGTTGCTATTAAATTCACAACCGATTGTACTTTTTTATCTTCCGTAAAATTAGGAGACTGTTGGATAGGACTTTTCTCTACCCAATTTGGTGCTTTTAATGATGTATCTATATTGGATTCAGCCGGTGGTAATGAAGCTTTAGATGTCTTAACATCTGTATTACCACAAGCGGTTAAAAGCACTAAAAAAATAAGACATACTAAAAAAAACTTTTTACTTCTCTGTAAAGTATCTAACATGTGATCCTCTTTTCTGTTTTATTCCTTATAACCAGTTCTAACAAATCATTCTTTAAAACAACGTATTTTGGTTTTACCCTTAATTATGGAAGGACACTCTGTTACACCTGCTTCGGAATATACTAATAATTGTTTTCCGCTTTCTAGCAATCTATCGATTCCATCAGAAGTGATAGGTTACTAGAAAAAGATGATCCATCAGGATGTCGAATAGTTTGATATACCTATTCCAATTGCAATAACTCGTTTAATATTTAAACAAGATAGGAGAATCGTTCATATAGCCTCTTCTCTCGCTTTATGTTTAAAGTGCCTCCAAAAAAGGGATCGTTGCTGTACCCCTTTGCATAGTGCGAAATTTTTGTAACTAATTTCTTTCATTCAAGCGACAAACATTATACCGATAACAATAAGTAAGACCCAAGAACTTATTTTACCAATATACGAAAAAAGTAGCAATCTTTTGTCCCATATAAAGAAGCCCATTAGGAGAAATGAACGAGAGATTCATTCTATTCAATTCCTGCATTGATTAATAAAAAAACAAGCCACCCAACTATTGGATGGCTCTATACTATAAAGAGAATTTGTTATTGGATTATTTCAATTTCCCTTCAAAAACAATCTTCCTACCGCACGGCTCAACTACTGTTTTGCCGTCTTTCTTTACTTCATGAAAGATTGGCTCTTCCATACGACGAGACGGAGCGTAGCCTTCTTGTTCCATACGTGCTAAGCAGTCTGTAATTGTTTCATTTTCAAGTACTTCAAATTTCTTTTTATTAGGTTGTTTTGTCATGCCCTAACCTACTTTCTATTTTTCTTGATGCAAATTGATTTTTCATGTAGACCATATATAACATTGCGAGAATTCCCATTATAATCATAACCGCAATAAAAAAGCTTGTATACTGTATTTTTTCTATAAATACGCCGCCTAATACAGGTCCCATAATACTTCCTAAACTAAAAGCGATTCCGGATAATATATTACCTGCCGGTAGTAAATGTCTCGGTAATAAATCAGTCATAAATCCAAGCCCTAAAGAGAAGCACGATCCAATAACCATACCCGCTAAAAGCATGCAGGCAAAGACGATCCAGTAATATTGATCAAATACGGCGGCAAGTAGAAAAATGCCCGTACTTATGCTAAACGTCCACGTTAATATACGGTCCCTTCCGTATTTATCACTCAATATACCGAGCGGAATTTGTGTAATAATACCCCCAACTGCAAATGCTGGTAATAAGAAGGATACATCTGAAACAGACCACCCTTTACGAAGTGCGTATACTGGTAAGTTACTGTTTAGCATTGCTTCAAGTACGCCATATGCAAGTGGACCTAGCAGTGCAATCCATCCTAATCCAACAACTTGTTTATAACGAGAAAATGATGATTCACTCTTCACTTCTCTTTCATCTTGCGCTGGGAATGCATTTTTTGTTGGTAATAGTAACAGCCAACCTATTAAACAAAGTATAGTAGATATAATAAATGGCGTTGCAAGACCGTACTGCACAGTGCTTGCTAAATACGGGCCAACGGCAAAACCAATTCCGAAGAATACACCGTATATCGATACTTGTCTCCCTATTTTACTTGGGTCTGATGTTGTCGTGATCCACGTTTGTGTTCCGACATGAAGCATATGATCTCCGACTCCAACTAGAAATCTAAGGATAAACCATACCCAAAACGAAAATGTTTGTGTAAAAAAGAATAATGAAATAATAACGAGAAACCCACCTATAACAATAATCGGCTTCATTCCAAACCTTTGCATCGGTTTTTCAAGAAACGGCGAAATGACTAATATCCCAATGTACAATGCCGTCGCATGAATACCATTAATACTTGAACTAACCCCTTCTTGTTCAAAAATCATTGCAATGGCAGGTAAGAGCATTCCTTGTGATAAACCCGAGATTGCTACAATCCCAACCATAATCCAAAAAGTAAAACGCATTGACATCCCTTTCCCTCTCCTTCTCACGCTTCCACTTTTCATTATAAACTGTTTCTGCAAATGCGTGTACGAATATTCATAATAAAAAAGAAGCTAAAAGAATGAACCTTTTAGCTTCCTATCCTTCCCAAACTTGCGCTTTCACATTGTAATGAAAGTGTTTAAAATATGGATTTTCATAAAATGAAGGTCCATATAAGTAATGTTGCATATGAGCTGTTAGTGGCTGCTGCATTTGTAAAGGAACTACAGCTGGTGAAACTTGCATATACATCGGATCTATCATTATTTTTGTATAGATATGATGATTATATGGCGAATAAGCGATTAAGGATGGTTTATGCATTGATAATCTCCCCTTATACATACAAATGTTATAGTATATGCAACACTTCTCATTTCGGGGATTATTTCTGTTCTAACCAATCCTCTACATGTTTTATAAATACATCTAAACAATCAATAAACGGCGAGTGTCCGCAATCTTCTAATACCTTCAACTCTGCATTTGGCAAATGTTTCGCTAATTCCTCACCGACTACTTGCGGTACGACATAATCTCTATCACCTTGTATGACGAGTGTTGGCGCTTTAATACGATGAATTTGTTTACTTCCCTCTACAACCCCATTATGTTCATCTGAAATATTAAATGTAATGAGCGCATAATTCACATCTACGAAATTACGTTGCGTTAACATATCATCTAAATACTTTTCATAACGGTCCGGTTCAGGTTGATTATGTGTATATATTAATAAATTCCATACTGTACGGTAATATAGTTTGTTCATATTTTTTATCGCATCTAATACTGGAGCGATTTGTACTGGATCTTGCGCAATTTCTTCTTTCGTCTTTACTAAACTTGATACAATCGGCTGCCCATTCGTATCTTTTTTAAAGATTGGGTATCCTTTCATTCCTACTGATTCTACTAAAATTAACTTTTCTACAAAAGTTGGGTGATTTGCTGTAAATTGCATCGCAACGCCACCGCCCATTGACCAGCCCATTAATGAGAATTTCTCTAGCTTTAACTCGTCAATAAATAATTTTACATCGTCTGCAAAGTCTTGTAATGAATCTATCGACTGATTATACGTTGATTGTCCAAACCCTCTTAAATCAAGAGCGTAAATATGGTATTGATCTTGCAACTTTTCAATAACTAAATCCCAATGTTGTGACGATGTCATGTTCCCGTGAATGAGTACAAGAATATCTGTATTTCGCCTTCCAACTTCCTGATATGCAATCGTTTCTCCGTTCGATAGTGAAATAAACTCCATTGTTGCAGGCTTAATCATCACGAGTTCCCCCATTCTATTTAATAGAAAGAAAATTCTTTACTTAATTAAAGAATAGCACGCAGAATATACGTTCGCAACATAAAACCTATAAGAATTTTTTACATAAATCAACATGTCTATTACTAGACAATTATTATAAAAAAGTATATAGTTAGCTAGGTAACTAATTTGAAAGGATCAAAATACATGGACGAAAAACAACATTTTTTTCACATCGTCAGCCAGACTTCTCGGAAGTTTACGAAGAAATTTAATGAACGTGTATCTCCAACAGGGTTATTTAGTGCGCAATGGGCTGTTATTTTCCGCATTAATCAAACTGGTTCTTGTACGCAAACAGAATTGTGCCAGTATTTAAATGTTGAATCACCAACGATGACTCGTACGTTAACACGTATGGAAACGATGGGATGGATTATTCGTACAGAAGGTAAAGATCGCCGTGAGAAGCTCATTTCTTTATCCGAAACAGCGATAAAGATGATTCCAATATGGCAAGAAGAAGTTGATACTTTCGAAGAAAAAACACTAGAAGGTATTAACGAAGATGATTTACATCAAGCATTTCAAGTGTTACAACAAATTATTAAAAATTTAGATTAAATTGGAGGGATGACGATGCAAAGTGAGAAACTTTGGACGAAGGATTTCCTCGGAACTTGTTTTAGTAGTCTATTTCTCTTCTTAACATTTTACATGCTTATGACTACTCTGCCTGTCTATGTAATAGACGGCCTAAAAGGAAAACCTGAGGAAATTGGTTTAGTTGCAACTGTGTTTCTTATTTCTTCTGTTTTATGTAGACCATTCACAGGAAAATGGCTCGATGATTTAGGAAGAAAGAAAATATTATTTATTTCACTTTCATTATTTTTAGCCGCTACTGTTATGTATTTCGGTGCGCAAAGTTTATTCTTATTACTTGCCCTTCGCTTCTTACACGGTATTGGGTTCGGGATGGCAACGACAGCTACTGGTACGATCGTAACTGATGTTGCGCCAGCTCATCGACGAGGCGAAGCACTTGCATATTTCGGCGTATTTATGAGTCTGCCGATGGTAATTGGTCCTTTTTTAGGTTTAACAATTATTTCTCATTTTTCGTTTACTGTGTTATTTATCGTTTGTTCCGTATTTTCATTACTTGCATTTTTATTAGGACTACTTGTAGATATTCCACACGAAGCACCTGTTAGCAAACAAAAACGTGAAAAAATGAAATGGAAAGACTTAATCGAACCATCTTCTATTCCAATTGCACTTACAGGATTTGTTTTAGCCTTTTCTTATAGTGGTATTTTATCCTTTATTCCTATTTATGCGAAAGAACTCGGTTTAAGTGAAATTGCAAGTTACTTCTTTATTTTATACGCACTTGTTGTTGTCATTTCTCGTCCATTTACAGGAAAGATTTTTGATCGCTTCGGTGAAAATGTACTCGTTTACCCTGCTATCATTATTTTCACAATCGGAATGTTCATATTAAGCCAAGCACAAACTTCATTTTGGTTCCTTGGCGCAGGTATGCTAATCGGTTTAGGTTACGGAACATTAATTCCGAGTTTCCAAACGATTGCGATTTCTGCCGCTCCAAACCATAGACGTGGTTCTGCGACAGCTACGTATTTCTCATTCTTTGATAGTGGTATTGGCTTTGGTTCTTTCATTTTAGGTATTGTCGCAGCGAAATCCAGTTATCATAATATGTATTTTATCGCAGCTATTATCGTTGCGTTCACTTTACTTTTATATTATGGATTACACGGACGAAAACAAAAATTCAAGAAACAACCTACAGACGGAAAAATTTCCGCTTAACGTTAATAAGGAAAGTAAACTTCCCCGTTTACTTTCCTTATTTTGTATTTCTTTCAAGACGAGCGTATACTTATAGTAGAAATAAAAAGGAGGGCCATATATGAAACTAAAAAAATCTCCCCTACTCTTACTTATACTAACATTCATATTTGTAATTACAGGGCTTGGGTTTACTTACTTCAAACAAAATAAAACGACCCCATCAAAACATAATGTGACAAAAGAAAACTGGTTAAATGACCCTTACTTACGTTGGTCATATACCCATATGAAAGAATTCACTTTAGTTAATAACGTAAAAAACAATCCTGACCAAATTGCTCACTTCCCTTCCGCATTGCAAAACTTAGACGATTTTGCTGTGGAGCGTAGATTCGGAAATACAACTCCTCTAAAAAAACTTTTAGACGATAACAAAACAGATGCTTTTGTCGTTGTACATAATGGACAACTTGTTTATGAACGATATTTCAATGGGTATAAACAGAATGAACCTCATGGTATGGCATCATTAGCAAAAGTCTTTACCGGGGCGATTATACAATCTCTCGCTGAAGAAAAACGTATTGACTTAGAAAAAACAGCTGACACTTACATAAAAGAATTAAAAAACACACCGTTCGGTAATGCCACACTTCAGCAATTAATGGACATGCAAGTGTCAGCTGAATATCCTACTCATGGATATGAGCAGCCTGGGCTAGAAAATCAAGATGCACAATTATATTTAGCTAGCAATATTTTACCCCGCGGCAAAAATTACGACGGTCCGATGAAAATTTATGATATGTTACGAGAAGCCGAAGAAACTGCACCGCCTGGTTCTTCCTTTTCTTACAATAACGGATCAACAGAAACGCTCGCTTGGATTATTAGAACTATTACTGGTAAATCACTAGCTGAAAATGTAAACGAACGAATTTGGTCTCAAATTGGTATGGAAGAAAACGCGTATTACGTTACAGATGAAACAAAAGTAGAACAAGCTAGTGCTGGATTAAATGCAACTGCTAGAGATATGGCGAGATTCGGGCAATTACTATTAAACAATGGGGAATATAACGGAAAACAAATTCTCCCTTCTTCTATTACAGAAAGTGTAAAAAATGTCCAAGAAGGTGAACTTGCAATTGGCCCTGGAGCTTCCATTTCTTATCATAATCAATGGTGGATTCCGCACAATGAACAAGGTGCTTTCGAAGTGTTAGGTAGTTACGGACAAACACTTTACATCGATCCGAAAACAAATATGGTAATCGTTCATTTCTCTTCTAATGCAACGCCAAGTAATGAAATACATTCGGTTTACTCAAATATGTATATTGATATTGCACATCATTTAGAAAAGCTTCCACAGTAGTGGAAGCTTTTTCATTACAGTACATTATTTACACTACTATACCAATTATCTTTTCGTTATTAGAAAAGATTGAAAAAACAATTACCTAAAATACACCTATCGAAAATTTTATAAGCAGTTTACAATTTTAATTGAGCGTTTAACTTATACATCCACATCTTTTGGAGAATGTATTAAAACACTTCCCTTACAAAGATTGTCTGTTCATATTGGTCGAAAATTTCTTCTATAGATGAAAATAAAGTTTCTTCCGGGATGATGAACTTTATTTTTTGACCATTTTGCAACAGTTGTTTTGAAGCCAGCTAGTAACCTTTCTCTATACTATCCCTATAAGTGCTACCCCATTTCCAACCGTTTTCTTCTAGTATATTAAAAGCAGAACCTGATACAAGGCTCTATATCAACCTATCAATAAATTACCACCCTACAAATATCTGAATTTTCTTTATATTGGAGGTTATCTCCTAAACAACCTCGAATAATTGTAATACATATACATAAGGAGGGTGATCTATTTTGTTTCGTTCCTTTACAAATGGTTGCGTCGCCTTAGTGCAACGCTTCTTGCCAGAACCGTTTATTTTATCATGTTTACTAACTGTTTTTGTTATCTTCTTTGGTATGTTTGCGACACACCAAACCCCTGTAGAAATGATTAATCACTGGGGTAATGGAATTTGGGGACTCCTCGCCTTTTCTATGCAAATGGCACTTGTACTCGTGACTGGATCTGCTTTAGCAAATGCTCCTCTTATTAAAAAGGGATTAACGAAAGCTGCCAGACTACCAAAAACGAATGGACAAGGCATTATTGCCATTTCAATTGTAAGTTTACTTGGTGCATACATAAACTGGGGCTTTGGAATTGTTGTATCTGTTTTATACGCAAAAGAAGTGGCAAGGCAGCTGGACGGATTAGATTATAGACTAGCAATCGCCTCTTCTTACTCTGGATTTCTCATTTGGCATGCGGGTCTTTCTGCCTCTATCCCTCTTACGTTAGCAACAGGCGGTGAAACGTTAATTAAAACGACTGCTGGAAGTATTAAAGAGGCGATTCCAATAACAGAAACGTTATTCTCACCATACGCTCTCGTTCCAGTTATTATTTTTCTCATTACGATGCCTCTCATTAATAAGGCGATGCATCCAGATGAAAAACATACGATCACTGTAGATCCTAGCGTGTTCCATGAAGAAGCCGCTGCTCAAGAAGTAGAAAAAAATACATTCGCTGAAAAGATGGAAAATAGCATTATTATTACACTTTGCGTTGGATTGTTAGGTCTCATTTATATTTTCAATTACTTTTATACGAAAGGTTTTAACCTTACTCTCGATATCGTGATTTTCATGTTATTAATTGCAGGTCTTATTTTCCACCGTACTCCGATTCAGTATATTCGCGCTTTTTCAGACTCTACGAAAAGTGCTTCTGGCATTTTACTTCAATTTCCGTTTTACGCAGGAATTATGGGCATGATGATTGGAGCAAATAGTGAAGGACTTTCACTTGGAGGAGCTATTTCTAATTTCTTTATTAGCATTTCAAATGAAACGACTTTTCCGCTCTTTACATTTTTAAGTGCTGGCATTGTTAACATTTTCGTTCCATCTGGCGGCGGTCAATGGGCTGTGCAAGCACCAATTATGATTCCAGCTGGCGCTGAACTTGGTGTACCTGCTGCAAAAACAGCAATGGCAATTGCATGGGGCGATGCTTGGACGAATTTAATTCAACCTTTCTGGGCATTACCAGCATTAGCGATAGCTGGTTTAGGTGCTCGTGACATTATGGGATTTTGTGTTGTGAACTTACTATATGCGGGTTTTATCATTAGTCTATGCTTCTTATTTATTTAAACAAAAAGCTAGTTTTATACTAGCTTTTTTACATAATAAATCACTTATTTCCCACGCAATTTACAACCTTCTCCCACTCTATCTCCGTAAGATGTAATGACTCAAATGCAAAAAAATCTTCACACACTTTTTCAATTAGATGTGGATTTTCCCTCAAAAAATTCCACTGTAACGCTTTAGGAAGAAAATGCATTTCATATTCTTTACTTCCCTGTACTACCTCATCAACTTCTCTTTCACAAATTCCTCTTATCAAGTAGTCATTTCTTAACTCTATTTGAATTTGCTGAAATGTTTTACTACATTTTTTCAATTGAAGTAAACACGTAACATACTGCCGAAAAAGTTCGCCGTCATACTGAATACAGTTTATAATACGGTCGACTTCATTCATAATGTACGAGCCTTTTCTTCTCTTCATTAAATACGAGGACTGGATCAAATTGTTCTTTGTATAAATCAAGTACGGTAACTGAATGATTTGTTTCCGGTAGTCCTTTTTGCACATGATTTAAAATCGCCGCGTTAAAACTTGAAGGATTAGGATGAGCGTATACAATTAGTACGTTCACTACATAACAACTCCCTCTATACGTTAAAGTTTCCCCTTCTTTAATAACTTCTCTACAATTTGTACGTTTTTCGAACTTTGCAATAATCGATTCAATAATATAAGTAATTCTTCTTTTTCTAAATCTTTCAGTTTCTCTTTAACTGCACTCTCACCAGCACCTTGAATATCATAAACAACTGCCGCCATATGCTTACAAAGATTCTCATATGGACATTCGCAGCTACTTTCTGAAAAATCTTCGAGATCGATAACTACTTCATAATTTCCTGCATTTCCAGTAACGAAAGCAAACACTTTTTTATCATGTATTTCAACATCTTCTACATGTCCATCTTCATAATATTCATATCCCTTATCTACAATGTACTTTGGAATCCATTTCGTTATATCTTCTAATAAGTAAGCGTACATAATTGTACGCCTTCCTTTAATTCCCTTTTGACTTCAAAAATCCTGTATGTTATTCTAATAACTGTCAAATAGCAAGTCTATATGACAAAACGACTGACACCTATTCGGCGAAGGTGTCTCTTTTCATTTGCAGCCGATATGAATTGCCTCTTTCAGGCACATTCAATTTTTGACACTACACACTCAACACCATTCCCTGTATCAGGCTGCTTTAGCAGTCTTTTACTCTACATACTCCGTTATTTTAAGAAAAAAAGAGAGCTTAGCTCCCTTTTCTCGCCTTATACAATACCCCTTTTTCAGCATAGAGATATTCATCAGCTAATGTAATTTTCCCATCCAGTTTTAGTTCGTCTAATAATCTTGATAAATAAAATTGATGCAACATCTTTTTCGTGAATTTTCCTTCATGATGCGAAACGATATGTTCTTGAATATCTAACAATGATATCGGCTTATCTTGCTCTATCATATATTCATAAACTGTACTACGCAGTTTTACGTATTTTTCGAGTGTCACAGTAATGCGCAACCCCTTTCTTCTTAATATAAATTTTCGTAATCGGTTTTTTTGCAATAAAAAAACCTCTCCGATAAGAAGAAGTTACGTATATATCTTCGTCTTATCTCCCAGAACAAATATGTTCTGCTGGAATTAGCACCTGCATCGCGGTTGCTGGGTTTCATCGGGCCAGTCCCTCCACCTCTCTGGATAAGAAAATATTCACTTAATTCTTACTATACGTAATTCCACTTTAATTGTCAAATAAATATAACAAATTATATTTTCTTCCTTACTGTTCATACTACCCATATACGAACACGCAAGGAGGATTATTAAATGCATCAAAATGCTCGCGGATATGTACAAGATTCTTTTCAATCATTACAAGAAGCTAAAAATTGTTTAGAAGAAGCGCTCGAAACAGTTGAAAAAGATTTTAATCGCGCTCGTATTGAACAATCACTTTATGCTGTTGAACAAGCTATTCAACGTTGCGAGTACACCGTTCACATTTTAGAAAAAGATTAAAAACTTCCCATCAATTGATGGGAAGTTTTTTCAAATGGCATACTTCATAATTATTGCCGTTATAATTAAAAAATATACAGAATTAGCAATTTCTAAAATTCCTACTTTTATAATAGAAATTTTTTTGCCATACAACACAATTGCTCGAATGGCACTTGGTATAAAAATAAGAGAACACCACGGATTAATCACAAATATGATTATTGTTAATACGATATGATATCCCCAAGATATAAGACGATACTTCGGGTTATTTTTTTCACGAATCATCGTTTTCACATAGAACGTACTACCTAAAAAGTATAAAAATGAAATAAGTGCAATGAATATAGCTGTATGATCGATTTGCTTCATTGAAAAGTAATAACTAATTAATCCACCGATACAAAACACAATAATCGCACAAATATCATTTAATAGTGCTCTTTCATTTTTTTGACGAGCGTAATACATATTCACTATAAATAATGGAATCATTACTATTACGAATAAAAGAATTCGCCACTCATATAATAAAGAAATCATCCCAAATAGGAACGCAATACTGAAATAAACAATGGCAGCTTGTAAAAACTCTTTTTTTCGTCTTTGCTTTATGTACGTAAGAAATGGATACGTGGCTAAATAGATAAAAAACCACGCTAAAAACAATGGAATATGATAAATAGTAGGTTTCCCAAGTATGACACTTAATAAAAAAGGAATAACAAGCATAGCCCATGCACCATGTTGCTTCGGAATAACTAACTTCATTAACTATACACCTCACTTTTGAAAAAAGTTCTCACCTACCATTATACAAATAATTTTATATAATAACGGATGTATATTAAATCGATTTTTTGACAAAAAAATGCTCCTTACAATATGTAAGAAGCATGAAAGAGGCAAACGAATATGTAAGTCGCGACCCTACCTTATATGAGTATGCTTTTCTATGTCACGTTATGCTCATCTAATATACCGTATTTCTTTTTAAATCTTGTAAGAATCGTAATCCATGAAGTACTAAATAGTAATAAGAAAATAACATTCGAAATCGCATGGCTCAAATCAAAGTAAAAACTTGCGATATAATACGAAATGACAGTTTCCCACGTTGCTTCTCGTATAAAACCGAGAAGGCCCCAGAAATTCATAATCCAGCCAAATAAAAAGCCAACAATTACTCCGTAAAGAAGTCTTCCCCATAGCTTTTTCATAAAAAATGTATTACGAAGTAGACCTGCTATAAAACCAATCATACCCCACGAAAACATTTGCCACGGTGTCCATGGACCTTGTCCTAAAAAAATATTAGATACAATTGCTGCTGTAGCACCAATCATAAAACCAGTTTCACTTCCAAATACAATTGCAGAAACGATAATGACAAAAGAAGTTGGTTGTACACTTGGTAAAATAGAAAATGGCACCCGGCTTACTGCTGCAATTGCCGCTAATACAGCAACGAGAACAATTTCACGTGAAACAAACGCCTTTCTTTCAAAACGGATATAGAAAGGTAACATAATAACCGCTAATATAAACAAACTACTTAACATGTAATAACCGTCCATGACAAGTGTCGTAAGAAGTAATGTGCCGATTATTACTGCAAAGATACTTATTATGAATGCAACATATCGTTTGGACAAGCTTCGTACACATCCTCCCACGTTAATGCATATGGCAATTCTTTTCGAATGAATCGGTTAATAGATGTTGTATAAAAGAAGTTGCCGCTAAAAAATTCTTTCGGTGCATCATTCATAATGACTGTTCCATCAAATAGCATCATACATTGATCAACGTATTTCGCTGCAAACTCAATATCATGCGTTGCCATTACAATTGTTGTACCTTCTTTTTGTAGCTTCCTAAATAGCTCTCCTACTCTTTCTTTCTTCCATGGATCTAATCCCTTTGTCGGTTCATCCAGTAATAATAAAGTCGGCTTTGATAATAACGTCGTACATAACGCAAGTAATTGTTGCTCTCCTCCGCTACAATCGTGCGGATGGCGTTCTTTAAGCGAATACAACCAAAACTGTTTTAGCGTATCTTCTGCTATTTCTTTTCCTTGTTCTCCGTATAATTCACGTGCACGTTCATAAACCTCGTCCCATACTGTATCAAATGTAAAATGATAATACGGATGCTGCGATACATACCCAATACTTTTAAAACGTTCTTTCGAATCAATTTTATGTATTACTTTTCCGTTCCACTTTACTTTCCCTCTTCTCGCTTTTTGTAATCCTGCTAAAATTGTTAACAGTGTAGACTTACCTGTACCATTCTTCCCAACGAGTGCTACCCATTTTCCTTTTTCAATCGAAACTGATAAATCACGTAAAATAAGCGGACTATTTTTTTCATATTGGAACGAAATATGCTCTGCGCTTAAAATTACCTCTTGCTTTTCACTTTGTGTTATTGGCTCATTTACATATGATATCGCTGCAAAATCATTCATTTTCATTTGCGCCTCTCGCACTGTAAACGGAATATCTCTCACATTCCACTCTAAAAATAGCCTTGGAATTTGCGGAATAAATGGACGGAATGTTTCTACTCCCCACATATCCGTAATAACAATTTTAGGACTACCATCATACATAATACGGCCATTATCCATACAAACAACGCGTGTTGCAAGCGGGATAACTTCATCTAAACGATGTTCACTTAAAATAATCGTAATTCCAAGTTCTTCATTAATCCGTTTTAATAATCCTAAAAACTCTTTTGCAGCGATTGGATCTAACTGCGCTGTCGGTTCATCTAATAATAGCAATTTCGGCTGCATAACTAATACCGCAGCTAAATTAACAAGTTGCTTTTGCCCACCAGATAACGTGTGAACAGATTGATGCAATAAATCTTGAAATCCTAAAAAGCTAATAAGCTCTGCTATTCTTTTTTGAATAATATGTGATGGTAATCCGATATTTTCTAAAGAAAATGCTAATTCTTGAATTACTGTATCCATAACGATCTGATTTTCTGGGTTTTGAAATACCATGCCAATTTCTTGGGCAGATAACAAATCAGCTACTTCCTCTATTAAAACACCCTCATAAAATATCTCTCCAGAACGCGTACCAATTGGAAGTAACTCCTTTTTAAAATGTTTTAATAAAGTCGTCTTCCCAGATCCCGATCCTCCAGCAAGTGCAATAAACTCTCCTTTTTGAACAGAAAGAGAAATATGCTGTAACGCTTTTTCGTTTTCATCAGCATATACAAATGATAAATTGTTTATTTCTGCATGCGCCACCATATCCATTCCCTTCCTTCCATTATGATTGGTAAACTAATAAACATCGTAAATACGACAAACATCATCCCATCGTATTGCTGAAATAGAATCGATTCGACTTTCGGATAAATGATTAACTTTCCTCCGCCATACGTACTACATATAATAGCAATTATAAATAAAATACTTAAATAACTGAGCGTGTACCAATCGCGTCTTTCCATTCTATACCGAATATATGTCGTGCGCTTCGTTACACCAAATCCACGAGCTTGCATAGAATCTGCCGTTTGCAGTGCATCTTCTAATGAACAAATTAATAATACTTGCAATAGTTGCATACCATTTTTCACGCGTTCAATAATGGAACCTGCATCTACTTGTACACCTTTCGTTTTTTGGACGAGTGTTATTTTCTGTAATCTTCTCATAAACAAAGGAACAAATCTCACTGTAATCATCGTTAACAATGCAACTTTCGGTGAAATTCTTGAAAACAAATATAAAAATTTATGACTGGAAATAATATCATTGTATGACGCAAACGTAAACATAACTGCAACTAGTAATAACCCCATTACTATTCCAAACATAATCGCCTCAAGCTTAATACGGCTATCACCTAACCAAAATAACGTAGTTCGACCTCTATGCGTTAATAACGAATTAAATAAAATTACCATAAAGAAGAAAACAATTGTGCTCGGTAGCATCTTTCTTATCTTTTCGCTATTTCCTTGCATCACATTTAACATAATAATTAATACTATTGCTCCAATTAAAAAAAGAGGATGAAGACACATCATACATAGTATCATCACCCCGATATAATAGAAAAAATTCACAAAAGGATGTAAAGAAGAAAAACTTATTTTCATAGCCCTTTACCGAATGCCTTTCTTATTGTAATACGTATACCCACTCAATTGTATCTCCTGGTTTTACCGTAGCTACACCAGCACTATGGTTTGGAAAAGCACCGTTCACACGATATTTCCATCCACTAGTATCCGCAATATCTTTTTCATATAAATCATTAATACCTTTTACATAAATACTATCTCTAGATCCGCTTGCATCAACATCTAATCCTGTACGTTGTAATACTTTATACACAGTATCGCCATCTTGTACATCCATCTTTTTCGCACCCATTATATATCCGTTATTTCCTTTTACCGAGATTGTTACTTGTTTTGCTTGCGGTTTCGGTACTGGTACTGGATCTGGTTTTGGTGGTTCAGGTTTTGGTACTGCCGGAGTCGGTATCGTTTTCTCCGCTTTATTCGGATCTTCTTTTTGCTCCTGCTTCGGTGTTTCTTTCGGCTGATTCACAACCTTTGCTTCTTCTTTTACTCCTGATGCTTTCGGTTGTTGTTTCTCTTCTTGTACTTGTTGCTGCTCTGGTTGCTTATTTACAGCAGGTTGTTCTTTCGGTTGTTCCTGTTGTTTCTCTTCTTTCTTTACCTCTGGTTGTGCCTGTGGCTTTTCCTCTTTCGGCTTCTCTTCTACTTTTTGTTCTTGTTTCTCTTTCTGTTCTTCTTGCTGCTTTTGCTCTGATTCAGCTTGCTTTTCTTCTGTTTTTTCTTCCGGCTTCGCTTCATCTTTTTGTTCTTCTTGTTTCGCTACCTCTTCTTGCTTCGGTTCTACCTTCTTCTCAGGCTTTACAGCTACCTCTTCACATCCGGCAAGTAGCCCGAGCGAAAGCAGTAAAGAAATGAACCATTTCACCTTACTCATCCTATCTCTCACCTTTCATACGAAAATTAGGAGCAAATATTTGCTCCTAATTTTTTGTTAAGCTGCTTTACGTCTCCATAATACATATGCAGAAGCAATACATAATACACCCATACCTACTTCTGTTGCTGCACTATGAGAAGATGCTCCTGTTTTTGGTAGACTGTTACCGTTTCCGATTTTTTTATTCTTAACCGGTTCGTTATCTACAACTACTTTTAGATTTTCATCTTTTGTTTCTTGTTGTACTTGTTTTTGTTCTTTCGGTTCTTCAATAACTTCTTTTTCTACTACATTATTTTCTTGTTCAACGACCTTTTCTGGCTCTTCAATCGGTTTTGGCTTAATTACATTACCAGCGTCTACATTAGACCAATCATAAATAGATTTTCCCATTTCCTTAAATTGAAGTAATGCTAAAAGAGCCTGTTCTGTAGCCATTCCGTTACCATTTTGATCACTTGGTAACCATTTAAATTCACCATTTGAAAGTTGATATGATAATAGGTTTTGCATTGCCTTATGAAGACGATTTTGATCTACATCTTTAACAAGCGATAATCCAATAATTGCTTGCGCAGTACTATTTGAATTTTCTTGTCCATCAGCTGAAAAACCGCCATTTTGCAACTGTTCGTTATATAAATACGCAACAGCTTTTTGTATAGCTGGTTTCACATCTGATCGCTCTTGATAAGGAGCTAATGCTGATAAAACCATACCTGTTACATCAACGCTACTAGCACTATCTTTACTACCTGAACTATTATAAGTCCATCCACCGTCTGTATGCTGATTATTTAACAGTGCTTCCACTAGAGCAACTCTGTTCCATTTTGATTCAACTGGAATCTCATACTTTTTCGTATCAAATGCAAGTAAAGCAAATGCATAACCTGTAACAGAATTCACTTTATCTGACTCATACAATTTTTGAACTAAATTATGTCCACCTACATTTTTAGGGTCTGCACTCATTGCATTCATCATAATAATTGTTCTAGCTAAATCTGTCGCTGAAAAACGGTTAATACGCTTTTCTACTTTTTCAGTTACTGACTTAACATAATTTAATTTTGCCTCAATTGGCACATTCTTTCCAGAACGAGAAAGCGCTACAGCTACCCAGTCACTTTCAATTCCATCTTGTAACATCTTGTCTGATGTTTTAGAAATGGCTTCATTTAATTGTGCACTTGGAACTTGAATGTTCTCTTGCTGTGGTTGTTCTGTTTTTTTATCATCTTGACCTTCTGGTTTTGGATCAACTGTCGGTTTACCATTTTCACCTTCCGGTTTTGGATCAACTGTCGGTTTACCATTTTCACCTTCTGGTTTTGGATCGACTGTCGGTTTACCATTTTCATCTTCCGGTTTTGGATCGACTGTCGGTTTACCATTTTCACCTTCTGGTTCTGGTTCTTCTGTTTTGCCACCGTTAGGTTCTTCTGTTTTACACGTCCCGAACTTATCTAACGTTTCTTTCAATGTTTCCTGGCTTATATTGCTCCAGTCTGAAACAAAGCGAAAGACAACAACATCTCCAGATTTTAATTTATAACTATCTGCTCCGACTTCTGCAGACTTATCATTTACATCATACAGCCAAGCACTTGTAGCCCCGGCCATTAAACCATCGATGCCTTTTACATATGTTCCAAACGACATCGTTTCAGATTCTACCTTGTCCCCCATGACCTTTTGCAGCAAACTTAAAGCTGTTTCCCCATCTTTAATTTGCTCTTCTTTCGGACATAACATAATGCCTTTTTGTGATTCCCCAATAATTGCAAGTTTTGCTGTATTTTCTTCAGCAAACGTAATATGTACTGTATTCGCAAAAGAAACAAATACAAGTGTCACTGCCATTAACGACGTAAGCAGCCACTTTTTCAACATTGCCATCCCAAAATTTCCTCCCTTACTACCATTTACACAAAAAAAGGCCCTTCAAGGGCGTGCGATTGACACTCTCTTTTTGTAAGTGTCGAACAAAAATGTACAACACCTCCTACCCGCATTATTCGCGGCTATATTTGTATAGGAAAAAATAATTTTGTTTATGAACGTATCATTGTGATAACATTCACTTTTCTTGGCACAACTTACTTCCATTTAAGTTATCGTAAAACGATAAACCTATACATTCTGTAAATTTTAAATTTCTGTATTATTTTACTATTGACAAAGAATTTTGTCCATGCTTTATCGGATTTATTTTCTAAGAATAATAACTTATTAACTCTTAACTATGTAAACTCTTTTCACTAATAATGACGCCATCTTCATCCGCATAAACATATTCATTTGGATTCCAATCCACTTGTCCAAAATGCAATGAAATATTTCGTTCTCCTTTTCCTTCTTTCACACTTCTATTTGGCATTGTCCCTAACGCTAAAATACCAATATTAATATTCTTTAGTTCACTAGAATCACGAACATACCCATTCACAATAATTCCTGCTAGCTTTCTTTCTTCCGCAATAGCTGCCAAATTATCACCAAGTAATGCACAATTCCTAGACGCTCCGCCATCAACAACTAATACTGTTCCTTCTGGTAATGTTTGCAATCCTTCCTTCACTAGTACATTATCATCTTTCACTTTTACAGTTGCAATTTTCCCGTGGAATTGTTCTTTCTTCCCAAAAGACCGAAAAGACTGGCGACATATTTGTAATTCCTTTTCAAATTCATCACATAGATCTGTAGTTTTCCACATCTTGTTCCCTCTTTTCCTTTTTCTTTCTACATAACATATTCTTGGCTTATTATCGTTTCCCTGTCTAATATTGCAATAATTTGTATGTACGGGAAAAGGATACAAAAACTATTGCCTTAAGAAGCTACCTTTATTATAATCTATTTCACAGATTAAATTCAGAATATTAAAAATTAACCAAGTGAAGAAGGAGGGATTTTATGCAAATACAAACTGAGGCAAAAAAACAACCTAGTAAACAAAAGTTTAAAATGCCTGATGCGTACGTACTACTATTTTTTATTGCTTTACTTTGCGCCATTGCTACTTATTTCGTTCCCGCTGGAGAATTTAAAAGAGTTACAAATGGGACCGTTACAACGACAATACCGGGAAGCTATCATTCTGTTCCACAATCACCTGTAGGATTTGTTTCTTTTTTTACCGCTATTGAAAAAGGAATGACACTTGCTGCTCCTATTATCTTTCTAATTTTATTTACAGGTGGAGCCATTGCAATTCTTGAAAAGACAGGTGCCCTTGACGGTTTAATCTATCATGTTATTAACAAATTTCGTAATCAGCAATTACTTTTCATATGTATTGTCGCTGCACTCTTTTCCATTCTCGGAACGACTGGCATTATCGTTAACTCAGTTATCGGTTTTATCCCCATTGGCATCATCGTTGCCCGCACATTAAAATGGGACGCTATCGTTGGCGTAGCAATTATTTATTTAGGCACTTATGCTGGTTTTAACGCTACTATTTTATCCCCCTCACCTTTAGGCATTTCACAAAAGATCGCAGAACTTCCGATGTTTTCGGGAATTGGTTTACGCACAGCTATCTATATATCTTTTTTACTTGCCACTATCCTTTATATTAATTGGTATGTAAAGCGCTTGAAAAAATCGAATAAAGGAAGCATCCTTGGCGACAACTGGTTTCCAAGTAACGCTCTTTCAAGCGAAAAAGAAGCAGAGAAAAAGGAAGTTCCTTGGACGATACGTCATAAATTAATTTTACTCGTTGCAGCTTTATCATTAATTGCATTTTTAATAGGCGCTTTTCGTCTACATTGGACGGACGCAGAAATGACCGCTACTTTTATTTTCATAGCAATTACAGCCGGAATAATAGGTGGTATGAAAGCAAACGATATCGCATCTACTTTTCTAACTGGCTGCCAAAATCTTATCTACGGTGCTCTAATCGTTGGAATGGCTCGTTGTATTTCAGTCATTTTAGAACAAGGCAAATTACTTGATACTATCGTTAACCAACTCGCACAGTCTCTTGAAGGACAAAGCCCTGTATTTGGCGTTATCGGTATGTACGTAAGTAGTGCTGCATTACATTTCCTTATTTCATCCGGGACAGGAGAATCGGTTATTTTTATTCCGATATTAGCTCCATTAGCTGATTTCATGCACATTACACGCCAAGTTACAGTACAGGCTGTTATGCTCGGCGAGGGTGTAGTAAACTGCCTTAATCCAACTTCCGGTGTTTTAATGGGCGTTCTCGCAGCAAGCGGGATTTCTTATGGAAAATGGATTCGTTTCATGGCTCCACTTGCACTCATTTGGTTTATCATTGGACTTGTTTTTCTTATTGTTGGGGTGAATATTGAGTGGGGACCGTACTAAAATACCCATATATAATTAACTTGATAAAATATCTATCCTATTCTCCTCTTCAATCCTATAAAAATCATTTATTCTAGTAAAAATATAAGAAGGGATTGATCATAATGATCAATCCCTTCTATCAAAATATAATACCTTTAAAAATCTTAGTTCCAAATTTTATTTACCCATTCAGGATGATCAATAAAAGGATTGCGGTTATGTTGATATTTTGTAAAAATCACTTCATTACGCTTTCGCTCTAAATCATCGACCGGGTCTTGTTCATTCCATTTTAATAAAACCGATAGTTTCCCCATGTATGGATCTTTATTGTTATTCACTTTTTCATTTAGTTCTAAATCTATTTCGCCGTTGTCCCCCTCGTAACGAACAGCCATATAAAACAGCATTCTAGCAATATCTCCTTTTACACTATCACGAGGTTCCCAAGAATCACTATCATATTTACATTCTGTCGCTTCAGAATGATTCACACCACCATTATCAAAATCTAAATTCCCTCGTGAACTATTTACAGATACATCCGTCGCTCTTAAATGATGTAGATCTGTTCCAGGTCCTGCAGTCGTTCCAAAGTCACCGTGAGATTTTGCCCAAACATGCTCTCGGTTCCAGTTATTTACTCCTGATCCATTCGTAAGTTTCCCTTGCGAACGACCAGTATATAAGAGTATCACATTATTTTTATTATTTGGGTCCTCATCAGTATCTCTTAGCGCTTCCCAAACCGCACTGTATGATAGCTTTGTATGATTATCAATAATATTATGCAGTTCCTTCTTTAATTCTAAACCCGTTTTTCCTATTGCATTATTATAATATGTATCGTCATAATTTTTCACAATAATCTCTTGTGCTGATGCAGAAGCTACTTCACCGTGTATAGTATCTGTGAATGATAGAGATGCAGAACCTAAAATAAAAAATGAAGACAGTGTAATCATAGCAAGCTTTGTATTTCGAAACTTCATATACCCATTTCCCCTTTAAAATATAATTTGAAGCTATTCACTAAAAAATGCTTTCTAACTCCCGAAACCTTTTAGAAACCCCTACCCCTTTTCTGTTTATTTAATACAAGACTCTATCCAGTCTGTATCACTTCTAAACTTTTTATTTATTCACATTCCAAACAATTTCACTTTTAACAAGAAATATCCTTCTCCTATAAAGATTATTAAAATATTCTTTACAATTTAAAAGTAGTTTAATATTAACTTATAAATTTAAATTTACTTATGCAATAATGCATATTTGATAAATACTTAAAAAAACAGTTTGAATAAAATGCATTCAAAGAAAACCGTGCCACAAAACAGATACAATCTAAGACAGAAATAATAAAAATCAAGATGATAGCTCGACTTTTCCCTTTTCCATAACTGTCTTTATTTTTGTGTAAAACCTTTCTTTCCCTGAATAATACGCACAAAAATAGATTGGATACCATGTAGGCACCAATCTATTTTAATTAAAGAAACTGTGTCAATTCTGCGTTCACAACACGTTGTGCAGTAATAATAACATTTTCAGCTGTTAGTCCATAAACACTATATAGTCCACCAGGTTGATTAGGAACAATTTGAACTTCATATTCAAATGCTTGTCCAAAAGTAGGATGAACTAAACTTAGAGTTGCAAAAGTAGAAGCATTAGAATTCACATTGAAGTTTACCTGTTCAATTAATACTAATGAACCGTCAAGTCTAAAAACTCTAGCTACTCCAGTAAGTGGGCCCGCAGTACGGTTAAGGATCTTCACCCTAACTTTATTTGCATTAGCAGGTTGATTTCCTACGTTTTCAATTGGTCCTGTAGTAAGAGCCATATAACATCACCTCCATTATATTATTATGATATTCAATCATACGTATTAACGTTATAACCTAATTACTCAATTTATTTAAAATAAAAAGAAGCTTCAAATTCTATTATATTTAGGTCATAGATATTAAACTTAATAAAAAGGCATCTAGCTAAGATTTTGAAGTACTTCAAAATCAAAAATCTCATCTCACCACAGTTTTCTATGGGAATCCAGTGAACAGCTTATTTACATAATTTTTGTTCTCGGAAGTTGATTTTGTAGCGCCCTTTCTCGTAATTCACTATGTTTTCCAAAGAAAATAGTGAAAAACAGGGCGATGAATACATTTACAAAATGACAAAACTGTAAGAATACACGAATGTTTGTAAGAAAGTTCGATGTTTTCTTTTTCCTTTTTTTATTATAGTGAAAAAGAAGAACAAAATATTCTCTTATGTAGGAAAGGAAGATAATAATGATTGATCTATTAAATAAATGGATGTTAGAAAGTACAGCCAATTTTAATATCGTTGTAGGACTTACAGCACTTCTATTTTTGGGTTCAGTAATTGCACTTATTATTATTTACAAAAAAATTGGTAAACCGGTTGAAAGAACAAATACTATTTATTTAAAAATTACTTCTCGTATGTTTACTACTCAAATTCTAATGAATGCTATATTTATTTCTTTAGTTGGTAAAGATATTGAGAATTTCCGTCAAATCTTTATATTATTTGAAGCTTTTGTATTCTTTATTGGAGCTATTTATTCGTTTAAATTATATAGACAGGAGTACAAATGATTCACTTATAAGAAACAATAAAAAACAGTAGTGATTTTACATTACTGTTTTTTATTGTTCATTTTTAATTTAGTAACTTTTACTTATTTTAGTTTTAACTAGTATATTCT
>NZ_JH414708.1:1473574-1602643 GCF_000238655.1 Bacillus sp. 7_6_55CFAA_CT2 | reverse complement strand
TTGTTCATTTTTAATTGTAAACTTTTCATTTTTAGTTAACTGTATATTCTATACATATGAGGTTAACATAACCCATCATTAGCGTTAGCGAGGAAAAAGGACAACCCTGCTCTCACAAGTGAACCCTTTTTTAGTTCTATGAATCTATACATATTATATACATTCCTATCCTAACGTGGTTTTAGTGCTCTTGTTTGTTACTGGATTAGCCAAAAAACTGTATAAAATCTTGCATACTATTAGCGTGTTTTTCAAAAATACTGGCATCCCCCAATTTGTGCTTTCTTATGGATATTTCTTGACTCCTCATTAAAACACTCTCCTGTTCTTTGTCTATCTTTAAGAATAAACCCTGCTTGTTTATTTCAAGTTCTTGCATCGAGGCTTTACCTCCTCTCAAAGCCAAACAAACAATTCAGATTACATACCTATATCAAACTAAACATTCAATCTTTATCCAATTTGTAAATAAAAAAGGATAATCAGCCCCATAATGGACTAACTATCCTCTAAATTATTATCTAAATTCAATAAAGTGAAACTTTAATCAACCCTCACCAATCGGGCTTTTACGGGCAGTTGATCCCCACCTAATTTCTTTGCTTCCGCTGAAATTTGAGATGAGGGTCTTACTGCCCGGCAAATAGCGGGATAAAACTAGAACTTCTTTTCCTATGTATCATTACTTCGTTACTTCACCAAACTGCGCTCTCGTCACTTTCGCCAAGTCATCTACTTTAAGCTCAATTTGTATACCGATTTTCCCTCCACTTACAATGATCGTATTAAGTGATTGGGCACTTTCATCAATACATGTAGAAAATAGCTTTTTCATTCCAACTGGTGAACAACCGCCGCGAATGTATCCTGACACTTTCGTAATATCTTTTACAGGAATCATTTCAATTTTCTTTTCACTTACCGCTTTTGCCGCAGCTTTTAAATTTAGTTCCTCATCCACCGGAATAATAAACACATGATAATTTTTACTATTCCCTTGAGCGATTAACGTTTTATATACTTCTCTCACTTCTCGTCCAATTTTCTCGGCTACTGATACGCCATCAATTTTCCCATCGTCTGGATCATATGACATCATCGAATATTCAACTTTTTCTTTATCTAATATTCGCATCGCATTTGTTTTATCTTTTTTCATAACGTTCTCCTTAAAAGGTTATTTCATATTATTAAGTTTTATTATACACCCTTTTCCATTTCTCCTACATAACTTCACGTATTTTTCAAAACTAAAAATATTGATAATTCAAAAATCATCTGATATAATTTGGAAAAACTTATGTTAAGGAGAGATTTCTAATGCAAAATGTTAATACTTCTTTCCAACTTCATCATCATACGTAACGCCGTGTATCCGAAGAAAAATTTTTCTTCGTGGGTACAGGGCTTTTCCTGTTGACCCACGAAGCGTTCATAAAGCTATGTGGGTATTTTTATACTCACATAGCTTTTTTTAATTTAAAAAGGAGTGATTACAATGGAAATGAGAAATGTAAAAGGAACGAAAGACTATTTACCAGAGGAACAAGTGCTGCGAAATAAAATTAAAAGAGCTTGTGAAGATACGTTTGAACGATACGGATGCAAACCTTTAGAAACGCCGACGTTAAATATGTATGAGCTTATGTCTTACAAGTACGGCGGTGGCGATGAAATATTAAAAGAAATATATACACTTCAGGATCAAGGAAAACGTGAGCTCGCCTTACGATACGATTTAACTATTCCATTCGCAAAGGTTGTGGCAATGAACCAGAACATCCGCCTCCCTTTTAAACGGTATGAGATTGGGAAAGTATTTCGAGATGGGCCAATTAAACAAGGAAGATTTCGTGAATTTATACAATGCGACGTTGATATCGTCGGTGTTGAGTCTGTCATGGCAGAAGCTGAACTTATGGGTATGGCGTTTGAACTGTTCCGAACGTTAAACTTAGAGATAACGATCCAATATAATAACCGAAAATTGTTAAATGGTATTCTTCAGGCCATTAACATCCCTACTGAGTTAACAAGTGACGTCATTTTATCATTAGATAAAATCGAAAAGATTGGGATTGATGGTGTACGAAAAGATGTATTAGAGCGCGGAATTTCTGAAGAAATGGCTGATACGATATGTAATACCGTATTATCTTGTCTAAAGCTTACTATCGCTGACTTTAAAGAAGCTTTCAATAATCCACTCGTTGCCGATGGAGTAAACGAACTACAACAATTACAGCAATATTTAATCGCCCTTGGAATAAATGAAAATACGATATTCAACCCGTTTTTAGCGCGAGGACTCACAATGTATACAGGTACTGTATATGAAATCTTTTTAAAAGATGGATCGATTACATCTAGCATCGGTAGCGGTGGTCGATACGATAACATTATCGGAGCTTTCCGTGGTGATAATATAAACTATCCAACAGTCGGTATTTCATTCGGTTTAGACGTTATTTATACAGCACTATCGCAGAAAGAAACAATCTCATCTACAGCGGATCTATTTATCATCCCACTCGGGACTGAGTTACAATGCTTACAAATTGCCCAGCAATTACGTTCCACCACTTCCTTAAAAGTCGAACTTGAACTAGCAGGACGCAAATTAAAACGCGCCCTTAATTATGCCAATAAAGAAAATATCCCTTATGTGCTTATTATTGGGGAAGACGAACTTAGTACAAACACTGTTGTGTTGCGGAATATGAAGGAAGGTAGTGAGGTAAAGGTTCCGATTTCTTCTTTAAGTAGTTATTTATAATACGAACCACCCTCGTTTGGGTGGTTTTTCTATTTTATAGATTATAATTAGTTTACATAAAATAATTACAATCTACTCAAAGCTACAAATATATAATATCAAATTATTCATTATTTTTGGTAATATATAGCTATGAATGATTTTAGGAGGATTCACTTTGAAAACCTACATACAAGCACTAAAGTGGACTACAGGGATCTATCATCTTTTATTACTTCCTTGTTATTATGTATTTCCAAGTCTTGTTAACCTATATGGGATACCTTTACTTCTATTGATTGTGTTACATATCACTACTATTTTATTAGCTAAAAAAGTAGACATGAATACGTACCCTCATTATATCGGCATTATCGTTACTCTAGTTGCCTTTTTCCCTTATATAGACATCGTTCTACATATGATAGCAGCCATTTTCCTTATATTAGATGCTGCTTCTACGAATGCAAAAGAAGTTTATGATTCATAGATGGATAAAATGAAACTTTAATCCATTGAGTTTTGAAATAGGTCAGCAAAAAGGATTTACTTTTTAAGTAAACCTTTTTTCATTTTTAATTACTTTCCTTACTCCAGAATAATAAAAGAATATTCTGTTTAATTTTTATAAATTTCTAAATATTTATAAAACATTCAAATTAACATACATTTTAGTTATGTAAAAAATCTAAGTTTTAAGGAGATGAATCCATGCTTAAAAAGTTGATAGCAGGTGCATTATTAACTGTTTCGTCGTTAGCTGGAGGAGTGGGATTAGTATCAGCTAGTACCGAAAAGGATTATTCGATTTCCTCTTTCGAATATGTAACTGTAGATGAAAAGACTGTTGATTCGTTTAACAAATTGAGTGCTCCATCAAAGGAAGACGTAAAAATAACATTAGTTCTACCGAAACAAAATCAAAATGGAGACTGGTTATCTTATGGATTTTCGAGCAAAGAAAGTTTAGAGTCTTTTATTGAAAAAGATAAACAAAGGTTGAATAATTCAATCACTCCCCTTGGTGTTGGTGGAAGCGGACCTGGTAGTACAGACTTCTATAAACACACAAATCAAGGTAGCGAGTATTTTTCTCTAAGTAGCGGTTATAAAAACTTGTCTGCTAGTTGGCAAAATCAAATTGTTTCTGTACGTACAGCATCCCCCACTGCTAGCTATTCAACAACGCTATGGGAACGTACTTCAACGGACGGATATGGAAAAGGTGTTGTTTTTAAACACGCTGATTGGTATGGTCAAATTGCAAACTTAAATAACTTTCCAACTTCAGCAGTTGAAGTTGGAAAGTAAAAAATATAGAAATAAAAGGTGTTTTCACGTATGAAAACACCTTTTATTTCTACAATTATTTCTTCTATAACAATTTCAACTCTTAACTATTATTTTTCGTATCCCTACTCTCCAAAACTTTCTCCATATTATGAGTTGCCCATTCCATCATTAATAGAATCACTGGACGTAGTGATTCACCAAGCTCAGTTAACGAATATTCAACTTTAGGTGGCACTTCACGGTATACTTCACGATGTATAATGCCATCAGCTTCAAGTTCTCTCAGCTGAAGTGTTAACATTCTTTGTGTGATATTAGGTTTTAATCTTTTTAATTCATTAAACCTCTTTTTCCCATCTAATAAATGATACAAAATAACACCTTTCCATTTTCCACCAATCACCTCTACCATCGCTTCAACTGGACAAGAATATTTATTTAAAAATGGGTAATTTATATTATTTTCGTTTGGACAATCCATAATAAATCCCTTCCCTTAACATTAGTATCTTTTTTGATACTATACCACATAAATGTGCGTACTTGTATCTATGTTACTTTAAAAATATAATTTACTTACAAAATAAATTAACGAAAAGAGGAACTTTTATGACAAATACAAACGAAATTACAAAAGAGAAAATTATGGAGGCTTTTCATTTCAGACATGCATGTAAAGAGTTCGATCCTATGCACAAAATTTCAGAAGAGGATTTTAAATTCATTTTAGAAACAGGCAGATTATCTCCTTCTTCTTTTGGATATGAACCTTGGAAATTTATTGTCGTACAAAATAAAGAATTAAGAGAAAAACTACAACCGTATTCATGGGGCGCTGGTGGGCAACTTGCAACAGCAAGCCATTTCGTCATTGTTCTTTCAAGAAACATTAAAGATATGCATTATGATGCAGAGTATATTAAATATATGATGAACGATATTATTGGATTGCCTGAAGACACTCAAAAAATTAGATATGAATTCTTCAAAAAGTTCCAGGAAACAGATTTTAACTTATTACAATCCGATCGTACTGTATTTGATTGGGCATCTAAACAAACTTATATTGCTTTAGGTAATATGATGACGAGCGCAGCTCAAATCGGCATTGATTCTTGTCCGATAGAAGGATTCGATAAAGAGAAAGTAGACTCCTTACTTCGTCAAGAAGGCATTATACAAGGCGATAATCTTGAAGTATCAGTTATGGTTGCCTTTGGTTACCGTAAAGAAGATCCAAAACGTGATAAAACAAGACAGACTATGGATACAATTGTTGAATGGATTAAGTAATATAGCACACACAAATAATGCTCCTAATAGCTGGATACTTATACTAAAGAACTATTAGTCGTTTTTCTTATGTATGAATTTGGTTTTTCATGGAAAGATATGTTAGTATGTATACAGTTTGAGTGCTCTATTTTTAGAGTCGAACAGGAGGAGAATGAATATGTCTGATATTGAAGTTGGCGAAGTGTTTACTCTTAGTGATGAGAATAACGAAGAGCAAGAAGTAGAAGTACTTGGAGCGATGGATGTCGAAGGCGCAGAATATATTGCAGTTGCCTTTGTTGAAGATATCCAAACAGAAACTGAGGAAGACATTGATATTTTCTTTTTAAAAGTAGAAGAAGATAATGAGTTTTCATACATTGAAAATGATGAAGAGTTTGATAAAGTATCTGCTGCGTTTGAAAAGATTTTGGATGAGCAAGAGCAAGAATAGTATGAATGAAAAACACGGGGGCGGATGTATATCCGCCCTCTTTTTATTACTCATCCAGAGACTCACGCAGTAATCGCAGTACATCTTTCATCGCAAAAGGTCCATCTTTTTTAACATGCTCCGCAAATTCTGAAACGAGACGTAATGTTCTCACACTTTCGATTGGATGTTCTCCTGATGCACTTTCAGCTGAAAGCATAACTGCATTCGTCCCGTCCAGTACAGCTTGAAACACATCAGTCACCTCAGCCCTTGTTGGAATAGAATGATCTACCATAGATTGAAGCATTTGTGTTGCTGTAATGACATATGTATTCGTTCGATTACATTCCTGAATCATCATTTTCTGTAAAAGCGGAATGCATTGATATGGTAACTCTACTCCTAAATCGCCCCTTGCAATCATAATTCCATCTGCTTCTTTACATATATCTTGAAAATTCTCGATTGCTTCCATCGTTTCTATTTTTGCAATTACATTAGGTGACGTTTCTTTATACTGTTGTATAAAATCTCGTATTTCTTTTATATGACTAGGTTTTCTTACGAAAGAACATGCGATAAAATCAACATTCTCCTCTAAAAGAAACTGAATATCTTTTTTATCTTTCTCTGTAATAGCTGGTAAACGAACAGCCGCATCTGGTAAATTAACTCCTTTATGAGATGAGATATTGCCACCTGTTTTTACCTTCGTTTCTATTTTGTCCGTACTTATCTTTTCAACAATTAATTCAACTTCTCCATCATTAATTAAAATTCTACTGCCTACTTTCACATCATTCGCAATTCCTTCATAATCAACACTCGCTTCTGTATTACTCCCTGTAACTGGTTGTGTATGTAAAATAAAAGAATCTCCTGCCTGAAGTGTAATTTGCCCTCCTTTCACTTCACCTAATCTTATTTTAGGTCCTTGTACATCACCCAAAAATTTAATAGAGTCATCTAATGATTTCACTAAACGAATGATGTCTTTATGACTTTCATGCGTGCCATGCGATAAATTCAGTCGAACAATTTTCATACCATTCTTTATTAACTGTGCTAATGTTTCTTTATTATTACTTGCGGGTCCAATTGTACAAATTCGATCGATTGTCATTTTTGTCACCATCCTTTTTTTAATAAGTTTCCCATATGAACTTAAAAATAACAGAGATTCTGACATGAATAGATTTAAATTTACATGAATTTCATAAAATTAAACCTGTATCCCTTGCTGGCTAAGCATTAGAAGATATATTCGCTTTTTTGCAAATGAAGACATGTTGAATCGAAAGTAAAAGAAAAGTTAAGTATGGGATAAATCATTGAGAGTTTCGAAATTTTCATATATTGTATGAATTGAGTTCGAACTCAAAAATTTAAAAAGGTGGGAAAATTAGTGAATATGAAAAAATCTTTATCGGTGACAACTTTAGGGTTAGCGGTTTTAGGTTTTGGTTTTACTAATAACGCAAGTGCTTCAGAGGTCGATACTGTAGACAGGCAGCCCGTTTTAGTTGACTTTGATACAATTCAATCAACAAAAACATCTAGTGTTCCTAGTTTGACTGTTGCAGCTGCACCTAAGAATGACTCTAACATTAGCGTATATACTCCCTTTTTTGGTAACCCATATGCAGTTGCTAAATCGAAATCAACTACGACCGAAGACTATGTTTATGCAAAAGCAAGAACTTTCAATGGCGATGGCTCATTAGTAAATACGAAAAGTAATAGTGCAAAAAAATCATCCTTTGTCAGTGCTACGGCGACCAACACAAGCGTTTATTATGGAGATGATTACGCTATCGGTAATCATACCTATAAATTAAGTGGTTATAATGATGTGAATCACGAAACAAAAGCCTTCTGGTAAGAAAGAGAAAAAAGATATGCATCTTGCATATCTTTTTTCTCTAATACTTTACATATATGAGGTGCTATTTATGAAACAAATATATATTATTATCGGTGTTTTACTTATTTCATTACTTACAATTTATATTTTGTTCAATACTTCAATCATACAACCTCATCCACCTTCTAAAGAAAATAAGAGAGAGCAACAAACCAATACTATTTCTTACGGATTGAAGGATAATCAAGGCCAACATATTAACAACGGTAGCACAATTACTAGTGAGGATAATAAAATTAATGTATCATTATCATTCGTACATACTATTAACGAAAACCGAAAATATGGATTAATTGTTCTAGAAGATTACGAACAAAAACCTTTTAAAATAGAAGATACTACTAATGAAATATCACACTATTTTTTTGATATGAAACCAAACAGCTCAATGACTACGAAAATCTCTTTACACACTTCTCCTAATGCAAGTGAATTAACCTTTTTAATAATTAAAAAACCTGAATACAAATTAAAAGATAATAACTTAAATAAAGCAGCTATTTTAGAAGATATTCTAAGTATGCGATATTCAATACATCCTCTTCAGAAAGAAAACAAAAAAATAAAATTCTCCCTTATAAATCCAGATGCAATTTTAAAAGATGGTCTTTACGAGCCATTATTTGTTACGAACCGTGAAGAGAACTTACAAACTGTCTTCTTTGAAAAGGAAGGCAAGCAATTAACCCTATCAAACGGTAATGAAACGAATGATGAAATGACTTACGCAATCGTGGCTTTTAAAGATTGGAAACAAGTTGAAATATTTAACAATAGAAAAGTCGTTTATACTAAAGTTGCACCTGAAACGAGGCAAATCTTTAATTTCATATTGCCTTCAGTGGATCAGGAAAGTAATTTTCAACTCGTCGCTTTTCCATTTCCTTTTAAAGTTAGCGAAGAAGATTATGTCAGTCAACAAGCATTCAGTTCTTTTCGCATCGTAATTGAAAATGAAAATGAAAATAAATAAGTTATACTATGCACAGTATAACAACCAAAAAAGGCCTACTCACACGAGTAGGCTTTTGAAACTACGAAAGTTTCGTCAATAACTGATTTAAATCTTTTTTCGTTTTCGTCGTTAAAGATTTCATTTTATTAATATCGATTTTTTCTTTCTCCGCTCCTACAATTAACGGATACATACTTTGACCGATTGTTTTAGAATCCGTCGGATGTGATGCCTCTAGCTCTTTTTCAATCACATCCCACTTTTCATTAATTTGTTTGCCAAGCTTATTCACTGTTTCCAATTTCGGATTAGCAGCTAACTGCTTGTCCAAGCTATCAATTAATGCTACAACTTCTTTAACGTTCGTTTTCACAGCAACACTTTTCTTCGGATCTTTCGTTGTCTTTCCGTTATTGTTTGTGCTTGTACTTGTGCTTTGATCTGCTGTTTTCCCGCTAGTCGTTTGATCATTCGTTTTTCCTGTCGTTTCTTTTTCTTTTGTTTTTACATTTTCGTTTTGAGTTGACGTTTTGCCGTTACTTTCTGTTCCTGATGATTCTTTCGTATTTTTTGCATCCTTATCTGTTTTTTCATTTGAAGAAGTATTTGTTTCTTTTTCAGTATCTTTCGTTGTTTTTGACGCTTCATCTGCACTTGTCGTTTTTGCTTCTCCATCATTTTGCGCAGTTACTTGCTCTTTCTTTTCCGTTTCTTTATCTACTGAAGGACTACAAGCTGCCATAGTAAGCATTGTACCAATTGTAATCGATGCGATAGCGACCTTTTTCATTTTCATATAAATCCCCCTATGTTTTACATAATTTATCCTCCCCTTTACGATTCGATTCCCCCTTAAAAAATCCCTTTTCATACGAATTATCATCTTTCCGACAGTAATCTTCATAATAATACGTACAAAAACTGATAAACTCATTTTAATATTCGAGTTTCTTCTACTTCATTTTTCTGCTCGCAAGTAAAAGAAAAAGAGTATATTGTCACATTAAGAATTACTATCTTCATATGACAATATACTCTTCTATCAAATTTTTATCTTTCTTGACATTTTATTTATACAAAAAAATAAAATTTTCTTTCGTTTTTTGTTTCTCAACATTTGTTAACATAATATTTTTATGAATAACCACCATTCGAGTGAATGACTTGCCCAGTAACCCATTTCGCTTCTTCACTTACTAAAAAAGAAATTAAGCGCGCAGCATCCACCGGTTCTCCTACTTTACCTTGCGGGAATTTCCATACTAAATGATGCTTCAGCTCCTCTGTAATCCATCCTGTATTCGTCGGTCCTGGATCTACAGCATTCACTGTAATCCCCTTCTCCATTGCAACTGGTGCTACTGACTTTGTAAATGCTTCGATTGCCCCTTTCGTTGCTGCATATGCTAGTTCATCTGGCATTGGGCCTACTGACTGTCCTGAAGTAAGATTAATAATACTCCCGCCCGTTTTAAGTGAATAATGTTTTATAAACAATGAACTTAATAGCATAGTAGCCCGAACATTAACTGTATAATGTTTATCCAACTGCTCTACATCTAATTCCTCAATCCTCGTATGAGTAGAATATACTGCATTATTAACTAGAATAGATGGATCACCTAACCGTTCTGATACCATATAAAACAAACGATTTGGCGAATAAGACTGCGATAAATTGATTTCTGCCATTTCACATCGAACATCGTAACTTTCAATTTCCTTTTTCAGCAAAAAGGGTTCTTGATCACTCATTCCCCATGGCATCGCTTTATCATACTTTGGCCAGTACGTGAAAAAAATGTCTATCCCCTTTTGAGCAAGCACCTTGCATACAGCTGCACCAATTCCATTCAGACGAGTTGCCCCTGTTACAATTGCTATTTTCTTCACCTTTTTCTCCTCCATCTATACACAGATCCCCTGCATGAATACAGAGGATCTATCTTCTTATTGAATATTTGACAGTATACGTTCAGCACCTAATTTTAACATTTTAATAAAGATATAATTTACAATCGTAAACATTACAAATAAAACGATAAACATAACCCATAGTCCGACATGAAGGAAGAAGTATAATACACTTACTCCCCCCACAATAATTAAAGCTATTAAAATATTAGCCAAAAAATTCCACAAAGTGGTATATCGACTTTTAAATAATTTCTGCTCTGTATCCCAATGAATATCTGCAGTTTGTGCGTCCCAGCGTGTTCCGATTAAATTAATTAATAACAACCCGTTCGCACTTAGTAAAAACCACAGTATCATAAAGACTGGAGAAATCCCAGCTACAACTGCCATCGTAATACCGAATACTGCTAAAATGATCACATTAATTAACCAAGCAGTGATTGCTTTCGCAAAAAAGATATCCGAAGCCTTTACTGGTAAATAACGATTCACAAACCAAGAGCTTCCATCTCGCGAAAATGACGTTGTTGCAATGACGTTACTACCCATTAAAAATAACGATGCACAAAGGCCAACACCAATTGCAAATCCCGTTGTCTCTGGATTGTTAATATACTCTGTAATAAACTTTAAATTCCCATCTTGCACAAATAAAATAAAGAACAACATAATCGGCATAACGAAAGTTTGTACAATACAATTTAAGAAAAATTGTGGTGTACGGAATAACGTTTTAAATTCCTTTTTCACATACGCTTTTAAATGCGAACTTTGTACTGTTGATTTCTGTAAACCTTCCGCCGAAATAACTTGTTTCTTTGCTGTACTCGTTGAAAGTCCAATAACCCCTTTTAAATATGTACGCTCTGCTATGTAATAAAACAACACAAAGAAGACAAATGAAATAACTGCAAAGATTATTACATATAAAGGTCCCTTCCAATTTGCATTTTCTACTAATGCCACTGCTCCGAAATATGTAGTTGGAAAATAGTTTGTCATTTGTACTAAAAGAGAAGATTGGTTGTTCGCAAGGTAATCCGCAATTGCATCTTCAGAAAACGAACTTTTATTTTTCCACTGTAAAAATACATTAATTCCTACAATAAATAGTATACTTACAATTCCAATAAATATATTTCCTCGGTCTTTATTTTTTGCTATATTTGTATACCTCATAATAACTGTCATCAGTAACGAAGCTAGTACTAACGGCACAATCGGGAAGAGTAAGTAAATAAAAATCATGTATATGTAATATGTAATAAATGCGCCACTTTTTAATCCGTACGTAATAAAGATTGGTAATAAAATGAATGAACTCATTACGTATTGTGTTATTAATACTGTTAAAAATTTTGCCGAAATAATCTGGGCTGGTTTTAATGGTAATGGTAGTAACATTTCAATGTCATTACTATAGTAAAATACAGTTAAAATGTTCGTTATACTCATTAAAAATACCCATATACTCGCAATCGCAAGTCCCATTGCGATAATCATTCCTGGATCTTGCCCTAAATGTATCATTCCCTCATACATTGCGTGCGTGATAGAACCAAATAGTAAAAAGCCGACAAATAAAATGGCTGCAAATGAAAATACATACGCCCATCGCTTCTTCTTATCTGTTATAAAATCTGCATAATTTAATTTTAATAATACTTTCGTTAACGTCCAAATTTTACTCATTGCCCGTCATCTCCAAGAACATTTTTTCAAGTGATTCATTGGATTTAAAATGATCTCTCATTTCATCTAAATTCCCTTTAAACTGAAGATTCCCCTTATTAATAATTGCAACGCGGTCACATATTTTTTCTGCTACTTCTAATACGTGTGTCGAGAAAAATACAATCTTTCCTTTATCCGCATGTTCTCTCATCATTTCTTTTAAAATATATGCGGATTTCGGATCAAGCCCCGTTAACGGTTCATCTAAAATCCATATATCTGGCTCATGCACGAGCACACCAATAATAACGATTTTTTGTCTCATACCGTGCGAATAACTTTGAATTTGATCCGATAACGCATTGTAAAGATCAAATTTCTTCGCTAAAGACTCAATTCGCTCTTGTCGTACGTCTTTCGGCACTTCATACATATCTGCCATAAAGTTTAAATATTCAATTCCTTTTAATCGTAAAAACATATCTGGGCTATCTGGCACATAACCAAACGTCTTTTTCGCTTCCATCGGATTTTTCATAATATCTATACCGTTAATCGTAATTGTCCCTTTGTCCACCCCATGAATGCCAGTAATCATCTTAATTGTCGTTGATTTACCCGCACCATTCGGCCCTAAAAATCCAAAAATTTCTCCGCTAGGTACAGATAAACTTAAGTCTTTTACTGCATAGGTAGACCCATTATAACTTTTTGACACATTCGTAATCTCAATCATTCCATCCAATCCTTTCCTTAATTACCAAATAACTATATTGATATTATAGCATACTTCTATTTTAATATTTTTACATTTTTCAGTTTATTTAACCTTTAAAATAAATATACACCCCTAATCCAACAACTAAAACGACAGCTAGTATAATATAAATCATTGTTAAGCGTTTAATATTCCCCTTTGTCGCTTTGCTATAATTTGCATCACCATTCCGCCCAATTAACACCGTCGCAATGACAGTAATCACTACAAGTAATACAACGATCATGATCCAAGTTAACATACCTTCCTCCCCCTCCTTACAACCATTTTACAATATTATCCTCTTTATTTCGCAGTATATTTCCTCTTTTTACTATTATTATGAAAAGAATTGGAAAACTATTATTACTATACATTTTTACATGTGATATATTTATAACATAACGTGAATTATTTCTAACATTGAAAGGAGAATCTATCGTGAAAACAACTTGGATAAAATATTTAGGGTTTCTCGGTTTCTTCGGTTTCCTCGGCTTTTTTTATGAAAAAGGACTGTTTACTATGTTGTGTTTCTTCTCCTTTTTCACATCGTATAGAACGGTTCAACACGATGAACTATTTGAACAAATCGTCAATAAATCGTGCCGCAATGCCTTTATCGTTACATTACTAACTACCGCTATCATTCTGTTTATTGAAATGTTATTTCCAAACCCGGTACTACAAGAGATTGATATCGCTCTTATTTTCAGCACACTCATTCTTACGTTCGGCTTCTCTATGTTCTTTTACGATAAACCTGTTGATGAAACGGAAGATGCACCATGGCGTTCGTAACGAAAATAAAAGAATACCGCGCCAAGTTGAACATGACACAAGAAGATTTAGCAAAGAGCGTTGGTGTGCGACGTGAAACAATTAGTCATCTCGAAAAAGTTAAATACAATCCTTCCTTACAACTTGCTCACGATATAGCGAAGGCACTACATAGTACGATTGATGAGATTTTTATTTTTGAGGATAAATAAAAAATACCGTCATTCTTTCCAAGAAGAATGACGGTATTTCTCATTGATTATCCATATAAAACCGCATGAAATACGCCTAATAGTAAGTATTGATCCTGCATGTAATCTTCATCATATACATTCATCTCAATGTAATACATATCTTCCTCAAGACGAATATTCCAATCTGCAATTACATAGCCCTTTCGTAATAACTTTCCCATTCCAAATGAAGTTTTATGAACAACATATTCTTCTGCCTTATATGTAAAGGTAAATAAGAAATTTGCATCCAATAACTTTCCGTCACATACAAGTATTTCATGCTCTGCATCATGATTATCTTTGTACGTTACTAAAATCCTTCTTTGGCGCTGCCTACTTACATCCTTTGCAATGACGCGAATATTGTCCTTACTATCCTTTATTTCATAAATAATATTACTACCAATTTTCGGAATAAAATCCAGCACTCTCATCAGCGTATTTTTATAATAGCCCCTTACTACACCTACTTGCTCACTTCCATTATAAACCTCTATCGGCGTCGTATCTGCCTTGCTATCACACGGTCGTTTGTAAGAGAGTTGCATCATTCGCTCTCCTCTTAAGTACTGATCAAACGTCACAGGATATTCTATCATGCGCAGTTCCTTATTTAACTCATATAAATAGCGTTGAACGCTCTCTATTAATGTTGTAGTAGCTATACGCTCTTGAAGTTCAAATTCTTGCCAGCTGGAAAAAACATTCCATTGATTATAATCCTCTTCGTAGAAGAAACCAAGAATTACCTCTTCACGGTCAGCCGTTTCATATTTCATAGGCACGTTCTGCCCATGTTGAACTTGTTCCATCCACTGACCTAAATAAATCCCCAGCTCTGCAACCTTCATACATGATTTTTGAAAAAATACACTGTCACTCGCGCAAATCGTTACATCTCCTTCGATAAAGCCCTTTGAATAAGCATCATACCATGGCTCATCCTTCTGCGGGAGATTCTTGTCTAACTCAAATAAAAACGTTAACATCCTTTATTCACCTCTAGTTGTTACACAGCTCTTTCCTATATTGACTGTAACTGAACATATATCAATACACTTAAAATGAAGCTACTTTTTCTTTAGTCACTTCTACAATTTCTAAAATTTGTAGCAGACTCTCCACTTCATAAGTCGGCTTAACATCTGTCCTATTTTCTTTCAAACTCGGATTATACCAACACGTATCAATGCCGTAATCTTCTCCGCCTCTCATATCAGAAGAAAGCGAATCTCCAACCATTAATACACTTGATTTATCTGTAATCCCAAACTTTTCAAACGCATAATCAAAAATCTCACGTGCTGGTTTTTGATGACCAACCTCTTCTGAAATAATAATATGATCAAAGAAATTACATACAGGCGAATTTCCAATTCTCGATTGTTGCACCTTCGTATATCCATTCGTAATAATACCTAACTTGCAATCTTGTAGATCCTCACATAATTGCACTGCACCTTCTATAAGATGTACTTCTTTCCCTAAGTTTTCAAGATATACATCGCTAAATTGCTGCGCATCTACTTTTATATTATGAAGGGCAAATAATTGTCTAAATCGATCTACCGCTAATTCACTTAGCGTAATCATTTTATTTTCTAAATCTCTCCATAATCCATTACTAATCTCTTTATAACTTGCAAGATAATCATTATACCCTGTAGGCATACCAAACTGTACAAACGCATTATGTAATGCGTGTCTTTCCGTTTCAGGGAAATCTAATAATGTATCGTCTACGTCGAATAATATAAATTTGTATTTCATGATGTTCTCCTCAATTCCTATATTCTCATAGCTTAATTATATCAACAATAAGAAAAGGAGGCTAATTAAAACCAGCCTCCTTCTTCTTACTTATCTTCCAGCAATAACACTTTCATTTCCTCTAACGACTCTTTCGTAAAGCCGAGAGATTCTTCAGCGTATGCTTCAACTGATCCGTATTGCTTTTGAATTTCACCAATCGCAGCTTGCAAGTATTCAGCACGTGCTTCAAACATTGCACCTAATATCGCTCTGCTCTCATCGTTTTGTAATTTCGCACCTAAAAAGGCCATCATTTTTTCATTTAGCTTTTCACGGAATCCGTTACTTAGTAAGTAGTCTTCCATTACTGTTTTTTCTGGTACACCTAGTAAAAGTAGTAATAATGCTGAACCAAATCCAGTACGATCTTTTCCAGCTGTACAGTGGTTTACTAACGGTAAGTTTTCCGGGTTTTGCGCTAAGTTTAAGAAGCTCACGAATGCCTCGTTACCACTTACGAAATCTTGATTCATTTTCACAAGATACTCACCTGGTTTTCCTAACATAGAAAGGTCACCAACTTGAAAAAACTCATTTATATTTAAGTCTTTCGCTAAGTCTTGCATAACTGGTAAGCACACTTGACGAGCACCTGTAATCTCAGGATTTGGCTTATGCTTTACCTCAAAGTCTGTACGATAGTCACAAATTAACTTTAAACCAGACTTTTGTAAATAGTCGATATCCCACTCTGTTAGTCCTGCTAATTCTTCAGAACGGTATAATTTGCCCCATTTCACTTTACGTCCATCTGTCGTTTCATATCCACCCATATCACGGAAGTTAAACGCACCTTGTAATGGCAATCTACGCTCAGCTACTGTCACTGCTTGTCCATTACTTCCTACTAGTCTAAAATATGGACGTTCATTTTCACTCTGGTTTTCAATTGTATATGATAATTCTCCATTTACAGTTGCAAGTAATTCTCCATTTTCTTCAATATGATCTGGTGAAGTACTCCAATAAATACGAACTTCTTCTATATTATTTTCCCACTTTATTTGTAACGTATTATCTTTATTTCTTTCTATAGTTGCTTGTAACCAATTTCTTTGCTGCCCCATTCTTTCACCAACGCTTTCTCATATAATCGAATCTCACTCTATTGTATTATACAAATATCCACTTTGTCGTTCTCATTTTTCTTTTTATCTTACAAACAGGCAAAAAGTTCTTTTACTTCTTCAAAATTTGTACATGGATTACCGCGAAATACGTATGCGATTTGTTCATTACCTAAATCTTCGTATACAACTGTTCCGCGATTAGGGTGCGGATAAAACTCTAACCCGTTTATAATTTGTTTTGGGCCATAGTTCATTGTCCATGAAGAAATAGGATAATACGCTTTGTTTTTATGTCTACAAACCCAAAGTGCATATAGTTTATTAACTTCGTCCCAGTATACATACTGCGTTTCGTCATTTCCGAAACCGACCGATTCAAGTTTCCAATTTAGTTTTTCATGAATTAACAAATTTACATAGGATACGTCATCTGGAGCATTCCACTCTCTACATCTTCCTATCTCACCCATTTCACTTCTCTTCGCTTGAAAGCTTAATAAGTGAAATGATGTATGTAATATCGTTTTCCCAAGCTCCATATTTACTGGTTGTAATTCAAATAGAAATCGTTCCATTTCGTCTTGGTTTACATATCCATGATCAACAGAAATTTCAACTTGTGTTTTCCATATAGATGTAACGTAACTTTCTTTTCCTTTATAATTTATACCTTTCCAATACACAAGCCCTTTATATTGAAAACAATCTCCTTTTGCTTGAGAAATACAGCTATCCGGAAATACTGGTTCCATTATATCGAGAAAAAATTCCTTTACTCGAAACATCCCAGTTGGAGTAACAACCTGAAACCAAAAACTTCCCCACTTTTCACCTTCATAACGTTCTGAAACTTTTTCAACATTCCAGCCTTCTAACAATACATTTGGATACAATAACACGAATGAATGCATGGATTGCTTTAACATATATAGTCCCCTCCCGCTATACGAGTTCGAGAGTATACATCATTCATCCTCCTAAAACTTTCTCACATATCTCTCAGTTGAACTAAACAGCTGACATCCATTCTTTTCAAAAACATCCTTCATCCATTCATTTTGTATATTTGTCTCACCAATATAATAAGATGCACCTATTTCCTTTAAGACAAACATCGCACCTGCAAATAATGCAGCTTCATATCCCTTATTACGCATATTTGGAGTAACTGCGAAGTACATAAGTTTCCCTTCTTCTAACGTACCTCTTTCAATATGCGGAATTACAATCCCTATCGGCTCTTCACCTACACTCGCTGTTAAGCAATGTTCTTTCCACTGCTCACCAATTTCTTGTAGCATCATATGCACAAATTGATCATGAGCGACTAGTTCTCCCGTCGCTTCATTCCACAGTGAATAAAAAGCCTCTTCTCCAACTTCTTCAATAAGCTTAAAATCCATTTCACTTTCTACATCTTCTACTTCATATATATCTTTAAATACAATCATGTTTTCCGTAACATATTCAAATGAATACGTTTCAAAACATTTTTTATACACATCATAATTTGGACTTTTTGAAGAGATTTCAAAATGTAGTTTTTCTAATCCATCTTTTTTAGCTTCAGCAACGCAATATTGCATCATTTCCTCTAATTGCTCTTCTGTAAAAATCTCTGCATTATTTTCTTTTATCATAATAGAAGAAGCACTTCTTCTTATTTTAAAATGTTTTTCTAACTGTTCTATCGTCGTCATATTCTTCCCTCATCTATATCATACTCGAATTTCTAATCGTTCTCCTTGCATGAGCAGGATTGTCCTTGAATATATAGAATACTAGAAAAGATCGCATCTTTAAAGTGCGGAGGAGGTTCTCCAGTGGATATTACAGCATTGCAACAACAGTTAGAGCTTATACAACAAAATGACTATACGCAACTACAGCATATAGACGTAAATGAGTTAACTTTGAACATGCTTCAGTATATCGGAACGACTGATAGCTACGTTCGTTACCAACTTATATATAAATGTTTTGCACATTTCATTCATCATGAATTCCTTATGGACGATCAGCTGAAATTACTTCTGCAAACTTGTTTAAGTGATGAGTATTTATATTGTGACATTTACTCCCCACATACAGATGGGGTTTTCACACGTTCTTACACTGTTTCGTTAATTGCGTTAATACTCCAATTCGCTAATTCGCACTACTTTTGTACAGAGGAGGATATCGAAGAAATAAAAAATAAACTCATTACATACACAAACTTAGAAACGGATTTTCGGGGCTATATCGAAAATAAAGGATGGGCTCATTGTCTTGCTCACGTATCTGATGCCTTTACTGAAATTGTTCATAATACGTATACAACTTTTGAATGGTACGAAGAATTAATTCATTGTTTATTAAATAAAATCTTTATTCCATCTGACCTTTTTCATAATAACGAAGATGAACGCATTGTTACTCCATTACTAGCAATGCTGTATCATGATTTTCCTCAAAACGAGTTAATTTCTATTATTCATAAAAAAATAAAAAGGCTTCCTCAAATTAGAAAACGCCTTTCGCTTAATGAGTATTGTATTTTATGTGCCAACATTAAAACCTTTTTACGCACATTATTTTTCAGAACGAAAGACGACCATAACTTAGCCTTTACAGCACGTAAAACAGAAAGAATGTTAAAAGAAATTCCTAACTATTATTAAATACAAGGAGCAATGACATGGGTTATATTGAAGATATGAGAAATCTAGTAGGAAATCATCCACTTATTCTAATAGGATCACACGCCATTATATTAAATGAAAAAGATGAAGTATTGCTGCAGCTCCGTACAGATTTTAACCGCTGGAGCATTATTGGTGGTGCCCTAGAATATAACGAAACGTTAGAAGATGCTTTAAAACGAGAAGTGTTTGAAGAAACTGGACTTATTATTAAAAATCCAGAACTATTCCGTACATACTCTGGACCAGATTACTTTCAAATCTATCCAAACGGCGATCAAGTACACGGTGTACTCGTTGTTTATATTTGCCGCGAATTCCACGGTGAGCTTGTATGCGACCATACGGAATCGAAAGAACTACGCTTCTTTTCACTTAATGAATTACCTAATAATCTTCCTCCTGTTATCGAGAAGATTATTACAGATTATCTAAAAAAATAAGGGAACGCTTAACGTTCCCTCTCAAATCCAATCCGTTTTTTAATTTCTGCTAAATTTACCTTCGCAATAGCGCGTGCCTTCTCAGCACCGTTTTCTAATGCTTCATATAATAAATCCGGCTCATTCATATACATTGCGTACTTTTCACGAGGTCCAGCTAACTCACGATCTACAACGCGAAACAACTCTTTTTTCACATCGCCCCATCCGATTCCAGTCTCATATTTTTCACGTAATGACTGTACTTCGTCTTCTGTCGCAAACTCTTTATATATCATAAATAATGTTTCTAATTCTTTCGGTTCATTTGGAAGTGAAGAGTCTGTTTTGATTTTAAATATTAACTTTCGAAGTTTTTCTTGCTCTGCAAATAATGGGATTACATTTCCGTAACTTTTACTCATTTTCCTACCATCAAGACCAGGTAAAATAGCTCCTTCTTCTTGTATGACATACTCCGGTAGTGTAAATGTCGTGCCAAATGTATGATTAAAATACGTCGCAATATCACGCGCGATTTCAATATGTTGAATTTGGTCTTTTCCGACAGGTACATGTGTAGCTTGAAATAGTAATATGTCGGCTGCCATTAAGATCGGGTACGTATATAACCCCATGTTCACTCCCGCATCGACCTCTAACCCTGCTTCTTTATTTTGCTCCACCTTCGCTTTATACGCATGAGCACGGTTCATAAGACCTTTCGGAGTTAGGCAAGCTAAAATCCAAGCTAATTCTAGAATTTCCGGTACTTCTGTTTGCCGATAAAAAACAACATCTTCCCCAAGTCCAAGCGATAACCAAGTAGCTGCTACCTCTTTCGTATAACTGCTGAACTTTTCTGAATCATGCACAGCATTTAATGCATGATAATCAGCTATAAAGTACAATGCTTTTCCTTCATTATTCTTTGACATTTGTAATGCAGGTTTAATCGCACCAATATAATTCCCTAAATGCGGATAACCTGTCGGCTTAATTCCTGTTAACATTATTTTTCCACTCACACTAACTCCTCCTTTCGCAAAATAAAAAGAGCCCCTCATCCTTAAAAAAGGACGAGAGACTCCCGCGGTACCACCTTAATTAGCTATCATTAGCTCACTTCATACTTCAATAACGTGAAGTAACCGTCTTTACCTACTCATTTCAGTTAGAAGCTCCAGAGTCCATTCCATATTCATCCCTTACTGATTTCCACCACATATCAGCTCTCTGAAAAGTTTCGAATATGTACTCTTCTCTTTCATTGCTTTTTCGTTATTTTTTACAGTTTATCACATTTCACTTCCAAACAAACCCGAATTTTCTATTTTATATAGCAGGAATTTTCAATTCAATTGTCTAATGTTATATAGGTTTGCAGAAATATTCGAAACAACTTTGGAGGTTTTTTCATGGTAAAATATATATCCATTTTAGGTTCCACAGGATCCATCGGCACATCTGCATTAGATGTCGTTTCAGCTCATCCTGAACATTTCAAAATCGTCGGTTTAACCGCAAATTATAATATCGATCTTCTTGAGCAACAAATCAAAACGTTTCAACCTCGTATTGTAAGCGGATCAATGGGCGCGCCAATATGCAAATGAATTGTTAAATAAAAAAGCGACTAAAACTACGTTCCCTACTTGTTTTAGCGCTTTTTTTCACGTATTCAACTTAACAAATCTATAACCGTGCGTAACTAACACTTTTAATATCGCATATCCTGGAATGGCTAAAATAATGCCCATAATCCCGAATAAGTTTCCGGCAGTTAAAATGATAAAAATGATAGTAATCGGGTGAATATCTAACTTTTTCCCCATAACTTGCGGAGAAATAAATTTACCTTCTGCTAATTGTACAACCATCATAACGATAATTACTTTTAACACCATTGCTGGCGAGTCGATGAATGCGATAATTAACGCTGGTGTAATCGCGATAATTGGTCCTACGTACGGAACGATATTTACAATCATCGCTAAAATCGCAAGTAATACCGCATATTTAATACCAATAATAAGATAACCAATTAATAGCATAATACCGATAAATAAGCTGACGATAATTTGACCTCTAATATACGAGCTAATCGCATAATGCATATCATCTAGTATTCTCATTGCTGCTGGTTGTCTTTGCTCTGAAATGAACTTTAAGAAGTGATTCGGCAATTGTTCGCCATCTTTTAAAAGATAGAACAATATAAATGGAACCATTACAAATGTTAAAACAACCTCTGTAATAGTACTCAAAAATCCAGTTACATTCCCAGTTACTGATGATAATGACTTTGTAAAATCAACTGTATAGTCTTTTACCATATTCGCAACATTAATATTTAAATTCTCCTGAATTTTACCGAGTAAATTACTTTCCCCGAATCTACGTGCTGCTTGTTCAATCTCATGGCCAAAATACGGTAAGTTATCAATTAATGCATCAATTTGATCTTTAATAATAGGGATAACCGTTACAACTAAAAATACAAATAATCCTAGTACGATTAAATATATAGAAGCTATCGATACGATTCTTGAAACACCTTTCTTTTCTAAAAGCGAAACGAATGGATGTAAAATATAGAATAGTACGCCTGCTAATAGTACTGGGAAGAAAATTGTTTTTAAAAATACGATAAACGGTGTAAAAACAAATGATATTTTTGTTAGCAATAAAATATTAATGAACAATAACGCAAATCCAAGTAATACCGCCAAATAATTTTGTTCTCTAAAAAACTTTCTTAACTTATCTCTTTTTCTTATATTTATTTTCTCCAATGAAACCACCTCTTCGAATGATGAAAAGCCCTTATTCAGGGCTCTTCATCATAATCTATATATCTATTTCTTTGCAGCTTTCACTACAAATGATACAATAAAAATTAACACGATTGCACCTAATAATGCTGGCACTACATGAATCCCACCAAATGTTGGCCCAAAGGATCCAAATAATCTACCACCTAACGAAGCACCTAATAAACCTGCGATAATATTTCCGAACATACCACCTGGGAAATTTTTACCTGTTATAGAACTAGCAATTGCACCTATAATAGCACCAACTATTAATGTGATAATCCATCCCATTTTTAGTCCTCCATTTCTATTATAGTTTGTATGATTTAATACAAACATATGTATTTATCATTGCTAATCATATTTCACTATAGAAATATATTTACTACTATTTTACATATGGAGATACATATATTATATGCAAAAAAGAAAAATATTGTCAAACTCACCCATAAAGCAATTATATTCATATACCATATTTAAAGGAGGCTTCATTATCTATGATTCTTAAGTTAAATTCCACTTCTTTTGAAGTAGCAACATCCATTTTACAGGTTCAAATTCCAGCTTATAAAGTTGAAGCAGACTACTTAAATAGTACTGCCATACCTCGTTTATATGATACTGTAAACGATATTCAAAATTGCGTTGAAACATTCTATGGATATTTTTCTGAAAATAAACTTGTCGGTTTTATTTCTTTTGTACAAGAAGAAAAACTAATCGATATCCACAGGTTAGTTGTATCGCCCGATTTTTTTCAAAAAGGAATCGCAACGAAACTCCTAATTTATATATTTAACATGTTTCCCTCTTCAATGACATACATTGTACAAACAGGTAAAGCGAATACCCCTGCTATTACTTTATATAAAAAACACGGATTCATTACAGTATCAGATACAATACTTCCTGACGGTATGATTCTTACGCAATTAAAAAAGACAGAATACACAAAATAATTTGACTTGTTCGCTCCTTTATGTTATTTTTTACTTTATAAAACCTTTTGCTGAGTCCAAATTTTGGAGCGGGGGAACCATTTTTGTAGCTATGCTACTTGGGGCGAATCTTTTTTAAGTAGGGAAACTCTCACTTCCCGAGTCCGACAGCTAACCTCGTAAGCGTAATGGGAGAGGAAGGTGCTTTTTGCCTATGTTACACATTTTGCCTCCTTAATTATAAATATGGGATCGATATCAAATAGTCACCTATATTTATAGAAAAGGAGAATGTATTATGTTACGTTTATCTGATCACGCAATTAAAATGATGGAGCAAAGACTTCGAATTGAAAAACAACGCACATATCAAGCAAATAAGGTTGTAGATAACTTACATCACAAATACTTCTTTCAGCATATTTTTCAACCGAAAAGATAAAGAAAATGTTTATTTAATATTAAAAAACACAAGGTGTGTCTTACAAAGACATTCCTTGTGTTTTTTATATTCTTTATAAAATTCTCACTACATTTAAGCTTGCTGTAATCGCACCTGCTATAGTAGTCACATGCCCTACACCTAACGGGCCATTTTGTAATATTAATGTTGAATTGGCACTCGTCACATTCACAAGAAGTGTATTTGAAATGGCTGGTTCGATTACTACAGTTGATGTCGTTACGTTTTGTATAAAACTCCCTGTTAGTTGCGTTCCATTTAATAGCAATCTAACAGATACTGTCTCATTCCCACCATTTGCATCCCCTTGAAAATAGTAGCTTACTAAATATATTCCTGGCGTCGTTACTGTGACTGTCGTAGCACTAGTTAAAGATACACCAGTTCCATATACAGTGGATCCAGAATTAATTGGGATGTTGGCACTTGCTGCAATTGTGCTTGTTGATGTAGAAAAGAAATATCCGCCACCTGTCGATATAGCAGATGATCCTGTTGCTCCAGTTAAGCCTGTTGGACCCGTGGCACCTGTTGGGCCTGTTACTCCTGTTCCCCCTGTCGCTCCTGTTATTCCTTGTATGCCTTGTATTCCGGTCGGTCCAGTTGCACCAGTCACTCCTGTCGCTCCTGTTGCGCCGGTTGCTCCCGTCACACCTTGTGGGCCTTGAATTCCTTGGATTCCTTGTGGGCCTGTTATTCCAGTCACTCCGGTTGCTCCCGTCGGACCCGTTATCCCTTGCGAACCTTGGATTCCTTGGATTCCTTGTGGACCTGTTACTCCCGTAGAGCCGGTCGCTCCTGTTGGGCCTGTTACTCCTTGTGGACCTTGGATTCCTTGAGGACCTTGAGGGCCCGTTACTCCCGTCGGACCTGTTGCACCAGTTGCACCGGTTGGACCCGTCGAGCCAGTTATACCTTGTATGCCTTGAGGTCCAGTCGGGCCTGTTGGACCAATCGGACCTTGAATTCCTTGCAGACCTTGAATTCCCTGTGGACCGGTTGGACCTTGTATCCCTTGTATTCCCTGAATCCCTTGCGGGCCTGTTGCACCAGTTGCACCGGTTGGACCTTCTGGGCCTTGCACTCCTTGTATTCCAGTCGCTCCCGTTGGACCTATATCTCCTTGTGGACCTTGAATTCCTTGGATTCCTTGAGGACCAGTTGGACCTGTTATACCACTTATCCCTTGCACTCCTTGTAAACCTTGAGGACCGGTTGGACCGAGTGGACCTTGGATTCCTTGTAGCCCCTGCAAACCAGTTGGACCTGTCGCTCCCCTTACTCCTTGCTCACCTTGTATGCCTTGTATCCCTTGAGGGCCGGTTGGACCGATTGGCCCCTGTGCCCCTTGCACTCCTTGTGGACCAGTCGGACCGGTTGCTCCTACCGGTCCCTGGATTCCTTGTAGACCTTGCGGACCAGTCGGACCGGTTACTCCTTGTATCCCTTGTGGACCTTGAATGCCTTGATCACCCGTTGGACCCGTTGCCCCCATTGGTCCCTGTACTCCTTGCAAACCTGTTACACCAGTTGCTCCGGTCGGTCCCTGTATTCCTTGTACCCCTTGAATTCCAGTCGCTCCTGTTGCTCCGGTCGCTCCTGTTGCCCCTGTTGCTCCAGTCGGACCAGTTGGACCCCCTGGTGATCCTGCTGGACCGGTTGGACCAGTTGGACCTCCTGGTGGACCAGTTGGACCGGTTGCTCCAGTCGGGCCAGTTGCAGAACCTGTCGGACCAGTTATCCCAGTGGCTCCTGTTGGGCCAGTTGGACCTGGATCACCTTGTAAACCGGTTGGACCAGTCGGACCGATTACACCTTGCACTCCTTGTATTCCTTGTATTCCTGTTGGACCTACCTGCCCCATCTCTCCCTGGGGACCTTGTAAACCTTGAACACCAGTTTCCCCTTGTGGACCCATTGGTCCTTGCTCCCCTTGAATTCCTTGAGAACCAGTTGGCCCTGTTGGACCAATCGGACCCTGTATTCCTTGTATTCCGGTTACACCTTGTAAACCACTACCTCCTAAATTACCTTGCACACCTTGTATACCAGTATTTCCAGTTGGTCCAGTCGGACCAATTTCCCCTTGCACTCCTTGTATTCCTTGTACTCCTGTTGGGCCGGTTGGACCATTTTCTCCTTGCACCCCTTGCACTCCTTGTATTCCTTGTACTCCTGTTGGGCCGGTTGGACCATTTTCTCCTTGCACCCCTTGCACTCCTTGTATTCCTTGTGGGCCGGTTGGACCGATTGGACCTTGTACGCCTTGTATTCCTTGCGGTCCAGTCGGTCCACCTAAAGCACCAGTTGGACCGGTTGGACCAGTGGGCCCCGTAATACCTGGCGGTGGAAAAGGAATAGGTGCTTGAAACTTACTACACTTATCTTGATTCTTCACAAGCATCTCCCCCGTTATAACTAACGTATCAAACTATTTTTAATACATTTAAACTAGCTGTTATCACACCAGATAATGTCGTTACATGCCCGATAGCTAACGGACCATTTTGTAAAGACAAAGTTGCATTTGAAGAAGTAACTTCAATGACCATCGTATTCGAAACTGCTGGTTCTAATATAAAAGTACCTCCTGTAACATAAAAAATAAAACTCCCTGCGACTTGTATTCCATTTAAAGTAAGCCTCACTGAAATTGTTTCATTTCCGGCAGTTGGATCGCCTTGAAAATAATAGCTTACTAAATAAATTCCCGGCGTACTTAACGTTACAGTTGTTGCATTTGTTAAACTGACATCAGAACCAAAAACTGTAGATCCAGAATTAATTGGTATTAACGCATTCGCTGCAATTATACTCGTTGAAGTAGAAAAGAAATAACCTCCCCCGCTAGGTAAGCCAGTCGCTCCTGTCGCTCCCGCTATTCCCAAGAAACCTATTGAACCTGCACTACCAGTTGCTCCTGTCGGTCCCACCACGCCACTTGGGCCCTGACTACCTTGTGCTCCAACTGGGCCTATACTACCACTAGCACCTGTCACCCCACTTGCTCCACTTGGGCCTTGCAACCCTTGAATCCCTTGTATACCTTGTATTCCTTGCGGACCCGTTGCACCTGTATTGCCTGTCGTTCCCGTTATTCCTTGTATTCCCGTAATCCCTTGAACACCTTGCACACCTTGTAGTCCAGTTGCCCCAGTTGCTCCTGTGGCTCCAGTTTCGCCCGTTGCTCCTGTAATTCCAACATTTCCTTGTGGGCCTTGTGGGCCTTGACTACCTTGCGCTCCTTGGACTCCTTGTGAGCCTGTTATACCGACTTCCCCTGTATTTCCTTGGGGACCTCTAATTCCTTGTGCACCTGTTGGGCCGATAATTCCTTGCACTCCTTGTATTCCTTGCACTCCTTGCGCTCCTGTTGGACCCGTTATTCCTTGTAATCCTTGAGGACCTTGCAAACCAATAGCTCCAGTCGGTCCTATTATTCCTTGCACTCCTTGAGGACCTTGGGCACCTTGTGTACCTGTCAATCCGGTAGTCCCTTGTATCCCTTGAACACCTTGAGGACCTTGTGTTCCAGCTGCTCCTGTTTCCCCTTGAATTCCTTGAACTCCTTGTATACCTTGTGCTCCAGCAGGACCAGTTGCTCCTCGGATTCCTTGTGTTCCTTGAGCTCCTTCCGCTCCTGTAACACCAACTGGACCAGCTATCCCTTGTATTCCCACCATTCCTTGTGCACCTGTTGGACCTATCACACCTTGTATACCTTGAATACCTTTAGGACCTTCTGCACCAGTTGGACCAGTTACTCCCAGCGGACCTTGTATTCCTTGAGAACCTTCTGCACCAGTTGGACCTGTTATACCTTGGTTACCTTGAGGACCTTGTGCTCCTTGTACTCCAACTGCTCCAACTACACCTTGGGAACCTTGCGCTCCCCTTACACCTTGAGAACCTGTTGGACCTGTTATACCTTGCACTCCTTGCGCTCCAATTGGTCCTATCCCTCCGCTTACACCTGTTGAACCGGTCGCACCCGTTGGACCTGTTGGACCTCCTGGTGGACCGGGTGGGCCAGCTGGTCCAGTCACCCCACTAGAAGGGCCAATTGGACCGGTCACTCCCGTCGGACCGCCCGGTGGTCCTTCTGAGCCTTGAGTGCCAATACTACCCGTCGCTCCTGTTATACCTCTTATTCCCTTTATCCCTTGAAAACCTGTTGCTCCCGTTATACCTTGTATTCCTTGCACACCTTGTGGTCCTTGTAAACCTATTACACCTGTTATCCCCTTTATTCCACTTATACCTTGGGCACCTTGCATTCCAGTAGAACCAGTTGGACCCACTTCACCTTGTATTCCTTGAGCTCCTTGTGGGCCTTCTTCTCCAGTAATTCCTTGTATCCCTTGGAAGCCGTCTTCCCCTTGTATACCAATAGCCCCTTGCTCTCCTTGTATTCCTTGAACACCTTGAGGGCCTTGTGGACCAGTTATACCCGAGACTCCAGTTATGCCTCTCTCTCCCTGCATTCCTTGTGCCCCTGTTTGTCCTCGCTCACCTATTTCCCCTTGTATTCCTTGTATGCCTTGTATACCTTGACTACCGGCAGGACCCGTAGCTCCTTGTATTCCTTCTAATCCTTGTACTCCAATATCACCAATTAGACCTTGGTTACCGATTAATCCTTGAGCACCTTGGAGACCAGTCGGGCCAGTTATACCTTGCTCTCCTGTATCACCAATAGCCCCTTGTATTCCTTGTGCTCCTGTTGTCCCTTGGGGACCTTGTATTCCCCTGATACCTTGAGGACCTTGGGGCCCAGTTGCTCCCGTCGGTCCAGTCACCCCTGTAGGACCAACAGGACCTTCATGCCCTCCAGTTGGACCGATTGGACCACTATTACCTGTCGGACCCGTTGCTCCTATAAGCGGAAGAGGCAGTGCCACTCCAAATTTTTTGCACTTTCTATGATGACGCACAACAATCCCCCTTCCCCAAAATAATTACACCTTTTATATGAAATGCATTTTTATAAGAAAAGTACACCTTTGACCTCATTTTTTTAAAATAAAGAAGCCTATCATTTCATCTATTTGAAATCATAGGCTTCTTTTATAAAAACACTTTACTTTCTAGCTTTAATAATAAAAGTAGTCGGCACCATTCTAGCTTTATATAAGGAATAATACTTCGTAGACGGCTCAGCTAGTTCTCCATCAAACGAGCTTGATGATTCAGGCTCTTCTATTCTCTCAATTTTAAATCCCGCTCTATTTAACTCATTTATGTATGTACTTATTTTTCTCTTATATAATGTCGCTTGTACATTTTCTCCTTTAAATGTTTCAAACGTAATGGGCGTTTCCTCATGATAAGAAGACTTTATAGCAACTTCTTCTGTACCATACTGTAAACTTGAATATACTAGGTGCTCCCAACTAAAAATAAAACTTCCTCCTGGCTTTACATATGAATAAATCAGTTCCAACGTTTTTCTTAAATCTGAAGTCCAACCTAATGCATAAATGGAATATACAATATCAAAATACCCTTTCGGAATATCTCCTTCCTCTTCCATTGCTCCACATATTAACTTTGGATTCCACGACTGTAACGTTTCATGTGCCGTTTCAATTTGTGTTCTCGAAAGATCAAGTCCCCACAATTCTTCTGCGCCATGTTCCGCCATATACTGCAACGAATGTCCACTTCCACACCCAATATCAAGTACCTTTTTATCTTTAATTGAATCGAACAAATGAATCTCATCTTCAGATGCCGTATACGGTCCGTATTTCGGTAAACAATCCACTTGAAAAAATAAGGTGCAACTGTATCCCAACACTTTTTATTTAAAGCTAACATTTGCGTACCTTTCATATTTTACATTCCCCCCATCCATTTTTCTTTCTCTAATATTACTTACATATCATAACCAGATCGCCCTTTTCTCTTCGCCCGGTAGTTTTTCACTTTCGCAATCGTACCGCATGCTCTTCCTCCTTCTTCTCCAGCATACATACCGCACCATCTTTTACTTCCATTTCGCGAATGATCATAAAATACCCAGCGACAATCTGGACATGCTTTTAACCTTCCCCACACATTTTCTTGAATTGACATTAATACAATGCTTAACACTTTTGTATACACATTCTTTTCATATACTGGTTCATATGTAATACCTTTCATATCATCCTTTATATGTACATGAAATGGGTATTTCTCTAACCATTTTTGCAATGATCCTTTGCCTTCAATTGTCATCCGAATATCTTCTCGAAAACCTCTTAATTCCTCTATCCTATGAAATGGAAACTCTTCATCAAAATATTCTTTCATAAAGAGCTTTATATCTTCTTTTGTTTGCAGCAAATCAATTGGCTCTCTCGTATCGTTTGGTATTCTCCATGTATTTAAAAATTCCCGAATATATTCTAGTTCATTTGGAGCGTTTTGATTCAATTCGATCCACCTTCTTCTTAAAATTTACTTTTTTCTGACTTTATGTATAATTATAGTATAAAATAGTTAACCATCAAATAATTTTACTAGTTACATAATTAGGAGGATTTCTATGAAAGGTTTCTCAACACCGATACGTTTCATGCTTATTTCTTCATTTTTTATGTCTTTTGGGTATTTTGCAGTATACGCATTTTTAGCTATTTATCTATTAACCTTTCTTCATTTTTCTGCTGTCCAAGTAGGAACAGTGTTGACGATTATGACAATTACATCACGAGTTATCCCATTATTCTCAGGGTTAATTGCTGACAAAATAGGCTATATCATTATGATGATAGCCGGATTATTTTTAAGAGGAGTCGGATTTATCGCTTTAGGAATATGCTCTGATTTCTATACAATTTCTATTTCTTCTGCACTTATTGGCTTCGGAACTGCATTTTACGAACCTGCCGCTCGCGCTATATTTGGCTCACAGCCAGCTCATTTGAGAAAAAATTTATTTACATATTTAAACCTTAGCTTTAATTGCGGTGCAATAATCGGACCAATTGCAGGAGGATTCTTACTCTTACTCGATCCACTCTACGCTTTCTCTCTAACAGGATCTCTTATGCTGTTATTTGCTTTTATTTTTTACTTACTTAAAAATCACTTCCAAGTCACTACTGAAAACACGTCTATTACATTAGGAATACAGGTCATCTTACAAAACAAATCTTTCCTTCTGTTTTCCTTTATCATGATTTTCTTCTATATTATGTTTACTCAGCTTACTGTCGCACTTCCACTTCATATGAAAAACATTAGTAATAGCAATCAACTTGCTACACTCGTTATTACGATAAATGCGATAACAGGCGTCATATTTATGGTATTATTCCGAAAATTATTCCACAAATACAACACACTTTCGATTATTAAATACGGTGTTTTATTAATGAGTATTTCCTTTTTACTCATTCCTTTATTTCAACACCCATATTGGCTCTTTATTTGTGTAATTTTATTTACAATCGGTGAAACACTCGTATTACCTAACGCTGATATCGCTATTGCAAATTACAGTAATGAATCATATACAGCCACTTTCTTCGGATTTTATCAACTATCACTCGCATTTGGTTTTATCATTGGTAATTATACCGGTACATCTTTTACATCCAACTTAAGCGGAATGTATACACCATGGCTTATTTTTGGCGGAATAGGACTTATTGGTTTTATTTCACTACATATTTTGAATATAAAAAAAGTGGCCTCTAAAGAGGATATACACCTATGTAATACAAGCGACCTATAACGAAAAAGATTCGACCATCATATGTGACAGTCGAATCTTTTTATTGTTCATATTCAAGATGATTATGCCTTTTACAACCAAACAAATAGCACCCACCTATAAAATCCGTTTCAAATTCTAACCCTGGAACATATCCAGATTTGATACGTTCTACCATTGTTTTATAACAATTATTCTCTTCTGTATATTCCTCAACTAACTCTTTCTTATCATTTTCTGTCCAGTTTTCTTCTACTTCTTCATTCTGAACATCTTCTATATCTGCTGTTTTCGCTTCGATAGATTCCCGTATAACTTCATTTATACGGGAGAAATTATTCGTTTTATATAGAGCATACACAAATCTACCAATCCAATTAGGACTTTTCCAGCATTCTTTATATCCCTTTTCGAACCATTCAATTGCTTCTTTATAGCAATTCAATTCAACATATAAATCTGCTACATTAATTTCCCCTAAAAAATTATCAGATTCCCTGTTAAAAGTATCTAACTTCTCTTTTGCTTCTGTCGTTCGTTCTAAATCAATTAAACATTTTACATAGCTATACATGATATAGTCCGAATCCCCTGCAACTCGCAAGAAAAATTCTGAAGCTTTTTCCAGCTCTCCAAGGTTATAATGAGCTACAGCTACATTATGATATGCTTCATCTGATGGTTGAATCGAAATAGACTTTTTTAATGCTTCTTTCGCTTCTGTCCATTTTTCTTGTTTCATGTAAATGTCCCCTAAGATGTTATAGGGAAAGTATGAAGAAGGATTCAACTTAACAACTTCTTTTATTAATTCAAGAGCTTTCTTATCGTTCTCTTCCTCATAAAAGTACATCCAAGCCAGATTATTGAGAGATTGTACCCCTCTAGATTTATGTACTGCTTGTTGAAAAAGTTCCATTGCTTCCTCATATTTATTTTGTTCAAACATTTCAATTGCCCTCTCGTTAATGTTCAAATAACTACCTCCGAAGTGAATGAATTCATCTATTCCCTATCATTATTGTAAAATGTAAAAATTGTAATTCCCACAAAAAATTTCTTTCTCCTGTCTACATTTCGATTGAACTAGAAGCTAAAACACACGAATTTACAACAATAAGTAAATTTTTCAGTCTCTCTTACATTGGATATACAGCCTTTTTTAATTTACATATTATGGTACAATAAAAAGAGTACTAGCTAAACATTTACGCTCCACACTAGCAGTCTAACAATGCCAAAATCAAAAATCACATAGAATCGGAGGGGATGTTATGAAAAGGAAATTACTTGTTCTTCTATTCACCGGAATCATACTATCAGGATGTTCAACTATAGCAGAGAATTCTTTAGAAAACGGGAAAGGCAGTATGGAATTATTAACACCAACGATCACAGCAAAAGATAATGAGTTAGAAATTAAGACAGAGGGAATTGATGAAAATAAAGTAACTTTTATTTATGTTGCTAATAAAAAAGTGTTAGAACAAAAGCTAAAGAATGGTGAATCCTACAAGCTTAACATTAAAGATATCGAACACGCTCATCGGACAGACTACAAACCAAAAGTTCAACTTTTGCAAACGAAAGATGATAATGATGATGGAGAAATAGTAACCTTCAAACAAGTTAGATATACAGTTAAAAACTAATTTTAAAGTTGTTTCATTATAAATGTAACGAACGAAAATATACTTTTAACAGTAGATAAATGTAAGGGGTGCTAACATGAAAAAACGATGGATTTCTTGGTGGATTGGTAACCTATTTTGGATTATCGTTTTTGGAATATGGGCCGCTATTATTTGGTTACGAGAGGTTGATGGTGCTGGTGTTATTCAAACACCTGAAATTAAATCAATATCACTTATCGTTATATTAATCGCGTTTATCATACCGGTATTTTTTCAAGTTATATGGCTAATCATTAATTTGAGGATGAGTAGAAAAAATAATTATACGATTTAGTTTTTCAATTAACAATAAAAAAGAGAGGAATCTACATCAAAATAGATTCCTCCCTTTTACATTTGGACTTATACTGCGCTTTTAATGCAGCACTACTCCTCTTTTTTACGATGCATGTTCATCTTTCTTTTTCATTAACGCTCTTTTCTTCATCGCCTTCGTTAAATATCCACCCTTAAACGAGCGAATTTCATACGAAGACATAAACGCTTTCGGTGCAATTTCATTAATGATTTCTAAAAGCTCTTTCTCCCTAGAACGCTTTGCGACGATATCTAAGCGATAACGTATAGAATTAATACCTTCGCCCTCAAATACTGTAACGCCAAATCCAGAGTGACGTAATTCATCTACTAATTCATTACAACGGTCTAGTAAACTAACTTGATACGTAATATAACCAATTGCTAATTTATTCTCTATATAACCGCCTAATAACAGTCCCGCACTAAAGCCAATGACATAGGCAACGATGTTCATCCAATTTGATAAATCTTGAAACACAATACCTAAACTGACAATGTAAATAGCTCCTTCTAACAATCCAACACCAGCAGCGGATCTTGTTTGATTCTTTACAAGCAAAATCGTACGGATTGTTAAAATGGGAACGTAAATAATTTGAAGCACAAAAATAAGTAGCGCTTGTAACATTGGTATCCACCTCTTTCAAAAAGTCTTTTGTCATAATAACATACATAACCTTTAGAAATCGATGGGTTTTTTAAAAATTTTTATTATTTTTCATAGTATTGAAAAACACAAAAAAGAAGCGTATTATATTTGTCGTTAATTTGGTTACTTGTATCAAATTACTAAAATAAAAAAGGAACCCGATTAGGTCCCTTTCATCATAGCTCTATGTTTTTCGAAGCATGTTCCCTTTGCTTCTCTTCTTCTTTCACTAACTGCATATTTGCATACGCTAAATTTGCAATCATTAAAAAGTGACCACCTAAAATACCTGTACCGAATGCCCACATTTCCATCTCATGCTCAATTTCATACATGATGATAGCTCCTAAAATAGCAGCTGCAAATCGGTTTAAAACTCCTAATCCAGGAGCCTTTTCCTTCATTACGATACTTTTTCCGAGTTTCTCCACTCTGCGAGCTAATAACCAAAGACAATAGGCGCTTACTGCTAATCCAATACCGAACCCTGTCACTTGTTTTCCAAACGGAGTAATCGTCCACATAAGTAGTAAACCACTAAAGATCACATACAATTGTAATCGATATACACGTAAGGCTTCTTGAATCAAAATATCCGCTCCTAAGTTCTCATTTTTTGTACTTTTAGAAGAAAAGCAGCAACTTACACAGTTGCTGCTTTCTCTTCTTCTTGTTCTTGTTCCATCTTACGAATTTCAACACGTTTAATTTGGTAAGCGTCTTTTTCTAACACTTTAAATTCATAACCTTCCGCCTCAACGTGTTGTCCTTCTTCGATTTCATGATTTTGCATCATAATCCATCCACCGATTGTATCCACATCATCTTCTTCGATGTGTAATCCAAATAAATCTTTCACTTCTGAGATAAGCACTTTTCCATCAACAATGATATGTTGCTCGTTTACATGTTGGATTGGTGGTGCTTCATCTTCATCATATTCGTCACGAATTTCGCCTACGATTTCCTCCAAGATATCTTCAAGCGTTACAATTCCGGCTGTTCCTCCGTACTCATCATATAAAACAGCCATCGGAATTCGCTTCTTCTGCATTTGAAGTAATAAATCGTGAATTGGAGTCGTTTCCATCACTTCAATAATCGGACGCATATACGAGCGAATAGATGATAAATCTTTTTGATCCTCGGTCATATATCGAATAAAGAAATCTTTTACGTTGACCATACCGATAATATCATCTTTATCTTCTCCAAAAATCGGATAACGTGTGTATCGCTCATTTTGGATTACTTTCATGTGTTCTTCTACTGAATCTTCCAGGTAGAAACCAACGATTTCTGTTCGCGGTACCATAATCTCTTTTGCAATTCGATTATCAAATTCAAAAATGTTATTTACATACTTGTATTCAGCTTGATTAATTTCGCCACTTTCATAGCTATCTGAAAGGATAAGACGTAATTCTTCTTCTGTATGAGCTACTTCATGTTCTGAAGCTGGCTTTAAACCGAATAAACCAGTTATCACACGTGCTGAACCGTTCAATACCCAAATAAATGGATACATTACTTTATAGAACATCATTAATGGACCTGCCAATAATAACGTTACCCTTTCAGCCTTTTGAATTGCCATCGTTTTCGGAGCTAATTCCCCTACTACAACGTGTAAATACGTCATAATCATAAAAGCAAGACCAAATGTTAATACTGATGAAATAGAAGGATTTAAGTTCCATTTCTCAAATAACGGGTGTAATAACTTTTCGATTGTCGGTTCACCTAACCAACCTAATCCCATAGCTGTAACTGTAATACCTAATTGACAAGCAGATAAATATTCATCTAAATTTGTTGTTACCTTTTTCGCTGCTAAAGCACCGCGTTTTCCTTCCGCAACAAGCTGATCGATACGACTTGAACGTATCTTTACAATCGCAAACTCTGCTGCTACGAAAAATCCAGTAAATGCGATTAAAATCGCAACCATGACTAAATTAAATATTTCCAATGAATCCCCTTAGTTAAAAAACTAAGGTGTCCACCTCCTGTATACTATAATGTTTTCTTATTTGTTTGTTAGAAAACATAGCCCGATACAAAAATTAAAGAGGTCGGATTTCACTTATTCTATAATAATAGAGCAAGTGTCTGTATTAAAGCTGTCGTTTGACCAGATAAAGATTTCGATATTTTTTCACGTTGTGAATCAGTCAATCCATCTAAAAGCGGCTTTAACTCAGTAAGTTCCACTTCTAATTGATGAATATGGTCTGTCACTTCATTCACTTGTTTCGAAACGTGTTCATTGATACCGAGCAGCTTCTTCTTCTCCTCGATTTTCTCTTTAATCTCACAAAGCGGCATATGCATTTCTTTGCACTTCTCAATAAATTGTAATGTCTCAAATGCTGTTTCGTCGTAATAGCGATAATTAGATTGAGATCGCTCCGCTTTTAAGATACCTAGATTCGTATAATAATCAATCGTTCGTTTCGACACGTGAGCCATGAGAGCCAACTGTCCGATTCGATACACCTTCCCAACGATCTTCCCCCCTTGTTTATATTACTTACATCATACAACACATAAACTGTACAGTCAAACGTGACGGTTTATTATTCACAATTTATACAAAATTCCAATCTCCTCCTATGATGATTCAATACGAGAAATCTACACTTATACAATAAAATTACTAAACTACTACCTAATCACTACATTGTCTGCCACTTTTAACCTTTCTTATTTAAAAGCATATCCTACTAATAATGATTGCTTGTATAGGAGGGAATTAATATGAAAAAGACAATCATTTCTCATTTTTATAATGAAGAATACCTACTTCCATGGTGGCTTATGCATCACACGAAAATATTCGATCACGGCATTTTAATTAATAGAGGGTCTACAGATCGTTCCGTAGAGATTTGTAAACTATTAGCACCCCACTGGGAAGTACGAAATTCAAGATTTCTTGAGTTTGATCCAACTAATACTGATATTGAAGTGATGGAAATTGAAAGAGAAGTTTCAGGTTGGAAAATCGTTTTAAATACTACTGAATTCTTTTGTTGTAATAATACTGAAGAATTTTTTTCATCTCTTCATACACTAGGCCAAAACATGTATGCGATTAGAATGATTTTAATGATAGATAATCATAATTATAATTATTCAAAGCCTAGATATTCTATCCCCTTAGTAGAACAGCGATACCACGGTGTCTTCCCTTATAACCCAAATCTCGGATGTGCTTGGAGATTTATTCACAATCATCTAGACGGTGCATATTTACCTGGTAGACATCATTCGCGACACGGATATATAATTTATGACTATCCTTCATTTATTTTAAAATTTTATTTTAGCCCTTGGAATGAACAATCAAAGGCAAGAAAATTACAAATTACACCTACCCTTTCAAAAAGGGGTGTTCAAATGGGACTTCAAACACATTACGGTCAATCTCCTGAAGTACTGGACATACGTTTTTTAGAGCTTAGTAACCTAACACAAGACCTCCGTCATAACCCTGAATATCAAGAATTATTTCCAAAATTCAAACCGTAATATTTTCTGCATCGTCATCACCTCAAACATTTTCATTCACTTAATCAAAAACAATTTCATTTGCATAAAACATGAATACTGTATAAATAATAAATTTTTATTTTAGGAGGAAAAAATGAAAGCTGTTATTCTTGCTGGTGGGTACGGTACAAGAATTGGGGAAGAAACACATTTAAAACCGAAACCTATGATTGAAATTGGAACAAAACCCATTCTATGGCACATTATGAGTTTGTATAGTCATTACGGGATTACTGAGTTTATTATTTGCTTAGGCTATAAAGGATATGCAATTAAAGAGTTCTTTCTAAATTACAACTTACACATGTCTGATTTCACAATACAGTTAAACGATAATACAATTACTAGCCATTCTCATCGTGTAGAACCATGGAAAGTTACACTAATCGATACTGGTGTAAATACCGAAACGGGTGGCCGAGTGAAAAAGATTCAAAATTATGTCGGAGACGAACCTTTCTGCCTCACTTATGGTGATGGATTAAGTAATGTAAATATAAAAGAACTTATTACATTCCATAAAAAACATGGAAAAATAGCTACTGTTACTGCCGTACAACCTCCTGGTAGATTTGGTTCTCTCATATTAGATAAACAGTCTGTAACATCTTTTCAAGAAAAACCATTAGGTGATGGCGGATGGGTTAACGGTGGATTTTTCGTTTTAAATCCTGAAGTTTTCAATTACATTAGTGGAGATAAGTCTGTTTTTGAAACAGACACTTTAGTTCAGTTAGTAAACAAAAATGAATTGGCCGCATATCAACATTCTGGTTTTTGGCATCCGATGGATACATTGCGCGATAAAAATAAATTAGTCGAGCTATGGGAAAGTAATAACGCTCCGTGGAAGGTTTGGTAATATGGCTTCATCATCTTTTTGGAATAAGAAAAAAGTATTTATTACGGGACATACTGGATTTAAAGGCTCCTGGCTCACCCTTTTCTTAAGTTCTTTAGGTGCAGAAGTAGTAGGCTTTTCTTCTCATCCCCCATCCATTCCTAACATTTTTGAACAAGGTAACGTAGCAAAAGAGTGCACGACAATGAAAGGCGATATTACAGATTACCATTCTTTATTTCATGCCATGAAGCAGCATAAACCTGACATAATATTTCATTTAGCAGCTCAGCCAATCGTAACCGCTTCATACAAAAATCCTATCGATACATTCAAAACGAATGTTTTAGGTACTGTCCACGTGCTAGAAGCAGCAAAGTCCGTCGAAAGCGTACGTGCCATTATTAATGTGACAAGCGATAAATGTTATGAGAATGACGGTAGTGGCGACCGAGCGTTCGTGGAAAATGACCGACTAGGAGGTTTCGACCCTTATAGCGCTAGTAAAGCTTGCGCTGAAATAGTAGCAACATCCTATCAAAAATCATTCTTCCGTACTAATACACAGAAACTCGCCTCAGTCAGAGCTGGTAACGTCATCGGCGGTGGTGATTGGGCAGAAGATCGATTATTCCCTGATATCATTCGGGCATATTTGCACAATCATACTTTGTGTATTCGAAACAAATATGCCGTCCGTCCGTGGCAACATGTTTTAGATCCTCTACATGGCTATATCCTTTTAGCTGAGAAACTTTGGAATGATGCTAAATATGCAGAAGCGTGGAATTTCGGCCCGATGAATGAACATAACAGAACCGTTCATGATGTCATTGAATCTGTAATAAAATTATGGAATAACCCACTAACAATCATTTCCTCCTCTACAAATACTCCTTATGAATCACCTGTTTTAACACTCGATAGTACAAAAGCAGTAAACAAACTCGGCTGGACTCCTAAGTTATCAACAGATGATGCTATCGCTTGGACTGTTGATTGGTACAAAAAATATGCATCTGGTGAAAATATAGAATCTTTCACACGACAACAAATCGATGCATTCAAAAATTTATAAGGGGGCTATAAAATGGAACAGAAAAAATGCCGTTTTTGCCACTCATTACTAAGCAACACTTTTTTAGATTTGGGCGTTTCCCCTCTTGCTAATTCATTTGTAGCTCCTGAAAGCTCATATAAAATGGAACCTTTTTATCCGCTGCACACATTTGTTTGTAACTCTTGTTTACTCGTACAGCTAGATGAATTTGAATCTCCTCAAAATATTTTTCATAACTATTTATACTTCAGCTCTTACTCCTCAAGTTGGCTACTACACGCTAAACAATATGTAGAAATGGCGATTAAGCGTTTCAACTTAACGAAACATTCAAAAGTGATTGAAATCGCAAGTAACGATGGGTACTTATTACAATACTTTAAAAAAGAAAATATCGAGACATTGGGAATTGAACCCGCGAAAAACGTAGCAGAAATTGCTATCAAAAAAGGAATTCCTACTCATGTGAATTTTTTCAGTAATGACTTAGCAAAAAAATTGCCACAAGCTGATTTAATCGTCGCAAATAACGTATTAGCACACGTTCCAAACTTGCATGATTTTGTTGCCGGTTTAAAAACGTTATTAAAACAAGATGGCACGATAACAATTGAATTCCCACACTTATTAAACCTCATATCCTTTAAACAGTTCGATACTATCTACCATGAGCACTTTTCCTACTTCTCACTTATAAGCCTTCAAAAAGTTTTAAGTTATCATCATTTACAAATTGTTGATGTAGAAGAACTTTCAACGCATGGTGGTTCATTACGTATTTTTGTAAACCATCTAAGTGCCCAATCAACTATCCATTCCAATGTTACAAAATTAATTCAAAAAGAAGTCGACCACGGGTTAGATACTTTAGAGTGCTATCTCCTTTTTTCTAAACGCATCGAACAATTGAAAATAAATATTTTAAAGTTTTTTATTGAAGCGAAAGCTTTAAACAAACAAATTATCGGTTACGGTGCTCCAGCTAAGGGAAACACCCTTTTGAATTATTGCGGGATAGGTAAAGAATTTCTAGCTTATACAGTAGATAAAAATCCTCACAAACAAAATCTCCTTTTACCAGGAACTCGTATTCCAATAAAATCTCCAGCAGAAATTAAACGTACAAAACCGGATTACATTTTCATACTTCCTTGGAATTTGAAAGACGAAATTATGAAAGAATGCTCTTTCATTCGTGAATGGGGCGGTAAATTTTTAGTGACGGTTCCAGAAGTTGAGGTAATCGAGCCATGAAGAAAGTTGTTGTAACAGGTGGTAGTGGCTGGATAGGTAAATATGTTGTACATTCACTTATACAAAAGGGATATGAAGTGCACGCCACGTATAATAAAAATAAACCCTCTCACCTCCCTTGCCATTGGCATAAAGTAAACTTGCTTCGCGATGACGAAGTAAAACAATTCATTTACGACGTTCAGCCAAGCCATCTCATTCACCTTGCTTGGGAAGCAGTGCCACCAGCATGCTATGTATCTATTAATAATTACTATTGGCTAAAGTCTAGTATTTCATTGATTCAACACTTCACAACATGCGGCGGAAAGCGTGTTGTCGTTGCAGGTACTGGCGCAGAATACGAATGGTTTAACGGCGTATTATTTGAAGATTCACCGCTCCTTTCCTATAAAACCCCATATTCTTTATGTAAAAATGCACTGCACTCCTGGCTAGAAACGTATGCACAACAAACAGGCCTCAGCATGTGTTGGGGCCGCATTTTTCATATATATGGCCCTCACGAACAAGGTAATCGGCTCGTTTCTAACATTATCACTTCCTTATTAAAAAACGAGGAAGCACTATGTACACATGGAAAACAATCGAGAGATTTCCTCCATGTGAGTGACGTCGCTGACGCTCTCGTAACAATATTAGAACACGGCGTTACAGGCACCATCAATATCGCTTCTGGTCAATCTGTACAAATTAAAGAGTTAGCTTCTATCATTGCTAAAAAGATAAGAAAAGAACATTTAATTAAACTAGGTGCAATCCCTTTCTCTAAAGATGAACCTTTATTTGTCGGGGTTAATGTAGAACGTTTAAAAACTGAAGTAAACTGGAAACCAACATACGATCTAAATACAGGAATTGAAGAAACAATTTTATGGTGGAAATCATTTATACAAAAACATAACGATATGCATCATTAAAACGTAAATCCTTCGTTCCTCTCGCTAATTCCTTATACCATTCTTCTAATCTTTCCGGCATAACAATATGATGCGTACCCATTCCCCCATGCTTACTAGCTTCAGAAAGAGTCGGACCAATTTGTAATTTTCTCTTTCTCATCGCATCGTTCCACGGACTAAACCCAAACCATAATATACAGGCAAGAGGTGGATAAATCATCGATTCATGCGCAGATAAATGTCTTCCAACCGTATAACTTCCATGCTCATGATTATGAATAAATCTACCTCTTCTCCATAGTCTCCACTCCTCTGGTAAATAACCATGAAACCGCTGTTTCATTAAAGGTATTCCAAAGTTAAGGTCCGAATAGTTGTAGTTAGGATCATCAACCATAATAAGCCCGTCCAGCCAATACATCCTCCCCCCCAATTCATTTAGCGATTTCCAAAACTGATTTTTATCTTGCACGCAAAGAAACTCAGTCGTATTTAAAATCATTTTCCATCCTTGTACTTCTTGTTCTATCCTCATCACTTCATGATCTGTCGCATATGCATCAAACTCTGGATTTACAGAATCTCGCACCTCCCAATGCGGTGCGAATTTTTTACAAATCTCAACGGAACGATCTGTTGAACCTTTATTAATTAAAATACCATGATCAAAAAGTTTCGTATGATGCATAAGCCACCATGGCAATAAATACTCTTCATTGTAAAAATGTGAAATAACGGTTGTAGTTATAATAATCTCCTCCTCTTTCTCTATTAATCTACTTTTTATCCTACAACCAATATACTCATAAGCAAAAATATGTTTCCTAATTATTGATCAAATATTATTATTAATATTTTTGTAAGTTTTCCTTTGGTACCCAGCCCTTCTCACCATCTCTTCCTTCGCACCAAACCCATCCATTCAATTCTTCTAATCCGATCAATCTTTCTCCAATACTCACATTTAATTCTTTCGCAGTATATTGTTTTATAATAATTCCTGTTCCATTCATATCTTTTCTTATAATTTGCTCCGGAACCCATCCTTTCCGGTTATACTTCTCTTCGTGACAAAACATCCAGTTTTCCCAGTTTTCCGGACCAGCGTAACTCTCTATCATTTTCACTACATCCCCCTCTTCTAAGCGAATTGGATTAGGATAATTGCTAACATGTGATTTTATAACGATATATTTCATAACAACCTCCAATAATCAGAAAATTAAGTTATAATATCATTATAACTTAAAGAGGAGGAATGCACGCATGTACTACAACACTTCATTCGAAAACGATCAACCTGTAGGCCGTCTATAAACTAAGACGGGCAATCATATAACACATACACTACGCCTCGTCTTAGGGAACTCATAATACCCTAAAAATAGACGGAGGTACTTTACATGAAACACACAATTTTAGGAGCTATATATTTATCACTAGCAGCAAGTATATGGGGCGGTATGTATGTTGTTAGCAAATACGTACTCGATTTTATCCCACCACTAACACTCGTTTGGCTACGCTTTATTATCGCTTTTGTTGTTTTGTATGGAATTTTAAAACTAGCTGAAAAAAAGCAAAAGAAAAAAGTAACCATTCGCAAAAAAGATTGGCTCCTCTTCGCTTGGATTGGATTTATCGGCTATTTCATTTCGATCACATGCCAATTTATCGGAACAAAATTATCCGACGCTCATACAGGCTCGTTAGTTACATCAGCTACACCTGCATTTATGGTTATATTTGCAGCGCTCATTTTGAAAGAAAAACTAACTGCTCGTAGACTTTTATCTACTATAATAGCGACAATCGGCGTCATTATCGTAATCGGGTGGGATATTGAAATCGGCTCCTATTTTATCGGAACAATCATTTTAGTTGGAGCCGCTATTACGTGGGCTTTACTATCTATTTATGTAAAAATCGCTTCAATCCAATTCTCATCCTTAGTTATTACAACGTATGCCATATTCTTTTCACTCTTTTTTATTACACCTTTTATGATATGGGAACTACAAACATCCTCTATCGGAACAGTAAATACGTACGTCATATTAGGCGTATTATACTTAGGAATCGTCTCAACAGCAGGTGCCTTTTTCCTTTGGAATAAAGGATTAGAATTAATGGATGCAAGCATCGGTTCCTTATTTTTCTTCTTCCAACCTATCGTTGGATCATTACTTGGCTGGCTCTTATTAAATGAGACATTAAATAGTAACTTTTTCATTGGTGGTATTCTCATTATATGTAGCGTTTTCATTACTACTTTTGAAAAGAAATAAAAAGCAGGCAGAGATTCTTAGTCTCTGCCTGTTCGCATAATTGGATCTTGGTCGTGAAAACCAATACAAATCGGTATATTACTTTGCACTTCACTACGTACACTTATAAAACTACACAGCGTTTTAGCAATTAAATATAAAGTTATACCGACTGCTTTTTCACTTGTGTCAAAGCCATTTTCAGTATACATATCTGCTAATTCTACAGACCCCGGCCCCTCAATATTATATGTCCATTCAGATGCCCAATCGTCATCCTCTTCTTCCATTGGAAAATACTCCTCACAAATATAGAACTGACTATCCCATTCGTTATCAAGGTCATACTCAAAATAAATCGCTTTTGCTTCTTCATTAGTAGCCCTTTCTACAGTTGCATCCAAACCTACTCGAATACTTTCCTTATATGATTCTAAATCAATTACTTTAATTCGCTCTGCACATTCTGTAGACGCCAACATGCAACAAATATCATAATACTTCGCTTCTATTTGCTCTACTGCTAACGAAAAGACATCCTCTTGCATCTCTTCTAAATACTGAAATATATCCACACTAAACACTCCTCACTCTTTACGCACTCCAATGCGATGGACGGGACAATAATTTCGGTAATTTCGTATGCTTATCCCCTCTCGCAGCATTAACTTGAACTTGCGTCAGAAAAATACTATTAGTAAAATCAGCCCCGCGAATATCTGCCTCTCGCAAATCTGCTCCGATGAGATCTGCTCCTCTTAAATCTGCACCATTTAAGTTAGCCGCAATTAAGTAAGCTCCTCTTAAATTTGCACCTTGTAAATTTTTCTTTTTCAGATTCGCTCCCATAAGGTCTGCTCCGCGGTGTATGATTCGTTTCTTACGCGCAGTATTCATTTCCTTCCATACTAGTTCGCTCGTTTCTAAAAGGAGAATGTTCACCTCTGCCCTATGCATTGGAACATTTATTTTCATTAACTCATCTGGATTTAAATTCGAAAGTCGCTCTGTCTCCTCAATTGCGTTCTCCAGCTCTTTATGAATTGGCTGTGTTGCCTTTAAAAGAATCGCCTCATTCAAATACCAAAGCATTTCATGAAGTTGATGCATAACTGGAAAAGCATCGTACATTTTTCTTGCATGCTTTGCATCTTTCCGCCAATCAATCCCTTTAAACGTACCCTGAGAAATCTTCTGTCCAGCACCGAAACACTCAAATACTGTACAACCTTTATAACCTTTTCCTCTAAGATTTTTATGTATACTACATTTGAAATCTGATTGTAAGTTGGAACATGGTTTACCACCATCTTTATTCACTGCAAAATCTACCGATGCTGCGAACGATAATGCAACGCAACATAGACCGAAGCATTTTTCGCAGTTTGCTTTTAAATGATCGTTATGATTAGTCAAAATCTATACCCCCTGTTGTCTTTTGACTATTTCATAATATTCCAACTGTAATAAATAATCAATTTTAAAATAAACCAGCATCTTTCGTTTCAACTCATAACTTTATCATTCGATTTCCTTTCAATTGAAAAGGACTATTTCTATTTAATGAATTATAATTAAATTATAAATTTTCTAACTAAAAAGGAGACTTATTATGGCACTAGAAATGAAAACAAACTGTCAAATTTGCGATCAATCGCTCGAACAAGATTCTGAAGCATACATTTGTGTATATGAATGTACATTTTGCGCACCATGTACAGAAGAAAGACATAACGTTTGTCCAAACTGCGGCGGCGAATTAGTACGTAGACCGAAAAAGAAATAATAAAAAGCAAAGCGATATCGCTTTGCTTTTGTTTAGGCATCTGAAATTATATATTTAAAAACTTCACACAAACAGGCTCTGGCACAACAACATCAGATTGTAAAAGTGTTAACTTACCTGTAGATTCATCTCTTGAAAATAACACAAGATTATGTGACTTTTCATTTGTAGCAACAAGAAACTTTTCAGTAGGGTCTAATACAAAGTCCCTCGGCCAATTTCCTTCTGTAGATGTATGTTCCACAAATGTAAGCTGACCTGAATTTTGATCTACGCTATAAACAGCGATACTATTATGACCACGATTTCCTGCATATACAAAACGGCCGTCAGAAGAAATATGAATCGCACTTCCTTGATTATTTTCATCAAACTCTTCTGGAACAGTAGAAATATACTGTAATTCTGTAAAGGATCCTTCTTCCGAGTTATATGTTAGCGCAATAACCTCTGAACTAAGCTCCGTCATTACATAAGCGTATTTTCCATTTGGATGAAAAGCAATGTGTCTTGGTCCACTTCCTGGATTCACAGACAGGCTATTCACTTCTATTAATGTACTATCTTTTACTTCATACGTAATTATTTTATCTATCCCTAAATCAACGCCCACTACATATTTTTCATCAGGAGTGTACCCCGCGTAATGTGCATGTGGTTTTTCTTGTCTTTCTTTATTCGGACCTGAACCTTCATGTGCCATAATAGATGAAGCAGGATTTACAGTTCCATTTTCTTCATTTATTTCAAAAGACTCAATCGTTCCTTTATGGTAATTCGCTGTAACTACTGTATGATTCCCACTATCAACACTAATATGACAAGGAGAAGCACCTTCTACTACTTGTCTATTTTTCGCTTTTAGTTCTCCAGTATGACTATCAATGGAATAAGCAGCTACACCGCCAGATTCGCCTTCCTTAACAACAGAATAGAGATATTCATTATTTCGGTTAATCGTTACATATGTAGGGTTATCCAGCTTAGCGGCAAGTGTTACATTACTAATTTTTTTGCTTCTGTGTCTAAAGTAAACTTATATATTCCTTCACTATTTTCTTTCGTGTATGTTCCAACATATCCGATAAACTCTTTGTTATCCTTCATTTTCATAACCCTCTCTCCCTATATTTTTCATTCATCATACTTCTTAACATATTTTATGTTGAAAGAGTATCCTAAAAAATCGGAGTACCTCTTTATACGTTACCATATTTTCTTGGTAAATAGCTTTTAAACCCACTTTTTTTGATACGCTGCTATACTTTCATATTCTTCTTCCAATTGACGGGACAAACGGATATAGATTGGCGTTAAATCTTTATATTTTTCCACACTTTCCATATTTGGCTCATGATGAAAATCTGCACCTACCATTTCAGAAACTACATGCAACGTATCTATTTCACCTAAACTATATAAACCGAGGATTGCAGCTCCTAAGCAAGAACTTTCGAAACTTTCCGGAACATATACGTCTTGATGGAAAATATCTGCCATCATCTGTCTCCAAAGTTCCGATCTTGCAAAACCGCCTGTCGCTTGAATTTTTTTCGGTTCGCCAATTAGTTCTTTTAAAGCGAGAAGAACTGTATATAAATTATAAATTACCCCCTCTAAAACAGCACGGATAAGATGTTCTTTCTTATGATGCAATCCGAGTCCAAAGAAAGATCCTCGTGCATTTGCATTCCATAAAGGAGCTCTTTCCCCTGCTAAATACGGGTGAAATAATAAACCGTCAGATCCAGGATTCACTTTTGCTGCTATTTCAGTAAGCACCTCATATGGATTTTTTCCTAAGCGCTTTGCAAGTTCAATCTCTGAAGTGCCCAATTGGTCACGAGCCCATCTGAAAATCATACCACCGTTATTAACTGGACCACCGATTACCCAATGGTCTTCAGTTAACGCATAACAAAAAATTCTACCTTTTGGATCTGTTACAGGACGATTTGTTACAGCACGTATCGCACCGCTTGTACCAATTGTAACAGCCACAACGCCAGGATCTATTGCATTTACACCTAAATTAGATAGTACTCCATCACTCGCTCCTACTACAAAAGGCGTAGAAACAAGTACATTCATCTCTTTGGCAAACTCTTCATCTAATCCTGTTAAACTGTGCGTTGTTGGAACAAGCTTTGAAAGCTTTTCATCTGTAATTCCTGCTACATGTAAAGCCTCTTCATCCCACTTTAAAGATTTTAAATTGAACATTCCTGTCGCTGATGCTATAGAATAATCAATTACATATTCTTTATATAACTTGTAAAAAACATATTCTTTAATAGAAATGAATTTATAACTTTTTGCGAATAACTCTGCTTGCTCATTCTGTAGCCAAACTAATTTCGAAAGTGGTGACATCGGATGAATTGGTGTCCCAGTACGAAGGTAAATTTCATGACCATTCATATCATTCTTTATTTTCTCCGCCCAGCTTGCACTTCTATTATCTGCCCAAGTGATACATCTCGTTAACGGCTTTCCCTTTTCATCTACAGCAATGATACTATGCATTGCCGAACTAAAAGAGACACAAAGAATATCATTCGGCTGTACACTACTTATTCGTACAGTTTCTTTAATCGTATTTATTACTGCATGAAAGATTTCTTCTGGGTCTTGTTCTGCTGTTTCAGGTGTAGGAGAATATAAAGGATATTCAATTCCATGACTAGCAATAACAGATCCATCAGTAGAAAATAGAACTGATTTTGTACTAGTTGTCCCAATATCTACACCAATCATATATTTTGAGCTCACCATCTCTTCCTCCTAACAAAAAATTGCTACAGTATCCCACCATAAAAATACATTCCTTTTATCTATTGATAACGTTGTATGCCACAATTATCTAAATAGAAACATCTTTATCTTAAACAAACATATCGAGTAGTAAAACGCCTCCAAAAGCGATAAATGAAAGTAACGTTTCTAATACTGTCCATGTTTTAAATGTTTCTTTCACTGTTAAGCCTAGGTATTCTTTTACCATCCAGAACCCAGCATCGTTTACGTGAGAAAACATTAACGCTCCTGCACCTGTTGCAATAACGAGTAACTCTAAGTTCACACCTGTCGTATTTTCAACGATTGGCGAAACGATACCGGCTGCTGTTGTTAAAGCGACTGTCGCTGACCCTGTCGCAATTCGAATTAACCCAGCTACTATAAATGCTAATACAATTGGAGATAGAGCTAAATGCTCAGACATTTGAGCAATAGCATTCCCTACCCCACTATCGATGAGAATTTGCTTAAATCCCCCACCAGCACCAATAATCGCAACAATTGAACCAATTGGTAATAAGCTATCTTCTGTTATCTTCTTAATAGCTTTTTTATCGATACCTTGACGAAATCCAAGAAAATAGAACGCCGCAAAACATGCAATCAATAGTGCAATTATAGGACTACCGATTAATGTGACAATCTTCATCAAAGTATTAGAAAGAGGCACATAAGGAGCTGCTGCAGCTAAAACCATTAACATAACAGGTAACAATATAACTAAAAATGAAACTCCTATTCCTGGTAATTTCGTTGATTTTGTATTTACACGAATCAATTCCGGCTCATTTTCAGGAATTACACGTTTGTGAATACATTAGTACCTTCCCAAGATTCGCTTTATAAATACCAATTGCAACTATGGCCCCTGGATGCGGAGGAACAAGGCCGTGTACGACAGATAGCCCAGCAATTGCTGGTAATGCTATCAATAAAATATTTTGTTTCGTTGTTTTATGAATTGAAATTACTAACGGCAGTAATATTAAAATGCCTACTTCAAAAAACACCGGGATTCCAATAATAAAACCTGCAATTAACATCGCCCATGGTAAGTTTTTTATCCCAAAGGATTTAATAAAGAACTCTGCCACTTGCATTCCAGCACCTGACTCTGCCATCATTTTCCCTAAAATTGTACCTAATACTAAAATACCTACTAAATGCCCGAGAACACTGCCGACTCCCGTTTCATAAGCACTCACTATTTTATCCATTGGCATCCCAGACATAATTGCTAAAAACAAACTTGCAATCGTTAAACTAATAAATGCATGCCATCTCCACCACGATACCCCTAAAATAACAATTACGATTGATAATAATGTAATCATTAAAAGGTACATATTCATACGCAGTTCCACCCCTTTATGTAAACCCTTTCAAAATTTCTATACAATTAAGAGAACCTATATAGTTCTTTCATGAGTAAGAATTTATATATCGATATACAAATCATCTTCACAAAATAATAATTTATACAAAAAGAATCTCCCTTATCAGAGATACATGTTAACTCACCTCTCTGATAAGGGGATTTCTCTTCCATAATTATAATGTTATTGTGATAAACGCTTCGCGCGATCAATTTTCCCTTTTTTAAAAGTGAATGACACTTTCTTCTCTTGCTGTTTTCACGTAGTAAGACTACAAACTCAGGTTCCACTTTAAACGATGAAGTTACTTAGGATTTGTCTTCTCATGAAAAACAACTTTCGGAAAGCACCTTCACTTTCATAACATTATAATTTAGGCGCTTTCGCCCAATCAGCAGCAAATTTCTCAATACCTTGGTCTGTTAATGGGTGCATAGCAAGTTGTTCAATTACTTTATAAGGGATTGTTGCAATGTGAGCACCTGCCATCGCTACACGAGTTACATGATCTGGATGTCTAACAGAAGCCGCAATAATTTGTGTATCTAGTTGATGAACATCGAATAATTCAGCAATTTTAGCAACTAATAGTACACCATCTTCAGAAATATCATCTAAACGTCCTAAAAATGGAGAAACGTACGTTGCACCTGCTCGAGCAGCTAAAAGTGCTTGGTTCACCGTGAAAATAAGTGTAACATTCGTTTTCACACCTTTTTCAGTAAGGTAGCGACAAGCTTCTAATCCTGCTAACGTCATCGGAAGTTTAATTGTAACTTTTTCATCGCCACCGTTAATTTTAATCAGTTCTTCTGCTTGGGCGATCATCTCTTCAGCTGTAACAGCATCTGGCGTTACTTCTGCCGAAACAGATTCAACTTTAGGAACTGCCTGACAAATTTCTGCAATACGGTCTTCAAATTTAATGCCCTCTTTTGCTACTAAAGAAGGATTCGTTGTAACACCAGCTAAAACTCCAAGTTTATATGCTTTTTTTATATCCTCAAGATTTGCAGTATCAATAAAAAATTTCATGATTAATTCCCTCCAGTTTTTAAACGTTGATGAGTTACATGTTTAATATGCTTATCCCGTAAAAGCCCGATTTGTGTGGAATGAAGCCCCTACTTATTAAAGTTTCACTTTATTTCTTTTCTACTGCATGTCCGCCAAATTCATTGCGCAGAGCTGCTACAACTTTTCCTGTAAATGTATCATTGTCTAATGAGCGGTAGCGCATTAATAGAGACATTGCGATAACAGGAGTTGCTGTTTGAAGGTCTAATGCTGTTTCTACTGTCCATTTTCCTTCACCAGAAGAATGCATAACACCCTTAATCTCATCCAGTTTTGCATCTTTAGAAAATGCATTTTCTGTTAATTCCATTAACCAAGAACGAATGACTGAACCGTTGTTCCATACTCTTGATACTTTTTCATAATCGTAGTCAAATTCACTTTTTTCTAGAATCTCAAATCCTTCACCAATAGCAGCCATCATACCGTATTCAATTCCGTTATGAACCATTTTTAAGAAGTGACCACTACCAGCTTTTCCAGCATATAAGAATCCATTTTCTACAGCAGTATCGCGGAAGATAGGTTCAACGATGTCCCAAGCTTCTTGATCTCCTCCGATCATGTAACAAGCACCATTACGAGCGCCTTCCATTCCACCAGAAGTTCCTGCATCCATAAAGTGAATGCCATCTTTCTTTAATTGCTCATATCGGCGGATAGACTCTTTATAATGTGAATTACCAGCTTCAATTAAAATATCTCCTTTTGATAAAAGTGGTGTAACCTCATCAATAACAGAATCAACAACAGCGTGTGGTACCATTACCCAAAGAATTCTTGGTGATTGTAATGACTGAACAAGTTCACTTAAACTAGATGTACCTGTTGCCCCGTACTCTTTCATTTCTTCTACTGCGCTCGTATTTAAATCAAACGCTACTACTTCATGTTTATGATCCATTAAATTTTTCCCTAAATTTAATCCCATTTTACCTAACCCAATTAATCCTACTTGCATAATATAATTCCTCCTCAAATCATCTTTTATTAAAAATCCATATCACTACAATCTGGAATACCTTTCAGCACTGAAATGTTAGTATGTACAGAAAGGTATTCACAGTCATAGCTTAAGAATTCAACACATTTTTTGTAATTTGAACAACATTTTCTGTCGTAAATCCAAATAGATTCATGACTTCAGCTCCAGTTCCTGAAGCTCCAAATGTTTCAATTGATAGTACTTTTCCTTCTTGTCCTACATAACGTTCCCAACCGAGAGATACACCCATCTCAAGAGATACTCGTTTCGTTATAGAAGACGGAAGAACGGATTCTTTATATTCGTTCGATTGGCGATCGAATAACTCCCAGCTCGGCATTGCAACGATGCGAACAGAAACTTGATCTTCCTCTAATTTTGCTTTCGCACTAGCAGCTAAGGATACTTCAGAACCTGTCGCAATTAAAATTACATCCGGATTTTCATTTGTTTGTGTTAATACGTAAGCTCCTTTAGAGAAATTCTCTATGTTCGCTTTCGTTTCATTAAACACCGGTAAATTTTGACGACTCAGTACTAAAACGACTGGACCATCCGTTTGCTGTAAAGCATACGCCCAAGCACTTGCTGTTTCATTTGCATCTGACGGGCGGATAACTGTTAAACCAGGAATTGCTCGAAGAGCTGCCAATTGTTCAATTGGTTCATGCGTTGGACCATCTTCTCCTACAGCAATCGAATCATGTGTAAATACGTAAGTAACAGGTAACTTTTGCAGTGCAGCCAGTCGAATGGACGGACGAAGATAATCATTAAATACAAAGAATGTACTTACGAAAGGTTTTACTCCTCCATGAAGCGCCAATCCATTCGCTGCAGCGCCCATTGCATGTTCACGTACACCGAAATATATATTTCGTCCAGCATATGATTCTACTGCATATACTGCTTCACCTTTTATATCTGTCATCGTAGAATGAGAAAGATCCGCACTTCCACCGAAAATAGAAGGAATCGATTTCACATAATGATTAATAGCTTCCCCACTTGCAACACGAGTGGAAATCGTTTTTTCAGTATCAAAAGATAGAATGTCTTTCGCTTCAATTAAAACCTCACCTGTAATCGCTTTTTCTAATTCATCTGCCAGTGTAGGATTCGCTTCTCTGTATAAGTTGAACTGCTCATTCCAGTCATTGTCTTTTTCAATACCTTTTTGTTTTAGTTCATTAAAATGAGCTTTTACTTCTTCAGGTACAAAGAAATCTTCCTCATAATCCCAACCATACACTTGTTTTGTCGCTGTCGCTTCTTCTACTCCAAGCGGATTACCATGTGCTTTGTTCGTTCCAGCAACTTTTGGACTTCCATAACCTATAATGGTTCTAATTTCTATAAGAGTAGGTTGATCCGTATTTTCTTTCGCTGATTGAATAGCTTTTGTAATCGCATCAACATCGTTTCCATCTTCAACTCTTACATATTGCCAATGTACAGATTCTGCCCTTTTCTGAATATCTTCAGAGAAAGCAATGCCTAATTCACCATCAAGTGAAATTTCATTTGAATCATACAGTACAATTAACTTGCCAAGTTTCATATGTCCTGCCATTGACATCGCTTCATAAGCGACACCCTCCATTAAGTCACCATCTCCGACTAAAGCATACGTATTGTGATCTATAATAGAGTGACCATCCTTATTGAACTTCGCTGCTAAATGAGCTTCTGCCATTGCCATTCCTACAGCATTAGCAATCCCTTGTCCTAACGGGCCTGTAGTCGCTTCAACTCCAGGAGTATGCCCAAACTCAGGATGTCCAGGTGTTTTACTATTTAACTTTCTGAAATTTTTCAAGTCATCAATTGAAACGTCATATCCAGCTAAATGAAGTAGGCTATATAACAGACTAGATCCATGTCCCGCCGATAAAACGAAACGATCACGGTTAAACCATTCTGGGTGATTAGGATTGTAATTTAAATGATTCGCCCATAATGCATAAGCCATTGGTGCTGCTCCCATCGGAAGACCTGGATGACCTGAGTTTGCCGCATTAATAGCATCAATCGATAACGTACGAAGTGTATTCACTGCTAATTGATTTATGTTTTGTGTCATAGTAATCGTCCCCCTAAATGCTTTCATTAAAGAAAGTACTTATTTTTCCGTCTCTTGATCTAACCACCATTTAAATCCACTTTCTTGTAACAGTTCATTAGACGCTTCTGGACCATATGAACCAGACTCATATTCATGAAGCGGTAATAAGTTTTCCTCGAACGCTTCAAGAATTGGTTGTACCCATTCCCATGACAATTCAACTTCTCTCCAATGTGCAAAGAATGTAGCGTCTCCACTCACAGCATCATGAATGAGTCTTTCATACGCTTCAGGTACTCCCACATCCGCTTGCTCACAAGTAAAGTTAATACGCATCGGTTCAATTTCTCCATTTTTCAATGGATTTTTACTGTTTAACTGTAATGAAACGTTCTCACCTGGGCTAATTTCAATTATTAATAAGTTAGGTGCTGCATTTGGATTATTATCTTGATATTGCTGTTTTAACGTATTTTTAAATTCGATTACAATACGAGTAGACTTTTCTTTCATTCGTTTGCCTGTTCGTATATAGAAGGGAACGCCAGTCCAAAATGGATTATCGATCCACAGGCGAGCAGCAACAAATGTGTCTATGTTAGAAGAAGGATTTACTCCTGGCTCCTCTTTGTATGCTACAACTTGCCCGCCTTTTATCTCACCTGCAGCGTATTGTCCGCGAATGATATGGCTTTGAACGTCTTCTTTTTTCACTTTACGAAGCGTTTCCATTACCTTTCGCTTTTCCTCTCGAATTTCACATGCATTAACCTTTTCCGGCAGATTCATAGCAGTCATCATTAATATTTGTAACATATGATTTTGAACCATATCTCGAATGGCCCCTGCCTGGTCATAATATCCTGCCCTTTCTTCAACCCCAACTGTTTCACTCGCTGTGATTTGCACATTCGCTATATGTTCTTTATTCCAAATTGATTGGAGAACAGGATTTGCAAATTCTAATGCTTCAAGGTTTTGAATCATCGGTTTACCTAAATAATGATCAATACGGTATATCTCGTCTTCTTCAAACGTGCGACTAAGCTTATCATTCAGCTCACGAGCAGATGTAAGGTCGTGCCCGAATGGTTTCTCAATCATCAGACGTTTCCATCCATCCGTTTTATCAAGTCCGCTTTCCTTAATATTTAAAGCAATGGTCTCGAAAAATTCAGGAGCAACGGAAAGATAAAACATTCTATTTCCTTTTATATGTAATTCTTCTTCCCTTTCACGAACGACTTGTAATAACCTCTCATAGTCTTCCGGCTTACTCACATCTAATGGACAATAGCGAAAATTATCTAAAAAACCTTCCAGTTCCGGAGTACCTTCTTCTCTATGACGGGAAAACGTCTCTATTGATTCTTTTATTCTTTCTTGAAAATCTTCATGAGATACTTGACGTCTCCCAAGCCCGATAACGGATATTTGCTTTGGAAGCTTTTGATCTCTATATAAATTATATAGTGCTGGGTAAATTTTGCGTTTCGCTAAGTCCCCTGTCGCTCCAAATAAAACAAAGGTCATTGATTCCAATTTCAGTCCCCCTCTTGTTGTATAATCCTTGTCAATATTTTAAAAATGAATTGTACAGAAGCTCATGTTTTATAAAAACAAAGAGTTATCAAATCCCAATTCTTTTTATACCTTTCGCTTTTTAATTGTCCCCAATATTAATAGTGGCAATTCAAAGCATTTCTACCACAACTTACTTATTTATAGAATTTAACGAAACATTTTATATTTGATTACTTTTAGTAATTAAATAATCTTATGTCTAATATATTAACCACATAAATTATTATCGTCAATAAAAATGTCTTGAATTACATACGATTTATTTCGTAATACTTTTCTAAGTGTATTCCTAGTTACCATTCATTTTCAAAGATAATGATCGTTATAATAAATATCATTTTTATCAAAATATTCAATTAATTTATTGCTAAACTCACGAGCAGACGTTACATTATAACCAAAAGGCTTCTCTATAATAAGACGATTTAATCCTTTTGTAGCTCACAATCCACTTTCTTTCTTTCCTTCATTCATATAAATCTATACTTTTCATATTTCTACTCAAAATTGATAGGCAATACTGTAACACCACATTGTTGCCTATTGTAACCGTTATAACTTTCTTTGTGCTACGAGTGTTATTATAAATCGGCCATAACATGAATAGCAGTACGTACTTTAAAGTGATGTAGGCACTTTAAAATACCTATACTAAGTGAGTAATAATAAACATAATGAATAAATCATGTTGCAAAAATAACATCTACCCTTTCTTCATAAAGCTTTACAATTGCTTTCGCAAGTACGTTACATTATTTCACGTACTTTCCCCTTCTCTATATAAAATTCTCACTAACAAAATTCAAAATATTATACTTATTTTTCGTACTTTGCTATGCTATAACCACAAACAGGAGGTATAAACTATGAAAGCACAAATTATCCATTCTTTTGGGGATTCATCTGTATTTCAATTAGAAGAAGTTTCAAAACCAAAACTTTTACCAGGTCATGTTCTAATCGATGTAAAAGCAACAAGTGTAAATCCAATCGATACAAAAATGCGTAGTGGTGCCGTTTCAGCCGTCGCTCCTGAGTTTCCAGCTATATTACACGGCGATGTAGCTGGTATTGTTATTGAAGTAGGAGAAGGTGTTTCGAAATTCAAATCAGGGGATAAAGTATACGGATGTGCCGGAGGTTTTAAAGAAACTGGAGGTGCACTTGCAGAATTTATGCTTGCTGATGCACGATTAATTGCTCACAAACCTAACAATTTAACAATGGAAGAAGCTGCTGCTCTACCATTAGTTGCAATTACAGCTTGGGAATCTTTATTTGATCGTGCAAATATTAAACCTGGTCAAAATGTTCTCATTCATGGAGCTACTGGTGGCGTAGGACACGTAGCCATTCAACTAGCTAAATGGGCAGGCGCTAAAGTTTTCACAACAGCTTCTCAGCAAAACAAAATGGAAATAGCCCATCGTTTAGGAGCCGATATAGCTATTAATTATAAAGAAGAATCTGTTCAAGAATATGTACAAAAACATACGAACGGAAACGGATTTGAAGTTATATTTGATACAGTAGGCGGCAAGAATCTTGATCATTCTTTTGAAGCTGCTGCGGTCAATGGAACTGTCGTAACTATTGCAGCTCGTTCAACCCATGACCTCTCTCCTTTACACGCAAAAGGACTCTCTCTGCACGTTACTTTTATGGCATTAAAAATATTACATACAGATAAGCGTAATGATTGCGGAGAAATCTTAACAAAAATAACGCGAATTGTAGAAGAAGGAAAACTTCGTCCATTGCTAGATTCTAAACCTTTTACGTTTGATGAAGTTGCACAAGCACATGAATATTTGGAGTCAAATAAAGCAATAGGTAAAATAGTTTTGAAAAACGTTTGGTAACTTTCACTAAATAATACAAATAACAAATGTTTGTTGTTGGAAAATAACAGCGAGATCGCTTCGCCTTATCTTTTTCTTAAAAGGCGTGCCACAACCTTAAAAGCTTTCCATCCTTTACAACAAGTAAAAAAATAACAGCTAAATTTTGAGGTGGGGGTCTTACTGCCCAGCAAATAGCGGGATAACATTCAAAAAAACCTTGCAGAAAAATTCTACAAGGTTTTTTTCTATAAATACAAATTAATCACTATATTAAAATGAAAGAGTTTGTAATTCATCACAATAATATTAAATATACGCTGCTTTAAAGGCTTGTTGGACAGCTTGTACTTCTAATGAGTCTTTACCATATAAGTTCGTTGCTACACGAATACAAGCTTCTTTTAATTCTTTAAAATCAGAAGTCATATTTAATTCATCCGTATTTGCATAATAGAAAATATCAAACATTTTATCTTCTCCAATGCCATGTACGTTTACTCCATTATGGCTTCCACCACTAGCAATCAAGTAAGCTACTTTATTAATAATGCTAGAGTTCGTGTGTACACCACCATGATCGTGGTCAGCATCAATAGGTAAGTTATTATAATGCCTATAATCCTCTGGATATCTAGAAGAGATAGATGATGGGTTTTTCATATCTCTAAAAATACGACCTGATTGTTCTCCCATTGTCCAATTGAACTTTCCGTTATTGGCATACTTTTCAACTGCTACTCCTAAAATATCAGATAACGCTTCATTAATTGCACCAGCTTCTCCTGCGTACTCAAGTCCAGACTCATTTCTTGTAACCGCGTGTGTAAATTCATGTCCTGCCACATCAAATGCTCTAACAATTGGATCTCCGTATACTAGCATAGCGCCATTACTAAATGCATTAAACCACTGCTTAGGATTTCCTTTATTCGTACCATTTGTGTTCCAACCATGAACGACAGAAATTACTTTTTGTCCGTTATTATCAAAGCTGTTACGGCCATATTTTTCTTGATAAAAATCATATACTTTCGTTGCTAAATAATGGGCACTAACTGCTTTAGGATCTGTAAAATTTGTAGAATTACTTGTTACTAAATCATCGAGATAACCCCATACATTTCTTCTATAATTATTATAATCTTTATAATTAGCAGTATATGTTTCAATTCCCTTACCACGAGAATAATCTGCAAGCATGTACGTTCCATCACTTCTTTGTGTAATTCCAAACGTACGATTAATACCTAAGTCATCTTTTCCTGTACCTGTTAATTTTGAAGGATCTGTTGATTTATTTGATGTCGCAGATTGGACAATACTACTCTCTACTTGTATACCCAATTTTTGAACGAGTTCTTTTAATAGATTACCACCAAAAGCATCAATTAATACTGTACCGGATACATATTCAGGTGTAGATGCACTAAAAGTAATTTGATATGCGTTTGTAGCTTTATTTGTATTTTCATCTACATATACCACTTGTTTAATTTCTGGTTCTTCAATAAATGTGAGATCATTTCCATAGATGTTGAAAAGCTGTTTCTTTGCATCCTCTTCTGATAGAGTAATAGGTTGTTTCAAATCTTCCTGTTGTTGTAAATCTTGGGCACTATCTCCCGAAACGCTCGTAAGTACACCATCATCATTAATATGTGCTGTTAGTTGATATCCGTATACATCACGTCCTTCATACGTTTGTTGAAGACGTACCAATGTAGTACCATCATAGGATTTACGACTTTGCGTAACATTATAATTAACTTTGGATTCCGTATTAACTTGCTTTGATGATAATGCTTGTTCTGTTTTTCCTTTTAGTGCATCCTTTGCTACATTTTCTGCCGAATTTTGAGAAGGTGCTGTTAAATTACCTGTTCGGAACGTATCTTCCTTTGTTTCCACTTTTAAATCTTCTGTTTCCGCATGTACTCCTCCATAAGGCATAATCGCCGATAACACCACTCCTGTAGTTAGACCTACCTTTACGAAATTATTCATATTTTTACTCCTTTATAATCGTATTATTAAATTAAATAAATGTATTTTAGAATTTTAAGCATAGATAAAAAATTTTAACTATAGCCAATCGTTTTTACATACCTCTACATACATAGGTTAATAGATTGGTTTGCTACTTTTTTAGATTCAATTCAATTCATTTCTCAAAAATTACTCATTATATAAGCTATCTTTATATTTATTCATATACGTTATTTTTTGTGGTTCTGATAACATATTTATTGCCATCCACACATTCTTTTTCATTTCTAATTTTTGCATTGGTATCTCTTTTAAAAACTGATTACCTATAATCGCTTCCATTTCTTCATCAATTCTTTGTATAAGATTTTCTTCTGGATTATTTTGCAAAGAAGTATTTTTCAATCCCAATTTTGTTATTATAAATTCATTCGTTTTATTCATAGGATTAATAATAGTAGCTTTACTAGTTAATCGTTTTTTTATTTCATCATGATAGATTTTAATTCTATATCCCTCTTTTAGTGGAATGATATCTTTTACAATTGTTACATTTGTTCCTTCCATTTCCTTCGTATAAATTTTTTCACCTTTTTCATTAAAGACCTCTATCGATGCATATTTTTCACCTGCATAATAGCTATGAGGCGTTTTAGTAGTAATCGTAAAAATAGCTCGATTTTGCTCTAAGTCTGTATTTAATACGGCAAACTGATCATCTCCTAATCCTAGGAATTGAATCGTTTCATTTACCAACTTACTCACTTTCATTTCGTTAATATCAATCTTTAGACTATTATCTTTTTCTTTTACATAGGCATAATACGAACTGAAATGGTACATACTATTCGTTTTCCCACCTGAAATTTCAACCGTATACACTCCATTTGGTATGTCTTGTAAATTGATATCTGTTGTTTCAATTGTTTTCTCTTGAATAACTGTATTCCCTTCTTTTAATTTAATTTTTCCTCCTTTTAATGTATCTATTTCATTTGTATTTAAATGGATATGCAAATTCCCTTTTAGCCCAAGTGGAGCAATTTGCTGATTCGTAACTATTTCGAAGTTGGAGTTTATCGGAATATCAGGATCAACTATAGCTCTTGCTTTCGCTAATTGTGATTCAGGCACTATATAAGCTAAAGAAGTAACAGCCGGAAAACCTTTCGCCCTATTCATCTCTATTTGTTTATGATTAAGCTTAAAGCCCCACCTTTCAAAAACAGGTGTAAAATCAACTTGTCCATTCTCACTATAATACTGATTCATTAAATCTGGTAAAGAATGGTCACCTTTTTTGAAAGCAGCATTGCTAGCTAGTTTTCGATAACCTTGATACATTTTTGCAAATGCTTCATCGCCAGCTTTTTGTTTCGCCATCGTTAAAAGAATAAGTTTTTGTCGTAAATCTAAATCATCATAATTTTTATTTTCTTTCATTAAAGCATTATATAAATTCCGTTCTACCTGTTCCTTTTTCCCGAAATTAAACAACCAACCAAGTTGATCTGCTTTTTTGCCGTATTTACTATATTGATATTGAACACCAAATAGATTATTAGAAACTTCTCCTGTAAATATTCCTTGATTATCAAAACCAGCTTGGTATCCATGAGCGATTTCATGTAAAGTTCCCCAACTTAGTTTATCTAACCACATCTTTGTACTATCTGTACTATTCGCTGTCCAATTTGTGCCATAATAGGCACCGCCAGCACCAGATATATCTGCTTTTAAGAAATAACGATTTTGACTTTTTTTATTTTCAAACGTTGAGCCATCTAAACCAATAATTGAATCATACATCACAAAAATATCTTCATAATACGCAATTAACTCATCCAATGATTGAAAATCTTTTAAAGATCTTACTAACTCTTTATCTTTTTTAGGTACAAATAATTGAAAACTCTCCCCTTGAAGTAACGCATACTCTCCATCAAATTGATCCCATGTACTAAAAAATTGAGATACACTTCCTTGTTGTTTATAAATGGGAAGGGGTTTAGTAGCACTTTCATTCCCTACTTGGTACTCAAGTACAGCGTGCTCTTCACCATACGGAGTATCTATGAAAGGAACTAAAGACGTATCACCTTGGATAGTAACCCATTCATTTCCTACTTGTATGAATTTTTCATTTTTTGAGTCATTAGACAATAAACGTAATGTTAATTTGTCTTTAAAATTAGGATTTGTTTGTCTTACCTTTAATGGTGTATTTCTCTTCAAAATAAATCCTAAATCTTGTCGATCATGATATTTCCCCTTACTTATGCCCGCCTGAAATATCCAAGTAGGCTCTTCTAAACTAGTAATTTTTTTTGCATTTATTCGTTCATCAGCATGTAAGTGTATATTTCCTATGAGGAAAAACATTGTATACATTAGGCCTATAACAAGTAACCTTTTCATTTGCATATCTCCTTCTCTATTTTTTTATATACAAAATACAATAAAGCCCTCCTTCTTCACTTATAATTGTCGTCAATAAGTTACTTATCAGTGTAATTATTATAGTTACATTAACTCATGATTATCAATCATTAAATGTATGTAATTTTGCATATATGAATATTTTGTGATAAATTCCAAAATATCGTATAATTATCAATATTTTTTCAGACATTATTCAATAAAAAAACACGAAGACTCTTAAGTCTTCATGTTTTTTATACATGTTATTACACTTGTGATTGAATTAATTACTAAAATCTTTTTAATCGTAAAAAATACAATTATTTTTAGGCTGATAGCCGTACCTAATCTTTTACAATTTACTCATTCTTTTTGTTCTGTAATATTAAATTTTGAAACCAATTCCGTTAATTCTTCCACCTTTTCTTTCATTTTGTTGGATTGGATTGATATTTGTTCAATTGATTCGGCCTGTGATTGAATTGAATTTACAGTTTGAAGAGTCTCCTTTTTCACATCCGTTGCAGTTTCAGAAACTAGCGAAAGAGAAGCATTTACTTCTTCTGTACCAGCAGACATCTCTTCTGTCGCTGCGGATACTTCTTGAATTTGACCTGTAATCTTATCAATATCTCTCATAATAGACAAGAAGGTTTGATTCGCTTTGTAAGCAGCTTCTTTTCCTTCTACTGCCTTTTGTTGTCCTTTTTGCATGACATTAACTGTATCTTGGGTATCTTTTTGAATGGATTTTATTAAATGATTAACTTCTTTTGCAGATTCTTTAGATTGCTCAGCCAAGTCTCGAACTTCTGCGGCAACCACTGCAAATCCTTTCCCATTCTCTCCAGCACGTGCCGCTTCAATAGCGGCATTTAAGGCAAGAAGATTCGTTTGTTCGGCAATATTAGTAATTGCAGCGAGAGCTGTATCAATCTGTTGTGTACGTGTAACAAGTTTATTTATTACTTTTGATGTTTCCTCGACAACATCATGCACACTATTCATTTGAAGAATAGAGTGATTTATCACTTCACTACCGATATTTATTCGTTCTGTAGTCGTTACTGCTACCTCAGCGACTACTGCTGAAGATTCAGCTACAGTTTGCACCCCGGTTGTAATTTCTTCCATTGAGGATGAGCTCTCCTGAATACTAGTTACCTGTCCTTCTATTTTTGTTTTTACTTCTAAAACAGTCTGTACAACCTCATTTGAAATACTAGACGCTCGATTTGTATCTTGTAATACGCCCTCCGTAGTAAAAATAACCTCTTGTGTTGTCATCTTAACATTCGCAATTAATTGTTGAAGGTTATCTAACATACTATTAAAAGACTGAACAATATGCCCTAATTCATTATTTGCTTTATAAGGAGTACGTGTTGTTAAATCTCCAGCTGCTACTTTTTCCATATCATTTTGTAGTAATGCAAGTGGTTTTCGGATAGTTAATTTAATAACATATCCAATTAATATAATTATTAAAATTGCTAAAATCGAAATACTAACAAACATTATCATTGTATTTTGAGCACTATTATTATTTTCCTTCTGTAAAAGCTCTGCATTATTACTATTATATAAAATCAATTCACGAATTGATTTTATTGATTTTTGCATATTAGGTTCAATCTCTTTTAGATAATATGCATATGCTTCCTCATTATTAGACTTCCCTAATTCTTGTGCTTTCTTCATTTGAGTCCTTAATTCATTAAATGTTTCATGAAACGTGTTATATAATTCTTTTTCTTTAGTAGAAATAAGCTTAGCCTCAAACTGCTTTAAAAGATGATCATTTTCCTTACGAATCCCATCCATTTCTCTTATTAATTCGTTCATTCTTTTTTCATCTTTTGATAACATTATTTCCATAAAGTTCATATTAACGTGATAAAAATTAGATTCTACAATTCCAATCTACTCAATTGGTAGTAAATTATCCTCATACATATTAGAGGAAGTACTTTTCCCTCTTTCTAATCCCCAAAACCCTATTAGGGATAATACTATACATGCAATACTTGATATAGTTATTAATATGTTTAGTTTTGTACCAACCTTACTGTTTCTTAATAATTCCAATTCACTTTCTCCATTCTAATATATAGTTTAAGTAATGTATTTTATACCAAGAATCCCAAAATTACGATGTTTATTTTGTAATATGTAATTTTGCATATCGTCCACTACTGATTCAAAATAACCTAACATTGTAATTTTCGTTTTCCAAAAATTCATGATTATGAACACATCTCATTAATTCTTGAACTTCTTATCCAAAATATCCGCATATACTGTGGCACCAGGGAAAACCATCACTGATATGATATATAAATTACGCTTCCATACAAGACTAGCTTAAAAATATTTTTCTTATTGCTCATTTTTCTATTTCCCCTCTATTAGAAGTACTCCTAGCACATCACACTAATAAAAACGATAGTATTAAAAAATAAGGAAAGACATAATACGTATGTCTTTCCTCTAAAATTGTAATACTCAATATGCTCTTGGCCCTATTTGATTTTCCATTTAAATCCTCACATATCTTTCTTTATAATATCTCCTAACTCCATCCAATTTGTAATACGCGGGATATTGAGATATTGATTGTAAGAAGTAGTTTTTGCATATACATTTATCGGTTTTCCTATTAACGTTTCTAAAACAGCCGGCTTATCATCAAAGAAATAGTTTAATTTTATTTCTTGTATGAAGTGTATTTTTTCTTCATCCTTCATTCCATAGAAAAAGCGATCTTCATGTACCGGAAATCCTTTTTCTATTAACCATTTTTTTGTTTGCTCTCCATGCTCTTTAGGTCGCGCCGTTATATAGTAAATTTCATGTCCCTGTCTTTCTAATTCTTGCAATGTCTCTACAGCATACGGAAACGGTGAACAAGAAGTATAATAAATCTCATCCAGCAAACTATTCCACATATGACCGCCTTCCTCCGAAGTCATGCCAAATGCTTCATGAATTTCAATTGTTTTTAAAGAATGGAATACATCCAACCCTACTTTTTTGTTTAATTTCTTATTATATAAATGAAAAGCATGCTGCCTTAAATCAATTAATGTATCATCGATATCAAATCCAAACTTCACTCTTCATCGCTCCTTTCTGCAATCCATTTATCGGAACATATAAGTAGTTTTTATTCCCCTTATTTCTCATCTTTCCGATATGCTGGATAGCCAATAAATCTATAATCTTTTCCAATCTGGGTAAATGATATATCCTTAAATTCAATTGCATCTTTCATTTTAGTAATACCAGTCCCCTCTACAAAACTAGGCGCCAATCTACCTCCAATAATTTTAGGTGCGAAATATAAAATAATTTTATCCATTAGTTTATTTTCAATAAACGAAGCATTTACTTCTCCACCACCTTCAATAAGCAGGGAGGAAACTCCTTTTTGTCCTAAAACATCAAGCATTTCATGTAAGTTTATATGCTTTTCTCCGCTAGTAACAAATACTTTAACTCCTGCATTTTCTAATGCTTTCTTTTTTTCCTCTGCATGATTACTTGTTGTAAATATCCAGGTAGGAGCTTCTCTATCTGTAACAACGTTAGCTTCCATCGGTATGCGTAACGTCGAGTCCAATATTACTCGAATTGGATTTCGGCCATTTGGAATACGCGTTGTCAATGATGGATTATCCTTTTGAACAGTATTCGCTCCTACTAAAATAGCCGCATTTTCGTTTCGTATTTGGTGTACTTCTTGTCTTGCTTCTGTAGATGTAATCCACTTACTATCCGATAAAGACGTAGCGATTTTCCCATCTAATGTAACTCCTGATTTAATCGTTACAAATGGGCGCTTTGTCAAAATATATTTATTAAAGACTTCATTCATTTTTTTAGATTCTTCTTCACACACTCCTACAAGTACTTCAATACCTGCATCTTGTAGAATTTTAATTCCACGTCCAGAAACAAGCGGGTTTGGATCAAGTGTAGCAACTACTACCTTCTTAATTCCTGCTTGTACAATTGCTTCAGCACAAGGCCCTGTTCTACCATGATGAGAACAAGGTTCAAGAGTTACATAAATTGTACCACCACGTGCCTGTTCTCCAGCCATACGTATCGCATGTATTTCGGCATGTGGTTCTCCGGCCTTCATATGTGCTCCGACCCCTACAATTCGATTATCATTTACAATTACAGATCCAACCAATGGATTTGGAGTCGTTTGTCCCTTCATAGCCTTGGCATTTTCTAGTGCTAGCTTCATATACAATTCATGCTCAAGCATGTAAGTGTCCCCCTTCAAAATGTCCAGAACGCTGAATCTTCGTTTGCAAATATTTCTCATTAAACTCTGAGACATCACCCCATAACGGTTCACGACTCGTAACATTTAATCCAGCTTTTTGTAACGCTTCTAATTTTTTCGGATTATTTGTAATAAGTTTTACAGGTTTTGAGCGTAGCGCTTTTAATACTTCAATTGTATCATCATAGTTTCGAACATCATCTTCAAAACCTAGGTTCAGATTAGCTTCTACTGTATCTAATCCATTTTCTTGCAAGAGGTACGTCATAGCTTTACTAAACAAGCCAATTCCTCTTCCTTCATGATTCGCTAAGTAAAATAAAGCACCTGAACCATGTTCTGTAATCATTTGTAAAGACTGCTTTAATTGGAATCCACAGTCACAACGTTTACTACCAAAGATATCACCGGTGTGACAAATACTATGCATACGAATTAGGGCATCTTCAGAATTCTCAAAATCACCATATACAAGTACACTAGATTGCTGCATATCAGCTAAATTAATAGATGAGAGTTTTTCGATAATTCCTTCTACACTATTTGTAACCTCACTACATTGTAACCAAGAATACCATTGAAAAACTTTAGTCTCCCCATATAAATTAATTGGCAATTTGATAGGGCCTACTAAATAAATATCCTTTCCATCTTGATGTATAAATTGAATTTTATCTTCTAACATATGAATTGTATCTGTTGTAACCATTAGGTACCTCCTAGTATAGAGAATCTCTAAAATTCTCTTCCATTGTTATATTTTTTATTGTTTAACTTACACAACGTAAGTGTTTTTACAGATGCTATTCTTTTTTCTCTCAGCTTATATGCAATATGTATCATTACAACTTTGGCCATTTAAAGAAAAGAGTTTTAGTTACATAAAACAACCTAGTTACTTTATGTAAGTGAGTATACATTCGTAATCAATTTACGTCAAGTAATTAATCATAAAAACATTTGTTACTAATAGTAAGATGTTATATAATTTATTTTAGGAGGTGAAGGAAAATGAATGATTCTACATTATGCCCTCGCTTTGAAAAAGGAATGAAATTTTTTAGTCAACGATGGACAGCACTAATTATTTACCAACTTTTTTCTGGATCTCAGCGCTTTTGTACACTTGAATCTTCTCTTCCTGTTAGCGGAAGATTACTTTCAGAAAGATTGAAAGAATTAGAACTAGAAGGAATTGTCGAACGTAAAGTCTTTCCTGAGACACCAGTTCGTATAGAATATTCTTTAACTCAAAAAGGATTTGCTTTAGAAGCTATTATTCGCGGAATAGAAGAATGGTCACAGGAATGGATAGAACTTGAGGAATAACATAAAAGCTTTTTCGTATATAGTTTTAAGTAATCAAATTACAGATACCTATTATTAAAACGCTAATTTTTCAAGCATTTATGAAAAGCTAGCGTTTTTTAATAAATAAAATGTAAGAAATAAAGCAAGGTGATCAAAACGATCACCTTGTTCCCTTACAGATTAAAATAGTGTTTTAAAATCTTTTATTCATACATACTCGATTAATAAAAAAACGAATAAGCTTTTTTATTAATAAACAGTTTTATTTTTACAATACAGTTAGCTTCCCCTGCTATTTGCGGACAGTAAGACCACCACTGATTAAATTTCTATTTTATTACATTCGAATATTACTTATGAAATTTCACACGCTCTTCAAGTGGTTGGAATTCTTTTTCACCTGGTGCAGCTGTTGGATTACCAAATGGCATTTGTGCAATTAGTTTCCAATTAGCAGGGACATTCCATTCTTGTTTTACCTCATCGTCAATTAATGGATTATAATGTTGTAATGATGCCCCTAATCCCTCTGCTTCTAAACCTGTCCACACGACTAATTGGTGCATACCTGACGCTTGGTGTGACCAAATTGGGAAGTTTTCAGCATATGCAGCAAATTTTTCTTGAAGCGATTTAACGATAGCCTCATCTTCAAAGAATAATACTGTTCCATAACCAGCTTTAAAAGAATCCATTTTTTGTTGCGTTCCTGAAAAATCTCCATCTCCAACTACTTTTCTTAATGTTTCAGTGGTAATATCCCATAATTTATCATGAGCTTCACCAAATAATACAACTAATCGTGCAGTTTGAGAATTGAAAGCGGATGGAGTATATTTCACAGCAAACTCCACGATTTCTTTAATTTTTTCATCCGATACTTGTACCTCTTTATTAATCCCATAGTAAGTACGTCTTTCTTTCAGTGCAGTATAGAAATCTTTTGTCATAATTCCGTTCCTCCTAAGTTTTAATATTCTTCAAAATGATACATCTCGAAGATAGTATGCGTTTAAATGAGTTCATTTTTGAATCATTGAACTTCCTAGCACCCATTGCCAGTCATTCTAAATCTAAACACACTGCTTCTTTCAGTTTTCCTAAAAAAAGCCTTATAACATCATTCATAAAATCTAATCATCATTCGGTACTATTTTACCCATTCTCTATTCATGTATCCTGCTTGTTTCATATTTACACAAATATGAAATGTAGCTCCTTTAATCACCAAATTTCACATTAATTTAGAGCATCTTCAATTACAGCAATTTCGCTCACTCGAACAAAACGATGCAATTTAAAGAACATTGCAAAATTAAGTACTACCTGTAAAAGAACCCTCTTAGCCGACTATAAGAAAAAATAATAAAAAGCCAAAAACGAACAATAATATGTTCATTCTTGGCTTTTACTTAACCATCACATTTACTTTTACTATTGCTTCAAATGATTTTCAACTGCCCTTATTACCAATTCGTGATCTTCTTCTGGTGGTAATCCTGAAACTGTTATCATTCCAATAACCCCTACGTTTTTTATTCTGATAGGAAAACATCCACCAAACGCAGCGTATTCTGAAGTATCTAAAAGATATTTTTCATTATAGGAGACCCCAGTTATTTCACTTTGTATCTGCATATAATACGAGCTACGATCATGCAGGGAAACGACTCGTTTTTTACGCTCAATCCATTTCGTATTTTCCTCATTTGTCCCTGTCATCTTGAAATGAAATAATTGCACACCATTTTTCGTTATATCAACAGCAATCAATTTCCCCTCTCGCTTTGCTGTTTCAACGATAAATAAACCTAGTTGCAAGGCATCTTCATTTGTAAAAGAGGAAAATTGAAGTGTTTCCTCCTCTTTTAAAATTTGTTTACTTATTTCATTCAAATTTGAAGTACTCATATCTTTAACCTCCATAATTGTTTTATGCCACACCGACATTTTTTCGAAATTATTAGGCCATATAGTACAACCTTTCAATCAATCTGATTCTAAATAAACTACTGTAACATCTTTGGTAACTAGTAGTACCGTAAAGCCTGTTTTCTTCTTACTGGTGCTATTATGAATGACATTCAAAGTTATAAAAAGTACTATTCTACTTATCCCTATCTTACAGAGACTATTATGAAATATATTTAACATCTTAAAAATGTATGTACTAAAGAATAATATTTTTAATCACTAACTTTTTTGATCAATCGTTATAATCCAATTTCATCAAAATTTTTATCAATTATTACACTATCCAACAATAGGAGGAAACAAAGATGGATGAAAATATATCCAAAAGCTGAAAAGCAGTTGAGTCCCTTGAGAGAATAGTTATAAATCACTACATATAGAAATAGACATACAAAAACGCCATCCTTTCCTATAATTCTAAAGAAAGAATAGCGTATTCTTTTCAAAAATGAGTTCTTTTATTGAAAAACTTTGATTCTATATTATACATAAAAGGGCAACCAATGCTAAAACAGCTGGAAGTCCTTGTTTCACAATAATTGATTTATTAGATGTGAAACCTCCGAAAATAGCTGCTATCACCACACAAATCACGAAAAATAATTGGACAATATAACCAATTGGATTGAGCCCAAGTACAAGTCCCCAAATGAGACCAGCCGCTAAAAATCCATTATATAAACCTTGGTTTGCAAACATAATGGCTACGTTTCGATCTCCTTCTAAATGCTTCGGTAATTTGAAAGCACGTTTCGCTACTTTTGAATCAATAAAAAACATTTCAAGGATCATGATAAACAAATGTTCTAATGCTACGATCCCGACTAAAATAGCTGCGATTATTTCCACACTATTCTGCCCCCTACACTCTCTATTCTTTAATATTCTCTACATTTTTTTGCATCTGTAATAGAACATGAATAAGTATTTTGCGTTCTTCTCCACTGATATTTACGAACATTTCCTTCATAAAATGTTCCTTTTCTTTCTTGTTAAAACATTAATTGATGTATCAATTATTGATACATCAATTAATATACATCTCTCTTTTTATTTTTGCAAGTTTTTTTGCTCAATTGGTTTTATTTTGTTCCAGCAACTTTAAACCAATTCAAAACATCAGTTCGTATTTCTAGAAATCATAATTACTTTAAGTTCATTCTGACAATCATATTTAACTACATATATAAAAGAATTGAGTTATATCTCCATCAATTTATAAAAATTAATTTTTTCTAAAAACAGATACTTTACGTTTTTTATAGTAATAAAAATCATTTTTTGTTTCAGAGGCAATCCATTTTGTTAGCTTGATGGGCATAGGATAGCACCCAGATGACGAACCAATTATCTTTCAAGAAGACGGCTAGAAAACTGGATTTGGTACAGGAGTTGCCTACTTCCCCCGATTCAGATAGTACTAATTTAGAGCTAATTGCTCCAAAAGGGCCATTCAGACGTGAATAGTTAAAATAAATTAATACCGAAACAAGCCACCTTCTGCCTGGAAGGTGGCTGTTTGTCGGCAAGTTGATAAAATGACTAAAAAAGGACAAACTCTCCAATGTGAGAAGTTTGTCCAAAAAGTTATTCGTATTAACTATTTTTACACTAATACGAATAATAGTGAATTAGAATAATGACTTAATACTTGCTAAGACAGTAAGTACACCTACAATAATAACAAATACGTTACTCATTTTCCCTTTGTATTTAGCTAGTACTGGAACTTTTTGAATCGCATACATCGGTAATAGACATAAGATAGTAGCAACTAATGGACCGCTTAGAGAATCAATAAGTCCAAGAATACTTGGATTTGTATAAGCAACAAACCAGCATGATAATACAACAAAAGTAAGGATTACTGTCTTAATTGTTTTTTCTTCAATATCTTTTCCACGTGATTTACCGAACTTAATAATCATGTCACGCATTACTTCAAATGCTCCTATATAATGGCCAAGGAAAGACTTTGTAATAGCCACAAAAGCAATAATTGGAGCTGCAATAGTGATTACAGGCGAATTAAGCTCATTAGCAAGATATGAAAGAATTGATAAGTTTTGTTCTTTTGCCATTTTTATATCATCTGGAGTCAAGCTCAATGCGCTACTCCAAACGAAGAACATAACAACAGCGAATGTCATAATATAACAAACCTTTTGTATTTGCGCACATTTAGCATCAGTGGCTTCGATTCCATACGTAGCTCTCTGTTTCACAACAAATGATGAAATCATAGGTGAATGATTAAATGAGAATACGATGATTGGTAGAATCATCAATATCGTTCCAAAATAGCCTGTTCCTGTTGAAGCAGTTGAAACAGCTGAAAAACTAAGCATTGACGTATTCCACTGTGGAATTAAAGATATTGCGATAAAAAGTAGAGAAACTATGAAAGGATACACTAACATACTCATTACCTTTACAGTAATATCTTGACCAAAATTCAGTATAGCGATAAGACCAAGAACTAATACAAGTGATAAAATAGCTCTTGGAGGTTCTGGCATGTGCAATTGATGCACGATAAAACTACTTGCAGTGTTTGTAAGCGCAACCGAATACATTAGTACGATTGTATAAATTGAACCGAAATATACGATGTTAAAAATGATACTCGCTTTATTTCCGAAATACTCTCTAATTGTACCTGTGATCCCCTCATCAGCAGAATTAGAAGCGTATATCATTTTAGCAAGCGCCCTATGTGAGTAGTACATAACTGGATATGCAAGTAATGTAATTAGTAGTAAAGATAATAAACCACCTGAACCTGCATTAATCGGTAAAAAGAGCACCCCTGCTCCAATTGCAGTTCCAAATAGACTCAGTGCCCATGTAGTATCCTGCTTATGCCACTTTTTCGGATCTGCATATTGCTCATTTTTTGGTGCGGTATTTTCAGCTTGAACTTCTATTTTCTTTGCAGTATTCCCGTTCATATAATAACTCCCCCTTGTATCTATTCCTGCATCTCTCTTTGCATCTAACAAATATTCCCTTTCTGGAAAATGAATTCCTTACAAGTTGCCCCACATTGTATGTCCTTCATCATAATGAATCCAAATTGAAACATTCGCTAATTAGCGTCCTAATATAATTGTTAGCGTTCACAAAAAAGTTTACTCGTAATATCCGCTCTTTATATAAAGACCCCTTAAGAGAACAATATAGAATAGACTTCATAAATACGTTGCAACATTTCTAATACAGTGTATTACTTTAATGGTTTCTCTTTTTTACTTTTAACAGTAATTTTAGCTAAACCGGCCTCTCTTCATTTGCGAGGCATTTCTTTCTCAATTCTATACATTACCTTCATAACTTCGGTAGCACTGATGATATTGCTTACACAAGCCACTGAAGCACATTACATACATTTCGCCTCTAATCACACACCTTTCTTACTAATAATCGCATTTTTTATATTTTCTCCAGAGATAATAAAATTTCTCTCGACGCCCTCATTATAACGTGTATATTTATAAAATTAATATTTTTATATTTTCAGAAATATTAAAGAGGAATAATTTTATATGGATAATATTTTACAGTTAGCATGTAGCCATTGTTTTTATCGCTTAAAGCTGAATTAGTTAGTAAAAAAATATAATAATACATTGTTTTTCTAGGTGACTTATTATAAAGATACTTATATCCCCTTTTATCAAAAAATCTTATTTTAAACATAAAAGATATTCTAATAAATAATTAATGTAGGTAAAAAGAAAAAATCCCAAAATACAAAAACCAAATTTTAGGATATATATTATTAATATTGAATTCATATACAATTTAAAAAGCTACACTGAGCAAAAAGCAAAAAAGCTGCCCCATATGGACAGCTCATTTACATAATTATCGTTATCAGGAATACACACACAAACAAATCACTTCAATATCATCTTAATTGTAGTTTGTTCGGCTCTTCTTCAAGGATAGCTCTATGTTTGTAATGCATTGTTTTTACATCATTTCCTTTTATGCAAAAAGTAATTGTGTCCTCTTCATAAGGCGGATTGTGTGCACCCTCAAAAGTTTAAATTTTAAAATCCCTCATTAACTAGCTCTTTTATCGAGTTTAATTTTGAAGAAAGCTCGATAAACCATTCTTCATCCCCTGTTAATAATGCAAGATCTATAAGATAAAGGATTTGTTCCTTATTTATTACCTTTGATTCAGGGAGTTTGTTAACGTGTTTACTAAAGAGTAAAATCGCTTCGTTTATTGTGTACTGGCCGTCACGTTTCACAATACTAACTGTAACTATATCCTCTACATCATCAAGTGATACAATATAACCAACTATTAATTCACCTTCATTTGATATTCCACGAACCCAATCTCCTACTTTTAAAACATGATTATTATTTGACATCATACCGTTTCACCTTCCTATAAATATTTTTTGTGACGATAAAAAAGATATAAAAACAATTATACTGTAATATTTTTCATTACATTTAAGTGTTAAGAACTCACGGCTATATAATAATTAAGCCGCTTAACACTCTTGATTGATAAGGTCAACAACTTCTTTCATTGTATAATTCTTTAAGTATTCACCTAGATGCTCTTCAGCACCTAAGAAAATAGCGAAAAGAACTTTTCGCATGTTCGAACCTACAACACACTGATTGTTTGATTCTGGACACTTCGGCTGCAAAGCACCTTCAGAGGTTATCTGATAAATATGCCAAAGATTAATTTCATCTAAATCGCGAGCGAAAATAAAACCGCCACCAGTCCCCTCTTTCGATTGTATAAACTTATGTTTTTTTAACAAACTTAGTACTTTGCGAATGCGTACTGGATGTACACCTGCACTTTCTGAAATAGCATTACTTGTTGACATCCGATCTGGCTGTAAAGCTAAATAAGTTAAACTGTGTATAGCCAAGGTAAAGTCGCTGTTCATGATTTTCCTCCTACGATCAAAAATATTGTTTCTCATATATTAACTGTAGCCATAAATATTACAGATAGGTTAGAACGTTAAAACATATAGAATACTTCTTGCCATAAAAAATTAATTCTCTTATATTCTATCCGGTCCCACCTATATCTGATAACTTCATTTAGCTTTTTAAGTTGAAAATAAAATTAAACACTCCACTGTTTCTTCACTTGTTCTTCTGCCAACTGTTTAATTTTTGTCCAAATCGTATCTTTACTCACAATAACATTTGTTTGATAATTTCTATCATTATAATTAACTGTAACACATACTTCAATCATCTTCTGCTTCCTCCTTTCAAAAAACTTTTTCTAAAAATACTACTTATTAATTGGCCAATTTTTGCAATTCAATGTTCAAAAACGTTCGAACGCTACGTGGTAAAAATTTACGAATTTCTTCCTCATTAAAACCAATCTGCAATCTTTTCTCGTCCAGCATAATTGGGCGACGTAACATTAGTGGATGCTCAATTATTAATGTATAAAATTCATTGAGCGAGAGCTCCTCAATATTTATATTTAAGTCCTGAAAAGTTTTGGATCTAGTTGAAATAATTTCAGTAGCCCCCTCTTCAGTTAAACGAAGAATCGATTTAAGCTCATCAACTGTCATAGAATTTGATACGATGTTTTTTTCAATATAATCAATTTGATGCTCTTCAAGCCATGCCTTCGCTTTTCGGCATGAAGCACAGCTTGCTGTTGTATATAGAATTACCATATTTAACTCACTCCTTTAATGTTATGAAACGTACATTTTAAACATCGGTTATTGAAATGTATTAAAAAAAATTACAGTTTAGAATCAAATACAAGCAATATTATTTATTCGAGAATATTTAATTTATCTACATTTTACAGACGATAACAACTCACTTCTAAAAACTATACTGTAATTTTAAACTTTACAGTTCTATAAATCAAATGTTAAGTCTTGGATTCATTCTATTAACGTATAATAGGAGCAGTTGAGACAATACTTGCCTCAACCGATTTTTATATCTCTTTATAATTTTTTGCAGTAATGACTGTTTCAAACTCAAAGGTTTCGGGTAGATGATCTGCATAAGAATATTCAAAAGTTCGTCCATCCGTTAAATAAGCTACTTGTTCAACTCGCATTAGGAAGTCCTGATTTGTTAAGTTCATAAACTGCTTTTCCCTATCATCTGGGCGAATTCCTTTAACCCTGACAACAGATGTCCCTACTTCAAGACCAAGTTTATTTTGAATATGTGAGTATATCGACTCCTCTAAAACAGAAGCCTCAACACCTGGGATAACCGAAATTGGCATCCATGTATGCTCCATAATCGTCGGAATGCTGTGAATGATGCGGAGGCGAATGATTTTATAGACGAAATCACCGATTGAAACTCCCAATTTCTCAGCAACTACTTCATCAGCCCCAACAATCGCAAACTCGATAATTTTACTTTCTACCTCACTGCCGTATACAGCTTTCGTACCCGTTAAAGTTTGAATCATTCGTGCCTTTTCCTGTTGACGCCAATCTTGCACCACTGTTCCACTTCCGCGCCGGCGGATAATGTAGCCATCTCTAACTAATAGATCCAACGCTTTCTTAATAGTAAGGGCTGAAACACCAAATTCTTCAGCAAGGACGGGGCTACTCGGAATTTTTTCGTTGATTTTATATTCACCGTCTAAAATTTGCTGTTTAATCTTTTGATAAATGCCGAGGTATTTTACTTGTGTTGATCCGCTTGCCATTTCCATACCTCCTTTATACTGCAAACTCTCTTCTATTCATTCAAATGTAAAGCCTCAAGTTTGTAAACTGAAGGTGATGGGGCAGCAAATCCATTTTCTAAGATTTCAATATTCGTTACCGCTTCTTCGTCTTTCACAAGTTTTGGTGCACCATTTATAATTGTTTCATACGCAGCATCATAGAAACGACCATAATCACCAAGCGGCGTTTTAATTTGTTTTTCAATCCAGTCACCATTTGCATTACGATATTTAGCAACTCCATAGTACATCGGTGAATCTTCACCAAACCCTGCACTCTCGGGCATAATCCCCGCTTTCAAATCATTTTCCTGCTGATCTTCACCATATTTAATAAATGATCCATTTGTTCCATGGACGATAAAGCGTGGATAATCTTTTGCTACGACATGGTTCGTTTTCAGCTTAATCTTCAACTGATTTCCGTAATGTAAACCAACATCGAAATAGTTATCAACCGCACCTTCCATTTCATTATTACGAATATCGTATGTAACCGTATCTGGACGGCCGAATAGTGAAATCATACGGTCCATCGTATGAATACCTAAACTGTAAAATGAACCTTCTTCTTTTGGAGCTTCATGAGTGATTGAACCAGGACGGAAATAATCAATATGTGATTCAATCTCAATAATATCACCAAGGAATCCTTGTTCAATTACTTGCTTCACAGCTAAAAAATCACCATCAAAACGGCGGTTTTGATAAGGCATAACTACTACATCTTTTTCTCGTCCTAAAGCTAATAATTCTTTCGCATGTTCCACTGTATCGCAAAATGGTTTTTCAACGATAACTGATTTTCCAGCAAGTATAACTTTTTTCGCTAATTCGTAATGCGTATGTGCTGGCGTACAGACCGTCACCACTTGAATTTCCTTGTCATTCAACAATTCGTCCAAATCAGTAGTGAAGTAAACACCTTTTTCCTTATATGGAGCCGCTAATTTTTCATTTATTTGACGTACAAAAATCGTTTTTATTTTTATATTATTACGCGTGTTTACATAAGGTAAGTGATAGCGGTTAGCTGACTTTCCAAATCCAATAAAGCCCATTGTTAATGTCATATTTTTCAACTTCCTTGCTCATAAATTTTCGTTTCTATATTTATTATATAGTTTAGTTATAAAAAGTATATAGTTTTGATTTATAAATTATATATTAAATAAAAAAATTCAGGTTAAAAAGGAGCATAACAAATATGGCACATACTACTACATCTATGGAAATTTTCGGTTCACCTGAACAAGTATGGCAATTAATCGGAGGATTCAACTCCCTTCCAGACTGGTTACCTTATATACCTAGCAGTAAATTAACTGAAGGCGGTCGTGTACGTCACCTAGCTAATCCAGATGGTGATACGATTATAGAACGTTTAGAAGTATTCAATGATAAGGAACGGTACTACACGTATTCAATCATGAATTCACCATTCCCAGTCACTAATTATGAGTCCACAATCCGGGTTAAAGAAGGTGCTGAAAGTAAAACATCATTAGTAGAGTGGTTTTGTACGTTCACTCCTGTTGAGGTTAGTGATGAAGAGGCAATAAATCTGTTTCATCGCATCTACAGTGATGGGCTCAAAGCATTGCAGCAAGCATTTCTAGATTGATTCATGTAATTGATTGAGACGAAAAAGTTAATTAACAGTCAAATATTCGATTTTGTGGTTAAGTTCATTATGAAAGATAAACAAATACAAATTTCATGCCTGCTTGTTAATGACAAGAAATAAAAAATACTACCTCCAAATGGAAGGTAGTATTTTTTTATTAATCAGGAAAAACAATTAATCCCTCTTCTTTTTCCTCCTGTTTTAAATCTTCTTCTGGGAATGTTACAGTTGAATTTTTCTCCCCTGTTTTTTTTGTTTCTTCACCTGGAAATACGAAAGTTGAATTTTCTTTTCCTTCATTTTTTTCTACGTTATCTGGAAATACCATAGGATCATTGGTAGTTAAATCACTATGAAATCCAAGGTTAGACAAAATCGCTTTTAAATCTGGTAAAACCCCTATTTTATCAGATGATGGATTATTAGACTTTGTGCCTGTATTAGGATTACTTAAAATTGCTCTCAATTCTTTTGGTGTATATGCCTTACCTAAATGTTCTTTAGCAATCCCTTGAATTGATACAGCAGCCCCAGCGATTATAGGCGAAGCGCTAGAAGTACCACGGAAATTAGAAGTATAACGATTCATTATACTCTGATCTGTAACTTTTTGTCCTTTACTATTTTGATTTTGATATGTATCTAATGTGTCAACATACTCTCCCCAACCATATACATCAATTCTACTACCATAGTTAGAGAAACCTAAACGTTTATGAGGAACTCTTGCAGTAGATGCTCCAACTATAATAGCTCCTGAATCTTTAAAGTCTGGACTATTTCGATTTAAAATCTGTTTACCATTACGGTCTTTAAATTCATCTAAATCAATCCCACCATTACCAGCTGCTTCTACAATAATAATGCCTTTATCTGTACCTTTGCGAATTGCGTTAAATATACTCGGGTATACTTCTACTGGTAAAGGGTCATCTCCATATCCATCATATTTAAAGGATTCTTCTATTAATAAAACATCTCCAGCCTGTAAAGAATCTACGGCACTTAAAATAGCATCTCTTACATCGATTCTTCCATTATCTCGGATCACTGAAATTACTTTTGCCTTTGCTTTTGGTGCAATCCCAATGTTCCCAATCCGATTGTCAGCTGCAGAAACAACACCTAGAACTGAAGTACCATGAGAAAGATCATTACTCATTTTTCCAGACATAAATTCAATATTTTGACCGACTAAATCTTCATGATTTAATAACCAGCCTTCTTCCAAATCTACAAAAGTTGCTCCTTGACCATCTCCTCCTTTAATTCCCCAGGCATAAGGAGCATTAATTCCTAAAGGTGCCTCTTCAAGATATCCCTGTCTCGAAAATCTAGGTTCATCATAAGGATTGACTGATAATACAGGCAATCTCGAGCTAGTTGTTGTATTTATACTCTTATTAGAACGAACTAGTATTTTACTAGAATTGTCATTAGCAGCATATACTGTATTTGTTACAAATGTCGTACCTACCCCAGCAAAAGTTGTAATTGCAAGTGATGATATCAACATACCTTTAAAATTTTTCATCTTTCCACCTCTAGTTTTCTATTAGAATTAACATATTTAATAATGTGTATGAACCGAAAAGCTTTTTATCTTATTATAAAAATTAATAGATTTTTATAACTTTTTGATTTACATAAAAACTCCTTTCATTCTTGTAATTCAATGTGTATATTTCAAAATAACAAACTCACTGTAACTATTATAGTTACACCTTTATTGATTTTCAACTACGAAATATAAATTTTTAAAAATAAATTTATATTACTTTAAAACAGAGCTAACCTTTTACGCATATAAAAAAACAAAATATCTGTGCAAATTACAGCGGTGAATAAGTTTATAGACTGCAAAAAAACAAGAAAAAGCAAAACACTAAGTGCTTTGCTCCTTATAAAATTCCTTTTAACTTTTCACCAATTAACCTCGCTACATACTCATAGCCTTCTGGTCCAAAGTGTAATCCATCTTTTTCACCATTTTCTACAAATCTTTTATAATCCCGTTCTTGAATCATTTCAGCGAATACGTTTAGAAAATAACTTCCTGTTTCCCTCGCCACTTTCTCCACCACGTCTGCATACTGACCAAGCACTCTATTTGTTCTATTACGCTGTCTTTCTTCATCAACTGGTGCAGGACTAATCAGTAGTACTTTATCTGATGAAATATGGTTCACAATCTTCTCTAAGTTTTCTTTATATGCTTGTAATGACACTTGAGAAAAAGAAACTGCATCATTCGTACCAAGAAAAACTGTTACGAAATCTGGTTTATATGATATTACATCTTCTTCAATCCTATTTAACGCATCGAATGTATTATCCCCTGGAACACCTGCATTCACTACTTTCCACTTCGGAAACATCTCTTGCAAACGTGGTGTTAATCTCGGCATTCCATCAAAAAATGTTTCATCAGCTGTAATACTATCTCCAAAGCATACTAACGTTTTCATTAAGCTACTCTCCTTTTACGTATGAAACAACTTTCCTTCTATTGCTTTTATATATCTTTCAGCAGAACGTTCAACTGCCTCATCTGCATTTTCTTTTACTACTCGATGAAAAGCATTGTATAAACGATTAAACTGTAACGACTTCACTCGGTTCACCATTTCTTCCACTTTTCTCGCTGGTAATGGAATTAAGTTTGGATAGCTATACATAAAACTTACCCACCGCTCATCCGCTACAACTTGAATAATATCACCTGTTAACAAAATCCCTTTTCCATCATTACCTTCTTCCCAATGCAATACAGAACCACCACTAAAATGTCCTCCAAGACGATGTACAGTAATCCCATCCGCTAATTGTAAAGACTCACCAGACCAATAAATAATACGACTACTTGGGCGCATCACCCATTCTTTATCATCTTCGTGTATATAAATTGGTACATCAAATGTCTCTGCCCATTCTACTTGCGTTGAATAATAATGAGGATGAGACAATGCAATCGCATCTAATCCACCAAGCTCTTTTATTTTCGCAATTGTCGTTTCATCTAAATACGTAATACAGTCCCATAGTAAACGATATAACTCTGTTTTCACTATAAATGCCGTTTGACCGATCGCAAATCCTGGTTTTGTCGTAATACTATAAAGTCCATTTTCCTCTTCGATTATTACATTTTTATATGTATCATCTGTTTGCAAATTTTCTAAAGTCGTCCAAGACTGCCCTTTCGGATTCACATATTGCCTCTCTTCATCACAAATATGACAACTCACCGGTTCCTCTACACTCGCTGCATACTGCACACCGCACGTTGTACAAACGTAATTTTTCATCATAATTCCCCCTATCCCTATATTTTTATTAAACTGATTTTTGTTGATAATAATCTACTTTTTTATTTTCAATTAATAAACTTATAAAAGTAAGTAAATAAACAACTGTAACTGACAATGGAATTACAGTAAATCCTTTTTGGCTTCTGCAACATTCATCTCACTATCTCCCCCAAAATATTTGTACTATAAAGTCACCTCAACCTCGTCCATCCAATAACGCCAAGCTGCTAAATAATCTTCTAAATCTTTCGGGTGGTGCCGTAAACATGTATCTATACGCAAATATAATCCTATGACTATTTCTTCATATAAATCACGGTCTTTTTTATAAAATACACATTGTTTCATCGCATAACCAATCGTTTCTTTTGTTAAATCTTCCGGAGTTGAACAGAACGCATAAATTAAATCATATATAGGATCTCCTAACACTGGTAAAGGATCAATTACACCGTGCAGTTTATTCTCTTGAAATATAAAATTATGAAATCCAAGATCACCATGCAATAAAAATGGCTGATTTATTCCAGTCCCCCTACTTGGACTATTTGCTAACTTAAAAACCGTTCTATACTCTTCCTCACTTATGTAACGTCTTACATTTTCATGAGCTTCCATCACATTTGTCGTTAAAAATTCATTCCAAGATTGAACTGGGCTTTCTTTCCATCCCCAGCCATCAACCTCTGTAGCTACTTCATACTTATTGATAACTTCCTTTACAAGTTTACTAAGAACACTCCGTTTATGGCCTAGTTTGCAAGAAGTTGTGCCCTCAAGGAATGAGTAAACAATATAGCGATTTAAAGGTTCCTTATATAAAAGCTTTGGAAATAATTCGTCCTTTTTATAAAACTGAAGAAAATAAGCTTCTTCACGTATGACATCCGATTCATTCAACTTTATAACGTATTGTTCATCTAACAAATATATAGTACTTGTCGTTCCCCCGTTTAATGCTTTTACGCTATTTGGATAATGTGAAATAACTTTTTCCTTAACTAGTTGTGCAGTGATTATTGAAATGTCCATTCTCTCACCCTTCAACTCCGAATATTTCCTTAATTCAAAAGACAACTTTACTATCATTTGACAAACAAAAGTAAAATCCTTTCAATCGCCCTGATATAACAAACAACAATTTTATTTTATTACAATGACTTTCTTCAATATTCCATTTATGATAACGTGATTTTATCACTCTAAATGCTCTTCATATACTCTAATAATTTCTATTGCAGGGTCTCTGTCTTGTAATTTATGAGCCAAACTTTCTACACCAAACACTTCTGTAAACGTATGACTACCTACAATTAAATTAATTCCTTTAAATTTCGCATGTTGCACTGTATATAATGTTTTTTCACCTGTTATGTACGTGTCACATCCTTTTTCTAATGCACGTTCAATCAAATTTGTATTATTTCCTGCACCGGTTAAGATTGCAATCCGTTTTACTGGTTTATCGTGATTTCTCCAGCTCTTCACTTTCTCTTCCATTTTTTCTTCAAGTTTTCCAACTAAGTTTGAAAAAGGAATGGCTTCTTTATATTCTCCTATTCCTGGTAGTTCTTCTTCCTCATAGGTTGAATATTCCAGTATTGTATCTATCCTAATTTCGTTAAATAACGATGTACACGTGCCAAACTTTACAAAATCTAACGGCAAATGAATCCAAAAATGATTCATTTCATATTGCTTCAATTTCTCAATACAAGCCTCTTCCATACCAAATAAAAAACTCCACGGCGCATGATGTGTAACTATCATATCGACTCCATTTCGATACGCTTCTTCAATAGTTTCTAACGTTAAATTTGTTGTGTAACCGATTTTGTGAAATTCATCTTTACTTATATAAGTAAAACCATATTCATCATCGCCATATTTATGAAGATGCTCTCCAAATAGTGATGTTATATGTTCATTAAATTGCTTTATATTCATTTTTATTTCTCCTTTCATTTACTTTTATATTTCATAAATAAGGAAATACTAAATTACAACGTTACATACATATAGGAGGACAATATGAAACCTGAATTTTTAAAAGCTGTACATGATGCAATCGGAAATGTCGAACACATTCATATAGAGGAAAGCGGTGCTGACAGCTTACTTATTCATCATGATGATGCACAGCAGTTACAACAAGTTGCTAAGGCGTTAGAAAATAATAATTTCCGCTCCGCTTTAAGAACAACTGGAAATGCTTCGTACATTGAAGTATTGAACAGATAATGAAAGTCCGGATGTATTCCGGGCTTTCTTTTTATCCCGCTATTCACCGGGCAGTAAGACCCCCACTGATTAAAGTTTCACTTTATATTGAAACTTCAAACTCTTTCACATACACCGCTGTTCCAGCAATATCTATTTGTAACTTTTCGTTTTCTATCCCTTTCGTTACATAAACAGTTACACGACCATCTTTATTTATTTCCTGTCCTTGCTCAACGATTAAACTCAATTCATGTTCAAAACCTTTCTCTAAATACTCCGCATAATACGCTCCCATTACACCTGAAGCTGTTCCTGTCACTGGATCTTCAATCGTCCCAGCGTAAGCTGATGAAAAATGACGGCCGTGCATTTGTGCTATTTCATCATAAGTTTCTAGACAAATTGGGTGAATAGAAGCATTAGGTATTTCTTTTAATACTGATGGAAATGCAGCATTATTAGGTTTCATTCTCTCACATGCATTAAGATTTTTAATCGGTACAATTACAGTCCAATTACCAGTACTTCCATATACAATCGGTAAACTTACATCTAAATCATTTATTTCTAAACCGATACTATGAGCTAATTCTTCTGCTGAACCTGTAAATTCTTTAAACTGAGGTGCTGCCTGTCTCATTTTAATAAAGGTTTCTCCATTTTCATTTACACCTATTTGTATCGGTAAAATCCCAGCCTTCGTTTCAATCATAAGGTTACTTTTCTCTTCTAATAAACCTTTTTCGCGCAAGGCATATATCGTCCCTACTGTCCCATGACCACATAACTCCATTTCAAAACCAGGTGTAAAATAGCGCATTCTTATATCTCCTACTTCTGAGGAAAGAACAAAAGTTGTTTCGTTATATCCAACTTTTTCAGCAATAATTTGCATTTCCTCTTCCGTTAATCCATCTGCTTCTAATACAATACCTGCTGGATTTCCCTTATTTGGTTTATTCGTAAATGCGTCGTAATGAAATACGTTTATAGTCTTCATTTTCTTTTCCCCTTATTTGTCCATTTCTTTATTTTTATAATCAATAAGAAAATCGATCTAACCAACTTTCATAATCAGCTTTTTGAAATGGACGGATAATAAGTCTATCCGTCTCTACTTCTAATAACGATAGCTTCATTTAATTTCATCCCTCGAAATATTAATTGAATATTCTTTATTATCTTACACAAAATACAAAATCTAGTAAATCATTATGTTTTTGATACATAAAAACCCAGTCATGCTTTATACATAACTGGGTTCTCCATCGTTTCATAATTTTCTATTTCACAAGAACTGCATCTCGTAATTCCCTCTTCAACACTTTTCCTAAAGCGTTTTTCGGTAACTCATCTATGAATACTACTTCTGGTATTTTATAACTTGCTAACTTCTCCTTACAATACTGAATAATACTTTCTTCTGTTAATGTTGTTTCGCCATCCTTCACAATGTAAGCTCTTGGAACCTCTCCCCAAAAGTCATCTGGAACTCCAACTACTGCAACTTCTAAAACACCATGTATTTCATGAATAACATCTTCTACCTGATCTGGATATACGTTGTCACCACCGCGTATAATAACGTCTTTATATCTTCCCATAATATGCAGGAATCCATCATCATCTATCATGCCAGCATCGCCCATGTTAAACCAGCTATCTTTTACTACCTTCTTTGTCGCCTTTTCATTATTCCAATATCCTTTAAACATGTATGGACTTTTCACATGAATCTCTCCAACTTCATTTGTTGTTAGTTCATGTCCTGTTTCTGGGTGAACAATTTTCACCTCTACATTTTTCAAGGTCTTTCCTACAGAAGACATCTTTTCTTTTCCCATCATTGGATGCCATGAGGTTACAACCCAACCTTCTGTACTACCATAGCCTTGCACCATATATATGCCTTTTTCCATATATTTTTGAATGAGTGTTTCTGGCACTTTTGTACCACCGCTTTGTGCTACTTTAAAGGTTGAAATGTTACGTTCTTTTTTATTTAGTTCATCAAGCATGTAACTATAAACGGCTGGGAAAGCAAGCATCGTAGTAATTTTCTCTTCTTCAATCTTATCCCAAATAAGAGCAGGATTCGAATCAGCTAAGAAGATCATCGTAACGCCATGATAAATACAATTTAAAATAGAAAGCACGCCACTCATATGAAACAATGGATGCACAGATAAAAAGCGTTCACCTGCTGGGATTTCTCTTTGTCCCGCAATTTCAGCAAAATAATGATGTAAGTTTTTATGTCCAATTACACATGCTTTTGCCTGTCCAGTCGTTCCTGATGTAAACAAGTAAATGGCATCGTCTTCTTCATGAACTTCTACGTTCGGTTCTGTCGTTGGCTGTTTTTGCAACTCTAATTCAAATGAACCAAAGTCTTCTTTTGTTGTTTGAATTACATAAGGAATTTCTTTAACAGCATCAACCTTTAATAACACTTCATTAAATTCTTCATCAATAACTAACACTTTTAATTTCGCTTCTTTTACAATCGTTTCTAATTCATAAACAGTCAGCTGATGATTTAGCGGAATAAATACCGCTCCAATTTTTAAACTTGCCATCATAACGCTTGGAAATGGGTGATTATTTTTGCATAGTATTCCTATACGATCTCCTCTTTGCACACCATTATGTAACAAATAATGTGCAAACTGATTTACTCGTTCATTATATTGCTGAAACGAATATCTTTTCTTCCCCCCTACAAGCGCTTCCAAATTTGGTGATTGCATTGCTCTCTTTTGTAATAATTGTCGCATCGTTCTCAAGTAAAACTCCCCTTTATATATGTTAGGTTTTTTATTTTACCAGATTAACTATTAATTTACTAAAGATTACACTTAGTGAATATAAGAAGAATATAAAATATCCATTTACTTTACAAGTAAATGGATATTTCCCATTATATATTAGAATACTTCTTGTTCATCACATATTGCACATACTCAGGTGCACTTTTATCAATCTCTTCATCGCTTAGTTTATATTCTGCACCATATAAATAAAAGGAAGGTATAAATTCCATACCTGTGTATAAGCATGTAGCTTGGAATGGTTTCGTCAACTCATCCATTGTAATTCCACTATTTTCATAGTCTTTTTCTAATCCACCTATAGAAATAGCTACACCAAATTCTTTCCCCTTCACTTTATCTCCTTTAGATCCGTACGCAAATCCATATGTTAATACATCATCGAACCATTTTTTTAATAATGGTGGTGAGCTGTACCAGTAAAGCGGAAATTGAAATATATATCTGTCATGTTCTACTAATAACTTTTGCTCTTCTTCAATATTAAACTCCCAATTCGGTGCCACTTTATACAATTCATGCACCTTAATTTCATCCGAATATTTCTCAAGTTCTTCAATCCATCTTTTATTAATTTTTGATTTTTCAATATCAGGATGTGCTACAATTACAAGTGTTTTCATCTTTTTTCATCCCCTTTATAAATTATTCAACCCTTTACGTATTAGTATGAATGAGTCACATATAATTGAAAAGTACGTACTTTAAAGTGCTATAGGAACCTTAAAGTACCTGTGGAGGTGTTATATGAATCAAAATGATAATTGCCCAATTGCAACAACACTCGATGTAATCGGTGGAAAATGGAAAGTTCATATTTTATGTATTTTGTCAGATGGAAAAATGCGAACAAATGAAATTAAACGAGAAATCCCAAACATTACACAAAAGGTTCTTACACAACAACTTCGGCAACTTGAAGCTGATGGGATTATCTATCGTACCGTATATCAAGAAGTTCCACCAAAGGTTGAGTACACACTAAGTGAATACGGAAAATCTTTAATGCAAATAATGGATAATCTGTTTGAATGGGGAAAAGATCATCAGATTAAAAGATTACATGACTAAAAAAGCACTATATACTTTGTTTCATCCTCTACGTTCATATTTTTTATTTCTATAAAGTTTATTTTCATCATTTTTTAGCTAACTTGTTTTCTTAGATTGATGGACGTGACCCCACATCCATCAATCTAAAAAGATACAATTAGAAAAATGAGATTTCTATAAAGTTTCGCATATAAACACTACTTCCGCCTCATTAAACGCTCGCTCTACTTTTTCTAATCTCAATTGTACGTAAGCTATAAAGAAGCACCCCTAAACCGAGAATTTTTTCATTATTAGACGCATTAGAACCTAAGGTAATAGTAGGTACATTTAAACCCATGAACCTTTCACTCCATTCTATAGGCATATAAAAAGATACTCCTTAAAAATAAAAAACGCTATTCTCTCTGTAAAATCATAGAAAAGAATAGCGCTTTTTATTTTGAAATAGAAATCATCATTTAAACTAAACATGCTAATATTGATTTTGTGCGATTGTCAGTTACCTCATAATAAATTTCTAATCCTTTCCGAGTACCTGTAACCATTTTAGCAGCTTTTAGTTTAGATAAATGTTGACTAATTGTACTTTGAGGCATTTGTAAATCCCCATACATTGTTGTTACATTAGTAGGACCTTTTGCAAGCATTATTTTTACTAAAGATAGACGAACTGGATGCGCCAATACCTTTAACACCTCAGCGATTTCTTGAAACATTTCTTTTTTTTCTTTCATCTTATTTCTCCCCTTTTATATACATATTTATGTTATCCATATATATAATTCGAAGGTATATGCGTTTTTGTGTCCGTCATTTTAAAAAAATATAAAAAAACTTTAATCCGAAACTAAAGGATTAGCTTAACATAATGTCTCACCATTAATGATGAATAGGAATCTCATTATAGAAGCAGCAGTTTTTATACTACACCTCTACATTCAACTAACTAAAACCAATGAAAAAAAGAGCAGATAGTCTGCCCTTTTATGATGCCTCCTTATGTTCCGTGGAATGTTTAACACTCCCCAGTCTCTTTAATTTATTCCACCCTACCGCTACTCCTCGAATTGATGAGAATATAGATTTAATGACAACATAAGTCATAAATTGACGATAAATAAAGCGTTGTAAAATTAACCATGCTAGTGGTTTTGGGTTCTCTTCCTCTAATTTAAATGCGAATAGAGAAGCGAGAAGATCCATTAAAAAGAAAACAAGATAAAATCCTAAAACTTTTAGCGGATTACTACTAAATAGTCCTATAATCATTAATATATCTGCAAAAGGAGCAATGAATTGCAGCACATATTGGAATAACCACATATTAGGCAGTGCAATAAATCCTAATGTTTTATGCTTTGGATTACATAACGCTTTTCGATGTTTCCAAAGACATTGAAGTGTACCATATGACCAACGATACCGCTGTTTAATGAGACTTTTCACATCTTCAGGTGATTCCGTAAAAGCATGCGCTTTTTCTTCATATACAATTCTATGCCCTTGACGTAAAAATGTAATAGTAAGATCCGTATCTTCTGCTAACGTATCTTCGCTTAAATATCCAGATTCAACTACATTCTTTTTGCGCCACGCCCCAATAGCTCCTGGAACTACTGTAATACAATTTAACTCATCAAAAGCTCTACGTTCTAAATTAAACCCTGTAATGTACTCAACATGTTGCCAAGTAGTTAACAAATTCCGTCTATTCCCCACTTTGACATTACCTGAAACTGCAGCTACATTCTGATCTTCAAAGTGTCTAACCATTAGAGAAATGGCGTCTTGCGCAATAATAGTATCCGCATCTAAAGTGACAATGATTTCTCCTCGCGATTGTTGAAACCCTAGGTTCATTGCCGATGATTTCCCGCCGTTTTCTTTCTGAATGAGACGAACTTTAGGGTGTTTATAAAATGTTTCTTTCATTACTTTTGACGTACCATCTGTCGATCCGTCATCCACAACAATAACTTCAAATTCTCTATAATTACTATCCAAAATTGAGTGAATTGTCTTGGCTATCACCTTTTCTTCATTATATGCTGCTATGACAACACTAACAAAAGGTTGATAGGACGAATTAATATAGCGAGATAACGTTTTTCTTTTCTGCTTCCATGCAAAATAAATTAAGAATAAAAATCGAAAAATCCCTAATCCAATAGCAATATAAAAAATAGTTGTTAATATATGCTTAAAGTATCCTGCCCCTGAAAAGACAGCTTTATTGTAAAGTAAATATTGCTTCCCCTCAGAAGAAACAGGAGGCATAATTTCATCTCGTTCTTTATTCATTAAATCTGAAATTGTTACAAAACTATATCCATGCTTTTTTAGGTCTTTAATAATGATTGGGAGCGCCTCTACTGTATGTGTACGGTTCCCTCCCGCATCATGGAGAAGAATAATATTTCCCTCTCCCTTATAAATGGGATTAAGAGCACGCTTTACTAATTCATTTGTTGATGGTGTTGCCCAGTCTTCGGGATCAACTTTTTCCGCTACCATTGTATAGTTCATATTTTGTGCACGTAAAATAGGCAATATTTCATTTGATGAATCTGGGTTAGCATCCGCTTCATATGGTGGTCTAAATAAAACCGTAGAATGTCCAGTTACTTCCTGAATTAAACGTTGCGTCGTATTAAGTTCTACTTTCGTTCGTAGTAAAGACGTATCTGCTATGTTAGGATGCTTGAAAGTATGATTGCCAATTTCATGCCCTTCATCGTATATTCTTTTTACAATACTAGTATTTAGTTGCGCGTTTTCACCAAGTACAAAAAAAGCAGCTTTTATTTGATTCTCTTTTAATATATCTAATATTTCTGGCGTATATTTCGGGTCTGGTCCATCATCAAATGTTAATACTACTTGTTTCCCATTTGGTTTTCCATATCGTTGCACTTCATATGCAGATGGTAAGGATCTATATACTTCATCTGTAATATACTCATCTTTGCCTACTTTAAAATCTCTCAATCCATTTTTTCTTTCATTCTCAATCTGTAAAATTTCACCTTGTCCAGAATAATTCACTTCATCTAAACTACTGATTTTATGTAATACATTAGGATTTTTTTGTACCTCAATAGGATTTTTTAAAACTTTCCATATTGTAGGATCTTCTGCTCCTAATCTCCATAGCGCAAACCCCTTTGCATGATTGTCCATTGCGATTTTCACTTGATTATAAAGAGTAACACCGTCTAAGAACCAAGCAGTATGTTCTTTCTCTCCTGTTTTATATCTAAAATACGGATTTCCACTCATCTTATCCCATTGAATTTTTATATTTGAATCATGAGCCATTGCCATAACTTCTGAGAAAGTCATAGACTTTGCAGCTTCTTTACTATTTACTTCCCAATCATATCCATAGTTACCGAAAGCAACTATAAGTTTATTAGACGGAATATTCAGTTCTTTCAATGTATGTTGGAACCATTTATTTGAAGCAATTGGTCCTGGTTCCCCGGCTCCATAGTGCTCATCGTACATCATTACAATCATTCGATCTATTATTTTTGCTAACGCACTATAATCAAAAGCCTTATCATTAGCTGGAACATCTTGTGTAACGAGCAAATCATGTTCATGAAATTCCTTAGTAAGTTCTTTCATAAAATTTGTTAAGTTTTCTTTATCACTTTCAGGTACGGACTCAAAGTCAATATTAATACCTGAAAACTGACTCTTTTTAACTTCGCTTACTAAATTATTAATAAATTTCGTCTTCACATCATTCGGCGAATTCAGTAACTTATGGATAAGCTCACTATCAGGGCCAGAAGCTTTTTCTGTATAGTTAGTAAGTAACGGCATAATCTTCACATGATTTTTTTTTGCTAGTTTTACAATCTCAGGTTTTATCTCACTTCTAATCGTTAAATCTGCTTTTAAATGATACCACTCTGGTACTAACGTAGTTAATGAATCGATATTTTCTTTTAAAGAAGCGGTACTATTTTCATCCCAGTTTACATAAAAACCATACACTTCTTTAGGATGTTTACTATCCTTCAGCGGATTCACCAAATTTTTATTATCCTTCGTTTCGGTATTTGGGTTAAATTCTTCCTTCTTTAACTGCTGATCACTAAGTTTTTGATTAATTGGTACAAGTTTAGTATCTTGTTGTACAGCGGTATTCATATTTGGAATTTCTGGTGTTGAAAAAATACTTTGAAAGAAAAAATAAAATACAACACTTACACTAACTATTGAGATACATAGAAACCAAATAAAGGCTATGTTTCTCCTTCCTTTCTGATCATAAAAAACAGGTTTTTCTTTATCTTGTTGAATGTTTTTCTCCATTATATTTTTCACATACTCCTTCTTAATAGAACTATAGAATATTAAAGTGCAACTTTAATCAGTGGGGGTTTTGTTCACCCCCCACTAATCATCAGCCCTCACCAATCGGGCTGCCCAGCAAATAGCGGAATAAATCCTTTTAGCTTTGAAATGAATCTCTCACTTCCATATTCTATTGATTCTTCTTTTCATTCCCTTGCTGGTGGCCTCTATTTTCTTGTTGAGACCCCCTACCATTGTTCCCTTGCTCGTTTCCGTCATTTTCTTTCTGGGATCCTCTTCCATTGTTCCCTTGCTGATTCCCATTATTTCCTTGTTGAGGATTTCTTCCATTGTTCCCTTGCCCATTTCCATTATTCCCTTGTTGAGACCCTCTTCCATTGTTCCCTTGCTCGTTTTCGTTATTTCCCTGTTGAGATCCTCTTCCGTTGTTCCCTTGCTCGTTTCCGTTATTTCCCTGTTGAGATCCTCTTCCGTTGTTCCCTTGCCCATTTCCATTATTCCCTTGTTGAGATCCTCTTCCGTTGTTCCCTTGCCCATTTCCATTATTCCCTTGTTGAGATCCTCTTCCGTTATTCCCTTGCTGATTCCCATTATTTCCTTGTTGAGCTTCTCTACTGTTATTCTCCTGTTGATTCCCTCTATTTTCTTGCTGAGATCCTCTTCCATTGTTTTCTTTTATTTGCTTCGATGGCTGTTCCTCTGTTTTCTTTTGTTCTTTCTGCTCTTGCTTTTCATATTTTTTCTCTTTTACAGGAGACAAATCGAGTGTTGCATCAGGAGATGACTCCGGCTGTGATTGCACCTCTTCTTCGTTTTCCACCGGATTAGACGGGGTGACAGGAGGCGTAAGTGATTTGTTCTTCTCATTCTCTTGCTTTATATAGACACCTGTGCCAATTCCAGCTTTTCTAGCATTCTCTCGTATTTGCATTGTGCTACTTTGATATTCAACTGTAATATGTTTTAGCTCATATTCTTTCTTTAATTCTTTCATTGCCTTTTCCAAAAGTGGTTCTAGTGCCTTGTCCTTTGCAACAGCTGTTAGCATAACTTGCTTATCATTCGTTAAATACTTATCCTCTTGACTTTGATTTATAATAGTACGTATTACTTCTTGTAATTGTTTATTTTCCCATTGCTTCAATTCTTTTAAAATACGCCTTCCATCATCATTACAAGCCTGCAAATCTATAACACGAAAATCCTTCGTTACGCTCACCTCTAAACTTGGATTTATATCAACTGAGACGTAAGCAAATACTTTTTCTTCTGGTTGGTTGTAGAAAAACAAAACTGCAAATAGAAAACAAGCAACAAGTATTGATGCAGGCTTTAAAAAGAAAGGAATCGAAAAATGCGATGCTTTTTGTTCTTGCTCATCAAACGAGATTTCCTCCCCGATTATGCAAGAATCCCCTTTTCTTTTACACGTAATAAACTCTCCATTTGGTGTTAAAACAACTACGCTATGCTTTTTTATATCCATCACAATTCCTTTAGTCATCATGCTTTTCCCCTCTTATGTAATCCAGAATATATGTATAGTTGTTTGCAAAAATAATACACATTGCAATAATGTATTTTCTATGTCGTTCCAACGTTTTACGACTTACCCTAACACGCGGTTCAATCTGTTTAAGCGGTAACTTTTTCTTTCGGAACAGCTCTTCCATCATTTCCTCTTCTTTTATAATTATTTTCACAATTTCTATTAAGTGCTCACGTGTATCACGATGCTTAGGAGATTCTTTAGCAAGCTCTGAGAATGTGATTTTAAACTCAGCTAGCACACTTTGAAAATGAAGAATTTCCTCCTTACGGTTACTATTTTCCATCTCTTTCATATACTCCGTAAGCGACACTTGCATTTCTAACATTTCCTCTTGCTCATCTTCTTTTAAAAAGACAAAGTTATGTTTAGACTCCTTACGTATATAGTCAATTACATCTCTTTTTATAAGAAGATCAGCAAACGCTAAAAAGGATTTTCCTTTTGTATAGGAATACTGTTCAATTGCTTCGTTAAAAGCAAACAATCCAATGCTATATTCATCATCCTGTTCTGTAATATATCGACGGCAGACAGATGAGATTGATTTTCTAATAAAAGGCTGATACTGTACGATAAACGCTTCTTTGTCTTCTTCGTTGTTTTGTATGTTACATACGATATCTTCTATTTTCGGTTTTCTTAAGATCTTCATTACTAAACTCAACACTTGTAATCTCCCAGCCTCCTTCAAATAGCAAAATGGCCACTACACAAGTGACCATTTAACCAGATTTTCTTGGTACTTTTCTTCGGTCTTGTTTTCTTGCTGTTAGTTATATTTTTCGAGTCTAACTTTTCCCAACGTTTTCTTAATAATTTTCCTTTTCTCTCGGCACTAAAGTTAAGTTTGTATTTTTATCTACTTTCTTATTTTCTACCGTTCGTTTTGCTTATTCTTTTTCTATTTTATCTGCAATTCTTGAATAACTCTTCTCTATATAATTGGTAATTTCATCCTTCCATTTTGGATGCCACTTAATCTAGTAATTTTATTAATACTTCTATATTCTTTCATAGTCATTTTTCTTCTATTTATTTTTTTCACTATACATATTCGGAGGAGTACAAAGTTTTATGGGGGTCAAAAAATATTTTCATAAAAAAATACATATTTATTTCAAAAATAAAAACCATCAATTTGAAAAAGGGTAATCAAATTGATGGTTTTCTTATAATATCTATTAAATTAAGTTGGATTCTCATTATATCTAAAAAAGCACTAACTATTTTCTACCGGTTTTCTCCATTTTTATCTTTCTTGGTTATCATAATATGTCTTATCTGCGTATTTTCTATCATTTCCTTTTAGATAAGCTAAAATTACTTTTGGATTTTTAAGTAAAGTCCAGTCTCCATATGTATCAAATCTTCTGCATGAAGTTATCATTCCATTTTTAATAGTACCGAATTTCTTATTATTTTTCTTTCCCCATTCTTTTAACCGTTTAGCGAAATCTGCATCTTCTGCCATAAGCATGTTTTCATTAAATCCCTTAATTGCCATAAAGTCTTTTCTATAGCACCAAAAAATCCCTACAGATATAGCTCCGTACTTAAAAAGTAAGGGGATGATTATTAACATTGCGGAGAGAAATATTCCTAAAGATATTCTTTCAAACTTTCCATTTACCCCACCACCAATGTATTTACCTGAAGCTAAATATTTATCTACATTAGACAACATAGACTCTGTCATTATCGTATCAGCGTCTATAGTGACGATTATTTCTCCATTAGCTATTTTAGCCCCTGCATTTCGAATTTTAGATAAGTTTTTATCGTTATTTTTCAATGTAACACAATTATAAGATTTTGCTATTTCCTCTGTTTTATCTGTGCAACGATTTAAAACAACTATAACTTCCGTTTGCTCTTTATATGCCTCTGATGCCTTTGCAATTGAATCTAAACATTTTCTAATGTACTTTTCTTCATTGTGTGCAGGAATTATAATAGAAAACTTCACATCTTTTTTCAAATTGACTCCTGAAGATTCGTTTGTCTCAGTCATAATATGCCCCCCTTATTTTATAAGGTAAATATCTGTTATACATAACTTATATTAATATTTATTAGGTTATATTATAGAAACTGAAGGTAAAGAGGCTCTTACTGTCGACGTTCAAAAGCTAAACGTACTGCAAGACCTGTCAATACGCTTGCCATAAGCCAACGCTGCACTCGCAGCCACGTTGGACGTGTGCCAAACCATTTCGCAATTTTACTTGCTGTACATACAATTAGAAGGTTAACTATAAAGCTAACAGTGATTTGCGTAAGGCCCAAAACTGCACCTTGAAAAAGCAACGATCCCTTCTCTGGATCTTCAAATTGAGGTAAAAGTGATACATACAAAATAGCAATCTTTGGATTCAGAAGATTAGTCATGAGTCCCATTAAAAATAATTTCCGTGGTGGTTCATTAGAAATCGTACGAGGTTCCATAATAGATATAGCACCCGGTTTAATCGAATTCCAAGCTAGCCAGAGTAAGTAAGCAGCACCTGCCCACTTTACTGCCTCATATACAGCGGGAACCGCAAGGAATAGAACTGTAAGTCCAAACATAGTTGCGATTATATAGATTACAAATCCGAGCATGATGCCCAATAAAGAAATAAATCCCGCCATACGTCCCTGCGTAATGGAACGGGAAATGAGATAAATCATATTAGGCCCAGGTGAACAAACCATGCTAAGCGAAACAATTGCAAAAGCTATCAAGGTACTCAAGCTGACCATAAACCTTCCCCCTTTATGTTACATAAAATTTCCTATTATACATTTTATCATGATTGGGGAGAGAAAAAATTAATATAAACCGATGCAGCTAAGTAATATTATCGGATCGAATGTAGTGTAATCACATATTTCTCATTCTCTTAAGTAAGGACTAAAAATAACCTATCCATAGAGCTACTAAAACCACTACGAATAAAGCAAAGCAACATGTAATATTTCGAATCCACTTTTGTATATCACCAAAATACCTTTCTATAAATATAGCGTTGATAGTAAGCATAAGAAATAAAACAATGTAAGTAAAAGCACCCAATTTATCGTTAAACTTCTCATTTGTAAATGTACTTACATGAAGGAATAGAAAAACAAACGTTACTATGAATAGCTCAAATAGCCTTTTTTTATTCACCCCACCACCACCTTACAGTAATTCCCTTTCATTCCATTTTATCAGAACATACTGTGTAGCAGCACATGAATATTATATTCATGTTAAAAAGGCCAACAATCCAAGATTGTTAGCCTCTACTTCCCATATTCGTACCTTTTATCACTTTACTTCCTAACAACTGGAATCCATATTTCACCAAACACTAAGCCGTTTCTTTTCCCCATCTCAACCGTTGTATTTGGTCCACCAACATAAGCAAACTCATTTGCATCTGGTAAAGCTTGACCGAAGGCGATGCCAGTCAACTTATTACTTAACTCTTCAGCTGTTTTGTCTTCCCCTTTTACTACTAAGTATTCTCCCCTCGGAAACTGAATCACTCTAGATTCTTCTTCTATTTGTGCTTCTGTCATGACACCCGCATAATACATCATTTTGTTATTCACCGCTTCGCTCACAGAAAAAATGTATTCATTTGTCGCTAAAGCTTTTAAAGTGTCCAGCCTTCCATCTTCTTTAACAGCCGACCAAAAGTCTTCCTTTTCTTTATTTATTCCAGCAAAGTCTGTGTACTCACTCTTAATTTCAGTTCCAATACCTAACACAATAAAGCTATCTTTTTCTTCTATAGTATAATTTTTCATATACAAAACCTGCCTCTTTTTTTATTAATCAAACGATTTATCTTTTCATCTGATACGTTTATAATATCTTTAAACCATGTCAAAAAATGATACTGTTTAGGAGACCAAAATGAAAAAAGTTGAACGGATTAATACAATTATGCGGTATATCAACAACCGCTCTCACTTTACAATTTCTGAAATTATACAAGAATTTAACATCTCACGGTCGACAGCTATTAGAGACATTAGAGAAATTGAAGCTATGGGAATGCCACTGGTCGCTGAAGTTGGGAGAACGGGTGGATATTTTGTTATGCATAATTCTATCCTGCCCGTTGTTCGCTTTACTGATAATGAAGTGAAAGCTCTTTTTATTGCCTTTATGGCTACGAGGAATCAACAACTTCCCTACCTAAAGAGTCGTCAATCTTTAGCCGAAAAACTACTAGGACTCATCTCAGAAACCCAGCAAGATGATCTCGTTCTTTTAAATCAACTCTTGCTTTTCCAAGGGACTAACCCTCATAATCCCGATCTACTTGAGCTTTCTGATCTCCCCCATCCTATGTTAGAAAAACTCATTCAAATCCTTCTTTTGGATAACCATTTATTGATTACTATGAAAGAAGATGAAGAAATCAAGACTTATCCAATTTATCTATTGCACCTTTATCAAGAAAAAAGCCATTGGATCATTGAAGGGTTTGACTTAAAAAAAGAAAAGAAGATGATGTTTCCTGTCGATGATCTCATTAATATCGAACCATACACGACGAACAAAAGGCTAAATAAGAAAAAGATTTTAGAAAAACTAAGTAAGAAGGACGAAATAATCAACTTGGTACTTGAACTTGGACCAAAAGCAATTGCCCAGTTCAAAAAATACCATCCTTTAAAAATTTCAATATCTTATACTAATCCTTACCAATCTACAGCCATTTTAAAAACTTTTATCAATGTTAACAATCCCGATGAAGTGACGGAAATAATAAATTGGCTGCTTTTTCTAGGGAAGGATATTAAAATCAAAGAAATACCCGATGAAGTATTAGCAGATTTACAAAAACGAGTGTGCTTATACATTCCATAAGCAGTGAGCCTCAAATATTAAGCTTTATCACTGGATAATTATCCTATTTTTAAATACCATTTCATTTACTACAATGAGAGCATGATAAATAATAAAAGCACGGAAAATCTCCCGTGCTTTTCTAAATATATATTATTCCTGAAGGTTTCGTTTATCACGTTTCTTACCCTAACTGACGTTTAAATGCTTTACTGGCGAAAAAGTAAGAGATGACCATTATACCTACGCACCAAGCGAGCGCAATCCAAATATCGTTTCCAACAGTTCCTTCATATAAAAGAGCACGAATCGCATTCACGATTGAAGTTACAGGCTGATTCTCTGCAAACACACGAACAATTTTTGGCATCGTTTCGGTAGGCACAAAGGCCGAACTAATAAATGGAAGAAAAACTAGCGGGTACGAGTAAGCAGTCGCCCCTTCCATAGACCTCGCTTTCAATCCTGGAATGATAGCTAGCCATGTTAGCGCCAGCGTAAACATCCCAAGTATCCCAGCTACCGCGAGCCAATCTAGAATATTAGCACTGGAACGGAAACCCATTAAGAGTGCAACAAGAATAACCACCACGATAGTAAGTACATTAGCAACCAGAGAGGTTAGAACGTGAGCCCACAATATCGATGAGCGCTTAATAGGCATCGTAATGAAACGTGCCATCAGCCCACTCTTTACATCCGTAAAGAGTCGCACGGAAGTGTAAGCTACACCGGATGCGATAGCCATTAGCAAAATTCCCGGCAATAAATAATTAACGTAGTTTTCCGTTCCAGTTTTTATTGCGCCGCCAAACACGTAGACAAATAATAGCATCATCATAATCGGTGTAATCGCTACTGTAATAATTGTATCCGGACTGCGCATAATGTTACGCATTAAACGACCTAGTAATACACCTGTTTTACTTTTCATTTACATCTCCTCCTTTTTGCCAATGATCGCAAGGAATATTTCTTCCAATGTCGGTTGCTTCTCGATATACTCCACTTTTGCTGGCGGGAACATCTCTTTTAGTTCAGCAAGAGTACCTGTCGTAATAATTTTTCCGCCATGCAAAATAGCGATACGGTCTGCCAGTTGTTCTGCTTCCTCCAAGTACTGAGTCGTAAGCAAAATAGTTGTACCGCTACCAGCAAGTTCCTTGACTGTATCCCACACTTCGATTCGCGCTTCAGGATCAAGTCCAGTCGTTGGTTCGTCAAGAAAAATAACTGCTGGCGCCCCAATCAAACTCATCGCGATATCAAGCCGGCGCTTCATCCCGCCTGAATACTGATCTGCCCTTTGGTTTGCCGCATCAGTCAGGCTAAATCTTGCAAGTAGATTGTCAGCAACTTGAGCGGGATTGGAAACACCACGTAATTTGGCGATCATTATCAAGTTTTCCCTCCCAGTCAGCATACCGTCTAAAGCTGCGAACTGCCCTGTCAAACTGATACTTTGACGAACATGATCTGATTGACTCTGTACATCAAATCCACAAATACTTACTTCACCGCTATCTTGCTTCATTAGTGTCGAAAGGATGTTGACCGTTGTCGTCTTTCCCGCTCCATTTGAGCCTAGCAGCGCGAAAATTTCTCCACGCTGCACCTCAAAATCTACCCCTTTTAAAACTTCCTTGTCTTTAAAGGATTTTTTCAAGCCTTTTACAGAAATCGCTGCATGACTCATACTTTTTTCCTCCCTATAAAAATGTTTTGCGAAGACTATTTATTTATCTCTATCTATTTAGTATCACTGATATTCTGTATTACTTAGTACCGAGTTAAAAATATAACTGAATAGCTATGATGGCAATTCATATGTGTAACCAGCTAATCAGTCGGTACTACTTATTCCATTTATTTTTTTCTCAATTTCTTCATAATACTTTCATTCAAATCTTCACGATACTTGGAGACGTAAGTTTTAGCATTTGCCACTAGTTCGTCAGCAAAGGAAGCCACGTCATCCCCAGTAATGTCAAGCACTTGTCTTCCTTCTGCTGCACCAGCTTCAAACAAATCGATTAATTCATACTGTATGTGTAACATATCCATCCCGTTACCCGCTGAGAAATTCCACATGTAGTTTTGAATTTTCTTAAATACAAATTGGTAGTCCTCTGGCAGAGCCTCAACTCGTGCCATCATCATTTTGTACTCTTTTTTATCACCAATTAACTTTTTGAACATTTCTAACATCTTATTTTCCTCCTTTTTTATAAAACCGAACAAGAAATTCCCAAAGTATCGGCCGGAACGTTTTATCTTATGAACCTATTTTGACTTCAAGACGTTAATTTTTGACGATACAAAATCCCATTTTTTCCAAAACAATTCAAGCTCCTGGCGACCTTCTTCATTTAATGAATAAAACTTACGAGGCGGCCCCATATCTGATGGTTTCTTTTCAATATTCACAAGCTTTTTCTTCTCTAATCGTACGAGGATAGTATACACCGTACCTTCCACAACTTCGGTAAACCCAAGGTCATTCAGGTGGCGGGTAATCTCATAGCCATACGTTTCACGGCGACTAATGATTTCCAGTACACACCCTTCCAGTGAACCTTTCAACATTTCAGTTAAATTTTCCATATCCTGGTCCTCCTTTACCCCCTATTCTGTCTGACTTATATTCAGTATTACAGAGTACTAAGGCGAATTTTTTACTGAGTAGTTTTTTTGAATTCATACTATTCAGTATCACTTATTACATCCACATTGTATGACTAAGTAGCGATAGATGTCAACTGATTTTCAAATTTTTTCTAAAATCCGCTATTACCTATTGTCTACTGAAAATATTTTGAGAAACAACACTACTCAGTATTGCTTATTACAAGTACATTGTATGACTAAGTAGAGATGGATGTCAACTCGATTTTTATATTTTTCTAAAATCAACTATTACCTATTCGATACAGCCTATTTTCTTTTTTATTTTGCCCCATACCTATCCCACTAAGAAAAGAAAATACCCCAAAACAAAAATTCTACATTTTTATTTTGGGGCGCTATACTATACCAAAGTTAATGAATATGGCTAGCTCTTCTTATTAATAAGACAGATCATTTTTTGTTACGATAACATCATAGCCATGTCTTCTGCTGCATTTGTAATTAGTTTTAAACCAAATGTTTCTTGTAATACATCAAGCACGCCAGGTGAAATAAATTCAGGGGCCTTTGGACCGATGCGAATATCTTGAATCCCAAGACTAAATAGCCCTAGTAAAATGGCAACCGCTTTTTGTTCAAACCATGATAGTACAATACTTACTGGCAATTCATTCACTTCACATTGAAAAGCATCAGCTAAAGCAGCCGCTATTTTCACTGTAGAAATTGAATTATTACACTGTCCTAAATCAATGTAACGCGGAATTTCCGTACCAGGTACAACACCGTAATCCACATCATTAAAGCGGAATTTCCCGCAAGAAGTTGTTAAAATAACCGTTTCTGGCGGAAGTGACGTTGCTAATTCACGATAATATTCTCCGCCTTTTCCCGGTGCATCACAACCGGCGATAACAAAGAAACGCTTTATCTTCCCCTCTTTTACTGCATCAATAATTTCTGGAGCTAATGATAATACTGTATTATGATGAAACCCTGTCACTAACTGTTCATCCGACTCCATATGTACTTCTGGAAGTTCTAGTGCTTTTTGAATCAATGATGTAAAATCATCATTTTCAATTTTTTGTACACCTTCTAAACCTGCAATTTCATATGAAAAGAATCGATCAGAGTACGAGCCTTTAATTGGCATAACACAGTTCGTTGTAGCTAATATGGCACCAGTAAATTTTTCAAAAAGGCGTCTTTGATCATACCATGCCTTACCGATGTTTCCTTTTAAATGTTTATATTTTTTCAGCTGCGGATATCCGTGTGCTGGTAGCATTTCAGAATGCGTATAAATATTAATGTCTTTTCCTTCTGTTTGCTTTAATAGTTCTTCTAATGCAAATAAATTATGGCCCGTAACTACAATTGCTTTACCTTCTACACGATTTTGTGTAATTTGTACAGGCTCTGGCACACCAAAATGATTCGTATGTGCCTCATCCAATAACTCCATCACCCGTAAAGCTGATTTCCCAACTTTCATAGCCATATCAATATGCTCTTGTTCGTTAAAGTTAGAATTTGTTAATGTCATATATAAAGCTTCTTGTGTTGTAGCATCTACAAATGCATCCGTATACCCTAGCTGAGCAGCATGTGTGCGATAAGCTGCAATTCCTTTTAGCCCAAACACAATCGTATCTTGTAAACTCGCAATCGTTTCATTCTTGCCACAAACACCCATTACTTTACATCCGCCTGTTGGCGTTTGTTCACATTGATAACAAAACATATCATCCCACCCTCTCCCAATCATTCATTACACCTTAAGCATAATACCCATTGAAAAAAAGTGATGTGATATCAATCACAATAATATATAAAGATTTGTGACAGTTCATATTGTTGACATAATACTTTTATTGACATCCAAAAAATATACATTAGTGTACACACATCTTTCGATACTTTTAAATAGCTAAATAATTAATTTGGAGAAATATATACAACGAAAAATTTTTTTGAATCCCTTATACAAATAATTGCAATTCATCACATATGAAAATAGCGTATTTTTTATTTTAAGGAACTATCATTTTTTTATTACAGCCTTCATTGTAAACCTCTTTATTTACAATACATTTACACTATCTTAACATTACTTACATTATTTATATGATATATTTATATAGAAGCTACTTAAGAAATTTCATATACATTTTATCTTTATGATCTCTAATCTAATCAATAAAAAGATCATGTTATATTTTTATAACAGGGGTGAATTACGATGACTGAAACTTTAAAAACACTTATAATGCTTGATGCTACTTACGTTGTTATTGCAATTATGACAGTACTAGTATTTGTATACTTGGAATTAAAATCTCAGTAATATATGCTGACGTAATCGACAGATTCAGCATTTAAATATAGTTAGAAGAAAGAGAGGAGAAAATTATTTCTCCTTTCTTTTGTATTTCTACAATTTCTTATTTTAATAAATCCAATGTATGTAAAAGTAATCCCTTGTCTCCTACTTCTCCATGACCAGGTACTACCGAATTTATATTTCCATATCGCTTCAGCACATTCTCAATCGATGTAGACCATTCATTTACATACGCATCCGCAACATTTCCTAAATCTTTAGCTTCCGCAGATTTTACTAAACAGCCTCCAGCTAAAATTTGATATTGTGGCAACCAAACAACAATATTATCTTCTGTATGTCCTTTCCCTGGATAGAACGTTTCTACTTTTGTATTGCCAAACTTTAAACTCGTAATTGTTTGTAAATCTCCAAGCGGCTCTTCATATCCACTGTTCTTTGCTAGTTCTGCGGTTAATGCTGTACTATGCGCTTTAATGCCTCTTTCTTTCAACGCTGTTATTCCGCCAATTCGATCAGCGTGCGCATGTGTAATAATGACATCCGTTACGCGCTTCTGAAATTTCTTTTCTACCATTTCTATTAGTTCCTTCGTTAATTTGTTATCCCAAGAAGAATCAACAAGTACTAGCCCTTTAGAAGTATTAAGAACTAGACCGTTCGAAGGAACTGCTTCTCCATTAAAATAACCTAACTCCGTATGAACCCATACATTCTTGTTTAACTGAGATATTGAAATGGTTCCCGTCTCATTTTTGATTACTATTTGCTCTAGCTTTTGTTCTGCTTTCACAGAAGAAATTGTACTAACAAATTGAGTTATTCCTAGTAAACTAACACATACCCCTAATTTTAATAATGTATTCTTTTTCATTTTCTCCATCCTTCCTTTCAAACTAAATAGTTATTACCTATATTAGACAATTCATCTCAAATCTTTGTTCCATCGTTTTTTACATTTTTTTACACAAATGATAAAAAAGCGTACAAAATGTTGTACGCTTTAAAACTTAATCTTCCATTCCATAATTCTCAAACTCTTCCTCATTCCCATAAAATACATTCAAATCAATATACTTTTCTTTTCCATTATAACCGCTTAATCTCCCGCGGTTCGTGTATTGCCAAAACGTCCATTTTCTCTCATCAGATAAACTCGGTTTTGTAAGAACACTACGAATCCATATATCACATTTTGGATTCGCATCCTTTATATATAAATCATACGCCTCTTGCGTTGCATACAATATTACTTTCTTATCGTAATGTTTTTCTAGCATTTCAATCATGACCGCCAACTCTTTCGTAACATCTTCACGCTTAGGCGGATTATCTTTTTTGTTAGCGTAAAACTCAACATCAATCACGGGTGGCAATGCTTGTTTATATTTTGGAACAGTTCGTATAAATTGCTCTGCTTGTGTTTCACCCTTACTATTGAAACTAAAAAAATGATACGCTCCGATGCGCATATCTGTCTTATTCGCATTCCTCCAATTTTTCGAAAAGTACTCATCCACAAACGAACTTCCTTCAGTCGCCTTTATAAACGCAAACTTCATATTTTGCTTTTCCAACTCTCTCCAATCTATATCCCCTTGATACGATGCGACATCTACACCTTTTATTTCATACTTATCAGCACTTATTTGATTCGGAATGAATATGCCTTGAAAAACTAAGTAAACGACAACACTTATTACACTTATTAAAGTAAAGATTCCTCCTATAAAAAGCTTCTTTTTCATTCATATCACCCATCTTTACAAATTAAAATTCTACTTACCATTCACGCTTTTTATTAATTTTCATTTTTTCTTTAAACGCCTTCTCTAAATCAATATTTAATTTATTTGCTAAATCACATACATTCCAAATTACATCAAACATTTCTAAACCGATTTCTCTTTTCGCATCTTGTATTGTATCACGCTTTAATATGACTTCCGCTAATTCACCTAATTCCGCCATCGTATATATCGTACGCTCTTCAATTGTTGTATCTTGAAATCCTTTTTCTTTACTGAAATTTGATACATACCTCTGAAACTCCACAATATTCATACTTAATCTCCCCTCATTACCAATACTCCATTTTTCTATTACACTTAAAACCTAAATTATATTTTGTTAAATTATAACATTCGGACTATAATTTATTTATAGTCCATTAACGGAGGTGTTTGCAATGACTCTCTTCGCTTCACCAACATTATTTATAGTAGCAATCATTTCATTTGCACTAGCTTATTTCATCGGAGTAAAGCAGTACACTTGGCTCTTATCAGGATTCAACGAACGCCGCGTGCCTGATAAAGTGAAACTATCAAAAATAGTAGGTCTTTATAATTTAATTGCTGGTGTCATTGCGACAATCGGTAGTGTCTTCACTACGCCTAATGTCACAATCGTTATTCCTATCACTCTAATTGGACACTTTATAATCGCCGCTTATGTAAATACACGCATGGTGCAGTGAAAAAGATCACCCAAATGGATGATCTTTTTTATAATTTATCAACATATTGCTTCGCTTCTAGTAAGGAAAAACCAAAAGCTTCTCTTACTCTCTTAACTGCTGTAATTTTTTTGCCTTCTTCTACAAGCTGGCGTAGTTCTTTATTAATTTCAGGTTCTCTTTCTATAATTCCCATTTCTTTCGTAATTAATTGTAATCTATCTTCAATTCTCTTTAAACGCGCATCATTTTTCTTTTCAATTGTAGTTAATTTTTCAGCGATATAAATGAAACCAACAGCTACTATCAGTATAACCATCCAGAATTCCATGAATGTTCCCCCTTACTAACTTTCATTTGCTTTATTCCACTAACTTATGTAAATTTTACCACAATACACATTTAATGTATAATATCACTATATCAAACTGTTAATAAAACCTATTATTTTAAGAGGACACTTTATAAAAAGATTTTTAAATACGTTACTTCAATTTGTAGTTCTTTCAATCGTGCTACATTTGTTATTTGATATAGTTGGTTGGCTTGTTTTCAATGCACCAATTAAAAACAAACAAATCATCATTTCTTTAATAACAATCTCATGGGTTATGTACATGTACCGAGACAAATTTTTTCAAAAGTTCACTTCAAACTAACTAAAAAAGAAAACACTTCATTGGTGAGGTTGTAAAAACGTTATCCTTATAATGAAAATAAAGAAGCTGTTCCTTCCAGCTTCTTTATCTATATAACATTTTTCGCAACAATTTTTATATGTTCTGGTGCGATAATCTCCGTTATACTTTCTTGGAAATCTTCCCGCAACATTTCTTCCAAATGTTCTAACTGCACTTCAACATGAGTGCATTCTAAATTATGTATATTTAACAGTGCATAATGATCTTTTTTCTTAATTACTAAATATTGATTTTCCTCTGTCACAAGTACAGAACCTAATCGGACTCCTAGTAAGCGTTGATCATCAAACTTCATAATTACTTCTCCTTCCCTCATATAAACAAAATTACAATGAAAATAATTACATTTATGGAAAAACACGCTTATTTAGACTATATCATAATTTACTAAAATAGAAATATCTTTTTCTGTTTTAATAAAAATCCCTATTTTTTCATATATTTCGATACAAAAAACTTTCTCAACATTAAATTTGAATTTTCAGTTTTTAATTCTATAAAAATCTATTATAATAAAGTTAATAAATGTTTGACCTCTCCTAATTCATGTACATATGGATGATCAGTAGTTATTGCTACTGATCTATTTTTTTGATTTCAGAAAGTACATACTCTGCATCCTTTCCTACACCACAAATAAGTGCGGAACCCCTTTGAGATTGCCATGGTAAACCGATATAATACAATCCTTTTACTGGACTGATTCCCTTTATATGATTAGGAAATCCTTTCTCATTCACTGCCTGTTCAATTTCAATCCAATTATAATTTTGAACAAAACCAGTTGACCATATAATGCTTTCTGCACTATAAGTATCACCATTCTGAAACATAATGTTATTTCCTGATGCACTTACTACTTTTTCTTGCAGTTTGATTGCTCCATTACGAATAAGTTTCTTACCTTCAAAACCGAAAATAGGGTCCTTTCTCTTCTGGAACCATCTTCCCCTCTTTGTATTTATTTCAGCGTACAATAAACCCACTTTTTCTAGCAGATTAAAAATACTTTTTCCAAAAAGTTGTAACGGTAAAAACGTTAAAGGATGACTAATAGACACCGTAACTTCATGAGTCTTTGCCAGTTCTACTGCAATTTGCATTCCTGAATTCCCACCACCTACTACTAGTACTTTTTCCTTAGGAATTTGTGATGGTGATTTATATTGTGATGAATGTATTTGAAAAATATGTGATGATAGATTTGCTGAAACTGAGGGAATAAACGGTTGCTGAAAAGCACCTGATGCGATAATAACTTTTTTCGTTTGTAAAACTTCTGTAGGAGTATGTAATTCAAATATTTCTTTTTCTTTCTTTATTTTTAGAACTTCCGTTTGTAATTGTACCGGTAATTGAAAATGTCTTGCATATTCTTCTAAATAAGTTGCAATTTCATCTTTATATGGAAATTCATTTTTTTCACCTATTAACGCCATACCCGGCAAGCTACTGTAAGACCTTGGGGTAAAAAGCTGCAAAGAATCATATCGATTTCTCCATGAATCACCAACTTGTTTTCCTGCCTCAAGTAATAAAAAATTATACCCTTCTTGCTTCAAGTAATATCCCATTGTTAATCCAGCTTGACCCGCTCCAATAATAATTAGGTCTATCATTCTAATCCCTCCTTCTCTTAAACGTATGAATACTTGTTCATATATTCATACGTTTCCATAATCATAACATTTTATTTTTATATAATTCAATATCTACTCAAAATAAAAAAGAGCAGTTCACTGCTCTATGAACTACTCTTCATTCCATTTCTACAATTTTTCCTCGTATAGTGTAATTCTATTTGAAAACGGATCAATTACAGTTAATTCAATTGTACCCCAAGGTGTTTTTTCTATATTCGGCTTCGAATAAGTATATTCTTTACTTAATAATACAGAATGATAATCCTTTACATCATCTATTTTAATCCGAATCGCACCACCTGGTGAGGCATCACCATGATGTTCTGATAAATGTATCACAGCATCCTGTAACGAAATTTGCAAATATAATGGCATATTTTCCTCATACCGATGTTCCCAATCCAGTTTAAATCCTAAAAAACCTAAGTAAAATAGTTTTGCTTTTTCAATATCAAAAATTCTAAATATAGGTGTTATCATTTATACTCTCCTCCTATTTATAAACATCTGCTGCCAATTCTCTCAAAACATCCACGTTTACTACTTCATAGCATCCATCGTTCTTCTTTATTATCTCTTTATCACAAAAAATATTTAATGTTCGCAACAAATGCCGATAGCTCGTTCCTAACAATTCCGCTATTTCCGTTAAATTCCCACTAAATACAATTCTATTTTCATGCTGAACTGCTCGTTCCCCTGCTGCTAACATGTAACTCGCAAGTCTATTTTCAAGCGGATACAATAAATTAATTGTACTATTTTTTGAAAGTCGATTTAACTTATGTGCTAACGATCCACAAATACATCTTAAAAATTTCGCATCATGAAATAGCTGATTTCTCACTTTTCCTAATGGTAAACCAACACAATATGAATCTGCCATTACTTGTACATTTGAAGTAATCCTTTGGGAATGAATTAACTCCACATCTCCAAGTAACTGCAAACTATCATAAAAACACAGTAATACGGATTTCCCGTTACTTAATGTGTTAAACGCTTTCGCTTTTCCTTCAACAAAGAAATATAAATAATCTATCTCTTCATTTTCTCTACAAATAAACTCATTCTTTTTAAAAAATATAAGTTCCATATATGGCTTCATATCATGACTAAAAAATGAATCAATATTATTTTTCTTCATATACTCTGCTAATTTAATAGAATTACATACTTTCTTCATAGTTCCCCACCTTTACAACTCATCCCCATTGTAATCAAAATTTTCTTCTTCCACTATGACATATGTCATAACAATACACAATTTCAGCATGATACAGTCATTACAAATATGAAATACAAAGGGGATATTACATTGTATAACTTTCTTTCTGTCTTTATTGGTGTGCTCATCGCCGTTATGCTTCCATTGAATGGGATTTTATCTGAGTTAATTGGCAAGTACACAGCAAGCGTTGTCATTCACCTTGTCGGTTTAATTGCAGTTATTTTCATTTTAATCTTAAACAAACATAAAATTCATTTCGATAAAAGTATTCCGCTTTTTTTATATAGCGCTGGAGCGATTGGAGTATTCACTGTTCTTTTTAACAATATAAGTTTCTCCGTCCTTGGTGCCTCTATTACGATCGCATTAAGTTTACTCGGCCAATCCATTGCTTCCATTATTATTGATCATTTCGGCTTATTAGGAATGAAAGTTGCAAAGTTTGAAAAGAAAAAACTAATTGGATTATGTTTCATCTCTTCTGGAATTATAATCATGACAATTTATTAATGGGGGCAAGAAAATGTTATATATTACGATCGCTATTTTAGCTGGTGTTTCTATCGTTGTTGCTAGAATTATTAACGCGAATTTAGCAAAGGAAATTGGAAACTGGGAAGGCACGTTTTTCAATTATATTACTGGATTATTTTTCTCTATGTTATTTTTAATTTTCAGTTCAGATTCATTGTATATCCCTATTCATAAGTTGCAATCTATTCCTATCGCCGTATACTTAGGCGGATTAGTAGGAGTTATCGTTATTTCATTATCCAACTATATTACTCCTAAAATATCAGCCTTTTATTTAACATTACTCATCTTTATCGGACAATTATTTGCGGGGACTATTATTGATTTCTTCCTGACAAATGAACTCTCAATTGGTAAAGTTATCGGTGGCATTTTCGTATTAATTGGGCTCACTTACAATTTACTCATAGATCGCCCGATAAAAACTGTGAAGCATAACCAAGTTCAACTATAATACTTTACGCTTACCTATCATATATTAATAGAAAAGCTCTTCACACGAAGTAATAGAGAGGAGAAAATCCTATTAAAAAAATTATTTTATTGCTAGGTAGCGTATTAATTATTTCTGGAATTGCATGGTTTATAAACTCGGGAAAATCTATTCAAGATCTCTATACTGCAAATAAACCGAAAAAGAAAGCTACTATTATTTCAAGCTCGCGAGATCCAAATGAGCCCCCTGTTTTTTAGGAAAACAGGAAATAAAAGATATACATGTAGAATCAATTAAAACAAAACAGGATATCTTTCTCACAAAAACAGATGAATTAAAAACGTTTATTAACAGTATGAATACCGACAAAAAAAGGGAAATTAACATTAGATGAAGAAGGATCAGACTTAATAGATTGTGATATGTGGATTACTTTCGAGGATGGAACTTATAAAAAATATTTCATATGGGTAGTTGATCATCACAGCAGCGAAGTGATGATTGCTCAGCAAAATACTCCTGATGATGTAAACCTTACGTACTATCAGTTAAACGAAGATAGTTCAAAAAAAGTTTATAATTTATTTAAAAAAATTATTTAAATGAAAAAGTCATGAGCACGCGAACTCATGACTTTTTGCACTATATATACTCCGGGAACACTCTACAACCCTTTTCCTGCTCTATATCATGACCAAAGAAAACAATTGGTTTCTCTTTCGCCACAACTTCTTTTAAACGTTTAATTGAAGATAAAGCTAATTCTGGATTAAATCCTGCGAACGGCACTTCATCTTCAAAATTCTCTTTCGTGTACGATGCATCAATCGTTAATAAAACTGAACCGGATTGCTCCGTCTCAATGAATAGCGACTGATGGCCTGGAGAATGACCTGGCGTATACAATACTTGAACACCTGGTACCACTTCATAATCCCCTACAATAATTTTGTAGTTCAAATGCGGTAATATACATTCTTTCATATATTCTTCTCTATGAAGTGCTGCCTCATATTCGGTTCGCTGCACAATAATCGGTGTATTTGTAAAAGCACCGTTTCCTCCTGCATGATCAAAATGTAAGTGAGAGCTAATAATATATAAAAGGTCGTCCGGCTCATACCCTACACGCTTTAATATAGTCACGATTCTATCTTCTTCAGTCATTTTCGGTAAAATCTGTCCTTCAACAAATGTACCGTTAAAAAGCCCTTCATTATTAACTGCACTTTCTGGCATACCTGTGTCTACTAAAATAGGACCTTCTTCCGTCTCCAAAAGATAACACCACACCGGCAAGTTTAATAGTTTCCCCGGTGTTAACGCACTGTTAACAGACGAATGATCCAACATGCAACGACCTGCTGGGATGAAATAAAGTTTCTTTACTGTCATTATGTATCCACCTTTACATTTAGTTTTGGATAAAGTAATACAGTAAAAAATTCTTCTTTTTAGAAATAAACTCCTTCTAGACTATCAGTACAGCTTGCATAAAAAAAGGGTATTTTTTTACATAGCAATATTTCACCATCTATAATATAGAAGTAAAGGATTCTTACTTTAAATGAAACATTAACACCGATTAACGCTGAAAACTTAAAGAAAGCACATACACTACTTGAAAGCGGGCACACCATTGGGAAAATCGTATTAGAGAAATTTTAATCATGATAGCGACAGATAGTATGTAAAATTATATTAACGATTTTTCGAATATATCTATCATAACGTACAATATATCAACGATTTTTCAAATATATCTATCACAAATCAAATTATATCAACGATTCGACAAGTTATATCGATTTATCAACAAATAACAACAATAAGAAAAGGCTGTTCCAGATGAACAGCCTCTTCTTTATTTACTTGAAATCTCTTTATTATTTTGAACGTCTAACGGAGCTCGCTTTCCTATTCCAAAAGCATAGAAACTAATTGTAACGATAGCTAAGAAAATAATACCTACAACTAATGAAATACGAGTATCATCGTTAAACCACATTCCGATTAATACCATAATTAAAAAGGCAATTGTTAAATAGTTTGTAACAGGAGCAAATGGCATTTTGAACGGATGATCTTTCATCTCTGCTCCCTTTTCTTTTCTAAAATTAATTTGACTAATTAAAATGACAAACCATGGTACCATTCCAGGAAGTACACTCGCACTATATACATATACGAATAAGTTTTTCGGTGCGATGTAACTTAAAACAACACCAACCGCCAGACCGATAATTACGCCAACTGTACCAAATAAAGGCACACCATTTCCAGAAAGTTTCGTGAAATATTTCGGTGCTTGTCCATTTACACCTAACGTATAAAGCATACGACCAGCACTATAAATACCACTATTACAACCAGACATTGCTGCTGTAATAACAACGAAGTTAATTAATCCAGCTGCTGCCGTAATACCAACTTTCGCAAAAGTTGCTACGAACGGACTACCAATTGTACTTAATTGATCCCACGGATACACAGTTACAATAACGAAAATAGCACCGATGTAGAAAATTAAAATACGCCAAATTGTACTTTGAATCGCTCTTGTAAGTGTCTTCTTTGGATCCTTCGCTTCACCAGCAGTAATACCGATTAATTCCACACCTTGGTATGCACCAACTACAAGTGATAAAGCAAAGAAGAATCCTGAGAAACCACCTGTAAAGAAACCGCCATTTGACCAAAGATTAGATATGCCAATCGCTTCTCCGCCGTTACCAATTCCGAAGAAAATAAGGCCAAATCCCGCAATAATCATTAATAGAATCGTAACGATTTTAATCATCGCGAACCAAAATTCAAATTCACCAAATGACTTCACAGAAATTAAGTTAGCTGCGCCAAGAATGACCATTGCGATTATACCTGGTATCCAAGCTGGTAAGTCCGGGAACCAATATTGCATATACGCTCCAACCGCGATAATTTCTGACATCCCAACGATAACCCACTGGAACCAGTTACTCCAAGCTGTCATATAACCAGCTAGCGGATGAATATACTTATGACCGAACGTCGCAAATGAGCCTGTACTTGGCTCCATATACAACATTTCTCCCATGGCACGCATGATGAAGAAGATGAAAATACCTGCAATTGCATAAGCAAGCATTACTGACGGACCTGTCCATTTAATTGTGCTGGCTGACCCCATAAACAAACCAACACCAATCGTTCCGCCTAAAGCAATCATTTGAATATGACGTGCTTCTAAACCCCTTTTCAATTCTTTGTTTGCCACTTCACTTCCCCCTCTTAGATGATTCATAGCCGCATTTTAAAACAAGATGCTTTCGCCTAATTCCTTTCGGCTCTGAAAATGATGAAGCAAACGTCATTTTACACTAGCTTTAAAGCTATCCTAAAATCGTTTTGCGCTCCTAATAAAATTCTCAAAACCTTTCATCTTCCAATATTCTATAAATCTTAAAATTACTTACCTTATATTAATTCATTAATCTGAAAAATTCAATTATTTTTTCAATAAATTATTATACATAAGTCTGATTAATTTTTAACTAAATTAACAATAAAATACATCTATTCAATATGATTCCGGCATGTATATTATTACAATATAAATAACAGAGGAGAGCATTTCTTTCTCGGTTTCATATGTCAAATACTTCAACCTTTATAGTTGATAACGTAATTTCCCACACATTCGATTTATATACCAATGAGAAATTTAATATATTAATAAACTACTAACTTCTTTACCCCAGCCAAAATATAAAAGAGTCTCATTAAAAAATGAGACTCTTTTACAATTTCATATTTAAATCGATTTCGAAGTTTGCTTACCAAAGATAAATATCCTAGTAAACACTGCCATTATAACTACAATAACTAGAAAATAAAGTGGCATCACCAGTAACGAGCCCGTATGCAATTGACTCATTCCCCAAATTGTCATCGTTACAATTACATAGTATCCTAAGCTAAACAACGCTCCAGCTGTACCAATGACATCTTGAAAATCTACTAACGCTAAACTTAAACAATTAGGTAATGCTACTCCAATTCCTAATAGCAATATAAACATCGCTATTAAAAATACAACCATATATATTACATTCGGATTTGATCCCACAAACGTAATAACAGATAAAAGGATAGCTCCTCCTGTCATTACGAGACAACCGATATATATAATTTTCTCTGGTTTATAAGTAGCAAGTAAACATTTTGAAATTTTCGCTCCAACAATAGAAGCAGATGCAACAACAATTCCTAGAAATCCATACATACTAGGCGATAATTGAAAATATTCAATAAAGATAAACGGCGCTTCTGCATAATAGCTAAATAAAACACCATTTGCTCCTCCAATTAACAGCCCATATGTTACCACTTTCGGATTTGTAATTAACCTCTTCAAGACTGAAAATACATTTATTTTATTCGTTACTGAGCCCGTTTTTGTTTCAGGAAGAGAAACAAACGTATACAGAAAAATACCGATACTCATAACTACTAAACTTAAAAATACTATTTTAAATCCAAACATTTGATCAAGAAAGCCACCAATTAACGGTCCTATCGCTGGTGTAAAAGCAATGACTGCCGAGATTTGAGCAAACATAACATGCCGCTTATGCCCTTCTACACTTTCCCGAAGAATCGTTTGTGTAACCACGGATCCTGCACTTGCTCCAAACGCTTGAATAAAACGACTTACCAATAAAACTTCAATGGAATTTGCAATATAGCATAAGAAACTCCCAGCGCCATATATTACAATTCCAAATAACATTGCTGGGCGACGGCCAATTATATCTGATAGCCATCCAATAAAAAATACACCTAAAGCAAATCCAGCAAAATACACACTAAGCGTTAACTGCACCTCATTATTACTTACATGTAACGCCTTTGAAATGTCCGGTAAAGACGGTGTGTAAATCGTTTCACTAATTTGCGGAAATGCGACAAGAACAATCATTAACAAAAGTGATGGTACTGAGACTTTTTTCATTTTTCATACCCTCCTATAACTTTGAAAATCCCAGAAATAAAAAGACTTTCCTTAGCTACGGAACAGGAGGGGCCATTATAGAAATCCGGTCATAAAACAACAAAGAAAACACCTCAATTACGTATGTTAATACTTATAGGAGGGTAATATTAACATCGATTTTTAAATATACTTTTTCAATTATATTACATATTACTTTTATTTTTCTAGTATTAACGTTCAAATGTTCTTTTTATATTAGTGAACAACTAATACACGCCATAGAAGATAACTACTTGATATAACCACCTTATTATGGAATAATTAGAAATAGTTTGAATCTGTAAACGTAATTATAAAATGATATACTCATATATTCCTAATGTCATAAAGCTGAACAAGTAGGAGGACTTTCGTAATGATTGAAATTTTAAGGACAGTAGTCAACTTTCTAATTTCTCTATTCTCAGGAGAATTACCATTTGTATATTATGTATGGATTATTACCCTATTCCTAATTCAAATAACCCAATCTACTCTAAACTATAAACTCTTTGACAAGAAAAACAATTTAAGCACTTATATATCGGAAGGATTACTTGCTTTTATTATTTTATTGTTTGGAGGAATATTAGTATCTAAGTTACTTGCTTACATAATAGACGATCCTACTATTAGTATGACGAATTTAACACATTATTTTGTTTCTCTTATCATATTAACTATATTTGTCGTAATAACCTGTGTTAAAGACTTTATAGAGACATCTATAAAGAATAAAAATATATCTCTTTTGAGCTTTTTAGTAATTTCCTTCATAACAAGTATACTTTCATTCAAGTTTTTATCACCTTTAATTGAAGGTTCTTTTTCTCTTTCTAAATCTTTTATCACCACTTTAATCATTCTTGTAACTATATCAATCCCTCTATTAATTTCCTTAGAGGATAAGTATGCAGACGAAAAGGAAACGGAAAATTTATAGTTTCTCATTTACATAAAAGAAAGAGGGAGCTCCCCTCTTTCTTTTAAATCATCCCTTTTAATATCAATCCTAAAACTGACATTATTATCGCGCTAATAATAATTCGCAAAATCCAAGTAGTGTTTGTACTTATTTTTTCTAATTGCTTATTGATTGTTGCTATGTCTTTCTCATTAATAGTAGTACGCGTTTCTAAATTTCGAATGTCTCTCATCATTTCTTTTTGCTCCGCCTTGAGACTGTCAATTTTAGCGTAAACATCTTCCATATATTCACACCCTCTGTTCATCTTAATAGAAAAATCTATATATATTATGAGACAACCCTCTTACCTGTGAATACATTGCGTATATCCGCGTACCAAATTATTTGTACAATCTAATTGAATTACTCACATGTTTCCATTCTTCTATTTATAAATTAGCGTTAAGATAGATTAAAATTTAAAAAGGAATCCCTTGTTTATTTAACAACAAACAAGGTGCAATCCACCATTCGGGAGCACCTACGATAATTTCTATTGTTTTCATATTTACAACTCAATATAATCAGTATGATTTTCTGAAGAATTCACTTTTTGAACTGCTTAAAGTATACTAATATGAATACGAAATAGCTGTATTGATAAACTCTCTAGAACAATAAATATACTGGCTGAAACGGATCTATATCCAATATTTTTTCCAGTAACATGAATGGTTATTTCTGATAAATGCGTTTGTATATCATTGTTTTCAAAAATTTCATCCTCAACCTTTACAATATCTGCTTCACAATCTACTTCTTTAAAAGTTTTCAATAATTTTGTTTCCAATATACTACAATCAAAATTCTCATCTTTTATTACGGCAAATTTAACTTTCATATCGATTTCCCCATTTTTAACAAACTAAAATCACTAAATCAATATAAATATATATTATTCTATTAAATAATTCAAAATATATGTTTCTTATAAATCACTACTAAATATCAATTCTAAGGATTTAGATAAAAAAGAAAACAAATAAAGTGAAATTCTAATCAGTAGGTGGTTTGTCCATTCCCCGCTGATTATTTAGTTAAACCAATCGGACATTTAAGAGATTAAAAAATTACTCTTTCAATCACCAAGCTAATTAATAGATAATCCCCCTGTGCTCAGTGATTCAAAAAAATTTTTATTTTTAATTCATAGCTTCTGAGAACTTTTTGCTTTAATATTGATAAGTCGCTTCTTACATTCTGTAATATTGGAAATAACTATATAGTAAAACAAATTAACTATTAGGAGTGCTATTTATGTTTGATATACTTCGTCTCTTAATTATATTTCTCATTGCTATCTTTTTATTTTTCTCCATACTAATGGAGTTTAAAAAACCTCAAAAAAGTGTATTTTGGTTTTCAATTGAAGTCTTATCTCTTCTAGGGATTATAATGCTTTTTAAAGATTTTTTATCAAAAATATAACTTATTCCACGAATAATGACGTGTTTCAATACAATATCTTTATCTTTTGAACGATCTTATTTCTTAACACGGACTCTACCTCAAGTTGTCTTTTCTTTATAAAAAAATAGCCTGCCTATTTCCGTAGGCAGACTATATCTTTATTCCTCAATACAAAAGTATACTTTCTTTTTCACTCAAACTTTATGTAATGATACAGATTCCAAATAAATTATTGTCTTTTCTGTATTTTTATCATTGATTTTTTGTTCATAAATTCGTAACACATATAGATGAGTTATCATGCTAAAATTAGCTTATTCAAAAGAAGTTATTCTTAATGAATCGATAATTTTTAATACCCTGTTTAAAGCCTCGCCCCCCTGCGAGGCTTTTTCCTATTTAACTAGAGTAATGGTTATCAACTGTTACTATGCTGCTACGGATCCTACTTTTAGCTATTCAGTATCAGCACACGTAAAATTCTTTCCTCCATCATTTGATTTACAAACTGTATTTATCGATTTTTCGGTTATTTTTTCACTTTCATTAGAAACTTGATCTAAATTCATTCGATATAATTGTTCCGGATTTTCTTTTGAATTTCCTTCAATATGAATTGTATGATTGAACATCTCAGCCGTGAAGCTGCTAGATGTATTTATCATTTTTACTCCATTATTTTCACCTACATAGCGTTCAACTACTCTTTCGGCTTCTTTAAGTTGTTGAGATGTAGGATACGGTATAGATTCCGCTAAAATAACTACACCTACTAAATATGTAATATACAAACCACCTGCAATCAAGATAACTTTCTTTACTGTTTTATTAATCATGCTCTAACTCCCTTTTTTTATTTCGCTATTAAAATATATAATTTCTCTAATTTACATCAATTTCTTTTTAATACATAACATTCGTTTTACATTTTATAAAAAGCACCTCTCTTACTAATTTTCAATTTGATAATATCATTATATTTATCGTTTTTCAATAAATAATTATTATTAAGCGTTTTATTTTTACTGTTTTTTATTTTTGATTCAATTTAAAAACAAGTGACTTATTTAAGTCGACTACATCATCAGCAAGTTTGAAAATTTGTTAATTAATAAAATAAAAAGAGCAACTATATGTAGTCTCTCTCGTTCTATCTATGTAGATTAGTAGTTTAACTTCAGCACTCACTCTATTCAAGAATACTTTACTGAATATTCAATCTGATGATAAAATTGACCTAATTAATATTTTCTTCCATCACTGTATAAAAAATTACAATAAAAAAATAGCACTCTCACAATTAAGTAAACGCAAACTGTTTCTTCTATCTACTTACTATTTAAGGTTAATAGTGACATAACCAGATTTAAAAATTCGACTTAAATTCATTGATGAATGGAGAGGTTTATATGAAATTGAAAGACAAAGTAGCAATCATAACTGGTGGAGCAAGTGGAATTGGCGAATCTACTGTTCGTCTTTTTATCGAAGAAGGTGCAAAAGTAGTTATTGCTGACTTTTCTGAACGTGGAAAAGAACTATCAGATGAATTGAATGCACATGGATATAATACTTTATTTATTAAAACTGATGTAACAAAAGAGGCAGATATTAAACAGCTAATTCATGAGACAGTAAGTACATACGGTAAATTAGATATTATGTATGCCAATGCCGGCGTTGCTGATGATGCACCAGCAAACGAATTATCCTATGAAAAGTGGAAAAGGACTATTGATATTAATTTGTCTGGGGTATTCCTTTCTAATAAATATTCGATTGAACAATTCCTTAAACAAGGTACAGGTGGTGTCATCGTTAACGCTGGTTCGATTCATAGTTTTGTTTCATTACCTACCCCAACAGCATACTCCTCTGCAAAAGGTGGTGTGAAACTATTAACTCAAAATTTATGTACTGCCTACGCTAAATATGGAATACGTATTAATGCGGTGTGCCCCGGTTATATTGACACCCCTTTACTTGGTAGTGTTAATCCTGAACAGAAAGAATATTTAGCTTCACTTCATCCACAAGGCAGACTTGGAACACCAGAAGAAGTCGCTAAAGCTGTCTTATTTTTAGCAAGTGATGATGCTAGTTTTGTTAACGGTACAACACTTCTTGTTGATGGAGGCTATACTGCACGTTAATTTAAAAATTTTGAAGCACCCTAAGAAATATATAGTCTTCAACAAGAAAAAGCGCCATCACAAGTGACGGCGCTTTTTCTATGTAAGAGCAACTAGAAGGTATCCTTCTAGCCTACTCCCATTTATAAGTCCAAAACTGTTCAAGTTGCAGCCATTTTAATGTTGCTGCATCTTTGTTTTTTATTTTTGCATGCGTGTCTTCAAGCATTGCTTCTGTTTGTGAACGGTGCGCACCTAATGCAGTTAATTTATGATCAAATACTTCACTAATGTTATTTACAACATCCGGTTCTCCTAATACTGCTTCACGATTTTTCGTAATCGCAACAGCATGGATAACTGGGCGCTCTTCTTTTGGCATACGTGATACAGCGCGAACGACAGCGCGGCCAAATGCATTATGATCTGGATGTACACCGTGCTCTGGATAAAATGTAATAATTCGAGATGGATTTACTTCTTGAATAATTGCTTCAATTTTGTCAGCAACGAAATCAACATCTTCAAATTCTAACGTTTTATCATGGAAGCCAAGCATTCTTAAATCTTTAATACCCATCGCTTCACAAGCATCTTTCAATTCTTTCTTACGGATATGTGGAATCGTTTCACGGTTAGCGAATACGTTCTTACCCATGTTACGTCCCATTTGTCCTAGAGTACCACATGCATACGTTACAGGTACTCCTTGATCTGTTAATAAGCGAATTGTTCCTCCCGCAGCATATGCTTCATCATCTGGATGCGGAAATACAACAAGTACATGTCTCTCCATAAGTTTCCCTCCTTCTTACTTAAATGGTGTTAAGCTTAACTCAAGTGCAACTGCTAGACGACCTAAATTATCATGTCCAGCTAATAATAAACGCTCTTGATCGTCTACTTCCCAGTGCGTAATACCTTCAGCATATACCCAACCGTGATCCATTTTCAAACCAACTCGGTATGGATTTGTTCCAGTTATCTTCCCGCGTTCAAAACGGATAATCGCATTTCGAATGAAAGCACCAACTGTCATCATCTTTTCATTTATGTGTGATGCATACGCTCCGTTTGTCGTTTCTAAATGAATATATACATCTTTATTTACAAAACGTTCAATTTCATTTTGAATAAGAGAACTATCTTTTACTATTTCCATCGGAATTCACCTCTTTAAACCATTTTACGCAAAAATAATGTAAATTGCTATCTCTATATTAGAGGACAACGCTCACTTTTCCTAATAATTTGCACTGTGTTTTTTATATTTTTTATATGATATGTAAAAAATACATTTTTTCCTTCACTTTGTTAAATAGTTTTCTTTCTTTTTTGAATTTGCTACAATATATTTTATCCCGTATTATTGCAGCGAGATACATTTCGACAATTGAATACATAATTTAAAGAAGGTGACATGATTGGAACAGTCAGCACATGAAGTAGCAAATTGGCAATATTATTTTGCAATTGCCGTATTTTTAATCACGTACGGATTTATTATTTCTGAGAAATTGAATCGTGCTGTAATCGCACTATTCGGTGCTGCTATTATGATTATTTTTGGAGTTGTAGATTTACATACTGCTTTCACATCACATATTCAATGGGAAACGATTACCCTTTTAATTGGGATGATGATTCTCGTACATATTACGAGTCAATCAGGCGTCTTTGAATTTGTGGCCATTAAAGCGGCAAAAGCAGCTGGTGGAAAACCGATTCGCATTTTATTATTACTATCCCTATTAACTGCTGTCGGATCAGCATTTTTGGACAATGTAACGACTGTTTTATTAATCGTTCCTGTTACATTATCCATTACACGTATTTTAAAAGTAAATCCTGTGCCTTATTTGATTTCAGAAGTGCTGTTTTCAAATATAGGCGGAACAGCAACATTAATCGGTGATCCACCTAATATTATGATTGGATCAGCAAACAAGCATTTAGACTTTAACGCCTTTTTACTTAACTTAGCTCCAATCGTAATTATTATTTCTATCGTGACACTTGGCATTATTTACTTCATGTATCGTAACAAACTAAAAACAACACCTGAACAAATCGAAAAACTAATGGCATTAAACGAAAAAGATTACATTAAAGATCAAAGCCTCCTTTTAAAATCTATTTCGATTTTAGGACTAACTATTTTAGGCTTCGTACTTCATTCGATTATTCATGTAGACGCTGCTGTTATCGCGATGACAGGCGCTACACTTCTTATGTTAATCGGCGTGAAAGAACATGATATTGAAGATGTATTTGCCCATGTTGAATGGGTAACCATTTTCTTCTTCGCCGGATTATTTGTTCTCGTTGGCGGGTTAATTGATATCGGACTTATCTCTTCACTTGCAAGAGAAGTAATCGACGTAACAAACGGTGACATCGGATTCGCAGCTATACTTATTTTATGGGTATCTGGCATCGCATCTGCGACAATCGACAACATCCCATTTGTCGCAACGATGATTCCTCTTATTCAAGACTTAGCTACAGGACTCGGACTATCTGTCGATTCTCCGCAAATCGAAGTACTATGGTGGGCGTTATCTCTTGGAGCTTGCTTAGGAGGAAATGGAACACTAATCGGTGCATCTGCAAACGTAGTCGTTGCTGGTATTGCAAAACGTGAAGGACATGGCTTCTCTTATATGGACTTCTTAAAAATTGGTTTACCATTAACTATTGTTGCACTCTTGTTATCACATGCTTATATATATTTACGTTATTTAATGTAAAAGTTATATTGCATGAAATTATATCTTCAAATCCAAAAGGTTTGCAGCATCGTGCTGCAAACCTTTTTTCATCACCAAAATATACCGATAATTGCTAACCCACCCAATATCATACCACCAATTTGTCCAACGATTGCTGGTGATAATTGAACACCTTTTCTTACTTCAACAACCGGTCTTTCATGCCTTAATTGCTGCACTTCACTTTGAAGTTGATGTACACTTCCGTGTAATTCTTTAATTAATTCCTTTAATTCAGCGACCTCTTCATTTACTGGTTTACTTTTTTCTAAATTCATTTTTCATGACTCCTTATAAGTTCAATCAGTACATTGTAAAAATTCGCCAATTATCATTATATCTCCTGCATACTACATATATAATTTTGAATGTACTTTCTAACCTTGCAGCTCTATCCATTCATCCCGCAATATCCCCATAATGATACGATCAAAACACTTCCCATCTCTTTGAACCGCTTCTCTCATACACCCTTCCATCTGAAAACCTATCTTTTTATACAACGCAATGGCTGCTTTATTATAAGAAATCACATCAAGACCGACGCGGTGTAAATTCAATTCATAAAAAGCATATTTTAAGATAAGATGGATTGCTTCCCTTCCATATCCCTTTCCTCTATCATTTGCATCTCCTATACCAATGGCTAATAAACCCGTTCTGTTATTCCACTCTATGCCATGAATTGCAACAAAACCAATTAAGCGATTTTCTTGAACTGTCCTTAACATGAAAGAAACACTATTCGATCTCCGTCCCTTTAATAGCCCATCACTTGCTATTTCTTGTATCGATTGCGGGAATGCTACATCTGTATCAACATATCTTAAATACTCACTATCTTCTTGCCACATAGCCATTACTTCAGCATCTGTTTCTCTCATAGCTGATAATTTAATCGTTTTATTTCGAAAAAGATTCATTGTCATTTCAAACTCCCCCTTTTAAATAACAGGGATACTTATTTTAGCCTATTTATCCCCTTATTCCATAAACTGTTTCATAAACGGGATACTTACAATAAGCGCTGACATTGGCACATCTCCTCCATATTGAATTAACTTCATTGTATAATTTTTTATTTATTCTAACAACAATAGAAAGGCCCTCCAAATTTAGAGGGCCTTTCCTAATAGCAAAACTATATTATTTCGTAAACATTTTCTCCGCTTCATCCATTGCCATTTTGTTTCCTAAAGCAGAATAGTCCAGCCATGGTTGATCATTGATAATGTATACGTGCTTGCCTTTAACTGCTTTTAAGTCTTTCCAAATTGGCGTTTCTTGAAGTTGTTTAAATGCTGCTTTTGCTTTATCATCTCTATTTACAACAACGAAAATCGCATCTGCATCAAAGTCAGGTAATACTTCTTGTGAAATGACTTCGAAAGGGCGGTTTCCATCAATTTTCTCTACACCATTTGCAGGCTGTAACCCTAAGTCTTGGAATAAAATTGGTCCCATCGGTCTTTTCGTACTAAATACACGCAATTCTTTTGCAGTAACGCGAATTGCCATTACTTTTTCGTTATTACCTAGCTCTTTATCTATTAAACCTTTTACTCGTTTTGATTGCTCTTCGTAATCTTGAATATATTTATCTGCTTCTTTCTCACGGTTTACAAGTTTACCAACTTGTTTTAAATGATCTCTCCACGTACCTTCATCTAAATTGAAAGAATGTGTTTTTGCAATTTTTTCGTATTTCGCTACATCTTTACCAGCATATTTTTCATCAACATAAATGTCAGTTGGCTTTAATTGAAGTAACGCTTCCATATTCGGATCTGTTACAACACCAAGCTTCTTCGTATCTTTCAACTGCTCTTTTGCGTGCGGTAAGAAATCTTTTAAATCTCCACCAATAACAGAACCTACTGGTGTAATTCCTAATGCAAGTAAATCATTCGTTAAATGAATAGACATTGAAGCAATTTTTGGGTCATTACTTTTTTCCGTTTTTTTCGTTGCCTCTTCATTAGCTTTCGTTTGACCACATGCTGCTAATACTAAAATACACATCATGCTAAATAAAATAGTAAGTTTCTTTTTCATATGTTCTCCTCTTTGAAGTATTTATTTTGTTTTTGTAAGTAAATAAAGAAAATACGGTGCTCCTAAAGCTGCCACTACTACACCAGCTGGAATAGAGTTTGGCTCAAATATAGAACGACCTATCGTATCTGCTAGCACTAAAATAATCATTCCGATAATGCCAGCTAAAGGAAGAAAGTGTTGATATGTAGTACCTACTAACTTCCTTGCGATATGCGGAGCAACTAAACCGATAAAACCAATCCCTCCTGCCATCGATACACTTGCGCAAGATAATCCAACCGCTGTAGCTAAAAGTAATAACCGTTCTTTTTGAACAGAAACACCAAGTCCTGCTGCTACACTATCACCTAGTGACAATGCATTTAACGTTTTAGATTTTAGCCATGCATACGGGGTTAGTATGAAAATCCAAGGTAATAATGCAAGGACATGAATCCAATCCCTTCCCCACACGTTACCAACTAGCCATCTAGAAGCGAATGTATACGTCTCATCATTTAACTTGAGAGAGAAAAATAACGAAATTGCACTAAAACCAGCTGAAACTGCAATACCAACGAGAATAAGTCTAATGGGAAGTAAACCATTTGACCGATCACTCGCAAGTAAAATAATAAGAAATGCAGCTAATACTCCTCCGCCAAATGTAAATAACGGTATTAAAATGGATGCACTTTCATTAATAGAATGAAAGAATGTAACAAATATAATTAGCCCGAAAGATGCACCTGAATGCAGTCCTAAAATACCAGGGTCTGCAAGTGCGTTACGTGATAATCCTTGTAAAATCGCACCGGAAATCCCAAGGCCAATACCAGCTAACATTGTGATTATAATTCTTGGCATACGATAATCGTATAGCACGGTTGCGCTCTCAAAATCACCATAACCAAAAAGTGTTTCAATTACTTTAAGTGGCTCTATACTCAGTGTCCCTGTATTTAGACTAATTAAAATTACAGCGATACTTACACATCCGAATATTGTAGTTACAGTAATAGCTCTCTTTTTATCCGTGTTAAAAAGATCTTTCACTTATAGCTCCCTCCCAACTTTACGTGCTATATAGAGGAAGAACGGAACTCCAACAAGAGCTACCATAATCCCTATCGCAAGTTCCTTAGGAGGGTTTACTGCTCTTGCTCCTAGGTCAGCTACAACTAATAACATAGCTCCTAATAATGCTGACATAGGAATAATGAGTCGATAATTAACACCAACTAATTTTCTAGCAATGTGCGGGATAACTAGTCCTACAAATCCGATAGAACCAACAGCTGAAACAGAAACACCTGCCAGAATAACTACTATAATCATCCCTAGTATTCTCGTTCGGTTCGTTTTCACTCCTAAATTTGTAGCAACATCATCTCCCATTGATATGAGTGAAATTGATCTCCCTAGCATTGTCGCAAAAATAATCGTTATAAGAATAATAGGGACTAAAAATTTCAAGTGTTCCCACTTAACCCCTGCAACACCACCAGCATACCAAAACGCTAAATCTTGGCTTAAATCATAATAAATCGCAACACCTGAACTTAATGAATGTAAAAGCGCTGCCATAACCGCTCCAGCAATCGTTAACCTCATTGGTGTTAACCCGCCTGATGTTGCTGATCCAATAACAAAGATAAGTACTGTACTTAAGACAGCTCCAATAAAGGAAACAATCATTAAATAGGAATACGACATATGTGGGAAAAAAGCAAAACTAAGTGCTACTACAAACATCGCACCTGCATTTATTCCGAGTACACCTGCATCAGCTAAAGGATTTCGTGTTACACCTTGCATAACAGCACCAGCAACCGCAAAAGCTGCCCCTACAACTGCTGCACCAATTACTCTCGGGAGCCTTAATTCATAAATAATTTGGTGCTGTGTTAGTTTCGGGTTGTAATCCAAAACCGCTGCCCACACCGTTTGTAAATGAATATCTTTTGCACCAAATGAAATGGCTAAAAATATAGATCCAATTAAACATAAAATTGTTAAGCTCATGAAACATATGAACTTAATATGTATCCAGCGGTTATTACCAGCATGTACAGTAGACTTATGTAACATGTTTCATTTCATCCTTTATATTCAGTTGTTTTTTATAATTATTTTTTATTTGTAATTATTATTGATAATAATTATCATTTTCATTTAGATATTATATCGCCACTTTTTTTAAATAGCAAACTATTTTTTCACTTCGCTAAATATTAAAATACTTATTACAATTCCCTTCCAAAAATTACAAATACACACAAAATAGACTACTAGCTTATTTTTAAAAGTGTAGTATACTTAATCATTATTTCGAGTTTTCAAATAAAAATACCGAAGGTGACCCAATGTTATATATAAAACAACTACTACACTTCACTTACGAGCAAGCATTATCTTGCTTATTCCCAGTCGTTATTTTCTTAACACTAGCCCTTTCAAAAATCGTTTCTATTCCAGGGTTATATCGCTATGATTTCATACTCATTGCATGTCTTCTTATGCAGTGGATTATGTACAAGACTGGACTTGAGACGAAAGACGAATTAAAAGTAATTACTGTCTTTCACCTCATCGGCCTTTTACTAGAAATATATAAAGTTCATTTCGGTTCATGGAGTTATCCTGAAGAGGCGTATTCAAAGATTTTTGGAGTTCCACTTTACAGCGGCTTTATGTACGCAAGTGTCGCAAGTTACATATGCCAAGCGTGGAGAAGGTTGCATTTAAAAATGCATCATTGGCCGAAAGCTATTTTTGCCGTGCCGTTAGGAGCTATGATTTACTTCAATTTTTTCACACACCACTTTACATACGATTTTAGATGGATATTAACTTTACTACTATTCATTGTTTTCTCTCGCACATTTGTACAATTTTCATTACAAGGCGTTACATATACAATGCCACTCGTTCTCTCCTTTTTCCTTATCGGATTCTTCATTTGGATTGCAGAAAACATCGCAACATTTTTCGGAGCATGGCAATATCCAAATCAACGGGAAGCGTGGAATCTCGTTCACTTAAGCAAAATTAGTTCATGGTTTTTACTCGTTGTTATTAGCATTATGATTGTTACACAACTCAAACATTTGAAAGAGTCGAAAAAATAATGCTGATTATGTAAAAATAGTTAGCCCATCACTCATTAGAAAGTGATGGGCTTTTTTACCTTCCTTATTAAAGTAGTTACATATTATGAGCTACTACTAGCAGAAGATGTTGCTGCAGATGAAGCGGCAATCGTTGCCATCATAGCTGCTTGTTGTGCTTGTATGAGGACTTCTATCATAGTTTGTAAACCTGTGTTGGTAGCTTTACTTTCCTCACCTTTCTGACTTACGAACAGTTGAATAGCAATAAGAATATTCGTATCTGTATGCCAACGGAATAATTTCTCCCCCTGCAGTTTTTCAATCAACGCTTTAATAGCATAAATCTCTTTTTCTCCATCTTCAAGTAACGCTAGTAGCCCGATTGCTGGATAATGCATCTGTTTCACTTTTACCTTTTCTTGTTTTAACAAATTCCATATGTTTGTACATGTTGCAACTAACATTTCTTCACGGACATCCTTCTTTAGTGAAAGAATATGACTTAAAAACTGAAGATCATTCCCTTTACGCAAACCAGCTTTCGCTAGTTTCTGATACAGACGTTCTACACGATCCATAAATGTTTCTACATTCTCTGATTGTCCTGCTAATAAAACCGCGAGCGGATAATCATTTGTACTTGTAAGAAAGAGGTGATCCTTTTTCATGCGTTTATATACTTGCATCGAACGCTGAATGTGCGCGCCATGCTGTTCATTTTCTTCTGTTAAAAGCACAGCTGCTGCGAGATAAGTAAATATACTCCGGCTAAAGCCACTAGTGACCAATTGTTCATATAAATCTAAAAACGTCCGAAAAGCTTTCTTGTAATCTGTAAAGTGAATATCTAATGTTGCGGCCACTACAAAACGATGATAAGACTTTAAGTATGAAAACATCCCTACTTGATTCTTAATATAACTACTAATTTCTAAAAAACGTTCGAGATTAAACAATTTATCACTACCTGCATACATAGCAGCAATCATCATTCCTGTTCGAGAATCACTCGTTTTCCATTTTAGTTCTCCCTTTAACTGTACATATGTATGTTTATATTGCTCTAACTTTTGCTCTAATGTAATCATAGTATTCACCCCTATTTCTAGTTCTTCTCTATCATTATACTTATATTCCATATTTAGGAATACTACAATTAATAATCACAACCTAAAAAATTATAAAATTCTCTAATCCTTCAAGAAGTTATACAAAAAAGGT
>NZ_JH414708.1:1250276-1473171 GCF_000238655.1 Bacillus sp. 7_6_55CFAA_CT2 | reverse complement strand
TTTTTTGTATATATTATTTAACATTACAACTGTATTGCTTGTTATATGCAATTAAGACTAAAGAGCTTTAATAATACGTTCCATCGCCTTCATTTGCCCAATATGATCAGCTTCATGATAAAGCATCATACCGTAAAGCTCACCAACAGTTTCCAATCCTAAAAACGGCTCTGGTAGTTTATTTTCAAATGCTTCTGCTGGCATTTCGTTAATACGCTTTGCTTGTTCTTTTAATTGAGTCGTTAACACTTCTAATGATGGTCCTTCTGTTTTCCATTTAGATGGTCTTGATCCATATCCAAACATACCTGGATATTCAGTTGGTAATTGTTTGAATTCTTTTCCAAACATGAAAACTTCTGCTGCTGTTAACACGTGACCAATATGCCAACGAATTGTATTGTTAAAACCCTCTGGCTGCGTATCTGCAATTTTATCATCTAGCGTCTCCATAAATTTAAGTAATGCCCCGCGCGTTATTTCAAATTGTTTTAAACCCACTAGTCTATTCATGTTATCGTTCCCCTTCTTGATGTACAATTTATTATGAACTAAGAATGTTCAATTCATTAAAGTTTTACCTTGTTTAATCTATCAGAAATAAATAAGAAATACATCTAATATGCTTATTAAAAATAATAAAAAGGTTCCCTCCTCGTAAATATAGAATTACTTACTATGTAAATAAAAGAGGAGTGTACTTACATGTTACATATTTTAAAACAACAATATAATCTTATTAGCTCTACAAGAGAAACTCTATTTTCATTTTTGGAAGAAATCCCACTAGAAAAATTACATAGCACTGTTCCGAATTTCGGGAGCGGTGGCATTATAAAGACACATATTCATGTAGCCGATTGCTATCGATACTGGCTTGGATCATTCGCATTCAAACAAAAACGAGCAGATTTTTCATTCGCTAGTGATTATAAAATTGAGCATGCAGATGTGGAAAAAGTCCGTGCTAGATTTAAGTTAGTAGATGAGACTGTACAACGTTTTTTAGATGAATACAATGACCGTTGGCTCGAAAATATAGCAAATGAAGTAAAGTGGCAAAAAGAACCTTGGAGTACAACACCACTATGGCTTTTAACTCATACAGAAACACATGAATTTCATCATAAAGGACAAATTGTATCAATGGCTAGGCATCTTGGATATACTCCTCCTGATACAGACCTTAGTTAATTCAATGGTCCATGATTACTAAAAAAATTAGAATGAATACAATTCGAGCATGCTTTGAAAACCACTCAAAACATGCTCTTAAAATATTCTATCTTACATTCTCCATTTCCTCATCAATACCAAATAGTCTCCGCATAATTATATGCATCACTATTCGGAATGGCATGTTTCCCCTGCGCCTGTGCCTTTCTTGGATCTAAATCATATACCATTGGCGTATAGCATGATGTTTGCCCTTTATTTACAACACCATTTCCTCCAGCACTGCCGCAAGTGTATGCCTTTCCATCTGTTTTTCTTACAATTCTTGCATCAGCTTCATTATTATATACTGCTGGGCGGGTTACAGTAACTTTTGCCCACGCTGTCTTACACGTCGTGCTAAATTTTAATTCCACATAAGAATTGGAATCAATCCATTTCTTTTCTTTCGTTACTGCTGATTGGTCACAGCTATTGTAATACGGACTTTTTCCATCATACGAATGATCTTCTGCATATGCTTTATCATTACCAGTCGTACTAAACACACTAGTTAAAACGAGCAATGATAGACAAAAACATGCGCTTAGCTTTTTTAAAAGTTTCAAAGTATTCCACTCCTTTTTAATAGCGTCCTGTTTTTCCATAACCGTTATTAAACGTAACCGCCTCAGCATCTGCTGTGTATCCGAAATCAGCAGTTAAATCAAATACCATTCCTGTATACGTGCTCGTTTGACCTGTTTTTATTGTACCGTTTCCCTGATTAGAAGTGACTGATTTTTGAAATACACCATTTTTGTATTTATTCACAACAGCGTACGCATACACTCCTCCAGACACAGCTGGTGCTGGTTGATCTAAAACAAACTTAGCCCAAGCTGCATGACATTTATTGCTGTAACGTAAATACACTGTCCCTACTTTTTTACTCCCTTCATACACAGCTGTAGACTTTGCATTAAATCCATCTGCATCACACGTTGTACTACCTCCGTATACTTTCGTTGTTGCTGGATTTTTCCCGTCATAGTAACTACTTAAATCAGTAGCAGCAAATGTACTTCCTTGGAAACTAAATAATAGCCCTACACTCGCTACACTTAATACACATACTTTCATTAACTTTTTAAACATTTTCAATTTCCTCCCTCAAAATAAGTACGTATAATAAAGACAATCTATCCCCTATGTACGCCCCTCCTTTCATGCTTCCTAGAGGCATCTTACGGAAACGACTAAACGTTGTAAATTTCCTTATGATTATTGGAATATACGAAGAAATTTACGTAACCGTCTAAGAAAAAAAGTTGAGAAATACACATTTTATAGCATCCTTTATTTAAAACATAAAAGAACCGATACTTGTTACATGCAAGCATCGGTTCTTTATACAAAATTGCCATTTTTTCTTTTATATAAAATAAATATTTCTCCACTTAATCTGTTGTAAAAAACTCCCTCGTTACATCAATAAATTGCTGCAGTGGCGCTGTCATCCATTTATCTTTATGCCAAGCAATTTGTGTATAAATCGGTGAGATTTCATTTTCTAAATGTAACTCTTTTATCATCCCTTCTCGTATATCTTTTTCTACTACTATTGCTGGTAACACAGCTATTCCTAAATCTGCAATAACACATTGTTTAATTGCTTCGACACTAACGAACTCAATTTTATTTGCTGGATACACATCTTCTGTACGAAGTAGCTCTTCAAATAAAGTCCGGTACGAGCACCCTAGCTCTGTTAGCAACAACGTCTCACTTTCTAAATCTTTTGTAGAAATGGAAGCTTTCTCGAGTAAATGATGCCCTGAAGCAGCTACTATTTTTAATTCTTCTTTCATAAGCGGCTCCACATGTAAAGTATCTTCTGTTTTACATTCGTCCAAAATAAATGCAAGATCGACTTTTCCCTCCATCAATTGTTCCTTCGCATCTTTATTGGAATGTGCCGGTTTAAATATAAGTTTTATTTGAGGAAATTGTGCTTTAAACTTCTTTAATATAGAAGGAAGTCTATATGTACATTGACTCTCTTGCGCACCGATTATTAACGTACCTGCTATTTCTTCATCATCTTTCACAGCCATTTTTGCTTCGTTGCTGAGCGCAATCATCTTGTCGGCATATAGTTGAAACTTCCTACCTGCTTCAGTTAAGAAAAGACGTTTCCCTAATCTCTCAAATAGTGGTGTACCTAACTCAGCTTCTAACGTTTTAATTTGCGCTGTCACACTCGATTGAGCAAAGTTTAATTTCTTCGCAGTTTGTGTAAAATTCAAAGTATCCGCCGCTACTTTAAATGTAATTAATTGTTTTATCTCCATTTATCGTCCCTCTTTTCAATCGATATTCCCGATTGATTTCATCGAAATAATCCTCTTTGTCTATTGATATTTGTATTGTATGATAAAGAGCATCTACAAACAATAAAAATGGAGGTATTCCATATGAAAGCACTTTGTTTCGAACAGTTCGGAAATCCGGATGTACTACAATATAAAGAACTAAATGATCCAATCATAAATCCAAATGAAATTATTGTCCGCACGAAAGCAATCGGTTTAAATTTCGCCGACATTTATAGACGCCGCGGTGATTATCATCTCGCTGGTACCCCGCCTTTTATATTAGGTTATGAAGGGGCTGGCATTGTTGAAAAAGTAGGAGCTGACGTTACGAATATTAATCCTGGAGATCGTATTGCATTTGCTGATGTCCCATTTGCAAATGCAGAGCTAGTTGCTGTTCCGTCTGAGAAAGCAATTAAGCTTTTAGATTCTATCTCTTTTGAAACAGCCGCTTCTGTCTTATTGCAAGGTCTAACCGCACATTATTTAACGAAAGATAGCTATGAAATAAAACAAGGTGATATAGCTTTAGTACACGCTGCAGCTGGTGGTGTTGGGCAACTTCTTATTCAAATGATTAAACTACTAGGCGGAAAAGTAATCGGCCTAACGTCATCAAAAGAAAAAGCAAAGATAGCTACATTAGCTGGTGCTGATCACGTTTTTTTATATACGGAAGCATGGCATACAAAAGTAGTTGAAATAACAAATGGTGATGGAGTAAATGTTGTATATGAATCAGTAGGTTCTACATTAGAGGAGAGTTTTAATGCTACTAAAACTGGCGGTACTGTCGTATTTTACGGAATGGCCGGCGGTAATCCTGCGCCAGTTGATCCACGTATGCTTATGGATACTTCGAAAACTTTAACTGGCGGAGACCTTTGGAACGTGCTTACATCTTATGAAGAGAGAATAGAACGCTCCTCTCAATTATTCGAATGGATTGCGACCGAAAAATTAAAGATCGCAAGTTCTACTACATTCTCTTTACAAGATGGTGCCCGTGCTCATGAATTATTAGAGAGCCGAAAAAGCACAGGGAAGATTTTATTGATCCCATAATCGTTCCAATAAAAAAGGAAGCTAGAATGTATTTCTTTGCTTCCTTTTTTAACGTTATTTATGTTCAATTGTAAAGTGATAATAAAGTTATTTAATTCTGATCTAAAAATATAAGAGCCTGGCTACAAATCATATTGTAGTAAAGCCCTTTAAAGTTGTTTAATTTCTAACCATTTAAATGTGCTTGTAGACAAAAATTAATAATAAAGTTGTTTAAATCTTGTTCAACTAAAGCACCCGTTAGTTCAATAAGAAAAAATTATCTATTATTATTAAAGTGGCCCACCTTCAAAACCAATAGGCCATCCATCGTTTTTAAATTTTACTTTATACTGAAACTCAAAGTGACCATCATAAATAAAAGCTAAACTAAACCCAGAAAATATATAATCGTCAAAATTAACCATCTTTCCAAAAAATATTGTGGATAGATAGTAGTTCTTCATTTCTTGATTAGGGAAGAATTTCTGTAAATATTTTAATGCACAGCTTATATGTAGATGGAGTTCATCGAATGTTTTTCTGCCATTTCGATAATCTCCATATCGGGATTTTCATTATTCCCCTGAATAATAATCTCCACATCTTCCCATTCTCCGATATTAATACTATAAAACCACCGTTTTTGAATGAGATACTTCTCTTTTTCGTATACAGGGGGATTAACTAGTTTTAATTTTTTTACCTCATCTTTAGTTAACGGTTTATCAAGAATAAGCTTTTTATGCAAAATTTCTTTGATATTAGAGACAATATATTTAGATTTGTTTAATTCTAAAGAGTCCATTTTCCACCTCATAAATTATAAAATAAAGTAAATTCCCCCTTAAGTATATCATCATCCTTATTCAACTATCCTGCACCGTTAATTCAATAAGAATTAAACAACTTTATTATTTTCAAAGGACTTTATTATTTTCAAAGGACTTTATTGTAAATTAAACAACTTTATTATCTCTTAACATCAATCTCGCTTCTTTTCAATAACCCTGTTATTTATATTTTTTCTCTACGCTTCTCTTTCTAGGCCCCTCATTTTTAAGTTTATATAATAAATGAATCTAAATATTAAAGGAAAGAACAAACCTCCTGATATCAACGATCCAATAAATACAGTATCAATAAAAGAAAGAATCCCAAATAATAGCATTCCAAAAAAATAAAATACAACTGCACTCCAATAAATAAAACGTGGAAACTTAGTTTGGAACGAATCACCTTTTTCACACGGTTTCCCAAATAACAAATGAACGAATTTAATCAACATAATCACTTCTCCATATAATTGTTAATATTCTTTTCTTCTTAGAATTGAACATAAATCACATACCATGTACCACCCATATTCACACATTCCTTACTTTGTTTTATCCCGCTTTAATGGGCAGTAAGACCCCCACCTCAAAATGCAGCGAAAGCAAAGAAGTTAGGTGGGGGGCGGGCTGCCCATTAAAGTCCGATTGGTGAGGGATGATAATCAGTGGGGGATGAAGAAAACCCCACTGATTAAAGTTTCACTTTATTTCTCGTATACTTACTTTAGATTCCGAGATGAAATGTAAGGCTAATGTCCCTCCAATACACTGCAAACTAATTTGTTGTTCCTACTCTCTAATTATACCATTACAATAATTTTCATAGTTCATTTTTAACGGAATATTCCGATTCGAATTAATAAATGATATATTAAAAAATAAAAAGGAAGCTAGAGTTCTCTACCTTCCTTTTCTTATTTTTATATTTCCACACTTTCTTTCCCTTTTGCAACGTAACTCATATCTCCAACAGACTCAACTGTGTATGTTCCATCTTGATATACAATCTTCGTCACGCTAGCATTTTCCACTCCAAGTTTTGTTTTGCTACTGTCTAACATTTCTATTAAGGTAGTAATCAAAAGCCCATGAACGACAACTAAAACGTTACCGCCACCATTTGCAGCAGATTCTTCACTAATTTTATCTATCTCTGTTTTTATACGAGTAGAAAACAATTCCCAATCTTCCGCCTGTTTTGTCGGATCTGCTACTCTAATAAGATTAATCACTTCTTGAATAGAAAGCTTCAAGAGTTCTTCTGGTGATGCAACGCCTGCAGCTTTTCCAACCACATCCCACATATTCTCAAGTTTTTCACCTTCAAAAATACCGAAATTTAATTCTCGCAAATCTTTTCTTTGCTCAAGTTTTAATTTTGATTGCTCACTATATTTTAATACTAAATTAGCAGTTTCAATTGCGCGGCCGCTATCACTACTATATGCATTCATAAAATGAATATCTTTTAATCCTGTTCCTAAATTTGTGGCAACTTCAACACCTTTTTCTACTAAAGGAGAATCTGCCCAACCTTGCGCGCGATGATTCGTATTTAATATTGTTTTACCGTGTCTTGTAACATATAACGTCACTACATTCTCATTGCTATCTGTTTCTCGCTTATTCATTTCATTCTCTCCCTTTACGTTTCTATATCAATTTTAACACCTCAATTATTCATTGAGCAAAATATACGTCAGTAGATCCGCTTAATAAAAAAAGCTATCTTTCTGTATATCCATACAAAAAGATAGCATCTTTTATGATTACATTTCTTAACCGGTACTCCTACTCAGCAAAAGCACTCGAATATTGTACAATTCCTTCTACACCTCGAAGAGCATTTTCTGTTAATTCCATTATCATAAATACCTCTTCAGGCACTTCAAACGGTGCTTTTACATTCCACTCACTTGCTTTCTTAAAACCAAATTTCGGGTAGTACTCTGGATGTCCTAATACTACAACTGATCCGTATCCAAGTTCTTTCGCTTTTTCTAAAGCAGCCGTGATCAGTTTTCCGCCAATTCCTTTCTTCTGATGGCCCCTAGCAACTGACACTGGTGCAAGTGCTAGCGATTCTACAGAAGTTCCATCTTGTTCTATCGCAATTTTAGATAACATAATGTGACCGACTATTTCCTCATCTACTGCAACGATTGATAACTCCGGAACAAACGCGTCACATTCTCTAATACGTTTTACAAGTTCATGTTCTGTTTTATCACTAAATTCTTCAAGTGAAAATACTTCTTTTACGACTTCTTCTGTTTTTCTATAATCATTTTTTTGTTCTTGTCTAATCGTTACCATTTTAACTTATCCTCTATTCTTTCTTATTTCTTTTTGAATTTTACGCAGTGCTTTTTTCGATCCGCGCTCAATATCGTGTTGCATTTTTCTTTCTTTATAATCAACAAATAGTGTATTTAAATCGTATCCTTCTGGGTATAATTCTTTCGCTGCTACCTCTAAAGTAATACGTTTTACATTTACTTCAACGAATTCACCGTTATAATATACAACAACGTTATAAAAATTATCTTTTTCCTTATAGATGATACCAAAATCATCATGATCCAATAAATTAACACGATCGCCGATTTTGTACTCATAATGAGATTCTCTTTTTTCTTGTACAAATTTCGGTTTTCTAATTTTACTTTCATTCACTTTTTCTAAAGCGTACTCTTTATTTCCCATATACTCTTTCGCTCTTTTCAGTACATGTTCTTTTACGCTCATTTTATTCGCAATCCAAAGTGCATTACTTTCTCCTGATTTTCCGATAACTAATTTATAAAGCGGCTCTAGCGTTTCACTATTAAACTGCATCGCTGCATTCATAAAGTCATCATGCATTTCTGAGAATCGTTTAATTTCTCCGTAATGCGTACTCGCAACGGTAATACATCCCGCAAAGTACAACTCTTCTAAAATAGAAATTGCAAGTGCTGCACCTTCATTTGGTTCTGTACCGCTCCCTATTTCATCAAATAAAAGTAACGTATTATTATTTGACATCCTCATAATCTCAGAAAGATTTTTCATATGAGACGAAAATGTACTTAGTGCATTTTCAATACTTTGATTATCACCAATATCTACGAATACATTTTCGAAAATAGCGATTTCTGTACCTTTATCTCCTGCAATATGAAGACCTGACATTGTAGCTAATGTTAACAATCCAATCGTTTTTAACACAATTGTCTTTCCGCCCGCATTCGGCCCTGTAATAATTAAACTACGATACTCTTGACCAATTTTAAAATGTAACGGTACAACTTGCCCTGTTAAAAGCGGATGCTTACAATTCACTAAATGAATGTAGCCATGATCGTTTAACTTCGGTTCTATTCCATCAATCGATTTACTAAACTTCGCTTTCGCAAATACCATATCATACTGACTAATTAGCTCCATGTTAATCTTTATACTATATATGTTTTCTAAGACCATTCCTGATAAAGTCGCTAAAATCTGATACTCTTCAACCGCTTCTTCTGCTTTCAAACCTGCTAATTCTGCATTCAATTTCGTAACCGTATGCGGTTCTATAAATACAGTAGAACCTTTTGCCGAGGCTTCAATAATACTTCCAGCAACTTGATTTTTATAGGAAGATTTAATTGGAATCGTATAACGGTCATCCTTTTTACTAATAAAGAATTCCTGAATGAATTTCTTATTTGCACTACTATTTAAAAACTTCGTTAAACGTTCTTTTATTTTCCCATCTACAGAATCGATATTATTTCGAATTCGTTTTAACTCTTTACTTGCAGCTGCATCAATACTATTTCCTTTAATTGAAAAGTTAATTTCCTCTTCAATACTTTTATATTCAGTCATTGAATTTGCATAAGAAGCTAATACTGGTGCAAAAAATTCTTTATCTAACATAAACTTTTTAATCTTTCTACATCCGCGTAAAAAGTCTGAAACACTGACTAATTCTTCTGGATCTAAAATCATCCCTTTTTCTAATTTTTGAATTGTACTAGCAATATTAGAAATGCCGAAGAAAGGAACATGCCCTTCTGCATCTAATATAGCTCGTGCTTCTGTCGTTTCATTCAACCGATTTCTCACTACTTTTATACTCGTACTCGGCTCTAATTTGTTTAATAATTCCTTACCTAATCCACTTACACAATAAGATTTCACTATATCCTTTAATTCGTTATATTGTAGCTTTTCAAAAGTCATCGTATTCATTTTGTTTCTCCTCACTATGATTGATTTTTATCATAAATGAAGATACCTACTCATTAGATTCCAATGAGTCATATATAAAATCCCATAATTATACAATAAAAACATATACAAAAAAGCTGCGGGGATACCGCAGCTTTTACATTTACAAGGCATTTGTAATAACATATGAGGAAATAAGCCATAAAAAAATAGATGGCAGTCCCTTATTACACGCTTTATAAAGTATTGTAGGTATCTTCATAGGTTTTGAAATAAATGCATGACAAAATTAGGGGTATGATGTACATAAAAATCCCCTGGTCTTATCCGATTTATTTCATTAAATTTTTCCTATTTAGTACCTACCGCACTCACAAAAAGCACCTCTCATTAATTTATATTATAGTCATTGAAATCTAATTTACTGAAATCATCATACTATATGTTTTGTAAGAAGTAAAGGTGTCAAACTATTTCCTTGCAGACTGTAAAATGTTCATATAATCAACCTTTTTCTCAAGGGTCTTTTTCGCATCTTCAGCCGTTACTATATAATCTACAGGAATATTTTGTAGTACATCCTTATTAATATTTGGCAACTGAATCGTTATATCTTCTACATTACTTTTACTATTTTCAATCGTTTTATTAAATTCCTGAATACTTCTTGCAACCCCCGCTAATGTTTCCATATGTATAGAATTGTTTACATCTAAAACAGTATTACTTTTAAAAACTGCCGTATAATACTGTTGCAAATTTTTCTTCGCTATTTGTTCCTCAGTATTCTTATCGGAAACATTATCCCCAGTCTGCATTTGATCAAAAGTAAATATAGTGTTTTTCTCTCCATAATATGTATTAAATCTTCCTTGTAAATTATTTGCTTCCTTTTTCTTTTCATAGTTATCATTATTTACTTCTGGAGAGATTTGCCCCTCGAAGTACAGTTGAAATTGCAAGTGTGGTTCATCGACTTGCTGCACAGTAACTATCCGCCCCTTTGGACCAAGGAAGTCCTTTCCGTTATCCAGAGTTTCAACTCCGTTTAATTTAACAACCATACCATACTCCGATTTTGTATAACTTTGTGCTTTTTGTTCAATTTCTTCATTCGATATATCACATGATGTTAATAGTAATAAACTAAACATTATACTATATTTCATTATTGTTCTTTTCATATTGCCTCTCCTTTTGCTACTACCACCTATACAGAAATGTGCCTATGGATTTTAAATTACGATTTATATAAAGAACTTCTTCTAAAAAGCGCTACATCAAACTATCTTCGCTAACTTGAATAATAAAAACTCATCATCTTGCTTTAGAAAACACTAATAACCACAAGTATAAAAATACCCATTAAATATCATTTTATAATAATAGTGTAATTTTGCATTATAATAATTTTATCGTAAAGCAAATATAATATCTATTAAAATCACATTAAAAACATACTAATATTTAGTTCTATAGCAATCACAGTAAGGAGATGTTCCTCGAGTACGAATAAGATGACATTATTTATTCCAATGCATCTCTTGGTGTTTCAAAAGCCGACTAGTTCATTTATAAACATAAAGATTTAGGAAGGATAACAATATAAAAAGAAGAGGAAAACTTATATTTCCCTCTCCTATTTCATCACCAAATTACTGCTGAACATATATGGAAACTGATCCTCCACTTACTTGGAATTGTCCCCAACCATCCTTATTAATTGTTACAGTATTTGTTTGATTACCCGTAATATCGTACCATACTTCCCCTGCGTTATTCTTCCCAACATCCATCCACTTTGACCCTCCTGGTCCATCAGAGATTAATGTTGCTAAACCAGAATTAGCATGTACACTATCACCTTCTCTTGTCCAGCCAATTACATCTGGATGATCAAAATAATCCCGCTGCGTACCATATGCAAAGTTTTTTCGTGCCGTCAAAATCGGATCAATTTTGTCCTTTAACGCTGGAATTTCATAGTTACTATTTCCTTTTGTACCATAGTAATCACCATAGAAAACAGAAGGATATCCCTCTGCACGCGTTAAAATAAATGCATATGCCAACGGTTTGAACCAAGGGCTCACTACAGATTCCAATGACTGACCAGGCTGTGAATCATGATTTTCAACTAGAGTAACCGCAAGTGTAGGATGATTCGCAACTACCGTTCCTTTTAAAATATTTCTCATATCATAATTCCCATTTCCTGTTGAAGCATAGTGAAAATTATAATGAAGTGGTGCATCGAACACAGATTGATTATAATTGACCTTCGCTAAATAATTATTTAAAGTCTGGATATCATTTTGCCAATATTCAGCTACTGTAAACATTTCTTTCCCCGTTTGCTGTCTAACATGATTTACCCAATCGCGCAAATATTCATGATCAATATGTTTAACAGCATCTAAACGAAAGCCATCTAAATTTAATTCCTTCGCATACCACGTTCCCCATTTTTTCATTTCATTCGCAACATCTGGATGATCAAAATCAAGATCCGCGTACATCAAATAATCATAATTCCCATTCTCGCTAGACACTTCCCAGTCCCACGCTTTACCTATGCCCCTAAATTTATAAATTCGGTTTAATTTCTTTCCTTCATCCCAATCTGTTCCGTCAAAATGATACCATTTCCATTTGAAATTAGAATAAGAATCTCCACGCCCTGGAAAGTTAAATCCTGTCCAAGCACTAATTTCATAATCACCTGATACTTCAACATTTCGATTGCTTGGGTCTACCTCAACTGCTGTGACAGTTTCTGTATAATCAGCCCCACCTTTATGATTCATAACTACATCACCGTATACATCGATGTTTTTCTTATGTAAAGCGTCAATTGCAGACTTCAATTGTGCTTTCGTCCCATATTTCGTCCGCACTGTTCCCTTTTGATTAAATTCCCCCAAATCATATAAATCATATGCTCCATATCCTACGTCATTTTGCGTAGTTCCTTTATATGCAGGTGGTATCCAAACAGATGTAATTCCTTTTTGCGCTAAATTTTCAGCATCAGTACGCAAACGATTCCAATGATCCCCATCATTCGGAGCATACCACTCAAAATACTGCATTAACGTTCCATTGTTAACTGTATCTGCATATGCTTTACTCCCCTCATATATACTAGGTAAAAACATAACAACTGACAATCCGACTATTGTTACTCTTTTAAACATCTGTACACCATCCCTTTCTAAGAAAGCGTTTGCATAGTTTATCAGAATTATTATAATATTCGTTCCACCGTTAGTAAAGTAGCAATCTCTCACTCTCCCACATTATTTTTAATCTCACTTCAAATATTCAACGTAGTTTTAATTTCACATCCTATTCAAGATTGTTTACAATTTACCTATAAAAACATAACGGAGGGATTTCTATGACAGACTTTCAAAAACAATTTTTCGCACGATTATATATAGAAGAAAAAGACACAGTTTCATTTGAAGATTTATCTAACATTATGTACGCAATGGCACAAACTGTTCCTTTTGAAAACTTAAATATTCTCGAAAAGAATTTTAAAGAAATATCAAAAGAAAATTTGAAAGAGAAAATTTTAGTAAATAACCGTGGCGGTCTTTGTTATGAACTCAATCCTACTATGTATTACTTCCTGAAAGATTCTGGATTCGATGTTCATCTCGTTTCAGGAACAGTTTATAACGCTACAAACTCCATATGGGCTGTTGATTCTGGCCATATTGCAACCGTTTTAACACATCATACTGAACTTTATTTAATTGAAGTAGGATTCGGATCATACTTACCTCTTGCCCCTGTCCCTTTCTCAGGTGAAGTCATTCACTCTGTTACAGGAGATTATCGTATTCGTAAAGAAATGACCGAAAAGGGAAACTACATTTTAGAGATGCGGAAAAACAATGAGTTCTTGGATCAATCTTCTGCTGATGATTGGACGTTAGGCTATGCATTTTATATAGAAGAAGTGGATGAAGAAAAAGCAAATACAGCACAAAAAATTATCGTTGAACATGAAGGGTCACCCTTTAATAAACTACCTCTTATTGTAAAACTAACTGAAGATGGGCATGCCTCTTTAACGAAAGATAGCCTTACAGTAGCGAAAAATGGTAAAAAAACGAAAGAAACCGTTACAGACATGCAATTTACAAACCTTTTACATTCAAAATTTGGAATTACACTATAAGTATGTAAGCCTTGTTATTTTAGCAAGGCTTTTCAATTTTCAGCAGGGATTTTTTGCAATTTGTTGTATTTCATAGTTATATAGAAATATAACTACATGTTTAGAAAGGAAATGATTATGACAGAACTTAAAGATCGATTACAAGTAGCTGATATAGAAAAATGGGATTTAACAGACATTTACCATACAATTGAAGATTGGGAAAGTGATTTTCATAAAATTGAAGTATTAACGAAGGAATTACACGAGTTTAATGGCAATATTCACGATGGCAATAGTTTATTAGCTTATTTAACGAAGAGTGAAGAAATTTCTAGCATAATATCTTTAATGTTCGCTTATGCACGATTACAATCTGACCTTGATACACGCGATACTGACGCGCAATCTCTTGTCGATAAAGTATCACAATTACACGTGAAAGTAAGTGCAGCTAAATCTTTCTTTTCCCCCTTCTTACTTAGCATAGACGAAAGCACATTACATTCTTACATAGAAGAAACAGAAGGCTTACAATATTATAAAGAAGACTTATTTGAATTATATCGTTATAAAAAACACGTATTGAATAAGGACCAAGAAGCAATTTTATCACAGATGGGTGAAGCTCTTTCTTCTCCACAGCACACATTTGGTATGTTAAACAATGCAGATATATTATTTGGTGAAGTGACGACTGACGATGGAGAAAAAGTGAACTTAACACGCGGAATGTATGCAAAGTTAATAGAAGATACGAATCGTGAAAAGCGTAAAGAAGCTTATAAAGCATATTACAAACCATATGTTCAGTTAAAGAATTCCATCGCATCTACTTTATCCGCTGCTATTAAAAATAATGTTACCGTTTCGAAGCTAAGAAACTATCCATCAGCGCTAGAGAAATCATTATTTGGCGATATGGTTCCGAAAGAAGTATATGAAAACCTTATTGATACAACGAAAAAAAACATTCAAACATTACATACATACAATGAAATTCGAAAAGAAAAATTAAACGTAGATGAACTAAGACAATACGACTTAGGCGTCGATTTAGTAGAAGGTGCAAAACAAGACATCCCATATAGTGAAGCATTTGACATTATGATTGCATCACTAGCTCCTTTAGGAGAAGAATATATTGAGACATTAAAAAGTTTTAAAGATAAACGATATATAGACGTAAGAGAAACACCAGGAAAACGTTCTGGTGCTTATAACTTTGGTGTATATGGTGTTCATCCTTTCATTCTTTTAAATCATCACGATGATTTAAATAGCCTGTTCACTCTTACTCATGAATGCGGGCACGGTATGCATACGCACTATTCACATGGATACCAACCAAGAATTTCTGCACATTATTCTATCTTTGTGGCAGAAGTCGCTTCTACAGTAAATGAAGTGTTATTAATTCACTATTTATTAAAAGAAGCAAAAGAAACGAACGTGCGTAACCATTTAGTTAACCATTTTATTGAAAAATTCAAAGGTACTTTCTTTACACAAATTATGTTTGCAGAATTTGAAAAAATCACACATGAAATGGCGGAACAAGGTAAACCATTAAATGCACAAGTCTTCAGTGAAATTTATGAAAAACTATTTAAAGAATATAACGGTGATTCACTTGTATTTGATGAAGAAGTAAAATACGGATGGGCTAGAATCCCTCATTTCTATCGCCCGTTTTACGTATACAAATATGCAACTGGATTCGCATCTGCCATTCAAATCGCTGATAAACTATTAAGCGGTGATCCGAATGCTCAGAAAAATTATATTGAATTCCTTAAAGGCGGAAGTTCAGACTACCCATTAAACTTATTGAAAAAAGCTGGCGTCGATTTAACAACGCCAGAACCAATTGAGAGTGCATTGAAACAATTCACTCAACTTGTTGAGGAGTTTTCAACATTATAAAAAGCATGCAGAGTATATGCTCTGCATGCTTTTTATTTGAATTACTCTATTCTATATGCTGCTGCGTCACACAATGAATCATACCACCGTATGCATACAATTCGTTAACATATATACCAACAATTCTTCTCCCTGGAAATTGACCTTCAATGATTTGAAGCCCTAATTTATCATGTTCATCACCGTATATAGGTACCAATACAACTTCATTACCAATGTAAAAATTTAAGTACGATCCTTTACAATCTGCTTCTTTTACCACTTTTCTTGTTACTGGTACTGGAATGAGCTGAAATGGTTTTCCATCTATATTTTTCGCTTGCCGTAATTCTTGATAATGCTTTTCGTACGCCTCCAAAAGGTATGGCTCTCCTTCATCGAAAGGATCATATTCATACAGTATCGTATTTTCATTTACAAACCGTGCCGCGCCATCAATATGATAATCCGTATCTTCATCATAATTATCTTCTCCGCGTATACCAGTTATCCATATAAAATTTGTTACTCCTAAATATTTCGTTAACTCCATTTCAATCTATTTTCGTAACTAGAAAACAAATTTGTGTCACATACTCTTCTGCTAAACAATCACATTCAGGTCCCTTTATATAAACCTCATATGGCGAATTAATTATTACATACCCATTTCTTTCAATCCATTCTTCTAACGCTATATAAGCGTAACCTATATAGTCGTAACTTCCATAATGCATAGTAGTAACGATATGATGTGGACTTAGTTGTTTCATTTCATACTCTTGTGCTACGTCTTCATCATTCCCCTGCATCACCGGAATTCTTAACTCAATATCACTGTTACTTGGAATATATTCTTCATCATAAAAGACTGCAGATGGAGAACCAACTATTTGAAAGTTATTTTTTTGTACCTCTTCATATAAGTCATAAAAATAATCATCCATATCATCTATATCTATTTTTACTCTTTGAGTAATTAACGTTACTTCGTTCCTCATTCCCATTAATATATCATAACTTCTATGGCGAGCAATATTTAGACTACTATTCACCATTACCATTTCATTCATTTCTGAAATAACCTGTAAATTTTGCTTCACTTCCTGAGACAACTCGATAATTTGTGATTGTATATGTTGAACAAACGAATCTTGATCCGATGACTGCAAAACAATTTTAATTTTTGGAAGAGGAAATTTATACTCCCTTAGCTTTTTTATTTTCAATGCTACTTCCAGCTGCTCTTGTTCATAATACCTATACCCATTAACCGGATTCACATATGCCGGTTTTAATATCTCCTCTTTGTCATAATGTCTTAACATCCGCGTACTCATTTTACAAATCCGAGAAAACTCAGCGATGGTATACATATCAATACTCCTTGAATATATTTTCTTTTCATTACTTATTTATTAAAACCAATCAAAAATCTTCTTCATTGAAAAAATTTCATTCTGATTTTTCAATCTTCTCATTTTCGAAGGTAACAAATGACTTGGACAATACCACGTTAAACAATTCATCGCGCCTCCCATTGTTGATATTTCCCCTACATGAATTTGAATAACTTGTTTCTCCGTATACTGTTGAATATATCGTAAAACTTCCTCATCTTTAGCTAGTCCAAACTTAGGAACATAAAGAGCATCACATGATTCTAACATATTTATATACAACCCTTTTGCCGATGCTATCTCTTGATCATATTGTCCTTTCTCTGTATATGATGAAGGAACAACTATAAATTCAGCTTCTGGCATTTGTTCTTTAATAATCTCTTGAACACTATATCTAAATTCATGATCCCCTAAAAAATCACTAATAAACATTTTATGTTCATCAATAAATTTAACCATTCCGTCTGCGTGTGCTAGTACATCCCCTTCCTCAGCAGGAATAATAATAACTCGGTTCACATCTAAATCCCATTCTAACTGCTCAATAATTTCCTCTTCTGTCCAATCATCGTTATCATCAAATATTCGTTCTGTTAATATTACAGTATCTTTTTTATTCCAAATAAGATTACCACCATCTAATATTAATGGGGATTTTACATATTCAAAGTCATTCTTTTTCAACCATTTATTAAATTGTTGATCTAAATATCGCCCTTGATCATTTGGCAAATAATTTGGTCGATATTTAAATTTAACTAGATGATTTGTGACAACCGGTGCAACATCTCTTAGCCAAATATCATCATACTCAAAACAGCTCGTATGAAAGTCTTGTTCTTCAACAGATAAAGATATAAGTTGATCCGCAATTGATTTCTTTTCATTTAAACATTCATTAAAGTAAATCAAATCTTCATAAAAGGGTTGATAATATTCATTTAATTCGTCTGGTATTGCAGTAAAAATAATGCCATTATGTTTTTGTTCCATATTATTCACCTCGCTTTTTAATAGTAGTTACATAACTGATTTTAAAAAGCCAACTATTCCTAAATTTATGTCTTTTTTCGTTACAACTCATGCAACATGTACATTTTATGAATGGATTATAGCATGGAGAAATATTATATATTTATATAAAAAATATAAGGCTGACGTTAAGCCTTATATTGACTCTTGACAAGTTTTTTTAATACCATATTTTAAAACAACAATAAATGATTAAATGATAACTAGATTCATTACTATCCAATTTCAGTTCTTGTATAAACTGAATGACTTCTTTCATAAGAAACACACTTAGAATAACCCCTAAGCAAATTAAAGCTACATTTAAAATGTACTGTAAAACGATAGGGAAATACGAAAACACTATTTTAAAATTCTTTAACACCAACATTTTTCTCCTTTACCATATAAAACGAAAAGCGAATATACACTATAATTAATTTATCATTATATTAAGATTTTATTATTATAAATAATAAGGAACGACAAAATAGGTAATAAGATTCCACCTATTTTGTCTATATAGCAGAACAACGAAATTACAATTAATTACTTCAATGCAATGGGTTGTTGTTGTGTCACACAATGAATCATACCGCCGTTTTTATACAACTCTCTCACATCAATACCGACTACTTTACGATCTGGGTATAACTTCTGAATCGTATCGTTTGCGATTTTATCATTCGGATCATTATAATTAGGCACTAATACAACTGTATTTCCGATATAATAATTGATATACGACCCCTTATAATCGAGAGTTTTTCCATTTTCTAAAGCAACCTTTTCTTTACTAAGCGGCAAGTATTCATACTTATATTTCTGTCCTGAAGCATTTTTTGCATCTAACAATGTATCCATATCTTTATTAGATAAACCCCATTCGGCTAGGTCATCTTCTTTCATCGTTACAATGGTAGATTTATTATGGAATTTAGCAAATCCATCAATATGAAAGTCCGTAATATCTAAATTAGGTACTCCGTCTAACCAAATAAAGTTTGATACCCCAAGGTCACTTATATATTTTTCAATTTCCTTTTCTGATAAATCAGGATTTCTATTTTTATTCGTTACTGCACTTCGAGTTAATAAAGCAGTCCCATTGCTGTCTAATTCAATTGCACCGCCTTCAAGGACAAATCCCCCCCAATCAACTCTTTCAATTCCTGATTGTTTACTAACATTCTTACGTATTTGAGCATCATTTTTATACGGTGTTTTCTTCCCCCAACCATTAAATGCTGGATCTAATATTTTGAGATTTTTATTGCTGTCATAAACAAAAATTGGTCCACTGTCCCTTGCCCATACATCATCAGTAGGCGCGATAAAGAAATCAATCTTCTCCATATTTAGCCCTTCATCTGTTAAAAGGTTATTGATTCTTTCTTTTTCTTCCTGGTCATATGCAACAATGTGGACTTTCTCACCCTCAGTTAAAGCACTTGCCATCTTAACCCAAATAGGTTCAACTTCCTTCTTATACTCTTCACCATATGTGTATTCATGTGGCCATTGCAGCCATGTACCTTCATGTTTATCTTTTTCATCTGGCATCGTATATTTCCCAGCATTTTTCTGTACCTCTACTTTTTCCCCTTCTTTCCCTTTAACATTTTCATTGTTACCCTCAAAAGAGCATCCACTAATAATCGTTGTAGATAATGTAGCTATTAAACAAAACTTTATTGCTTTTTTCATTTTTTCAACCTCCTGTTCTTGTCTTCAATAATGTAAAGCTTCACATAGTGTGAAGCTCAAGCTTTTTTATCAATGTAAAAATTACCAATTTTTCTTTGCATTACTTAACATTTAACTACCTATTTAGATTTATTCATATACAAATCACCTTTCTTACCTATTTATCCCGCTATTTATGGGCAGTAAGACCCCCCACCTCAAAATTCAGCGGAAGCAAAGAAGTTAGGTGAGGGCCCTGCTGCCCGTAAAAGCCAGATTGATGAGGGCTTCTACTCAGTGGGGGATGAACAAAGCCTCTCCACTGATTAAAGTTTCACTTTATTCAGTAAGTAAAACTTTACAAAATAAAAAAATCGGTATTGATAATTACATATCAATACCGATTTTTATTAATTATTTTCCTTCTATTAAATCATTCGCCATTTTCCTGAATTCTTGATTAAATGCATCATTCATACCATTTTGGACGTTAGAAAATAATATGACAAACGTTCGTTTATCCCAGTTAAAATTATTAAATGTGTTCCAGCCAGCTAATACACCGTGGTTATGATAATAATCTGGGTAAATATAGAAACTAAATCCATATTTTCTTGCAGGTGATGCAGAAAACATATCTGATACACTTTGTTTAGAAAGTAGTTTACCATCCATAATAGCTTCATCTAACTTTTTCATATCTTCAACAGTCGTATACATTTCACCACAACCATACAGCCAGTTCATTTTTAAGCGAGGCGTGGCTATTAACTTATTATCTTTTTTCGTATACCCTTCTGCTAAGAAAATATCTTCTGGGAATGTTGCGCCCATTCCAGATTCATTCATTCCAACAGGAGTCAAAATATTTTCTTTCACATATTCAGCAAGTGGTTTATTTGATATTTTTTCTACAATATATGCAAGCACCATATAATTATAATCTGTATATTTCCATCCTGTCCCTGCTGGAAATTGTAACGTTTGTGCCCCAATCCACGTTACTAACTTTAACCGTGATGCTGCGTCAACACTACCTTGTCCCTGTTCTGGTAATCCAGACGTATGTGTTAACAAGTTTCGTAACGTAATATTTTTATCTGCTGGAAACGATGGGATATATTTATTTACATTGTCTTCAATGTTCAACTTCCCTTTTTCTTTTAGTTGCATAATAGATATTGCAACAACTGTTTTCGTAATAGAACCAATGCGATATTTCGTTCTTGGCGTTGTTAATACTTGATCTTTCACATTCGCATAACCGTAGCCTTTTCGTAAAATTACATGACCTTTACTTGCTACAAGAACACTCCCATTAAATCCTTTATCTTTTAAGTACTGATCTAGTTTTCCAGCTGCAATTTCATAACGCTTTTTCTCATTCGCATCAATTTCCTGCTTAACATCTTTTTGCTTACTATTTACATTAGAAAATGCCTTTGCATCATATTTTTTTCCTTTATTTGCATGTATTAGTGTAACAATACTTCCACAAAAAACTGCAAAAATAAAGAAAACGATTAACCATTTCTTTAACATACTAGGAACCCTCTTTTATCTAGTTTCACTTAACGTATACCCATTCTATTTTATATCTTTTAATTATCAAGTATATTATAATATTATTTAATATTCACTCTGTTAAAACTAGATTCCTTTTTCTCATTTTCAATTTTGACTACTCTCTATTGTATTTCTTTCTTGCAAAATTTCCAACATACAATCGGATGCATTACACTATAATTTCAAATTCTTTTGTAACATTTGTTACATACTAAAAAGAATGGAGATGTAATATGAAAAACACCGATAAACGCAATCGTTTAGATGATAAGATGTTTCATTATCGGATAACAAAAAATAACATGGTATTAATTGAATATTACGGAAAACAAATAACAACATTAAAAGGAAATGATGCTGAAAAATTTTTAAATAAAATAAATCATGCAAATAACGATAAAGAAAAACAGCTAATTATGGCTAAAATTACAGGTAATTTCAAAAGAGGTAATGAACGAAATTGAAAACGAATCTCATTTACATTTTGATTATACAACAAATAAAAAAAGAAATGTCGCTCATTCAACATTTCTTTAGACTTTCTTCATAAAAAATTTACATTGCTAACATTCCTTCATTTTCTATACTTCCTATATAAGCTAACCGCTGAAATAGTTAGTAATACAACTATGCATAACCACGCATACGTATATCCCTTCTTATCTACAATATAACCAAATAAAGCAGGCGCAGCAATAATGGCAATTTGATTTAATGTAAGTGCAAAACTCACTGTCATCCCTACCGATTCTTCACTTGCTGATTCGGCAACTTCAGTTATGAAAAGGCTAAACCATCCAATTGCAAAGAACCCTAACAATGCACTTACACCATACAATACATTCGTTATTGTATGTATGCTCATTACTAATATTAGAATGAAGAAAATAGAAATACAAACAGTTATAAATAAGAGGGTACGCCTATTCCCCTTATAAAATAAATCACTAGTAGCTGCTAATATAACCCTACCAACCATTCCAGAAAAGAACATAACGGAAAATACTTTTCCAGCTAAAATTGGCGTGATTGATTGTTCCAATACTAAAAATTTTATAAAGTGCGCAACTAACACCATTTGCAATGAAATCATACAAATGCCAGTTATATAAATTGCATATAACTCTTTTTTACACATCACTTCTTTTAACTGCATCCAAAAAGAAAGTTTACTACGTTCTTGTTTAACTTTCTCTTGAATATATGGTTCCTTATAAAATATAAAAAATAAAAACCCTCCAATTATACAAATACATGCAATACTATTTACCGCATAGGCCATATTATATTTTATTGTAAGAAACGGGATCAATACTCCCGCTAATGTACCACCAATCGGTATACCGGCTTGTCTAATCCCCATCGCTAACCCGCGATTTTCTTTTGAGAACCACTTCATTATCACCTTACTTCCTCCTGGCTGCGAAACACTATAAAACGTTCCTACTAATAAAAGTACAAAGAGTAACCCATTAAATCCATTGACCATATTAGTCAGTAAAAACGAACCTCCTAGTAAAAATGAACTTATCGAAATTAACAACTTTTCATTGTATTGATCAAGTAGCCGCCCGACAAAAAGCATACAAAATAGCGGTCCTATATTTACAACACTTACTAACAATCCAATCTCCGTATTCGTAAGTGCATATTCTTCTTTCCAAAATAAAGCAAACGCTCCAACACCATACGTTATAAGTGTCGCTGTTGTTTGAGCAACCGTCGCAAAAATTAACATAACCCACTTATAAGTACTATTCACCCTTTCTTCCATTAACACAATAATCCCTCCATCCCCTTCCATTGTATGAAAGTTCTGATATCATATAAAATAAAGATTTATCATGTAATTCATCAAAAAAAATGATACCTTTTCTGGAGGGATGATACTTGGATATAAAAGATTTAACTGTATTTTACGAAGTTGCGAAAGAAAAAAACATATCTCACGCAGCTAAAAATTTAAACTATGTACAGTCTGGCGTAACAATGCGTATGAAACAACTAGAAAACGAATTAGGTGTGCCTTTATTTTACCGAAACGGAAAAGGTGTAACTTTAACTTCTAACGGTGAGATTTTATTAACATACGCCAAACAAATTATCTACTTAATGGATCAATCTGTTAAAGCAGTTCAAAGTAATGGGATCGAACCAAGAGGCACTTTAAAAATTGGATGTACAGAATCTACAACCGCTGTAAGACTTCCATCTATATTAACGGCCTATTATGAGAAATACTCAAAAGTCGAATTGATTTTAGAATCAAATACGACGGAACAATTGATTAGGCTTGTACTAGAACGAAAACTGGACGGAGCGTTTATAGCTGGCTCTACTCAGCATGCTGAACTTCATACAAATATATTTCGTGAAGAAGAATTAGTTCTCATTAGCAAAAAGCCTTTATCTTCCTTTAAAGACATAGGAGACATGAATTTACTTGCATTTAGTCACGGGTGCTATTATAGAAATTTATTAGAAGGTTGGCTTCAAGAAGAAGGAATTTCACCTAAGCGAGTATTTGAGTTTGGAACAATTGAAGCGATACTCGCATGTGTAAAATCAGGTATGGGCATAGCAATTATGATGAAGTCTATTTTAAGTGGTCATAAACATGACGTATCATTCAACCCTTTACCAAATAGCTTCAAAAAAGTTCCTACTACTTTTATTACTAGAAAAGATATATATCACTCTGCTGCATTACAAAAATTTATGGAGATGACTCACAATGCGTGAAAAGAAAATACGTGGTATGAACCGAAAAACAAACACTATGATAAAGCGAATTGAGGAACATACAAAAACGTTCCCTTCTACTTTCTATAACGATGAATATTGGAATATGCTATTGCCAGTTTCGCAAGCTTTTATTGACTCTCGTAAAACACCTAGAAAAGTAAAACGGTTATGTATTCAAACCTTATTAAATCAAGCAAATCATTTAATAAATATGAAACCGAGCGATACACATACATATCGAGTTGTTGTTTTGATTTCTATAAATAATTTGTGGGATTCGCAAATCATTATATTTAAAAATGAGGACTACTTTCATAATTTCTTTAATAGAGATAGTGAATTTCAAAAATGGATTCTTCTTTCAAATGAAATTGATTTTTGGGAGACATGGGAAATGTCAGTTTGTCATTCCTTCAAAACGCTTCACTTTCAAGAAATTATTTATGATGCAGATGAATGCTATGAAAAAGAGATTCTGTTTATCGGAGAGTTAGATTAAAAAGGGTATACCTAAAACACTGGTATACCCTGTTCCACTTATTTTTCCTTTAATACACTATGTAATCGATCCGGATAATTTGTAAACATTCCTGTAGCACCCCATTTGATTAACAGTCTCATATCTGGTTTCTCATTAATTGTATAAGGGTGAATTAACAGTCCATTTTTCCTAGCCATTTTCATATAGGACTCATCAATAATTAGTTCCCCGTTATCATTACGTAAGTTTGGTCCAATACCAGCTGCATACTTTTTAATTTCTTGAAAATCATCATTTGTTACACTTTTCGGTTCATGTGTAATGCCAGACCATTCAACAATTTCATTGTTTTCATTTGGATAATACCAAAGCAATTGAACTAACGGAATATTTTCATTCATACTATGAATCTTTTTCAAACTATCTTTACTAAATGATTGAATCATAACACGGCTAGAAGACATGTTTTGGCCTACTAAATTATATTTTTGTAACAGCGCCAACAATTTCTCTTCCATTCCTGGATACACATCTGGTGATTTTGTTTCAATATAATACTTCATACTTCTTCCATACTTTTGGAAGATTTCTTCAAGAGTTGGAACCTTTTGCCCAACATACTCTTGCTTAGCCTTTTCTGGATACGCTTTATTAAACCATGATCCAGCATCTAAACTCTTTATTTCGCTTAACGTTTTATCGCGTACTTCGCCTGTTCCATTTGTAGTGCGATCAACTGCTGTATCATGCATTGCAATTAATTGGCCATCCTTTGTTAATTGAATATCTAACTCTAAATAATCCGCTTTCATTTTTTTAACTAAATCATAAGAAGCAAAAGTATGCTCAGGTGCATGTCCACTTGCTCCGCGATGTGCAATATTTAAAAGCTTATTCGTATTCCATTCATGCTTCCCTTCTGCTTTCGCATGAACAGCTCCCCCAACAAAGATACTTCCCGTCATAAAGAAAATAACTAAAATGCTAATAATCTTTCTCATCCTTCTAATCCTTCCTACGTTGCAAATTTCAACAAGCTAATGAGATTTACACGAAATAGAAGACACACTTTCATTATTTTTATAAACCTATATTAAAATTCCAATCTTACAAATGTTTTCTATATTATTAATATAGAAAACTAGTATTATCCTATTTAATTTCTATAGCCCTCCTTTTCACATGTAACTCTCTATTTTGTACGGTTCATTCAATAAAAAAAGCCATAAATTATTTAGAATACACTCCTGTGTCCCTAAATAAATTTATGGCTTTTCTCAAATATCTCCGGCCTCTATTAACTTGTCGAATTTAATCATATCAAACCTATTGAAATTTGTGAATATTTTTTTCAGTACAGTGAAGCACATAAAACAATATTTCTGTAGTTACTCAAAAATCACATAATAAATTTCTCATTACCTCTTCCAATACTATATCTGGATTTACTACCGTTTTTTCCGAACGCCATCCGATAAAGCCATCTGGTCTAATTAATACAGCACCTCCATTCTCTATACCATATAATTTGCTAAAAATATCTTCTGGAGCAACAAAGTCCCCACTTAAGCCAACACGATACCCTTTTAGATGTATTCCTAATTTAGCTGAAACAGCATGTGCTGCCTCAGCCCAAGAACTATTTTCTACTCCTGTAAGTAATACAAAACTGTTACCGAATAAGTCTAATGTAGAAACTTTCTTCTCTTCATACGTTCCCCATAAATGTGGCGCTCGCGTTCCAGGTCTTCCGTTCAACTCTATGCTATCCATTCTATGTGGAGTGACTGAATCATCTATAATCGCCTCTGAACAATACTGATATCCAACTGTAACAGCTAAACCATCCATATTATTCAAACTGCCTTCCTCTCTATTCGCAGCACGAAACAGTAAACTACTTGCATAAGCTGTCGTTAATTTTGCAACAGAGTGTCTCTCCTCATGATATGTTTCTAACAATTTTGGTTTTGCCTTCCCTTTTATAACAGCCGCTAATTTCCAAGCTAAGTTATGCGCATCTTGTATTCCTGTATTTGAACCAAATCCTCCTGTTGGCGGCATAATATGTGCTGAATCTCCAACTAAAAAGGTTCGATTCCCTTGAAATTTCACCGCTGTACTTTCGGCCGCTTCCCACGGTAAAAAACTTAATATTTTTGATTCAACATTTGTACTTCCAATTGCTATTTGAATAATTTGTTTACAACGTTCTATAGTGAAGTCCTCTAGCCCCTCTCCTTTTAATGGATCGTAGGCTACATGATAAATCCATTTTTTTACGTTATCAACCGGGATAAGTGCACCAAGAACCTCCGGATGAAGTACCATCGAAAAACCGAATGCGTCTCCTTGTATAAACTCTCTTAAATCTGCTTCAAAATAAATATTCATATAATAGCCACCAATGGTTCCACGACCCTCAGTTTTAATCCCTAACTGCTCACGTATTTTACTTTTCGCTCCATCCGCTGCAATTACATAGTCACAATGTATGACACTTTCTTTGTCTGTTTCACGATTTCGAAGCTTTGCTTTTACCCCGTTTTCACTTTGTTCAAATGAAACTAATTCATGATAAAAAGATAGTTGCCCGCCTAGCGTTTTTGCTTCTTGTAACATCATCTCTTCTAAAATAATTTGATAACACGCAGTTTGTTTTGATGGACTAATCTTTTCTATTTTTTGAAGTAACTCTTCATCGTTTCTGTATTGCGTCGCTCTCATTTGTTCCAATTCTTCTTTATTCGCTTCAGCTATTGTATGAACCGCTATTCTTCCTCGGCAGTTCTCTAATGCTTTACCTGCCAATTTAATTCTTTGTTCCAAACCTAATTCTCGAAATAACTCCATTGTACGTAAAGTAAGACCACCTGCTTTCGGATGAATGGCAGTAGACGGATGCCTTTCAATAAGTAAGTACTCAATGTTATGTTTTGCAAGAAATAACGCAGACGCTAACCCAGATAATCCCCCTCCAACAATTAAAACTGGTACATAATTCGATTTCATATATTTACCCTCCACATCATTGTTCTGAGCTCAGTGACATAAATATAATCAAAAAAACATTAAAATATAGACTTATATTTCATTTTGAATTATCATATAGATAGATTGCGCCCCAAAATTCCTTTTACCTTTTCATACATCTATAATCCACCTGAATTGTGTCTGTATGAAAGTGTAAAACAAAAGAATGTACTTTACGTTGAACCATGTTCTATCGTAAAAATCAAAAATAATACAAACATTATAAGCGGTCGTAACCTTATGGATTATACAAGGTTACGACCGCTTATTTTATTGTTACATCATTTTTTGTTTTTAAAACTTCATCTATTGTGTTATGTAATCCTTCCAATCCCTTTTCTATCTCCCTATAATTTTCAACAATAAAAAATTCATTCGTCTCGATTTTCTTTCTCAATATTGCACCTCATGCAACAATCATGTAGCATTACCGTATCGAAGTAATGGTTCATCATCTTAAACCTTTCGACTAATTACCTGGAGGCAAAGTGATTGAAATGAATAAACAAAAACAATTAAATATTATAAAAAAAGATTTTATTGATTCTCAAAAAGTATTATTGGCAATTGGTGATGAAACACGTCAAGCTATTTTATTAGTGCTAATGGAAACGGAATGTCAAACAGGATTACGTGTAGGAGAAATCACGAAGCAAACACACCTTTCCCGTCCAGCAGTATCACATCACCTTAAGATTTTACGAGAAGCTGGCATTATTTTAATGAGAAAAGAAGGTACAAAGAATTTTTATTATATTGATATACGTACAAAATTAGGTTTATTAAAAAATCTTGTATTAGATATTGAGAAGCTATTGCAAAACTTTTATTAAAACTTGGAGGTATAAGATATGAAAGCAATGATAATTGATAGATATGGAAAAGTCCCAATGCGTATGGCAGAGGTACCTACTCCTGAAATTAATGAGTATGAAGTGCTCGCAGAAATTCATGCAGCTAGTATTAACCCAATTGATTTTAAAATACGTGATGGAAAAGTTAAAATGTTACTGAAATATGAAATGCCTCTAATCCTTGGGAATGACTTTTCCGGTGTCATCACGAAGGTTGGATCAAAAGTGACTCATTTTAAAGTCGGTGATGAAATATATGCTCGTCCAAGAAAAAATAAGATTGGTACTTTCGCGGAGTATATAGCCATTCATGAAGATGATATTGCTTTAAAACCAAAAAATCTAAGTTTTGAGGAAGCGGCTTCGATTCCACTCGTTGGCTTAACTTCCTATCAAGCTTTACATGACATCATGCAATTACAAAAAGGACAAAAGATTTTAATTCACGCTGGATCGGGTGGTGTTGGTACTTTCGCAATTCAGTTAGCAAAAATAATGGGTGCTACTGTTACAACGACTGCTAGTGAAGCTGGTACAAATTTAGTAACGTCTCTTGGCGCAGATGAAATTATTAATTACAAAACAGAAAAATTTGAAGATATACTAAAAAATTATGATGCGGTATTTGATACAATCGGCGGTGCAACACTTGAGAAATCATTCAATATTATAAAAAGCGGAGGAAACATTGTTTCCGTTTCAGGTATGCCGAATGCTCGCTTCGGTAAAGAATTTGGTTCAGGCTTCTTTAAAACTCTCTTATTTTCATTAGCCAGCAAAAAACTTACTGCACTTGAAAAAAAGCATAATGCTCAATATTCATTTTTATTTATGAAGCCAAGCGGGGATCAATTACGTACTATTGCAAACTATATTGAAGCCGGAAAAATCAAACCGGTAATCGATCGAGTTTTCCCTTTTGAAGATGCGCAAAAAGCAATGGAATATTCAGAGTCTGGAAGAGCAAAAGGAAAAATAATTGTAAAAATTAAATAATAATAAAACCTCCATTTTCTTAAAATGGAGGTTTTAAATTTGCTGTTAAATAGACATAGTGCAATGAAGTCCTTACAATAGATTGCAAGGGGAAATATTATATTATACTTTTAGTTAACTTTACAAAGAATACATACGTACAAATACATAACTTAAAATACAAAAAGGAGGAGATACAATGACTAAAAATAATGAAACAGGTTGGAATTTAGATAATAGTTATACGACTTTACCACAATCATTTTATACAGAAATCCCCCCTACTCCCGTAAGTTCACCGGAGTTAGTTAAACTAAACCATTCATTAGCGATATCTCTTGGCTTGACCCCTGAAGAACTGAAAAAGGAAGCTGAAATTGCTATTTTCGCTGGTAATGCACTCCCAGAAGGAGCTCATCCATTAGCTCAAGCATATGCTGGTCATCAATTCGGACATTTTAATATGTTAGGCGACGGTCGTGCTCTTTTAATTGGCGAACAAATTACTCCTTCAGGTGAGCGTTTCGATATTCAACTGAAAGGTTCTGGCCCTACTCCCTATTCACGCCGAGGAGATGGCCGTGCTGCACTCGGTCCGATGCTACGTGAATATATTATTAGCGAAGCAATGTATGCACTCGATATTCCGACTACTCGCAGTTTAGCAGTTGTCACAACCGGTGAACCAACCTATCGTGAAACAAAGTTACCTGGAGCAATTTTAACTAGAGTAGCTAGTAGCCATATTCGCGTCGGTACATTTCAATATGCTGCAGCTCGTGGTTCAATAGAGGACCTGAAATCACTAGCTGACTATACGATAAAAAGGCATTACCCAGAAATTGAATCTCATGAAAACCGATATACTGCATTACTACAAGAAGTCATTAAAAGACAAGCCAGTCTTATCGCAAAATGGCAACTTGTTGGATTTATTCACGGCGTAATGAACACTGACAATATAACGATCAGTGGCGAAACAATTGATTACGGTCCTTGTGCATTTATGGACAATTACGACCAAGGAACTGTATTTAGCTCTATTGACACACAAGGTCGTTATGCATATGGAAATCAACCATATATGGCCGCATGGGATCTAGCACGACTAGCTGAATCTTTAATACCAATTCTGCACGAAGATGAAGAAGAAGCATTAAAAATCGCTCAAGACGAAATTTCGAAATTTAGCGTACAGTATGAAAAACAGTGGTTCCTTGGAATGAAAAAGAAATTAGGACTATTTAGCAACGAAGAACAAGATCACTCACTTATTGAGCAACTTTTAAAAATGATGGAGAAATATAAAGCAGATTATACAAATACATTCCGTTCATTAACTCTTGATGCTATCGAAAATACAGCTCTATTTGAAAGTCCTGAATTTAAAGAATGGTACAAACTGTGGCAATCTCGATTAGACAGACAAGAACAATCGAAAGAAAACGCCTACGAGATGATGAAAAATAATAACCCATCAATCATCCCGAGGAACCACCGTGTAGAAGAAGCACTAGAAGCAGCTGTTACAAATGACGACTATAGCGTAATGGAGAAACTTCTTGAAGCTTTATCAAATCCTTATGCGTATTCTACAGATCAAGAAGAATACTGCATTCCGCCTGCACCGACGAATCGCCCTTATCGTACTTTTTGTGGGACTTGATTAAAAATTTGTTTTTATTTTAACCCAAAATTTATTAAGTTAACTATTAATCACAAACTTAAAAGTTGCTTTCAATATTGAAAGCAACACATTTAGTATCCAACCTTAAACAAGTCACAAATTATAATTTGTGACTTGTTTAATTACCCACGTTCAATAGAAGGTTTGTTTTGCAGGCATCGTTGTATCTTCAGAGACAGCATATGGATTTTCATTAGGTTTTATAATTATAAACGTTCCACCATATCCACTGTGAGCTAATTTATTGCAAAGACCTTCTACCATAAAATCCCATAACTCCAGCTGCTATTCCCATTATAGATAATCCAAGTTTTTTCTTTATTTTAATGCTTCTTTTTCAAATATTCTCTTTTTTATTTCATAACTCATAAAAAAATACTTTTCTGCTTTTTCTATATTACCTACTTTATGAAACTCTAATGCCAGACTTTCAGTATATTCGTGAATATACTCCGATAAATTTTTTCTTTCAAAGTAAGAAAAACCTTCAAGAATAATTTTTTCTATTTTTTCTACCTCTAAATGCTGACAAAATCCCTTTAGAATTAAAAAGTGATATCTATATTCATCATTTTTTAATTCCTCACAAACCTTCAATCCACTTTCAATTAATTCCTTCGCTTTTTCTATTTCACCTAATTTATAATATTCTCTTGCCTCTAAAAAGATTGCCTTATAATGAGTAGGCATTTTTTTAGAAACCTCAGATAAGTGTCTAATTGCTAAAACTGAAAGATTTTGACTCGCATACAATAAACCTAAATTATGTCTGATTCTTAATACTAACATTTCTGCATCATTTTTTTGTAAAATGTTTATTGCTGACGCAATATATTCCTCACCTTTATCATGCTGCTTTAATTCCGAAAAAGATAATCCTAATATATTTTCGCACAGCGCTATGTTCACTTCATACCCTGCTTGTTTAACAAAGATATCTCTTGCCTTTGAAGCGTATTCAATAGCTGAATATGCGTAATGCAAGTGGTATTTTAATATAGCAACTCTATAATTAAACTCTGCATATTCAATTTCATCTGAAATATGCTCTAATAACCCTTCAGCTTTTTCAAAATAGTTGCTAGCTTCACTATAATTAGTAAGAATTGTATAATGAATGGCTTTGAATAAATAATAATAATAATAATTAGAATATTCATCATTTGGTTTAGGCAATGCATCTATTTTATCAAAAGCTTTTTTCAAATTACCTAAACCATCTATTAGCACTTTATATCGAAATTCTAACAGATAATAGTGAAATGAAACCTTTATATCTGATTCGATAATATAAAGCTTTTTATCGATCTCTTCTTTTAATTTTTTTGCTTCACTTATACGTTGAGCTCTAATATCTCGATACCAATCATTCAGCATCTTATTAATTAATTCATTGCCAGTGATTTGTATATTCATCAAATCCACTCTCCTTCTTTTAATTATCATAAAAATAACATAATTCGATTATTTATATCTATCTATATATATATTTCTCAACAATTGAACGAAATTCATTCACTGAATTTTGTTCAATATTTTAATAGACCCGCTGTAAATATGAATACTTTTTCTTATAACCTCTGAATATGAGTATCCTTAAAATCCGTCTCATATTTCAATCCATATCCAAACATTCGATCCATTCCAATATGTGCTGTCCATATTAAGCCAATCATTATAACGATATCCATCTTAAAATAGACACCTATTAGAACAATTAATATGGATATGATATATGTGTGACATACATTATATATTTTCGCACCAACGTGATTATTAATCCCATATGCTAACATTGATAGATCCGGCGCTAAAAGGAATACAAAAAATATAATCCAACTAAACTCATATATCGAATACATATAAATCGTGGCTAAAAATACAACCATTCCTTCAAAATGTACAATACGTTTTTGCATTATTTATCATTCCTATTTTTCTATATTTATTGATACATTTTCATCGCTGAAAGTATTCTTTGTATTTTTTTGACCAGATGGTTGCTAATATTGGCCCTGCAATGTTATGCCATACTGCCGCTAATACACTTGGGAGTGCAGCAACCGGTCCAAAATGTGCTGTCGCCAGCGCAACACCTAAACCTGAATTTTGCATTCCTACTTCTATTGAAATAGCCCTTCTTGTCCCTTCGTCTAGTCCAAGTACGAACGCAGTTATATATCCGAGCAAAAAACCGAAAGCATTATGGAGCATCACCGCAATAAAGATAAGAAGTCCTGAAGAAGTAATGCTACTTACATTTGCTGAAACAACTGCAGAAACAATTATGATAATTGCTACAACTGATATTAAAGGAATAACAGTCATTCCTTTATTAACGATATGAGGGAAAAACTTTTTCACTACTAGTCCTAAAATAATAGGCACAATAATGACTTGTACGATAGAAAGAAACATGGACATAGCATTTACTGGCATCCATTGCCCTGCAAGTAATAGTAGAATGAGCGGTGTAGCAATTGGTGCTAGTAACGTTGATACTGAAGTCATTGCAATAGACAACGCTAAGTTCCCTTTTGCTAAATAAACCATAACATTTGATGCAGTGCCACCCGGTACTGAACCGAGCAACACTAACCCAGCTGCTAATTCCGCTGGCAGATTCATAACGTAGGCTAGTACGTATGCGACAAGTGGCATAATAATAAACTGAGCACATACACCGATAATAACTGGTAATGGTTTTGTGGCTATGATTTTGAAATCAACAGCCTTCAATGTTAATCCCATCCCAAACATGACAACCCCAAGTAAAATCGTTATGTAACTAGTTAACCCGAGAAATGGCGCGGGAATGAAATATGCAATAGCTGCAATACAAATAACCCAAAATGCAAAATACTTTCCAGCTATATTACTTATCGCTTCTAGTACTTTCATCCACTCAGCCCCTATCTTTTAATTGAAACACCTTTTTCGGATTCAAAATATTTTGCGGATCAAGAACTTTCTTTATTTTCTCCATTACAAATAATGCCGCCCCATGTTCTTCTTCTTGATACTTTCGTTTCCCGATTCCAACGCCATGTTCTCCTGTACACGTTCCTCCTCGTTTAAGAGCATACTGAACGATACTTTCATTTATTTCGTCTGCCTTCTTCACTTCCTCCTTATCATTTGTGTCAATCATTAAGAGTACATGGAAATTCCCATCCCCAACATGACCGAGAATACCGCCAATAAGCCCTACTTTATGTAATACCTCTTTCGCATGTTGAATCGCTCCAGCTAATTCCGAAATTGGTACACATACGTCTGTACTCATTAGCTTTTTACCAGGATAACTATGCACGTAAGAGTACGCTAAGTTATGTCTTGCATCCCACAGCTTATTTCTCGCTGCTGTTTCCGTCTCAAACGCAATTTCTATACATTTATGATCAAGAACGATTTCTTTCGTAAATTCAATATCTTGCTTTAACCCTGCTTCATTGCCGTGAAACTCTAAAAACAGTGTCGGTTCTTCTCTGTAACTTGTTTCATTGTAATAATTTACTTGTTTCATAGATAATTCATCAACGAGTTCGATTCTCGCGATTGGAATACCTGCTTGTAATATGTTAATTACAGCTTCTACTGCATCATTTATAGTTGGAAACGATGCCCTCGCAGCCATAACATGTTCTGGTATACCGTATACTTTTAAAGTTAACTCCGTGAAACATCCAAGTGTTCCTTCTGAGCCTACGAAAATACCATTTAAATGATAACCTGATGATGACTTCGCCGCTAAATTCCCGGTATGTATTACTCCTCCATCAGCAAGAACGACTTCTAAATCTCGAACTTGATCACGCATTACCCCATACTTTACCGCTGTCGTTCCGCTCGCATTTGTAGCAGCCATTCCTCCTAACGTTGCATCAGCTCCTGGGTCTACACTAAAAAATAATCCATACTTTTTCAATTCTTTATTAAGCTGAGAGCGCGTCACCCCTGGCTGTACTCTCACAAGAAAATCCTTTTCTCTTATTTCAAGTATTTTGTTCATAAGAGAAAAGTCCATTGTAATTCCTTTTTCGTAAGGAATTACATGTCCCTCTAAACTGGACCCTACTCCAAATGGAACGACAGCTGTTCCGTGCTGAATCGCTATTTTCATTATCGCGCTAACTTCTTCGGTCGTTTTTGGAAAAACAACTACATCAGGTAAACTACTACTATGGTAAGATTCATCTTTACTATGTAACTCTCGTACTGTCATATTTATTACTACTCGATCTTCAGGAAGTATGCCTTTTAATTCGTTTACTACATGTTCAATTGTTATTTCCATAATCAACTCTCCTTTTTAATTTTAAAACAAGTATACCATCTTTATACAAAATAATTAGAAAAATAAGATTATTAAACCTGAACATACAAAAAAGAACCTGCAGCACACGCTACAAGTTCTTTTTCACTACATTTTAAACGATTTCTTTATTAACAACATAAACCAAATTAAAGTAACTGCCATCAACGAATGAGAAAATCCTACAATATAAGTTAACCCTTTAAAGTCAGCTCCATTTAACTGAAGAAGCCCTCTCGCTGCTAGCGAACCTAACATTAATGTTAATGCAATATTATGTAAAACAAACCACTTATTAAACCCTTGCACTTCATGAAACGCGAATACTTTTGCTAATCCTAAAGCAATTAAAAAGAAGAAAAAGCCAAGTACAAGTGTATGCGTATGCAAAAGATTTAACAAAGTAGACCCTAAAATCCCTTTATACTTACCATACTCCCTAGCGAAAATCCCTGATAATAAACCGATAATCAAATACGTAAACGATGCATTATATAATTTCTTCATTATGTACCTCCTTGAGTAGAATGTATAGTGTGTCATATTTAGTAATAATGATAGTTATATAGTAAAAACTCCTAGTCACCTAGGAGTCATTGTATAAGCATCTCACTCTTTACAATCAATCCTAATTATAAGATATCTCTCTATACAAAACAAACGAACTTTATGTGAACAAACACCCCCATTAAAATATGTTGCACTTTTGTTTTACACAATCCATACTAATTGTTATAACTTTTTAAAGGTGGTGTAATTATTGATAGTTCTTGAAACTGAACGTCTTAATCTTCGCTGGTTTGATATAAAAGACGCTCCTTTTATTCTTGAGTTAGTAAACGATCCTGCATGGATTCAGTTTATCGGTGACAAAGGAGTTAGTAACTTAGAAGATGCAAAAAAATATATTGTAAACGGTCCCATCGATATGTATAACAAACTTGGATTCGGCCTTTACTTAGTAGAACGAAAAAAAGATCTCACTCCACTTGGTATGTGTGGCCTTATTAAAAGAGATTCATTAGAAGACGTTGATATCGGGTTTGCCTTTTTAGAGACATTCCGTTCAAAAGGATATGGCTACGAGTCAGCTTATGCGATAATCGAATACGGTGTACAAAAGCTCGGCATGAAACGAATTGTAGCAATTACTTCTGTAGATAACATCGCCTCAGGAAATCTTTTAGAAAAAGTAGGATTACGATTTGAGAAAATCATTTCAGATTCAGGAGAAGATTTAAAATTATTTGGGTATAACGCATAGTAAAGAAGGTCGCCGTGAATGGTGACCTTCTTTACTATTTTACTGATCTCGTCATAATACTTTTAGTTCCATGTATAGTTTTGCAGTAATTCTTGTGATTACTACTATGCCTTTCATATCACATTTTTTTGGAAATTCATAGAAATAAAACTTTCACATTTAAATAAATTATATTAATATATCAAATAAAGGAAGTGAGAATAAATGGAACAACCGCTATTTTTATTAGTTCTTCAATTCATTGCATTCATATTAATCATTTGTATCGTATATGGAATGTTGTACAATACCGTATTAAATTTAAATATGCCTAAATGGACTGCACATATAGTAGCTACGGTCTTTTCCCTTGGTATTACCTATCAAGCTTTTATAAATTTTATTTGAAAAACTTTTGTAGCAATTACTTCTATTGTTGATGCAGTAAAGCTTTTAGAAAAAGCAGGATTGCAATTTGAGAGGGTTATTTCAAGATCAGAAAACGTAACCATTTTTTATAAAGTCTTTCCAGCGCAAAATAGTGAAGAAGTTAGTTCCGCTGAAAGTGTGTTTGCATAAAAAGAAATGAATTTAATTGATGCTACAAAAACTTTATTTTAATTCTGGTTCTATTGTTTGGAATCGTTCTAGGGTACCATTTGTGTGGACTTTAAAAATTTTCATTTGCGCACCAAAATGTTGCGTTAAGTAAAATGTATCACCAGTTATTAAATTTCCAATCTTCCAATCAGGTTGATATGTACTTTCCATGGAACTTTCTAAATCCCCAATCATTATTAAATTGATATATAATGAAGATGAACTACTCAACATTTTCGTTAAAGATAGTCTATCAACCTCTAACTACCTAATGAACTCAAGTAAACACATCTTCAGTCATTTTAAGAGGTACAAAAGGCACCCTTTCGGGTGATTTTTGTATAAAAATTCTATTTTTTTATATTCGATACCAACCACGAACCTTTTTAAAATAATAGTATCATTATGTCTCCTTTTTAGAGATTATTTTTAATTACCTTGAATTTTTTGCACCAGAACTGGAAAATCCCTGACTACTCGAAAGATCAACTATCAAGTGCTAATATTCAATAACGCGTACTGAAAATGATTAAACATTTTTATAAACCAGTGGAGCATTTAAGAAATCAATTTTTCTCTTATCGAAATTTAATTAGCTTACAGTAATACAGTGGTCATATATTTTTAAGAATAACGGAAGAATATATAGAAATTGCTACAGAAATGTGAAGTTTAATTAATTTAGGAGGAACAAACTTGTTTAATCAGCTTGTAAAAGTTATACCGAATTTATTTACGATTGGAAATTTATTGTGCGGTGTTTTCTCAATCACCTTGAATATGAGTGAATATTTAGGAGCAGCCTCCATTCTCATTTTCTTTTCAGCTGTTTTAGATTTTCTTGATGGAAGAATTGCAAGAAAATTAAAAGTGAACAGTGAGTTTGGCGTAGAATTGGATTCCTTAGCTGATATTGTTAGTTTCGGCGTCGCTCCTGCGCTTTTATTTCATACGATAGCAACACCTTCTATTTTAACTTCTTTGGCATTTATCCTATTCCCAACAATGGGTGCTTTAAGATTAGCTAAATTTAGTATTAAACCAACTATTGGATATTTTAAGGGATTACCTATTCCAGCTGCAGGATTATCATTGGCTGGTATGGCATTGTTTTCATATAGTAATGCATGGATTACTTTAATCCTCGCCCTCTTAATGGTAAGTCCCATTAGGTTTAAAAAATTTTAATGAAGGTCACGCCCAACGCCATTAAGGAGCATTTTAAATGGATTTAACGCGTCAATAAGTATAAAAAAGCGGGACAATAATATTAAATTAGGTGCCCTTCGAAAAATTAAAACCTTGTATTTATGGCTATTGGGTTAATCCATCGATATGTTATTCTGAAACGTCAGTCCACTTTTAACAGGAGCTCCCTTTATCAAGAGAGCTCCTGTTCTTATTTCTTCTTCTTTTCTGTCGGTTGGCTTTGTTTAGCAAAATTAGATGAATCATCAAAATTCGGTTGCTTTTTACCAGCATTATTACTTCTACCTTTTCCCATATGTAATGCACCTCCCCTCCCCCTTACTATTCCCAATAAAAAAATTCTCTTGCATCCAAGAGAATTTTAAATTGGGTTCTTATTGATAATACCTAAGTACTTCCAACACTGCCATTCCATAAAAGATGGATCCAATGTTAAATTATTTAATGCTAAAACAAATATTACATTTTCATATTTAACTGGATAATCAATTAATAATCCTAATGTATTTCCTGAATCTGCGACAATTATGATTCCCTTTTCTAACACGTCATCTATAACTTCTTTTAATTATTCTTACCTAGCATATAATATTTTCCTACACATTGAGATTGCATGTTGTATAAGGAAGCCCTTCTTCTTTCCATGCAAGAAATCCTCCCTTTAAATTCACTACTTCCTTTATACCAGCTCTTTGTAAAATACTAGCTGCTATAGCGGAACGTAATCCGGTTCGACATTGCAAAACTATTGGAAAATCTTTCGGTATATAATCTAGTTGTTCAAATAGATTACCTAAAGTGATATGTATTGCATCATGAAGGTGTCCTTCCTCCCACTCTTTTTTACTACGCACATCGATAACCTTAACGCTTCCACCTTTTATATGCGGATATAATTCAATCGATGTTTTTTCTTTGTAACTTTCAAATCTATCAAGTCTTTGTATTACTTTTAAGGGTGCAAAAGCAATAATATTATCTAACCCAATAGATTCAAATTCTCTAATAACTGCCTCTACTTTAACTTTTTCCTCATCTAGAATTATTAAAGTTTCTTTTTTATAATCTAATAACCATCCACACCAAGTTGTGAAAGAATTGTTATAAGGTATGTTAATTGACTTCTCGATATGACCTGCAGCAAAACTCTCTACATCCCTTATATCAACTATTTGATAAACGCTCTTCAAAATTTCTTGAAGTTCTTCTACTGTATTAATAGCAGTACTTTTTCTCTTCTTACGAATTGGCGGACCATACTTATTTAAATTCTTCATTAATGAAAAATACTTTGGAGGCTCTGGCTGTCCCGTCAATAAAGTCGATATAAAATCACTTTCTTCATTACACCGAAATGCCCAATTGAACATCTTTTCATAACCTAATGTAGAAGTTGGAATTGCTCCTAATGCTTTTCCACATGCGCTTCCCGCACCATGTGATGGCCATATTTGCAAATAATCAGGAAGTATTTTTATTTTTTGTATAGAATCAAATAATTGTTTCGCTCCTATTTTTGCAGTATCTTTAATACCGACTGCAGTTTCTAATAAATCCGGTCTTCCTATATCTCCTACAAATATAAAATCACCTGTGAATATTCCTATCGGTTTATCATTCGTATAATTATTTTGACTTGTATCAGTTACTAAAAAAGAAATACTTTCAGGCGTATGCCCTGGGGTGTGAATTACATTAAATTTTATATGACCTACTTTAAACTCTGTGCCCTCTCTAACCAATTTGTATCGACCTTCGTTAAGATATTGATATTTCCAATCACAATCTCCTTCATCAGATACATATAAATTTGCATGGTAAAGATTAGAAAGTTCTCTAGACCCAGAAAGAAAATCAGCATGAATATGAGTCTCAGCCGCAGCAATTACTTCCATCCCCTCTTTCTTAGCAAATTCTATATATTGTTCTATATAGCGACTAGGATCAATAACGATTGCTACGCCTTCTTTCTGACAACCTACTAAATAGGAAGCATGTGCTAATTTTTCATCATAAAAATATTTTAAAAGCATAGCTATTCCCTCCAATTAGTTATTTCAAATTAATTTTCAATTTTTGTAACCACTTTTTATCTTCTCCTATAGAATCCCTTTCAACATTAAATTCCAATACATATATGGCAACATATATCTTTTAAGTAAAAACATACTATACCGTTCTTTCGCTTGATTAAATGGAAACGTTTCTTGAGGCTCATGTTCATAGTTAAATTCAGCAAGTATAAGACTTTTATATCCTGTAACAATCGGACATGATGTATATCCATCATATTTAGCCTGTAAATCTCTTCCGTTAAGTACGTCCATAATATTTTGTTTTAAGACAGGTATTTGCTTTCGAATTGCTGCTCCAGTTTTAGAGGTAGGTAAATTGGTACAATCTCCAAGTCCGAAAATATTCTTATACTGTACATGCTGCAAAGTATAAGGACTTATATCTACCCAGCCCTGATGATCACTTATCTCACTTTCTTTGATAAAGTTAGGTGGTCCCATTGGTGGAACAACATGTATCATACTATATGGTACTGTTTCTCTTTTCATTGTTTGCATATCTTCAAAAATTGCTTCTCTTTTTTCAGCGATAATCTCTACTAAGTTTTTATTATAGTTCGTTATAATTTGCTTTCTTTCTAGTACTTGTTCTAAAGTATTTGCATATCGCGGAACCTGAAAGATGTTACTGTTTGCAGAATAAAACATTACTTCACTTCTGTTTCTTACACCACTATTACAAAAATACTCCTCTGCTAAATACATAATTTTTTGTGGAGCACCACCGCATTTAATAGGAGTATTAGGGTGGGTAAAAAGCGCATTTCCTCCTTTAAATTTTTCGATTTCTCTCCAAGTAGAATCAACATATGTATAAGAATAATTGCTACATACCCCATTAGTCCCAATAGATTCTTTTAAGCCTTTAATACCTTCCCAATTTATTTGTATACCAGCTGCTACAATAAGAATTTCATACTCAAGCAGCAGTCCGTCATCTAACAGTATCTTATTTTCATCCGGAAATAACTTAACAACACTTTTAGGGATCCACGTTGCCCCTTTTGGAATAAGCGATTCTTGATCACGCATTGTACTTTCCTTTGAAACAATTCCTCCCCCCACTAAACTCCATAGTGGCTGAAAATAATGTTTTTTTGACGGATCAATAATCGCTATACTTTCTTTCAATAGGGGGATATTTCTTAATAAATGTGCAGTAGAAGATATTCCTGCAGTCCCAGCACCAATTACAATAATTTTATAAGTATCTCTGGTCTTCATTATCCTCTTCCTATCTAAAATTGATTTTTAAATTAACTAATTAGTAGCTATTTTTTCATCGTAGTAACATTATTATAAGTTAAAAACATCATAGATTTATCTGATTCAAATGAAAATTTTGTTAATTTTACCATCAACATTACTATATGCGTAAATCCCCTATGTTACTTCCATATTTTAGTTTTAACACTAAAACTATATGTTGTTATATAAAATAAATATAATATATTAAAATACTTTTCATGAATCCGGATAAGTAATGTTTAAAAAACAACATCTAACATCTTAGATGTTACAATAAGCAAATTCACATACTTCACAAATATGAAAAGTATTAAATATCACTTAAGTTTCGTTACTTTTTTTCTGTATATATTGATAAAAAATTGTGAAATTTTATCGCATTATGCAAGACATTTAATATCAAATATATTACTTTTACTATGAACTAAATGTGTTTATAGGAAGTGTATAGATAAATAAAGTGCTAAATTGACTCTTATGCAGTAATGACTGTTTAATTTATCTAAAAATTGAAAAAATATGTGTAGATATATATCATTTAAAATACATATATAATTAATTTTAATTTTCCGACACGTTTTTCACATAGTTCTTAAACCAGTTTTTTGCGTGCATTATGAAAAAAATTGTACCGTGTCAATCTTAAAAAATTATATATCATAACTTTAAGAGAGGAAGGAAAACTATGAAGATGAAACGAAAAATCATGATGACAACGGCACTTGCAGCTACGTTAGCTACAGGTGCACTACCTACTACCTCGGTGTTTGCTGCAGAAAAGGAGGCTCCTATTCAACTAAAAGAGGCACAATTAAGTATTCAACCTTTTGCACAAAACAATTTGGAAACAGCCGTTCAAGCTGCCTTAAATGGTCCAGAAGTCAAAAAAATCAAAGTATTTGAACATGAATTTAATGTAAAGGAAATAGAAGTAGTAAATCTAGGTGCAGGAAAAAAATATGTTAAGGGGCAAATCTCTCATCATTTAAGTTTTCGTCCAGATGATCAATTTTATTATGAGTTTACAGTACAAGATGGAAAGGTACTAGATAAACCTGTATTTAATATTGATAGAGGTGGTTGGACACCATTTGCTGCTCCACTTTTATCAATTCTTGCTGCGTATAATGGAATTCCAGTTAATCCAAATGATTTAAATGCACTTGGTCAGCAGATTGGTAAAGTTATAGATGGAAGCTGGGAACATGCAGCCCAATCAATTGCAACTGTAGTTAGTCTAAGTTTTAATGAGTAGAATTTTTCAATTTTTATTAGCAGTGTAGAGATCCGCTTTTTGTAATCAGCCTTGTTATAAGAGATTCTAAAACAGCTATTAATAAATTTTTACCACTCAATCACATTATCTTGATTTGTTTACCACCTTATCATTCATTATATGTCACAAAATAGAAGTCTTTTTTAGGACTTCTGTTTTGTTTGTATTCAATACGATAAACAGTTATTTTTTGGAGGCTATACTTCGAGTTTTCAAGAATCCGCTTGGCTATTAGGGACAATTTATAATAAAAAATTATTAAAGTCTCAAATAACTTACTCCTCCTATTGTTAATTATTTTTAAATACAAAAATTTATTATCTTAAGAATGAAAAACAATAAATATAGTAAAAAATCATCTAACAATTGTTTAAAGGTCAGGAGAGAAAAAATGAACAAAATAAAAATGAGAAATTTCTTTAAAATTAGCATCCTTACTTGTATTACACTAGCAAGTTTAAGTACACCATCTACTATTTTAGCTGATAGTCATCCAGGTTACTCCTATGAATCCAATATAGGGTATCAAAATCCATCGTGGATGTCGAAAATAGAAGGTTCAACAAAAATAAGTGAAATATCTATTCCAGGGACTCACGGTACGATGGCTTTACATGGAGCGAGTTTTCTTGATGAAAATTTGACAAGAAATCAAACTATGAGTTTATCCCAACAATTAAATTCTGGAATTCGATATGTAGATATGCGTGTTAAACGTGTAAAAGATTCTTTTGCAATGTATCATGGCGTTGTAAATCAAAAAGCTGTGTTTGAAGATGTATTAAAAGAGACCATTCAATTTTTAAAAGATCATCCAACAGAAACAATATTAATGCGCTTAAAAGAAGAAACTAATCCTGAAAGTGGATCTCTATCATTTGAGGAGATATTTTTAAAATATAAAAACGTTAATGCTTCATATTTTTGGGATCCTAATTCCGTACCAACTTCAGATAGAAATAACCCTACTTTAGGAGATACCCGCGGAAAAATTGTAATCTTACAAAACTTTACATCCGCTCAATTGTACGGGATTGATTACGAAGGTTTAAATATACAAGATAAATTTGAAATTGGAAGCGGACCAGACGAAATATATACAAAATGGATTGCGATAAAAAACCATCTACAAAATACAAATATTAATTTTAATACTAGAAAAATTTACCTCAACCATTTTAGTGGTACGGGAGGCGCAGCCGCATTTTTAAATAATGTATATCCTTGGTTTGTTGCAAGCGGAAAAGAGAGCAGGAATACTGACAGTAGTCCTAAATTGATTCAAACGAATTCCACTAATGCGTGGAGTGATTTCCCTCGTGATAGAAACGGACAAGTATACTATGGGGGGATGAATACACTTGGGACCGAACTCTTACAACAAGGCGCAATTAAACATTCTGGTATCATCGCAGCTGATTTTCCCGGTCCAGGTTTAATTGATAGTATCATTAAATTAAATGGTATACATTCAAATGAAAAAGAAATATTAATTTCACAAATATCATCTGAATCTAGTCCTTTATCAGGGCAACAAAATCGATCCAGCCAAAACTTTAAAATTGATAGTTTACCTGTAGGTACCAAAGAATTAAAATGGGTTATTGAGCCTTCAGAAAAAGATTATCCTTCTACTATTTCTTTCAATGTAATGATTGATGTTTCCCTAGGAATAGATTCTACTCGTTGGAAAAATATTTCACATGAATCTAGGACTGAAGCTTACACAAATACTAAATATTATATTGCAAGTCCAATTGGTGCCACTAGAAAATTCACAGTGAAAATATACGCTATTACAAATTAAAAAAAAAGAATCCCAATGGAATTCCATTGGGATTCTTTTTTAATTTCATTTCGTAAACATTAGGATGGCGTTTAAATTTTATCCCGCATTAACGGGCGCCCGTAAAAGCCCGATTGGTGAGGGATGATAATCAGTGGGGGATGAACAAAACCTTCACTGATTAAAATTTCACTTTATTAACATATTATTTAATCCATTAGATAATTATATTTGAAACAGCCCTTAATTTTTAAAGAGCAATCCAAATTTGTTAACTACCTTTTTCAGCTTATCATTTATTCAAAACTGGCTTCCAAAGCGATAAAGCAAAAATCCAATTTGAGTCGCCATTTCCTTGATGATTTTGAACCGCTTCGTACACTTTCCCCTCATGTATTACTCTATCACCTTTAGTATATGCTTTTCTTGCATCCCATTTTTCATATGCGGAATCCTCTAACTTTGTTGTTACATTCAAAACATCACTTCTACTAGATTCATTTCCAGCTAAATCAACCGCCGTCACTACATATTTATACGATGTATTAGCCTTCAAATCTTTATCCATAAAGGATGTATTAGTCGCCGTCCCAATTTTATTCATAACCCCAGCGCTTTCTCTATATACAATATAATGGTCAACACCTACATTATCTTCTGACGGACTCCACATCAAATCAACAGTTGTCGCCGTTGTACCCATACTATGTAATCCTTTTGGTTGAGCTGGAGCCTCTATATCTGGGATTGCATGTGTTGTCTTAACCTTTAGTTTTTCACTTTCTTTTGATATGTTTCCAGCAGAGTCTAATGCCTTTATTGTATAAGTATATTCCGTATCTGCTTTTAGTTTTTTATCAATAAAAGTTGTACCTGGTACCGTATTAATTACTTCTCCATTACGTAACACTTGATATTCTTTTACACCTATATTATCAGTAGAGGCCTTCCATGTTATTTCAACACTATTGGCAGAAACTTTAGAGGCATTTAATTCAGTTGGTTGACTTGGAGCTACTGTATCAGGTGTTTCATTATTTACTAAATTTACATCAATTACATTATAAAAGGCATTTGACGTATCTGCTACATCCCATACAGCTAAAATAACATGATAACCATTACGATCAGTTGGTACATTAATTGTATGTGTTAAATTATTTGATGCGGCCGAACCGTCATGTTTTACAGTTCCAATTGGTTCTAATTCCGCACGTGTTAATGGTTTATTAGGATCCCATCCTTTTTTTGTAATGTAATAATGCCATTTACTTGTAGAATGTGCTGCTGTATATTTCCATGTAAATGTATTTTCTCCACCCTTAATTGTGTTTTTGAACCAACGATTTGTTGTTTGTTGGTCAAGAGTTCCTCCAAATAGTCCTCCTGCCGAAGCGATTTTACCATCAATCGGTCCACCATCGGGAAACCCTTTAGGTGCTTCTAGACTTTGAGGTTCATACATTACATTTCCACAATTTAAATTTAATGCCCCATAATTCTGACTACATAAAGCAGCACGACTACTCGGCTTTTCAACAAACCCGTGTGCATACGCACTTTGAGGAGTCATTGTGATTGCTGTCATGCCTGCAGCCAAAACACAAGCACCAATCCCCTTTTTACTTGTTCTTAATCTTTCCAATTTAGATGTTAATTTCAATTTCATTTTTGTCCCCCCAATATATTGCTTTCGCTAATATAATAGCAATATAGGGATAAACGAACAAATCGTCAATTAATATATTAATATCTCTCATAAATTGGTACATTTATTATTATTTTTAATCTCCTATAAAAATAAAGTAAATACAATTAAGCAATTTTGTAACATTATGTATTAAAAGAAGAATAAAAACTTCATTTAATTTCACAAAAAATTCAAATATTAAAACAAAAAAATTACCTCATGTAGGAAAAATAAATTTTTTATATTACAAAAAGCAAAAAAGTCTAGAAGAAACCGATTATATCCGTTTCTTCCAGACTTCCGCTACTTTTATACCACTCACAAATTCTTTAACCTTAAACATATACACTTGAGGTTAAAACACATATAATACCCCTACTAATTCAAACTAACGCTTAATTACTTATAAAATAACTTAAGGTATCTAGCTTAACTGTATTTTCTTTATTAATAGCTATTTTCTATCCTGTATTTCCTTACTTTAAACAGATTATCAAGAAATTGTTAATGTTTAAGAAAAGAGAAAAGGTTTAAAAATAGAAAAGATTTAAAAATACAATTTTAACTATCACATTCTAATAATTTATTGTGTTATTTTTATCTAATAAGGCACAGAAACAAAGGATGAACTTCAGTGTGCTTGAGAAAAGTTCTTAGGGTGAAACGTTTAAAGGGTATTTTAGTACTGAGTTTTTATTAAATGTTCCTGTACCTAATATTTAAATTAACGTATGTCAAAATATTTTACAATACGAGTGTTAAACGTTACATATTTCTATATAAAATGATACATTTCATCAGCACGCCTCCCTAATATTTATGCTAAATATAGAAAATTCAGCTCGTTAGGATTTAATTTTAGAATTCTCATAAAAGCATATGATAGATTAGGCACGTAATTGTCACAAATTAATAGTCTATCTACTTTTTAATTACCTATGAAAACTTTATTATCGCTTTATTATTTACTCCTAAACCAAAGAACATCTATACCTACAACTTCTTAAAACTCTTTTAGATAATCTTTCAAAAGATTTGATAGTTTTATATTTTATATTTTTTTATTGTACATTTTTGCATTTGATGTTAGGATTATGCCTATTAAAATTGAATCGTAACGATTCTTCTTTATAATTTCCACATTTTAATTGTTAAATAAAAATATAGATTCTGATATATATATTCAAAATCAGACCTACAATATCTTTATTTTACAATGATTTCGTGGCATACCTTTAGAATGGAAAGATATATGCAACAACGTGTTAAGGGGTTACAGGAGGAACAAAAATGAGAGACTTTTTTGATGATAAGTACAAAAATATTGAATTAAAAAGGAGGTTAATCAATTTAATAAGTGAAATTAGCGAATTCAAAGGAAAATTAGCTGCTTATCAGGAACAAAACCCTGACATATTTAATAGTTTAGAAAAAACTATACCACTACATTACATAAAAAATTTCACAACTATTTATGAGGATATAAAAGTTCCTAATAAAAGATTAAAAGAACTTATTTTAGATGATATAGTACCTCAAAATATTTCTGAAGATGCTATTTTCTGCTATTATCAAACACTTTCTTTTGTACATAAAAACTCCTGTACTTTATTAATTAATCCAGCAACTATACAGGAATTACATTTTCAACTAATACATTATATTACCTCTGACAGTGCCAAATGGCGTGAAAAACCTTTTATTATTCCAGGAGTTCCAGAACATGGAATGCACTTGAATAGTTACCGCATTCTTCCGCATGAACTTATCCCACGGTTTATGGAGCAATTATGTGATCAATACAACTCATTAAATACTAGTAAGGGGCTACATTCACTTTTATTAATAGCTCGTTTTATATTAAATTTTTATTGCATAGTCCCTTTCAATCAAGGTAATAACAGGCTGGCATTTATGTTAATGCAATTGCTGTTAATTAAGAGTGGACATACATTTGTAAAATATGTATGTTTGGATAAATATATTAAGAAAAACGAATCTGATTATTACAATTCGATTTATAAATCTTCGGTGAATTGGTACTGCGAGGAACATAATAATAGCTTTTGGTTAAAAACGTTTTTAACCATTATATTAGAGGCTTACAAAGATCTACATAACACAGTTCTAGATTCTATATGTAAACATACTAAAATTGAGAGAATTCAGGATTTTATACTTAAACAAAAACAACCCTTTACTAAGGAAAGTATTCGTAACACTTATCCAGACATTGCAGAAAGTACAATCAGTAAGGCTTTAAATTCCTTGCAAGTGTTTGGCCATATTAAGCTAGTTACAAAAGGAAGAAACGCAACGTGGATTAAGATTTGACCATACTTTCAATACACATGAGGTTTAAAAATTCAATTATAACCTTATCATTGAATTTCATTTTAATTTTAAGATAATATTACTTTTTTAGTTATTTCTAATTCCAACAAAACATTTTATAGGAAAAGGTCCGCTTTCCCCCGCCTTTTCCTATAATAAAATGAAATATAAACATAGAATGATTGTCGAAAAAAGTCGTATTTTAATATTTTTTCTTTATTTTCTGGTTGTAAACGTTTCACTTTCATGTTACCATCTTAATCAAACAATAGATGGTAATAAAAATGAAAGTATTTCTTTCCCTTAGAAACATATAAACGTACGGTAATATCAAGAAAATAAGGTCAAAGAAATATTTGATACCTACCAAAATAATTAATAGGAATTTTGTCGCACTGTTTTTTCTGATAATTAAGAAAACGCATTTTGTCCCTAAACAAAATTTGTTGGTGCGCAAAATTAAAATACACTATAACACCCAAATAAATGAAATATCCTTTTTCATTGAGTATGAAGGTATGAAAAAAAGAATTCTCCTTACAAAATTTAGCAGATTAACATAAAGACATCTAAATTACTACCTTTATCGCCATCTATTGTTGACATCATATTTACCAACTAAAAAAAGAACCTATCAAGGGCTCTTTTTATTATAATCATTCAAATTTCAATTCTATCTTAATACTGAAATTTCCACACAAATTACATCTGCTTTTTGCTCCCAATTATTGAATTAATAATATAGCACATCAAATTTATTAATTCTTATCTCCAATTAGTTTAAATTAGTGAATAAAATTCAATCATATAAAAATAATAAATACAACTAATCGTTATATATTAAAGAGGTGTCAATTTTGTCCTTAAATGAAGAGACCTTAGAAACTAAGACAGATAAAACCATTGAAAAGATCCAAACAAGTAACTTAAAAGAACTTAAAAATACATTAGATAACATCTTTGATATTAGTGCAGATTTAATTGAACATCCTTTGCAATTAAAAACAAACACGAATATTTTACTATATTATTTCGAAGGCCTTACAGATGGTGTTGCATTAAAAACCAATGTTGTTACACCATTATTACAAGAAGTAAATGAAGACAGTCAAATATTTAATTCTAATATTATTGCTACTCATACCAAAATAGTATATACATGGAATGAAATTAAAGAAGGATTACTTGAGGGGCAATGTGTACTGTTTATGGAGGGAGAAAAGCGTTCACTTCTAATAAATACAAAAGGCTGGGCAGAGAGAGCAATTCAAGAGCCAATTTCAGAAGTTACTATAAAAGGATCCCATGATGGATTTATTGAAAATGCCACAAAAAATATAGGTCTTATCCGTCGATATATTCCTTCTACAGAGTTAAAAATCAAAAAGCTGACGATTGGAGAAAGAGCCACTTCTTTAGTCTATTTAATTTACTTAGGTGATGTAGCAAACGCAGATGTAGTCCAAGAAATTGAAACCAGAATCTGTAAAATCAAAACAGATGCGGTATTAAGTATTGGAGAGCTATCTAATTATACAAAAGATCAAAATTGGACTCCTTTTCCACAGGCGTATTTAAGCGAGCGCCCAGACGCCATTTCAAATCATATACTTGATGGGAAAGTAGCAGTATTAATGGATAGATCCCCTGGTGCAATGGTTGTTCCGATGAATTTGATTGGATTTTTTCAAACCCCAGATGACTATAATATTCATTGGCTCATCGCATCATTTTTTCGCTTATTACGATTTGCAGGATTTATTATAGCTATTTTTTTACCCGCATTTTATATTGCTATAGTCTCTTTTCACTTTGAAATTATTCCTATAGACTTATACACTTCTATTGCAACATCAAGAGTCAAAGTCCCTTTCTCCCCCTTATTGGAAGCTTTTATAATGGAAATTACACTAGAAATGCTACGTGAAGCTGGCATTCGCTTACCACAACCAATTGGACAAACTATTGGAATCGTTGGAGGGATTGTAATTGGACAGGCAGCTGTTCAAGCTGGTCTTGTTAGTAACGTTATGGTTATTATCGTATCTATTACAGCCATTGCTTCATTTATTGTTTCTAATTATGATTTATCAAGTTCTATACGCCTTATCCGTTTTCCAATGATGTTATTGGCTTACTTTTATGGGATTGTAGGTATTGTTAGTGGATTAATGCTCTTATTTGCTCATTTTGTTTCACTAACTTCCTATGGTTCACCATACGGAATGCCAATCGCACCATTTCGTCTCCAAGAGTTAAAAGATTCTTTTGTAAGATTTCCTATTTCGATGATTACCACCCGCTCGAGTACAGGACAGCCGAAACAAAGAAAGAAAAAAGAAGGTGGTTAACATGGGGAATCTTAAGTTCCAAAAAGTAACTTTATTCGAATTTATTATTTTCATTCATTCGCTGCAACTCGCATCTGGTATGTTAATTATGCCAAGCCCACTTGCTACTACTGCTGGTACAGATGGCTGGATTTCGATCATTCTCGGATGGATAGTTACTTCTATAATCGGTGTATTTATTATATTAATGTTACAAAAAAATCCTAACAAAAATTTCTCACAAATCTTAAAAACATACTTTGGTAAATGGATAGGGACAATTCTTTTTCTTGCATATGCCTTTTATCTATTTTTTGCTGGATTTAATACTTTATTAAAGGCAACTGATATTGTAAAAGTGTGGATATTCCCTTCCACTCCTGCTTATCAAATCACCATATTATTACTATTACCTTTTATTATTTTAGCCCTGAGTGGGTTAAGGGCTCTTACTAGTTATTCTATGCTTGTTTTCTTCTTCACTACTTGGATGCCGCTATTTCTTCTTTTTTCACTAAAGACTAACTACAATCCTTTACACCTACTACCTATATTTAAAGAAGGATTATACCCTATTGTAAAGGCAACAAAAGAAACCATTACTCCTTATGCTGGCCTAGAAATTGCATATTATATATACCCATTCTTACAAAAAAAACAAAAAGCCATAAAAGGACTACTAATAGCGAATACTGGAACCATGTTTTTCTATCTATATGTTACTATCCTTTCTTATATATACTTTAGTCCAGAAGGGATAAAAGATGTAATCTGGCCAGTATTTCATCTGTTAAAAGGGGTTCGTTTTTCTTTCATGGAACGATTAGAAATTATATATATCGCTTACTATTTAATTGTATTTTCCACTACAATATATCCGTATTTATTTTTCAGTTTTGAATCTGTGACCATTTCACTTCAAAAAAACGCCCGCAATTGGGCGCTACTTGCTTTTATGTTACTTATAGTTGGCCTATTTATTTTCCTAAATCCCGATGTGGATCAATATTTGTTTATATATTCTCTTATGGATATCTTAAATGTCGTTTTCTTTATTCTATTACCAATCTTATTTTTCGCTTACAGTATTCTTTTTACTTGGATTACTAGGAGGAAACAACTTTGATTCGAAAATGGATATGGATTGTAATTTGTTGTGTATATATAATTGGTTGTAGTCAGAGAATTCCTCTTGAGAAGGTTTCATTAATCCTGTTAATTGGCTTGGATAGAACCCCTAATGGAGACATAAAAGTTGGAACAAGCATACCACTCTTTCATCATAAACAACCAAAAAGTACTATAGAACATTGGACACAAGCATCAACTGTATATACTGGATTCAGTAAGATAGATACAAAGTTAACAGGCTTTATGACAGCTTCCAAAGCTGAAATCATTTTAATTGGGAAAAAATTAGCGCAAGAAGCAAATTGGTTGCAGGAGCTTGATTCTTCTTACCGTGATCCTTACGCTACCATTAATGCTAAAGTAGTACTTGTAGATGGACCTGCAGAAGAAATTTTTAAAATTCATAAGCCTAGTAAACCATCACTTTCATCTTATATAAATGGTGTAATTGAATCGTCAATTCAAAATAACCAATCCGTCTCTTCTACAATTCAACAATTAATGAGAGAACAAAATGAAGAAGGAATGACGCAAGCTGTTCCAATTATCAAAAAAACAAAGAATGAAATCGACACAGTAGGAATTGCATTTTTAAATCGAAAAGGGAAATATTTAACTCATATCCCTAAAAAAGATGTTAAATTTTTCAATCTTATAAATAAGCAAAAAAGTAGCGGGCGAATGATACTACACCTTGCGCTTCCTCCTAAAAAGTCCAACAAAAAAATAAACACTTCTATCTTCGTACAGAACGCGACAAGGAAGGTATTTGTTAATTTTCAAAACGGAAAGTTTGTATTTAATCTCGATATATATGCTAATGTAGCTTTAATAGAAAAAACCAATGCGAATTTAATTAAGGGGCACTATGATAATAAAAAAAATATAAATAATTTAAAAAGTGCCATTCAAAAAGAAATTAATAATAATTTACAAAATATGTTGTATGAAATACAGCAGAATAAAATTGATCCAATCGGATTATCCCTATATGCTAGAGCATTTCAATATAAAGAGTGGAAAAAAGTAAAAGGAGATTGGTTGCAAGCGTTAGCAGAGGCTAAAATAAATGTAAAGACACACGTCAAAATAAAAGATACTGGGACCATTAGAAATTAGTCTAATATTTAATAGCATTTCTTAATAGAATTTTCCCTCTTCAATAATTATTATGTAAAAGATACTAATTCAAAGAAAGATCTAATGGTTAAATGCTAACTACTAGATCTTTCTTTTTATCTAAGTATTTTTTTAGGATTACAATTTTCCTATAGTAAACAAGCACAGGTTTCTAAATTAAGTTACTGCAGAAAATATAACTCTGGCGCAATATCCCTACCAGCTTTCATTCCAATAGTAACTCCATGATATAACATCAAAGATGAAATCCCTCAACTTAGGTATTTGACTTTTTAAATTTATACAAATGTCTTAGCTCTATGTACTGTGATATATAGGTCCACATCAATATGTTATTGCATCATATACTGAACAGATAATTTAAATTACTTTTATAAAGGATGATGAGGATGAACCTAGAAGATATACAAAAATCCTATGGCGTAATTGTAAGTTTAGGAGGATTGTGTCAAGTCACCAACCAAATCAAAAGACACAATTTAAGAACATTTTCTGGACCTTTAGATTGGTTTTATTATCCATCACTTTCAGATGTAAACAGATTACTTCAAAATCGATTTAAAAAATTTATGAAGTTGGAAAATATGATTATAGAAGGTTCAGAAAGTTACGGTCTTATTGAATCAGAATTTGATAATCAAATTAAATGGGCAGAACGAATTACCTACTGTATAAAGGACACTTATTATAATTGTTTTTCAATGCATGATTTTCCTATTAATTCAGAAAATGATTTGAAATCAACCTATCCTTCTTTTAAAGCTAAATTAGACACTAGAATTAATCAATTCCTTGAAAAAATAAATAGTAGTGAATCCATTTTATTCATTAGAATTTGGGGAAATCGAGATGAAGCGGTTGAATTACAAAACGTATTATCTAAAATTACAAATAAGAATTTTAATATCCTTATTGTTAATTTCAAGGAGGGTATATCTAATATTGTTGAACAAAATTGGGGAATATCGCGGGTTTGTTCAATTGAACTCCCACGTTATCAGGATAGATGGGAAGGTGATGATTCCGATTGGGATGTTATTTTAAACAAAATAACATTAACTTAATAATTTTCTTCTTACTTTTAACATGATTTGGCCCGTAAAATCAAATAGGTGTAGAGAAATAAAATTCCTGTCTAATTGATACACACTTAATTAACAAAACGTTCATATAATAATTCGTAAGTCCTTCTTTATTGAATAAATAGTTCTTTACAAAATTAGTTCTATCACTAGAGCACCTTTATGTGGTGCTCTTTTTTGAATTTATAAAATGTAAAAATAGTTGTTCCATTTTCCTTCAAATGGCTAATTCTCTTTGTTATTCTTCTGTTGATTTCTGTATAATCATTTATGCGATCAGCATATTCTGCTTATGTAGTGCATTCACGACTACTTACTTCCATACTTTATCTTATATTTTGTCTTCTTGGATATTTCATTATAAGCTTCTTCAATTCCCTTGATTTCCTTCCCCTTCTTTTATCTTAAGAACAAGCAATTTCTTTCATTAATATTAAATAAACTAAAGCATAGATTTTAAAAGAACCTAATTTACATATAATTAATGATAAACTACAATGTGTATTCTCCACGTTTAATCAACATCTGAATTATAAATCTAACATATTTTTTTTAGTTGATTGTCATTATGGTACAACCGTGTATACATTTACCAAACAAACTACATAGTTTAAATTAGTAAAATATATTGAGAGGAAGGAAATAAATCTATGAAAGTCATAATTTTGTGTGGCGGAAAAGGGCTTCGGATGCAAGGAATTTTAGAGGACATTCCCAAACCATTAGTTCGAGTTCAAGGAAAGCCTCTCCTCTTGCATATAATGAATTGGTATAGAAAATATGGACATTCTGATTTCATTTTGCCCTTAGGATATAAAGGTGAGAAAATTAAGGAATATTTTATGGACTTTAGCTGGAAAGAGAATGACTTTAGTTTGAATTTTAAAACCAGTCAATATACGCTACTTCAGAAATTAGAAAATTGGAATATACACTTTATAGATACAGGAATTGATACAATGACCGGGGCAAGACTAAAAAAACTTGAATCCTTTGTACAGGGTGAAACCTTTTTATTAACTTATGGTGACGGATTAGCCAATATAGATATTGATCAACTAATAGCATTCCATAAAGAAAAAGGAAAAATTGCTACATTAACTGGAATTAAAAAAAATAGTCAATACGGCCTATTGGCGGTCGAAGATGGAATTGCTATTGATTTTAAAGAAAAACCATTACTTGATGAAGTAATTAATGGCGGTTTTTTTGTATTTAACAAAGAAATATTCGATTATTTAAGTAATAATGATGATTGTGTTCTAGAAGAAGATCCTCTTCGAAATTTAATAAAAGACAATGAGCTCGCAGTCTATGAACACAATGACTTTTGGGCTAGTGTCGATACACCTAAAGATTTAAAAACTGTAAATGAAAGTTGGAATCCAAATAAATTTTAGTGGAGAGGACTGAATAAGCATTGAACTCTAATGATAAAAAAATAAGTTTACCTCGATTGTATATCCCCTCTAATGAGAAAATAGTTAACCCACTTTCAACAGGAATTAAAGCTTCAAATCTCTCCAAAAAAAATACTCAAAAAAGAATTGATCCCCAATTCTATAATCAACAACATGATCTAAATAATCATTTCTGCGTCATTGTAGGTAGTGAGTATGTCTTGAAAATTATTGCTTTACAGCAATCATTAATGCAGTACTCAGAAAAATTCACATTGTGGATTTGTTGTATAGATCCTTTTGCATATTCACTATTAAAAGAAATGAGTTTAATTAATGTAAACCTTTTACAAGTTGAAGAATTGGAAGATCGTGAACTAAAAGCAATTAAGAGAAAAAGAAAAGTAAATGAATATTGTTGGACTTTAAAATCTGTCTTGATAGAATATTTATTGGTCAATTATGATTTACCATCTATTCTATATTGTGATGGTGATTTATGCTTTTTCTCTGACCCTAATATTATTTTTGAGGAATGGGGTGACCATTCTATTTTCCTAACCCCCCAAAGAGATCGTGATTGGGTAGAAAAAATGTATGGAAAATATCAGGCTGGTCTAATTGGATTTAAGAATGATCTCTATGGACTAAAAAGTGTAAGATGGTGGAAAAATAAATGTATAGATTGGTGCAGTGCCGAGGCTGAGGAAGGGAAATTTGGAGACCAAAAGTATTTAGATTATATCCCTATATATTTTCCAAAAGTAAAAATTTCAAATAACTTAGGTATAAATGCTGCGCCTTGGAACTGTATATATAATAACGATTATAAAATTGACAAGACTAAAAACGATATATTTATTGAAAACGACAAACTAGTTGTTTACCATTTTGCATGTATTACTATCTTTACTGAAAATGATTTTGATCTTTGGTCTTTGGGAGAAATTTCAATACCCAATAATATATTAAACCATATTTACACTCCGTATTTAGAGAGAATTCAATTTGTTTTAAAGCAATTAAAGGATAAATTCAATAAAGATACTAAACAATTTTTAAGTAAAAAAGATATAAATAAAGCTCAAACTTTATATAAAGATTCACAATTAAGAAGAAAAATGAATCAATCCAATCATTTTATGAACTTTTCCATGATTATAAGTAAAGAACGATTAATTCAAGGATTGACCTCTTATTATTCCTTAGAAAATTTCAACGCTAAATTTACTGTATGGATTTGTTGTATGGATGATTTAACTTATCAAATATTAGAGAAATTAAAATTAAAGCACGCCATACTAATTCCGGTAAAAGAAATTGAAAATCATGAGCTCCTCAGTATAAAAAATGATAGAAGTTTACAAGAATATTGTTGGACATTAAAAGCGCCCCTATGTCTACATGTCCTTAGTCTTTATCCGGAAGTTGATCACATTATATATTGTGATGCTGATATGTATTTCTTTACAGCACCGAATATCATTCTTGATGAATGGTGGAAGTACTCTGTATTCCTTTGCCCTCAAAGAAGCTCTACTGAAATTGAAAGCATACACGGTATATACCAAGCTGGTTTAGTAGGCTTCAAAAATGATCAAAATAGTAAAGAAATTTTAACATGGTGGAAAGATAAATGCCTAGAATATTGCAATAATCAATATGATGTTGAAATGAATAGATGGGGTGACCAAAAATATTTAAATCACATTCCTAACATCTTTTCTAATATAAAAATCATGACTCATAAAGGTATTGATGCAGCACCTTGGAATGTCATTTTAAATAGCAGTTCTATATCCAAAACAGATAATAAAGTTTTTATTGATCAAGATGAATTAATAGCTTTTCATTTTGGAAGTATGCAAATTATTAATCCAAATGAGTTTGATTTATGGAAACAAGAAACTTTAGAATTACCTCCAGCAGTTTTAAATTATATATACATTCCTTATATTGAACAATTGAACAAGACATGTCATACCCTTCATAATACTTTTCAAAAATCTCCCTCCTCTTTATTTGCTGACCAAATTGATACAACAACAATAAAAAATTATTTTAAATACCCCTCCCCTCATCACAATTAAGACTGATACTTTCCTTATTTAAAAATAAATCTATTTATTTCAGCAACTAAAAATACATCTTAATAAAGGATAGATTATCACTATGATTGCTTCATTTAAAAATAAAACTTTCCTTATTACTGGTGGATACGGTTTTATTGGTTCTCACTTGGCACGAAGACTTTTAAATTTACAAGCAAAAATTGTTCTTTTCATAAGAACACCATCAAACTCTTGGAGACTAGAGGATATTCTAAAATATATTGAAACCTATGAAATAGATATACGAGATAAAAAACAAGTACAAGATGCAATAAAGAAAATTAATCCCGATTATATCTTTCACCTGGCAGCCTATGGTGTAAATTCTGCCCATACAGATTACATCCATGCTATAGAAACAAATGTTATAGGGACTTGTAACATTATTCAAGCAGCAAAATTGGTGAATTGTAAAAAAATCATCAATTTTGGGAGTAGTTCTGAATACGGTAACAAGATGGAACCTATTCATGAAAATATGTTACTAACTCCTGTGGACATCTATGGAAGTACCAAAGCTGCTGCTACTATACTCGCCCATCAAATTGCTAGCGAAAACAATACTAATCTTATAACATTAAGACCTTTTGGCATATTCGGAGAAGGCGAAGAGCCGCATAAAATTTTTAGCTATATAATCTTGCGAGTATTACAAAACAAAGATGTAAATTTAACTTTATGTAATCAATTAAGAGATTATTGTTATATAGAAAATGTAATAGATGCCTGTATCCTAGCAGTAGAAAATACTACTGTACAAAATGAAATCTTTAATATTGGGAGCGGCACTATTCACCCCTTGAAACATTATGTAGAATTATTATTCAAACATTTGAAAACCAATTCCAGACCAAATTACGGTGCAATTTCCTCTAGAACAAATGAAAGATGGGTTCCTGAAGCGGATGTGCAAAAAATAAAAAACTCTCTTTCCTGGGAACCTAGAATTAATATTGAAGAAGGAATTATAAAAACTGTTAATTGGTATAAAAATAATAAACATTTATACCTAACTCCCTAAAAATAGGGTACTAAAGGAGGTGGACTAATTGTTAAACCAAAACTTTAATAATGCTTTTTACGGAAAAAGAATTTTAATTACTGGACATACTGGTTTTAAAGGTTCTTGGTTATCCCTATGGTTGAATGAATTAGGTGCTGCTGTAATCGGATATTCATTAGATCCTAAAAATAAAAATGATAACTTTAACATTACTAACCTTCAAAATAATATAATTGATATTCGTGGAGACATTAGAGATTTTAATAAATTAAATAAGGTTTTTACAGATTATAAACCTGAAATTGTATTCCATTTAGCTGCCCAACCTCTAGTTAAGTATTCATATGAATATCCTAGAGAAACATACGAGGTAAACGTTGTAGGAACTATAAATGTACTAGAGGCAATTCGATTACATGAATCAGCTAAAATAGGAATTATGGTGACAAGTGACAAGTGCTATGAAAATAAAGAATGGCCTTGGGGTTATCGTGAAATTGACCCTATGGGCGGCCATGACATATATAGCTCAAGCAAAGGATGCTGCGAACTTTTAATTTCTTCCTATCGTAATTCTTACTTTTCAGAAGAAAAATTTTCTCAACACAAGAAAATAATTGCAAGTGTTCGAGCTGGTAATGTAATTGGTGGTGGTGATTGGTCAATAGATAGAATTATTCCCGATTGTATACGAGCATTAGAATCAAACAAAAAGATTATTATTAGAAATCCTACTGCTATTAGACCCTGGCAACATGTACTAGAACCTTTAAGCGGGTATTTACTCCTTACAGAAAAAATTATAAATAATGGTATCCTTTTTTCAGGAGCATGGAACTTCGGGCCATCCCTAAGCAATATTGTTTCAGTAGAAAAATTAGTGACCAGTTTACTAGATATTTGGGGCTGCGGGGATTGGACAGCAGAAAATATAGGTCCAATAAATTTTCATGAAGCAAATTTACTAAACCTTGACATTAGCAAAGCAAAATTCAATCTTAATTGGCAGCCAAAATGGTCCCTACAACAGACTTTAGAAAATACAATAGAATGGTATAAACATTATAATTCTTACACCAGTTCTGAGATGAGAAATCTATGTATTAGCCAAATCAAACAATATTGCATGCTTTGAACTACTCCCACTTACCCATACTTGCTGTGAGTTCCTTATGGAGGGAGTCTTCTTGGCTAAAATGATAAAATAAAACAAAACCATACGTAAGATAATTTTACCATTACAAATAATGACATAGTCTGTTTCACCTTTTACATTATCTAAAAAAGAACCTGTAGGAATTCTTACAAGTTCTTTTTTATTTCCTTTATTCTCTTCTTATTTACATACGCAAGATTTATACATTTGGTGGGATACATACTATATTTATCCGATAAAATAATCTAAAAATTAACACATAATTGATCGTTTTAGGAAAAAGAAATTTCATAAATCTTCAAACACAGTTTCTTAGTTCACCTAATAGAACGTATAAAGACTCATATCATCTTTTGATTATTTTTGGATGTTTTATTCTACGTATATTCGACACGAATTGATTGTTTTTTATGAATTTTCTTGAAAAATATTGTAATATCACTCCATTTTTTCTTCTATTTTGTTATGATGTTTATAATTAAATTGGATTAGGATTTTTTTAGAAAATGGGGGCGTATATTATGAGTGTCTCAGTAAAAGGAAATGAGCAATTAACCTCTCTATTGAACGACTGGTATCGATCTATGCTATCTCAGCAAGTTATAAAAGCTACTAATCTAAAAAAGAAAATTGATGAAAAAATTAGTAAGTTAAGCATTGAACCGAATCAAGAGCATCAGGATCAAAATTTGTTACTATACTATTCACTACTCGAATTTCGTTACAAGGTCTTAACAGATAGCCTTGGTATTCAACAAAATAGTTTTGATACTATTAGCGATTATGATATGCCTACAGATCAATTTCTACAATTCTATTATCATTTTTTCAAATCCATTCATTCCACTTTTATATCAAATTATACTGAGGCAGAGGAACATTATAAACTAGCAGAAAAAATATTGGTAGCTATACCAGATGAAATTGAACACGCCGAATTTTACTATAGAATTGCTACTTTCTATCACCATACCTATAACAATCTCGCTTCTATCGAATACGCAAATAAATCGAGAGCAATCTTTTCAAAGTACGAAGGTTATGAAGTAAAAACAGCCTTTTGTAATAGTTTGCTAGGTGGTTGCTGCATCTATTTAAAACAGTACGAACAAGCAGAAGAATATCTACATTGTGCAATTGATTTACTACAAAAAAATAGGGAAGAAGATTCCTTGTTATACGTAAAAAATACTATGGGGTGGCTGTATTCTGATCAAAGTATGTCTACTTTAGCTATTCGTCACCTTTCAGAAGTAACAGAGAAAATCCCTACACACTTCAAGGCCATCTTCCTACAAGCTAAGGAACATTATAAGTTAGGAGAACAATCAACGGCCAGCCAACTCATTGATAAGGGACTACAGATTTGCAGAGAGATTCATAACGAAGAATATACACACCACTTCTCTATTTTAAAAAAATTAAATGAAAATATTCCATTGGAAGAATTAGAAAAAATCATTCAAGAAGGAATCTTATACTTTGAGGAAGAAGAATTATGGGAATATGTTGTCGAATACGCCGAATTATTTGCCACAAAATGTAGACAATTAGAGAACCACCAAAAAGTAAGTGACTATTTCCATATTTGTTATCAAGCAAGACAAAAATCAATCGCAAAAGGAGTGTTAAAATAATGAAAAAAATTAGCTTATTATTATCAAGCATTGCTTTTATTGGGGTATTAACGGTGGGAATTTTTCAGTTTTCTAAAACAGATCAGCTTGCTACTCATGGGCATTATCCTGCTCCTTCATATAGTGTTGGCGATTATGGTGGTGCACCACCACAAATTTAATGTAAATGTATTTAAAAACCCTCCATTTGGAGGGTTTTTAAATGGCTTATCTGCCTGTTCAATACGCATAGAGAGTACATATTATACTTATTTACTATGTTATAAGATTTTTCATTTCCACTCTGTAACAAGATTCTAGCATTCTCTCCTAGAATCTCAACTTAAATCTTAAATCCACCAATTAACTCTTGAAGTTCTTCCGCCATCTGTGCTAATTGTATTGCTGAAGAATTTATCTCTTCCATAGAAGCATGTTGTTCCTCAGATGAACCAGCTATCGTTTGCATACTTGAAGAATTTTCTTTTACAGCCATAGCTATTTGATCAATCGATGTATCGACTTTCATTGCATCAGTAGTCATTGTATTAGATAGTTCCACCATATCATGCACTTTTGACACAATATCATTTGCAGATTTTGAAATCTCATAAAAACTTTGTTTTGTATCATTCGCAACCTTAATTCCCGACTGTACTTCTACGCCTACTTCATTCATAGCTTTTACAGTCTCATGTACGTCTGCTTGTATTTCTTTAATTAAACTTCCAATTTCCATTGAAGATCCGGATGATTGCTCCGCCAACTTTCTAACTTCATCGGCAACAATTGCAAATCCTCTCCCCTGTTCCCCAGCTCTAGCTGCTTCAATCGCTGCATTTAATGCTAATAAATTTGTTTGTTCCGCAATATTTTGAATCGCTTCTAATATACTGCCAATTTGCTGTGATTTCTTATCTAATAATTTTATGACATTATCGGATTGAGAAACAGAGTGATGGATAGACTGCATTTGTGTTACAGTTTGTTCTACTAATTGTTCACCTTCATTTGCTTTTTGTTTAGTGTATATGGATGAAGCCGATACTTCAGAAGCATTCTCAGCTACGTATTGAATATTTCGTGTTACCTCACCAATTAATTCAGCTCCAGACTCAACTTCATTATTTTGAACCTCTGCACTGTTCGAGATTTCTTCCATCTCTTTTGTAATTTGTTCTGTCGCAACACTTGCTTGCTCTACACTAGCAGTTAGTTCCTCAGAAGACGCAGCTACATGTCCTGCAGATGTGTTAATTTGAGAAATAATATTACGTAACGACTCTGCCATTGTATTGAAACTACCACCTAATTGACCAAGTTCATCCTTTGAACGAATATCTATTTTCTCGGTTAAATCTCCTTGACTAATTCTTTGAGCTGAAATGACTAATTGTCTTAGTGGAGTAATTATAGATTTGAGTATGAATAGAATTACAATTCCACCTAACAATAATGAAGCACCTATTATAGTGAGCGTTTTATAAAAAATAGGATTGGTAGCTTCTTCAATTTCTTTCGTAGGCATTACGCCAGCTATTTTCCAACCTGTTTTTTTATTTGTCTTAAAGCTTATATTTCGATCTTCACCATTGAGGCTATAAGTAATTACTCCATCTTCTGTCTTGTACAATTCATCCACTAAAGTTTTATCTAATTTCTCTCCAGGTTTTAGTGATGGATGAACAACTATAGTTTTATCTTGACTAACTATAGATACAAATCCTTGCTTCCCAATTTTTATCATTTTGGATGTTTTTACGATATCTTTAATATTCAAATCTACGCCAATGACACCACTTTTATCTGCATTCTGCTTTGCAATTGCAATTACCATATTTCCTGTAGACTTTGATTTATATGGAGATGAAACAATAATCTCTCCATCTGCTTTTACTGCATCCTTATACCAACTGCTTTCTAGCGGATTAAACCCTTCTGGTATTTTTCCAACAGGTGCATGAATAAATTGATTGTTACTGGATGCCGTATAAATTGTTTCTATCTCTGGATGTAACTGTATATATTGATCAAATTTATTCTGTACATTTTGCGATTGTTCAGGATTATAATCCCCTTGTGTGAGTACCTTTGCAAAATGAGTGATATCTGTATGCTTATTTTCTAATTCATCATCAACAATCTTATCTAAAATACTTATATTATCTTTTGCTGATTGTAGAATTGTTTCATTAAGATCTGTTTTTGCTTTATTATAAGATGATACTCCTACGATAAGGCTTGGTATAATTAATATTGCTATAAATGCCATAGACAACTTCGTTTTAAGCTTTATTTGCCCCAATCTTTCTTTTATATTAAACACTAGCTACTTCTCCTTTTCATTTTTACTACTTATATAGTTTATTTAAATTTTTCTCCTTTACTTTTCCACATTCATTTATGGTACCATTCGAAATGAAACCACAATCACATCCTATTATCCATACTTTATAATTTAGAGATTTAATTTTCACAGACAGAGTTTTATCTGTCCTCCTTTCGAATATGTTATTTTTCTAGATTCAGCAATTATTAGACTACGAATTATTCCAAATAAACTTGATGCAACATATACTTCATTTAAAAAATAATTATTGGATTTGTTTGGATAAAAATCTAGTTTAGCGCTAATCCAATCGGATGAAATTCTTACCATAATACATTCACTAAACATAAATAAGTAATTTTTTTTTTAATACTTATATTTAGCTGCCTTTTAACCATTCTAACTGTATTATTTCATCGTTTTATCTATTTATTAAAACCACTTTTGTATTATTGAATCACTAAACTATAAATTCTAAATAGGAGAATAAAATAAATTAGAGAATTACATTGTAACACATATATATAAGTTGTTAATATTAAAATTTAAAACTTTACTATTTTTCATATGCAATATTACATGCGAAAAGCCATAATTTTTTTGTTATACTATGCATGTGGATTTTTCATCCAAAATCCACCCAAACGCATATTTATATATATGCCACCCTAATTGATGAAAGTGAGAAGAGTGTTTATCATTTTTCTCACTTTTTTATTTAGGCTCTGTTAATATTGATTATTGATAAAAAGTATTAAATAAGGGAAGACACCTTAGAGTTGGTGCTTCCCTTATTTGTTGATTATTCAAATCTAAAATAGGTATTTTCTAAACCTATTCTTTGCTTTAATGTTCTGCCCAAAGCATAATTATTTGGTAATTCTTTTTCAATGACACAAATAATATAACCTGCTTTTCCTGTTGTTAAATTAGTTAGTTGTAAGTAGTTAGTGTTGTCGTAGATATAAGAAATAATATATTCATAGAAATTATTTTCTTTATCTTCTCTATTCATACCAACATTGTACAACCTAACTCTTGCTCCTACCCAAATTTCCTCATCATCATCAACATTACTTAAAGGCATCCATTTCGAGTTATCCAATATTTCACCCTTTTCTTAATTCATTCGTTTATACACGAATGTTGCTAGACACAAACTATCATAAGCATCCGTCATTTCATTGATTAGACGACCACCGACAGAGAAAAAAGACTCAACATAGCTTTTTACCCATTGAAACACTTGCTCTTTTAGTTATTTTTACATTTTGAATCTACGAAAATGAATTCCCTTATAAAAACTCTAACAGAGAATCTTCCTTCCAAATTTCACCTAGGGAATTATTTGTTTTCCAAAAAACCTACCAACATCTTTATCAACTCATTTTAGAATATTTAAACAATAATTCCATATACATTACCTGTATAAATTATTCATTTTCTTTTATATAAGACCTACCTTTTTACTTTTAATAGATTATTAGACATTGGATTATTATACATAAATCCCAAAAACATGCGGTATTTTGTAGAATTTTGTCTATCAATATGTATGTACACCCTTTTGTAGTGGATATAGACTGTGAGGTGTAAGGAGATACCTTACAAAATAATAAAAAGGAGATTATAGAATGAGTAGATTAACAAAATTCTCAAAGTTAGTATTTGCAACTTTAATTGCGGGAAGTAGTCTAAGCACCTTTGTTTCGTCACACAGTGTACAAGCTGACACCTTAGATCCTAATTACCAAGACAATGTAAAATTCATACCACCTTCTAGTGCTAGGCCAAAATTGGAACAAAAAAACACTATTGTTCCAGAAGCAAAAGTTGTTAAAAACCATTATGTAAAGTACTCTAAAGCACATTTCCAAACTAAAGAAAGTATACCAAAAGAGATTTATTATTCTTCAGAAGGCTTTAAGGGCTATATACAGGCAAGTACCGTTTGGGATATGGGAGATCATTTCGCAACACTATATTCCGGAACCGTTATTCGATGTTAGACTTTTAATCCATTCTCCCCTAATGCTTAAAATGATTAATAACTCACTGCCAATACTGTAATATCTATTGTTCATAAAATAAACCACAAAATCTTTCGATTTCATGGTTTATCAAATATAAAGATAATGCTAAACGAATACTCTAACATTACCTTCCCCAAAGTTAATTATAGAGTATTTTCAAAAAAAAGACACTCTTGTAGTGTCTTTTTTATAGTATTTTAAAAAGAATTCCACCTACTAACACCTTTTTGTTGCGCCTATTCGTTTATTTCAATATGATACTTTTCCATCTCGTATATGCAATAGACAATGATAGCTAAACTCCAACTGACACTATAATAATTATGTGTGTAGAAGTCATAGCCCGCTTTAATACCTTTCTCTATTACAACTAATGTAAATCCTAAAGCCACCCATCTGTTAATTTTCATCTTTATAAACGTTAAAGAGATAATTATTAAAAATAAAATATTTGTAAGATGATTTATCATTAGCTCATATTTTTGAATGTATACTGCCATTATACAAGCAACGATATTAGTCGCAATGCCAAAGGCAATCACCGCTCCCCAAACCCTGTCCAAAAGTCCCACTCCTGAGTCAGTCCCTTCCTAAACAAATATCCCTTTCTTTAATTCGTTCCTACACCCTATTCAAGATATGCTAAATTATCCTTGTCTGATGAATATCTATTTATCTTTTCATATAGAGCAAACAAAATTTCTACTCATAATTTTTTCTTTATTAGACAAACTATGTCTAAGCCGTTTGGACTAACGGCTTCACTCTTCTGGTAATGGGATAGCACAATTTATTGAATTGACTAACTCATTCAACCCACTGGCACCGGCAGGCAACAAAATAGTTGTCTGCCATTTTCATGTATACTTTTTCTAATTTCATTTCAAACCAAGTGTGTGCTGTACTGATTTCAAAAGGACAGAATTTCATTTTTTAAAATGTAAAAAAGATAAGGTCCTGTCTACTTTTGGTATAGGACTTTTTCTTTTCACACATACTATTTTTGAACCTGTTTACCAATACGTGTCCTAATGGTATCTTGAATTCCTCCTAAAAAGGGCTGCAGATACGACTGCATGCCCTTTTATTTACGTTGCTTCTCTATATTGAATAAAATAATTAAAAACTAAAAATGTAATATTACATATTTTTTCTGTTCAGATTATGTTAGGATTTACTTCGTAGTCGAATTATGGTTTCGTATCTAATTCAGCAATATGTGAACTGTTTACCTAAAGAAAAGACACCCAAAAGGTGTCTTTTCTTCTTTTAATCTAAAAAACATTTTTTCTTTTCAGTAAGATCCAATTATCCCTCTAACCTAAACCTCATAATTAAAGGCAATTTAATCATGGTACTCAAGAGTTTTCATCCATTTCAATATACCTATAGCTTAATTTAAAATCACATTTCCAGCACTATATTTGCTTTCCTACAGATTTTCTGTCTTGTTCTTAATTCTGTCAAAATCCTCATGTAGCTATACAAAGAATATATGCTACTATGATATTAAGAAACTATGCGTTCCCTTAACCCTGTATCCGGCCCTGTATTTATTACAGGGTCTTTGTTTATTTTATTTACTTTTATTGGCTTATAAGGGTTAATACACAACCAATTTCAATTAAAACCGTTTAAATGTTAGTTAGGATTTGAAAAAATATATCTATTAACTTTTTTAACAAATGTAATCTAATATTAAATTTCTAAATCTATACTGTACTATACACCAGTTAACACTATATAAATAGTATTAACTATCTTAATTGAATATTAGTAATAGTAAGTATAAATATTATCAATTTACTACATCTTACATTTATGTAAAAATAAATACATGTTAAGCTTTTTCAAAATCTTTCCCCTAATAAAGATTTGAAGTAGCATTTCATGATTCTCCTTACTGTTAATATGCCTTGAAAAAGAACCCTATAGGGTTCTTTTTCTTCTCATTATAACCTCAGTAAGTCCTTATTTAACATGCAAAAAGGACTGCTAATTATTTGCAGCCCTTTTACACGTTAATATACACTTGTATTACATGCTTAAAACTTTATTGTATTAGGTATTTATACCAACTAAACATGCCATTATCATTTAGATATATAACACTTCAAAGTTTAGAAGTATACAATAACAAATCTTTCCCAGCTTCCAGCTACATAACTAGTAGCTGTTAATTCTCTACCACCATTTGCTGATATATATCTACCATTACTTAGTGCTTGTAATACATATATCCTATTGTCTCCACCATTATATAAAATAAACTTTTCCCATGCACCAATTGATGTACGATCTGCTACTACTCTACCATTTGGCTCAAACGAAACATACTTCCCATTACTTTTAGCTTTTAAAGCGTACGTATATAATTCCCCAGTCGGAATTAATTCGAATTTCTCCCATTCATTAACTGCATTACGATTTGCTATTATATTTCCCGAAGGCTCAGCCGAAACATATTGTAAATTTGCTGCCTGTATAGCAACTGTCCAACTTCCATTTTACTTTAAAGGTTTAAACAATTGTGACCACATTTGTTTGAACCTCCACATTTTTTTCTAAGCTATTCTCTAAAAATCTTATTTTTCGTTGTAAATAAACCTGATTGGTACTCTTTATGCAAAAGAAAAGATGGAATCTTCTATTCAACTCCACCTTTTTTCGAAATAAAAAGCATCTAATTCTATTTGAATTAGATGCTTACATTTAGTCCTTAGGCCTAATATTCTAAACTATTTACGCGTTTGTAAATCTTTTTTTATTACATCCCAGAGTGAATTATCTTGACGCATCGGTTTACCCTCTTCATCCCATTTTATTTTTCCTGTTCCCAATTCATAATTCATCCCTGTCCATGTGTCTTCACGGAATGCATAGAATGATTTATGCCACCCTTTTTGGTTAAAGATAGAAATAAGATCTTGCATGTATTGGGTAGCACCTGGAACAGTACGGTTAATTCCAAACTCCTCTGCAATAATTCGATTAGATGGTACATGATTTTTCTTAGACCATTGTTGGATTGGCTTCAAAAACTTCTCTAATCCCTGCTTATTCCACATTACAGGTTTCTCTAAGTCTCCTACTTTTACTAATCCTGGATATTGATATTCTTTATTTTTCTTTTCACCTTGACTCGTTAATTCATATGGTTCATACATATGAAATGCGTAAAGCGTTTTTTTATCTTTTACTGGCTTTAAGTATTTAAAGGCCCATGGAGTAGCATATAAACCTGAATCTAAAATAACCGGTGTTTCTTGATCTACTTCACGAATGGAATTGATTACCTTTTGATAAAATCTGTTTAAATCCGCTGTGGTTCCCTCCACTTTTGCATACCATTTCTCGTAATCTTCCGTCCAAAAATCATTATATCTATTATTTTTAGCTGTTTCTGGATGTGGTTCATTTATAATATTATAACCAACCACCGCGGGGTGATCTTTTAGTTCCAGAGCGAGGTCCTTCCAAAATTGACTTGCTTGTTCTTGATACTTCTCTTCTTCCCATATTCTGTCGTCATTCTTATTATTATTAAATTGGCGCCATCGATCACCAGGTAAGGATAACATTGTAAGAACAACTTTCATTCCTTGTGATTGTGCGGCATCTAAATCCGTCTTTAATTTTTCTAGATCTTCCTTTACTAATCCCTGGTAGTTATCTGCATTACCTATCAGAAAATCCTTTCCAGAAGTATCTGGTTTATCTTCAAATAGAAAATCTTTATCTTTCGCCCATTTATCAGGCGCTAAACGAACATATTCAATATTAGCTTCTTTTGTACTTTTATAGTTTTCAGGTAATGACGTACTATTCATGAAATTAGTACCCTTTCTTTTCGAATCCCAAAAACTAATTTTTGAATCGCTCTTATGATAGGTATCAGCTCTTACATTCATTTCCTGTACTCCAAAACTCATCATGCCTAATAACGCGACAATTAGCAAAATTTTCTTCACAACTTTTCCTTCTTTCTCTTTATATTTTACACACATAGCATACCTTTGTTTTGTTACAGGAATATGGCAATTCCCCCAAAAAAACTTTTATGTTTATAAAGTAGAAATTTATTTATACTAAAATAGAGGGAGATAATTACAAAGTTGTTTCATTGTCTAATAAACAAAAAAGGAATCCTTTACGGATTCCTTTTTGCCTTGCACTCTTTTTCAAATAGTGCATCTTTGCACCCAATTTTATTATAACCTATAATTCACATAAGATAAATAAGATTAATTGAAATTCACTTCTATATTTTCATAAAACATCATAATTCCTTATAATTTTACAGATAAAATAGCATATTTTTAATACTCATCCCTTGAATATTCCTTTAGTTGTTCCATAGCAATCTTTTGCGCATGTTCCTCACTATCTATCAAAGTCAATCCTTGTGATATATAACTCCAAAATTCATATCCACAATCTTCCATCCATCTATACGCTTCTGTTGTGTATAGGCCATCCTTTCTTTTAATGATTTGAACCTTATAGTTTTTACTTGGAGAAAAAAACTCTTGTATAACCTGCTCCATTTATGCAATATCCCCCTAAAATAAGGGCTAGTTTTTTTCACCTAACCCTACTAATATATTTACCCGTGTTTAACCAATCTCATACGTACATCTTCGTCTGCACTATAGAGTTGTAACATATTTAAATCATAATTTTATACCTGATATCTAAAACTCTCAGTTCTTTGAGTCTTATGACCATTCTCAGTTACGCTTGTTAATTTTAATGTTAATTGTAAAGAAGGTACGTCTAACTCGTATGTTCCTTTCATTAGACTATCTCTACTTGGGAAATCCCCATACTTATAAAAAACAAATGTCATATCACCTTTTAAATCGATTATTGTTTTGACTCCTTCTCCTAAATCAATACCATGCTTACCTACAATAGACCTTTCATTCTTAATATACCTAGATGTATTAGAATCGTTTATTTCTAACTCTTCATTAAGTACCAACTATACCTTTGAACATACCTGTTTGGGCTTGGCTCTTGTCTGATTGACTTGAGTTAGGTGAAGATGATTTTGGAACAATATTTGATGAAACGTCTTCACTAGACGAATCAGAAGAACTTTCTACTTTTTTTGTTTCATTCTTTAGTTTTTCAAACACTGGTATCCAAATACGATTACCTTCTGATAGCTTACTGTCTGCCTTTTCAAGTACTTCCTTATCAGCTTCCCTTGAGAAGTCTGGTTTTTTGAATACCTTTTCTACTTCTTCAAAAGATTCCCTATACTTACTGACTGCTTTAAGGACTTCTTTGTAATCTACCTTGTATTTAGAAGGGGCATCTATAGACTCTATCTTATCCAGTACTTTCATATAGTCTTTAATGGAAACTAAGACTTCTTCCCTTGATTTATTACCTTTTTGGTAGTATTTTATTGAATCTTTATAAAAAATTAACCGCTTCACTAAATCTTTCTCCATGTCTAACATATATTGTGGGTAATCCTCTTCTAAAACTCGAATCCTTTGAATATCTTTCTCGTTATCTTTTAAACTAGTAGACTTTTTATCTTGTTCAGTAGCTTTCGCTTTGCTTCTATCTTTGGTGAACCTTGAGTCGTAGCACAACCACCTAATAATATAACCGGAATCGCTAATGTGATTAGTTTCTTTGACTTCATACGTCGTCCCCCTTTAATAATCGTTTTTATTTTCTTCTCTACTTACCTTTTTAGGATTTAATTTATGAATACGAAATCTACCTTCTGCATCATCACTTAAATTCCTTTCTACTTTCTTCTCTGCTTTACGTTTCGCATCAGGGAAATCTTTGTCTATTTCATCAAAAATTGGTTTCCATGTACTCAGTACGTCTATAATTATATTATTTGCTTTCTCGAATTCTTCAGATAGTTCATTATCATTATATAAAGAATATAAGATTTTACAAGACCAGATAAGCAGAGCCGAAAGCAATAATGGAACCTTCTCATCCTTTTGAATCGCAAGTATTTTTGGTGCCCATTCACCAACTACAACATATAAGAAATTTGCAACTATATATTAACGATTTCGGAAAGATTACTAAATAAAGTTATTATTTTTTACTTATGAGTTTTCTCATAGTTTTATTTTCCCGGCAATCTTTCAACTAAATTCACATTACATTAAAATACATAGGAATTAACTTTAATCCCTTTCTTCCTATTTTTTTTACAATATAAGTTTGCATTTTCACGGTGAAAAGGTTTTATTAAAAATGTAAGTTACCTCGCAAGTTTGTATTTTCACATCTCCCGTGAATTTGAACTTGTTTCATCCTATCTATCTTACCTAATTATTTAAATTCCTCCCTAAAAGAAAAAGGCAGCCACCCCAGGCTGTCTTTTTCTTTTATAAAATATAACAGAAGAGGGAATTCGTAAAAAAACAAAATAACGCCAAAAATTTTGGTGAAATAACGAACAGTCGTATGGTTTAATTATTATAATTATGCAACTATCGTAAATAAAAATACAATAGAAAAGATACTAACTCTCGTAAAATTTTAAATCTTAATTTAAGAACATTTTACTATAAAAATAAAATTCTCTTACTATAAAGTATCTTAACTGGTATAATTTATAGAATGACTTAAAGTAAGGAGGTACAAGAGTAATGGAACTTATAATTTCATCATTATTCCTATTTATAATTTTTTTATTTCTTTCATTAGTTTTAAGCGGCAAAGCTCAGCAAGTAGCAAAAGAAGTTCTAAAAGAAATTATTAATGGTCCTGAAGGGAAAATGTTGGTAGGCTTTTTTGGAACCCTATTAGTTATAGGAATATTATTTTTAGTATATTACTTACTAAATAAATAGTATTCCATTACATAAAATTAAGAATACAGTAATTATATCCCTCCTTTTATCACTGGGGAATGTAAGTATTATGATGATGTCTGGAAAAATCACAAATTTGTTTTTGTTGATAAAAACGTTGAACCATTTGATAAATTAAAAGAGAAGGGAGCACACCATTTTGGTTATGCTCCCTTCTCTTTTTAAAGCACTTCTAATTCTTCATGTCGGTAGGGTAATTCAATCTCACGTAAGATTGGTACCTGATTCCCTGCTGTTTTTAAAAGCGTTTTTACATATACAGTTTGAATTGGTTGGAAAATATCTGTTGAAAAATCAAACTTCTCCGTTAGTCCTTCATCAAAGTACAATTCATGTTTTACAGTGTAATCATTAAATGATGGACATCCAACGGGTACTGTTACCTTTGGCGTGTTTACATTTGTAAAACGACGATCTGTCCCTTCTAAAGAGAACTTTGTTGTGAATTCCGCAGTATCTTGGGAATATTCACGGTATTCAACAACGATATCTTGGAATCCATACATAAAAATCCGTTTGTTATCATGCTTAAACCAGTAAGGTTGTTTTACTTTAATTTGTAATTCTGTTACTTGTCTTCTTGGGAATGAGAATACTAACTTACCAGATTCAACAATCTCTTCTGGAATTTCTGTATTGTTTACCTTTTTAATTGGGTAGGTTTCAATACGCCTCCACTCTCCATTTTGATTCTTATATTGAATATCAAGAATACTCATAGAGTACTCCGGAGATGGATGGATAGTAATTGTGTTTGTATAAATGTTATTAGAAATATTTTGTGGAATTTTCACATGAATTAATCCATACACTTCTGTTACGCATTTGTTTTCGTTTAATTCAGATTGACGAACCCAAAATGAGTTCTTGTCTCCATCAAATGCTTTAGTAATACCACTAGAATCTACTGCATAGAACTTGCGTTGTTTTGTTTCTTCATCAATTGGCTCTACATCTGAGGACTCAAATACACTTACTTCTAGGTTCCTAGGTAATATGTATTCCCCTAAGTCGTTCTTATAAGCAATCTTATCATGAGATCTAACAACAACTGGGGTAACAATCCCGTGAAGTGTATCTATATTAATGGGATTATTTGCATTTGAGGAAATAATATTGCTTGCATGATAGAAGGACCGAGTTAGGATACTCTCCCCGTCTACACTGTTATTTTGGTAATCCTTTTCTAGCTCATATACCCGTCCTTCTAACTTCTTTAGACGGTTTTGTAAGAAGTAATTTTCACGTAAAATATGATCCATATTTTCAGAGATTGTGCCATCATGACTATTAACAATATCAAACAAATTTGTAATATCAGTCTGGATGTCATTACGTAGTTTATTAAACTCTTCAGAAGAGCTAGGCCCCTTGTTTAGATTCGGATTTCTTAATGTAATCGGGCGCATGTACTCACCTTCCCTATCGTATCGAATTAATTTTTTCTTCTAGTTCATCAACATTTGGTTTAATAACCATGTCGATAGATGAAGCTTGAATTGGTGTTTCATTAAAGTAATATATCTCAAGATCTTTTATTTCAACATTTTCCGCCTTTAACTCTTTCGGTTTTTCATGAACGTTTATATTAATTGATACCGATTCAGCATATTGGAAACGTAACACGTAATCGATAGTGATAAATTCATTACTTTTCGCTAAAGGAACCTTCCTTGTGTCACCATTCTTATCTGGTCCCATACGCATATTGTTCGAACCAAAGGAAAAGTCTGAAGCACCACCTGTACTTCTTACCTTCATTCGAATATAAAGCTTGTCTCCTGGTTCTACATAAAGAGTACTAAACATTCCTACTGGATCTAGCAATCCATTTGAAGAGAGCTTAATTGCGTCACTCACTGCTGTTTTTGTACAGCCATTTAAAGGGCTCCAACTATCTAATTCAGGAATAGGAACTGTTCGTGAGTAATCAATTTTTTGAAGTGTGGAAGCCGTAAATAAACTCGACTTCCCTACTTCCCGATCACCTGTCATGATAGAAATGAAATTATTGTACATTTCTTTTTTGTGTCCATCTTTATGTGTTGCTTCATTTCCTTCTGTAATGTTTCCTAATAATAAAAGGTCGTGGGCAGATTCAAGAACAAAATTCGTATATTGGGAAAGCTCAGTAACACCACGGTAACGAGCATTGGCTTTATGGAAAGAAGGTTTATATTTCTTTTCTATTTTCATCTCTTTGCCATCCCTTTCATTTATTTAAGCTTTAGATAGGTATTTCTCTTTAATACAGTTGTGTAAATTACCAACACATACGTTTTGTCATTTCTAATTGGGACAGTACTTACCTATTTTATTCTAAGACTTGTAACAAGTATGTCTTACCATTTCTTTACCCATTGATAACTCTTCACTAACTAAATTGTAATGTATATCGACGTAATACAGGTGTTGTATACTGCCCTACTGAGAATTGTTTCATAACGATTTTTAATTGAATATTTCGGTGATCTACTTCATCCACATAGTCATAGTAAAAATCATATGTTACACCCGGTAGTGAATGATTAACCACAATATAAACCTTTCCATCTTTCTCATAAAGGGCGTACTTAGACCAATCGTTGTTCTTTGTGTTATATCGTAAGTCGAATACAGATACCTTTTCCAGGAACTGACTTGAAGAATAACAATGAGTACTTACACGAATCGGATCAAATCCTAAATCAATCGTACAGTCCTTATTCAAATTCTGTACATACACCAACACAGTTAGATCATTCCATCCCTGTTTAAATTTGTAGTTTACATTAGTTTGAGAAGAAGGGATTCCTTCAAATAACTTTTCTCCATTTAAGAAGATGGCAATCGGTTCTGTAGATGATGGGATTGTAGAAAGCACTTGTTCTTTTCCTTCATAGAAAATACCCATTCCATAATACAGTTGCGTATGTTGTGTGAATTGTTCATCTTGTAAAATCAGTCCTCGATTCCCTTCCTTGATTGGTATTACATTTCGAACGATATCATTTGATGGCTTCTTCCAATCATCGAGAGAAGGGATATGGGTTTCACCAAAATTCTCGACTGTCTTCTGAACACTCCAAGCATCTTTACCCATATATAAACGCTCTGTTCGCGGAACGATTTTACGCTTCTCAATAGAACCTAATGAGTAGAATGCAACTCCATTTGCTTGCAGTTCAATAATCTCAGATTCTTGGCCACCGATATTCTTTCTAATGCCCAAGTTTGTTGGACTAGCATGAACAACATATTTAAAATCAATTAGGTTAGGTGCTTGTGCAGTATCCCTGTTAACAGGAGAAATCTGTTTCCAGCTCTCTTCCCTATCATCTACTCGTACAAAGTACTCGATATCCGTACCGTCCGGAATCTCTTCTTCTGTAACCAATGATACTTTCCCAATAGAGAATGTCTCATCTGTTTTTGGCGTAAGAAATTTTGTAACAACCTCTCCTCTTTCTGGATAACTTAATTGGAAAAATTGAATTTTTTTAACTCCAAACAAGTACTGATATGAATAACCTTCAGGATGGACAATTTCTTTATCACTTTCCTGTTTGCGAATCCAAATTCGCATATTCTTCATTTCTGTTGTCGGGAAATAAAAAGATACATTATTCCCCGTCTGCTTACCATCTGGATAATATGGTAAGTGGAAATAATTCAGTTCATCTAGCGTGAATTCAATATACACAGTAGCACTTTTAATTGTATGTAGGCTTAAATCAATTCGATTCAATACCTGTTTATCATTAAATTTGATATCTATATATCCATCAGCTGGCCCTTCCGTTTTAGACAACCATACTTCTTGGAATGTTTCATTTGTATTTACATTTAATGCTTGTTCAATCTTCCCTGAAATGGGAATCTTCTTAAATGTACTTACAGAACTCTTTGGCATAACGAACTTAATTTCACTAGCAGGATTAATTAAAAATGAGGTATTCTCCTGTTTTTTAAGTGTTATTTGATGATTTTTTATATCGATAGATACATTGTCTTCTGAATCAATTTTAGATAGGTCATCCAATGTATCAAAGATACTAGCTAAGTAACCTGTCTTTCCATATAGCAAAATTTTCTCTTTTAATTCCGATTCTAATCTTCTAGCTTCATACTCTAATCGATTCTTTTCTACTTCAAACCAATGAAACTTTCCCTTTAGCTGGTTATGAACAGCAATTGTATTTTCGTAAAGAATCATCAAATCTTTTTGAATTTTTTCAACAACTTCATTAAAAAAATCAGACTCAGCTAATTCACCATTACGAATACGCTTAAATGTATACTCAGGAGCACTTAATTCTTGATCTCTTAATAGTTTATTTAAACGAGAAGCGAATTCCTTGGATGTAGGAAGATTTCCCTTTCTCAGTTCTTCTTGAAGGATTTGGTTTACCGCTACAGTAAAACGTTTTTGACGAATATTGATAGACATCCCCTACACCCCTTTCTGTTCGGTAAGAATTTTTAAAGCGAAGTCTTCAACGAGTGGTGTTGTATGAAGAAGAGGTATTTCATCTTCTGTTGTTTTCTCCGGTCTCTTCATAATGATTTTTAACCTTACTTGCTTTGGAAGTTCTTTTAATTGAAGGTTTTGTTTGTAAAGAGCAAACGCATTTTCAATATCAGATTCGTTATCATTAACTGAAAGCACCTTTGCAGGGAACTTATCGTTTACTGGTTGCTGATGTTGTGGGGAGATTCTATGCCAGTCTATATCATCGAAAGAAACAAAGTATTGAATCCAATCATTGGATTCACTTACCTTCTCTTTGTATATAGCAGGAACTTTTTCATTTGCATATAGAAGTACTTTCTTAATACCATCTTCAAATAGAAATGGTTTGCTAATATATTCACTCGTTTCAGCGAATTCGAAACTCATAATGTCGATGTCTCGAACTCCTATAGCGTAACGCCAACCTTCAACAGCTTCTAATACCTTTTTAATCTCATAGTCGCTATTAATAGTATGGATGCCGTATTTTTCATCAACAATATTACTAGGCACCTCCTGTTTGCGAATACGTGTAAATGAAGTAGAATCTTTTTTTCTTCTATAGAATGCTTCTTGTCCTAATAATTCTTTATAAGAATTTGGTTGTTCTAGTACGAATTCAATATATTTTGCTTCTCTTGATGGGAAGCTCCAAACACCTTGGCCAGAAAATTTTGTTTTAGCAAAGTTTTCACTACCATCGAATAAATCCTCAGCTCGATAGCTTTGAGGTGTTTTATTGATTTCTTGGTTTAATACAAATTGGTCTTTTTCGAAAAGACCTTGGTATTCAATACCGTCATTAGACGTTCGAATAGAATATACATTAACTGTACCTGGGCTACCTGCAGCATGATAAGGATTTAAATTAATCCAGTTGATTGTCTCGTTCTTAGGTAATTGAACAACAATCTTTACACGTAGTAAGTCACCATGTTCCTTTCCCTTTGCCCATTCAACGTCGTAATAGAATGATTGTTTCTTATAACTTTCTGGGATATTTACCATTTCATATTCAAATACAGTATCCGGGTTTCCGTCGATTAATGCTTTTGGATCATCATTCTTAATTTGAGAAGAAACATACTGGTAATTTTCGAAATCTGAATCTGATTGAACTTTACGAGATAGAAAATAAGTTCCTGCAATTCCATTACCTTGAATAGCTCGAACTTTACTTCCTATGCTTCTATTTAAAGCATTTGTACGACGCAGTGTTAATACGCCTTCTTGTGTATGAATCATGCTTCTGTTCTCTACTGGAGTTAAAGCAGAATCCACATTATCGTAATTCGTAAACGATTCTTTTAAATAAACCGTGTTAGGGGTTGTTTCTTCAGTTAACATTTGAAGGTCTGATACGACTCCATTAATACTGCGCACGATAGATAAGATTCTATCTTTCTCACTCTGAGAATAATTAAAATAATCTACCAGGTATGTAGCAATGGTATTTAGTTCTGAGAATAAGATACCTAAGTCTTTCTCCATTTCCTTGTTGTTATCATAGTAATCCTCAAGAAAAGGTAGTTCTCCATACACAACTTTACGTGCCTGGAATAAAGGCTTACCTATACAAGATTGATACCTGTAAAAGATTTCATCTGCTAATTGAGATACTTCTTCTTTTGTAGCAGAACTACTTAATCGTATTTTCGCTTGCTCCAAAAGATATTCTCTTTGTTTCTCTAATATTTTAGATTCAATAACAGGGGCATTCATTCTTGCACCTCCCTACTTCATGACTTTAAATTTTAATTGGTAACTATCGACCATTGGCGTTACTACTAGTTCATCACCAACGTTTTTACGCAAAATAACTTTTAATCGAAAGTTTGTCACTAAGTAATCGTAGTGTACAACCACTGTAGCATTACCATGATTTGTTGCTTCATTATAATAAAGGTCCGATCGATTAAAGCTTTCTGTGAAAATAAGTTTATTCTTCTCTTGCTTATACTCAAATGTATTGTAAACAGAATCCGGAACAATGCTGTACTTATTTAAAAACACATCTTTGTTAGTTTTATAATCTGTACGGTTTTTTGTTGTAAATTCATTTTTGCTTGAATAAGAGATTGGGAAGAACTCTTTTTGTGTCTTTCCCCCTTCTACTACAATTGAACCATTCGTTAGAAATACATCAATTGGTCTGTAATCACTTGTATTCGGATCATAATTCTCTTCACTGTTCACTTGTTGATAATCAACATATGGATACTTAGACAGCTTAATTGTATTGTTATAATCAGTTCCATTTGGGAAAGACTCCACTTTACGAACCCTTTTAGAAAATCGATCTCCTACCTTAACTGTCCAAGGGTCAAATAAGTTTGCGTTTGGTACATAATCAATAGTGTAAATTGAACTATTATCATGAGGCACAGCCAACTGAATAGCAGCTCCTCTTTCTGTAAAGTACCAGTCACTCCTATTCATTAAAATATTATTGCGGTATACTCTTGTATTATCTTCATCACTAATGTCTGCATGGAATCGAAGTCCCGCACTTGAGCCACGGAAGAATAGCTTTTCACACTTCACATTCCTTGTACCTTCAGGAAGGATTGAAACCCAATCATTAAGTGAAGGATTTTCTTCTAATGAGATGTAGTATTCAATAGAAGTGACTCGATCTGTTGCCATCCCATTTAGCTCATTAAACAGCGGATGGTCTTCAAAGGTAGATAATGAAACCTCTACAATATTCCCCTCTACTTCAATTGGTTTTGTAACAAAAATTCCAGCTTGTTCATACAGAGAATGATTTAATTGAATGTTCTTTATTCCATACTGGTAAACATATTCTGTTGAACTATTTGTACGATTACTTGAACCAATTCCTTCTACGATTGGAGGAAGCGGTCCAGGTGTTGTGCTACTTGTAGTACTTTGACTTTGTAGTAAAGTTGTTTTTGGTTTACTTGCACTTTCAAAACTGTTAACCATCTAAATCCTCCTTTCTATCGTTGCTGGCTATCTAAAGATTTTTTTGCTTGTTCAAAATCACTACGGTATAAATTCATAGGGTCCGATGAAATAGATGAGTGACTTACATTAATGTTTTGGTAACTATCTAAGATTTCTTGATGCAGCTGAATACCAGATTTAGAAGAGAATAATTGGTCTACATATTCTCCAACTGCAGACTCATAAATAGATTGGCTTCTTGTTGAAGCTTGATCCCATAGCTCTGCTTTCATTACTTCTTCTTCCTTCATTGTTTGGTCTAGTAATGTGTAAGACTCTTGCTTAATGATTAAATAGAATGTCTTTGCAAATACAGGAGAGAAATGGAGATAGATCGATCCATTTGTTTGAACTGCTCTTGAAAGAGGAATTTCGTAAGTAGTCGATTCTTCATTCTGGTCAACTTGATACATCAATGAAAGTAACTCGATTGGATACTCTGTAAAGAAATCAATTAACAAATGATTTACGGTTTTAGGCTTGTCTAACGTGATTTTTAGCTTGGCCATAACACCTTTTCCGCTGACCTTTTCTGTTTCATCTACTACATCTGTTTCTAACGCGGAGAAGAAATTATAAAACTCATTTACTTCTTTAAGGGCGATTTCCGTTAAATCAATATAGGTCAAACTAGTACCTGTAAAGTCTGTTTCAAAATCATACCCATATGAAACAATTTTCTTTCCCGCGAATTCCCAAGAATAAGGATAGTATTCGATTTTATAAAGTAATCGTTTTAATACTTCCGTTAATCTTGGTCCAGCTTCTACAATCGGGCGATCATCAAGCTCAGCATGTTCATAATCACTATTAGGAGCAACTAGATAGATACTAAAATGCTCTTGTCGATTGTATGGGTGCATAAATGTCATTTCCCATAGTCCTTCAAATTCAGATATGGATAATGAATAATGTTGTTCAATATAAATGGGAGTAGGCATTCTCTTTCCTCCTTTCTATAGTTTTTTTATTTCCGTATAAGCAGGTGCATTCGTTTTAACTGCTTGCGCCCAATACGTTTCAAGTGAATCATCTATTGCATGTTCCAATGGATGGTTTTTATCTGAAATGCTATTTGGTGCTTGATACATAACTTCAATCTTTGCAGTTGTCGCCCCATTTGAATTTTGCATTGTGTTCTCCACTTCTCTGATAGGTAGTGATAAATAGTGTTGATGAAAACTACGATTCAATGATGCGCTTTGTAAAGATTTACCGTCGCGGTCTAAGAATAAATGTGCATATTGATCATGATCTGTTTCCATGTACAAACTCTTTTCTTTTTCTTCAAAACCGTATGTCTTTACGACTAAACCATCTTCTCCTTTTGCTTTTAGGTTTAATTCCTCAACACGAGTAGAAAGTGAGTCTACTTCTCTTTTTACATCATCTAATGTTCCTCGAAGAATTCTGTCGTAATTCGCAATTACTTTCTCAATAATAAGATGTGAGTTATAAAGTCTCTTTAAATCCAGAGCTACATTCGAGTGAATTTGGTTAAAATGTTCGGCATCTACTTTTTCACCCGTTGTCGTAAGAATCGTAACCTTTTCTTTTCTATTTGCAAGTTGTTGAATAAGTGCTTCGAACTCTTCTTTTGTTATGACTTTTACATCAAACAAATCCATATTTTCTTGTAATAGCTGCTCTACTTCTTTACGATCATAATTAGGTAGAACAGATAAATAATTATTCAAATATTCCATACCTACACCTCCTTATGTTGGATATAAACCCAAGGACCTGCCTGTTCACTATATCGATTTCGTATCCGAATAGCAGGACAAGCACTATCGATGGTTGTTTGTTGAATATAAATCCATTCTCCTTTTTCGTTTCTTATTCTCATAGGAGATTTACCTATCTCTAAAGCAGAAGCTAAGATTTCTTCAATTCTTCCATATTGCATTTCGCTGTAATGAAAATGGCCATATTGATTTGTCTTAGTGTTTCGTTTCATAACAGGTTCCGCTTTCACTTGGAATGCATTTGCTTTTGGAGTTTCCTGTCTGGTCTCTTCTTGAATATAAACCCAAGGGGATTTTTCGTCTGTTGTAATTGAACGAATTCGGATTCGTACCTGTGTCATTCAGAAACACCTCCAAAATATAATAAGAGGGAGCTATTGCTCCCTCATGAACGTAACCATTCGTATATGACCAGTCAATATATAAGTTATTGTTATGCTACGACTTCAGCTTCTACTATTTCTTTTGTCGGAACCGCAGGTGGCGCAGGGGGTGCTGCATGTCGCATCATTTCTTCCTGAAGCTGCTGCTCTTCGATAGCTTTTTGTTTTAGAAGTGTTTTGTATTTAACATTTTCACTGATTAACGTAGTAATTGTTGCTTCATATTCTTTGATTAGTAGATTTACATCTAAATTTGTTGTATTCCCTTGTTGATTCATTTTGTCTTTCCTCCTATTGAATATTTGGAACATATTATTTTCTGAACAAATCATAAGGACTACTTATTAAAATATCAAGCTAGTTGTGTTGGTTTTTCGTCCCACTGAATAGCATTTACTTCTTCAATAGTTGTACATGCCTCTATTCGTGGCTGAAGTACATTTCTTAGTTTAGATATTTTCGCATCCTTTTCTTGGTACGCTACAAATGCAACACTCATAAACTGCTCTCTATTTAAAGTAACTCTATGGGGTGTATCACCTTTCCATGCAGTCCACTCAACTTCTGTCATAAGACCTTCATTAAATAATGCTAAACTACCAATGAAATTAGACTGTGCTTCTGTATCAAAAGAGAATGTATATGTCTCTGAACCAACAGAAGCATCAAAGTAGCCTAAAATATCTTTATTGCATGCATCATTTAGTTGATTGAATTTAACTGCCTTAACATCTTTTAAAACAACTTCCATATCTGCACCCTCAACCCACTCATTTAAAGTTTCATCAAATCGGGGTTTGTAATAACTTTCTTTCCAGCAAAACTTAATAATTCTTCGTCCTGCAGATAAAGCTTTTTCTATTTTGTCCTCTGACATTAAGTAGTGCTCAATCACATAACCTTCCTCATCTACTTCCCAACATGGTAATCCCATATCTATAGAGGTAAGTGGAAAATCATTAACAGGTTCTTCTATAATAGGCTCCCCTATAATTCCTACTTCACCTACGACTTCAATATTTTCTAAACTTCCCATAAACAACCCCCCTTTTATTGTCGAGCTAGAAACCTAACTCCATTTAGAGAACAGAACTCATGAGCGCCACCCTGCATTACAACAGTTCCATCTGCATTTATATCAAGACGGGAGTTACCATTAACACCATTAATAGCATTAAAGATAAGTGTTGTTTTTGGTCTAAATCCAGCAGGCAATTGAAATGCAGACCCAGTAGTACCGCTATTACCTCTTAACAATCCCTGTAACACAACAAATCCTGCAGCGTCTTTTGTATAAGCAACCGGACCAAAGGCACCGTAATCCTGCCAACCATTCGTGAATGCTGTAACTTGTGTAAATGGCCTACTTGTTGCTTCCGTGTATCCACCACCATTCGCACCAGTCCAAACTATTAAAGGAATAGAACCATTTTTATCGCTCACACTCCAGGAAGCATCGGTTGAATGTGTAGCTGCATCTCTAACCTTGATGTTCCCAAATGAATCCATCATCATTCCTGATGCGTTTAAGAAGTAAATTCCTCTACCTCCAGCAATATTAAGGTTTCCATAGTTTGTTACGTTACCAGCACCGTCTACTTTCCACCTAACAACATCACCAGTCCCGTGAATTTCCAATCCATTATCTGCGCCAGCACCTGTTCCACCAGTACGAAGTCTTGCGATATTATTAAGGAAGTTTAATGAGATTGATGCTGCGGTATTACCAGGGTTAGTTGCAGCAAAACCACCTGTTGCAGCAACTTCACCGTTTGCTCTTACCGTAGCTCTTCTTGCACCATTTCGAGCGAACTGTAAATCCCCTGTAGCGTTTGAAAGATTATCTGGTGAAACTACAATCTTCCAATTGTTTGTAGGGTCTTTCCATTCTAGCCCTTCTCCACCACCTGGATCAGTGATTGTAATATGGTTTACGTTTTCGATGTTCGTATTACCCATGTCAATTATTCCACCAACAATTAAGTTTCCAGTAATTTTTACATTACCACCAACATAAAGTTTTTCCGTAGTTCCTGCAAAACCATTAATACCTACCCCTCTTTGACGGATAGATAATGCAGGTGTAAATGTAGGAATAGTAACTTTTAGGGTAACATCATTTGAACCATTTAATATGTAACCTATTGAATCACGAACTACAACAGAAATTGTCGCAGTATACGAATCAGCAAGAGTTGTACTACTTGTTACTGTGTAAGACTCTGTTCCGGAAGTTATAGTTGAAGTTCCTTTTGTATATCCTGATGGCATTGTTGAGGTATTTGTAGCTCCTGCTAATGAAGTATTAGGAGTAATACTAACTTTGAAGGTTGCTTTACCAACTATACGAGATAGTTCACTTGAAGTAACACTTGGCTTTTTGTAGTAGTGAAGATCTACTTTTTGGGTTTTTGCAGAAAGTTTCGATGCGTTACCTATTGTTTTAGCTTCTATAAAGAAGGAAACATTTTTCTTACTAGTTAATAAACCGACTTCAGTGTGGTTGAGAGTTGCTGTAGTTGCGGCAGTAACAATACCTGTATTTTTAAGAACCCATAATGCTTCTCCTTCTTCCATTATTATGTCATAGCTACAATTTCGGCCAAGCATGTCCTTGATTGAGCCGGCAATCGAAAGTGAAAGTGGTTTATATTCAGGGAAGATATAGTTTACTGAATTTATTGAGTAGTAAGAAGTGGCTGCTATAGATACACTAGGAGTTCCATTTACAGGAGCGTCTATTCCTAAATTGAGTGGAATAGCTACTGTTTCAGTTCTCGATGAGCCTTTACCATTTGTAGCAGTTACCTGTAAATCAATGGTTCCTTTGTAGGGGTTTGTATCTGAATGGGCAGCCCCATTTAGTGCTGCAGCCTTTAGATTGTCTAGCGTCATATAAGTACCGCCCGTACCATTGTTTGCATTGATTGTAATGTTCCCTGGAGAAACACTAGTTGTTCCATTAATAGTTGTGTATTTACTTGATATCCCACTAATGGTGTAACTTATTGAAGAACCCAAATTGTCAGAAGCAGCTCCAAGTGTTACAACAAAAGTTCTTGTATTGTAAGTAACATTAGCACTAGAAGTTAATGACGGTGATTTTAATTCATTTTTATTTACTGTTGGAGAGTAAATAAACCCAGACATCATTTCGTCTGTTCCTACACGGTTCTTTGCCAGCACAGCATATCGAACCGAGTTTGCACCTGCTCCTGGAGCATCATTAATAGACGTACCACTTATAGCACTATTTACGATGGTCCAGTTTTGACCATTAATACTTCTTTGTAGCTCATAAACAAGAGTTCCGTTTGCACCTGATGCGCTTGGCCAGCTAATATTAAAGGAGCCTGTCCCAAGATTTTCTCTATAATAAGAAGAAACCACTGTTGAACCATCCCTAATGGTAACAGAGCCACCTAATGAGGGAGTCGTAGCATAAACGGAAACAGGTACGGTTCCTGATTTACCTCCGACATAACCTGTTGTACTACTTGATGTTCCACCAAGTTGTGACGTTGCTGAGAATGTGTATGACAAGCTAGATGTTGCCGCTGATATTCCAGATACAGTTACGCTGATTGTGCTAAATTTAGCTCCTGCCCCTTTTGGGAATTTACCTAAAGCAGCAAAAGAAGCAGTAGTACCACCTATATTAATCTTAGGATAAACAAGTGCGTTAAAATAATCGTAAGTTTGGTTATCTAACCTAGCCCAACATGTAACGCTATATGTAACTGAATTTGCAGAACGACTTGTCTGTTCTGCATAAACTGTATAAAGCATGGTCGGGTATGAACCCGACGCCAATGCTGAAAATAACTCCATATGTTTTACTCCTCTCTTAATTTATTTATCTACTAAATGAATACATAGTCTATACCCTTATTGCCGGAATCTGTAGACTTTTTCATACGTAAGACGTTCGTAATCTCAATATCGTCCCTAGCAATAAAACTACCATCTACTCTAACCGATGTATCACCAGTTACGTTTTTAAATATGAAATCATCACCAGATGAACCATCTGATACAAATTCTAAAGCTGTCGTTCCCTTTAATGAGAAGCTTTTCATTCTGATTGTATTGTTTTTGTAATCAATTCCGAAATCGTTCGCTCCGAAATCGAGTTTTTGATTAGTGATATCTATCGTTAAGAAGTTACCGAAAGTCGTTTTTGTATTTAATTCTACTGCTGATTCTCCAAGAACAACTTTCTGAATCTTTGAATCATCAGTAAGGATGATTTTTGCATCACCTTTTATTAAATTACTATCTTGAATTGAGATATTTCCTACCACTACTTCACCAGAGAATGTTCCTGTGAAGTATCCTTTAGTCGCTTCTAAAGTACCATCTGAGAATACTTTGAATGGAGCAGTAGATTTATTGGGGCCTGCCCAGAACCTTAAATCTTTACCAGTTCCGCCAATACTACTTAATAATCCACCAGTAACAATAAAAGAATCTGTTGGTGCATTGTAGTACCCTAATTCAATATCTCCACGGAAAGTAGCAGCATTGAATTCAGCAGAACCATCGGCATCAATCTTCCAACCTTTTTTCTGTCTTTCATATCCAATAGATTGAGAGGTACCAGATGTAGATAGGTTACCATTTGTATCAATATGGAAGGTCTGTTGACCTGAATCATTGTATACTTGGACATCTCTAAAGTTGGCGTATTTTGCTTGAATTGTTCCTGTTTTAATGTAGTTACCGTCAATAACCGTAACTCCATTTGTGTCGTCTTTAGTAAATAGGTTCGACATAAAATTCTTTTCATCTGATAAAGGTCTGTAGTTCCCATCCATATCTAGATAAAGCGGCTTTGCAGGGTCATAACCCGGTTGGTCAGAGTTACTAATCTTGTTTCCTTTTGAATCAAGTGCCCATCCAGAAGCAAAATCAGAGAAGGTTACTTTACCTTTTAAGTTGATATTTTTACTTACTACATCAATAGCTCCTGGTGTGACAGACATAGAAGAAGCAATATCAAGTGCTTTAATGTCTCCATTTGGAGTTACTACTTTTCCTATTAATCCATCAGTATCTTCATTAGCAGGATTCCAAGCTGTCAACTTTGATCCTTCTTCTAACTTAACACCAGTAAACCAATAGGTTCCATTTGTACCTCCACCACTTCTACCGATGTATACCTGTGCGGTGTTTCCTTTTGCGGTAAAGGTAAAGTACAACTTGACCCATTTATTTTTACCCGCATCACCTGGATCCATAGTTGCGCCTGGATAACCTGATGCACCATCATTCACTTGGATAATTCCTTGCCCAGATGAAGATTTCACATAGCAAGAAGCAGTATATTTTTTACCACTTTCAACAGAAAGCGTTTGGTATAATCCTTGGTTTGCTCCTGTTGTTGTAAATTTAACTGCTTTATCAAAACCAGGCAAGTCTGTAATATCTTCTACCTGTTTTACAGAAGGAGATCCCCAGGTTGTCCAACTTGTTGCATCTGCAGTAGAGAAGCGAGAGTTTAAAACAATATTACGTCCACCATCTGTTTTTGATGGGTCATAACCATCGGCAAACATTGAGCTACTATTAATATAAACTGTACCATTAACAGTTACTTCCCCTGTGTTGGTAATTTCTAAAGTAACAGTACCACTATTGTTTGTTACTCTTAAACGTCTTGCATCGACTGATTCCGCTTTTACAGAGTTAGTTTTAAGTTTGCCACCATCAATAACAGTTACTCCGTTTTCAATAGTAGTGATTTCATAAGCATCTATTTCTTGTTGTGTAGGTTCTCTAAACACAAGTCTGTCAAAGACAATGTTCTTAACTTTGTTTGTTGTAGAACCAGAGTAGTTAGCAAGTAAATAACCAGCCATAGCTGAATAGCCAGATAGATTGTCTGTTGGTCTTTTCATAACTGCTCGAACCGTATACCACTTACCTAATGTTGGAGCAGATACTACATCTGAAAGATGAATTGATGCCCTAGAAGGACTCATTCCATTCCAATCTAATAAGACACACGCTCCTGTTATTGAACCACTAACTAACATAAAGTCTAACTCAACTACATAGTACTTGTTATTTGGAAGGTTTGGGATAAAGTATCCTGTTGTAATTTGTGCTCCTATTTGTGCAGTATCTGTTGGAACATCAAATCTCATTGCGCTTCCAGTTCTTGTTAGAGTTGTCTCCTTTGAAACGCTTGAACTAGTCCATGAACCAAGTCCAGCAGGGAAGGCCTGAGTCCAGTTGGAGAATGTTGAGTTTACAACTACTTGTCCCTGTTTCAATGCATTGTTTGCATTATTTGCTGCGTCTTGAGCTTTTTTATCCGTATCAGAAATAGCTTTATCGATATCTGCTGGAGCTAACTCCCAAGATGTAGCAACGTTCCCCTCTTCGATTTTTAATGAGTTAACACGAATCCATGCATAACCATTAGAACCTGTCATTTCTCGTTTTGTACTACCACCAATTAAGATATACGCATTGTCGTCGTCACGATCGGCTTTAAATGTTAGCTTAACACTATAATAATTTGTGGCACTTCCTGTTGCGATTGGAGCAAACTTAGGGAAATCAGTTGTTTTGATATCACCTAAACGACGGTTACCTCCTTCTACCGTATACATTAAATACATGTAATCTAGTAAGTCACCCAATTCGCTTGTTGCAACGTTCATAGAAAGTGTATACTCTCGTCCGCTTTTAACTGCAAACTTTCTTCCATCACTTGCCATCCCGATTTTAGTATCTAAAGGAACAGGTAACTGAGTAGTTCCGTTTCTCGTTTCCATAAATAATGCTTTTCCTGTCGGCAATTGCGTTTGCACATAATGACCAACAGATCCAATACTTCCCCAACGGCTCCAACCAGAAGCATCTTTAAAGTCTGTTCCAGTCAGCATTTGAGTGCCGCCGATCTTCATATCATCGTATCTTTTATTTGCTGCATCGATTAAATCATTAATGTCTTGAGTAGCTAAGCTCCAGTCTGTTACCTTATTCCCTCTTTCTAATTGGAATCCAGTAACGAATCCTGCAGTTGCTACTGATGATGAATCTGCCCCAGCATAGACACTTAATGTACTGTCTTTTGCAACGAATGTATGAACTACACGAACCCACTTACCTACTTCCGGTTGGGATTTTGTATATGTCCATTTTACATTCGAGTTACCTTCTTGCATCTTAATGACACCAGTTTTAGTTAATTTAAACCAAGCTGAAAGTGTGTAGGTTTCTCCTATAGTTACTTTAACACTGTCTAATGCAAGACCATATTCACCATTTACGACTGATTCAAATTGAAAACCAGTTCCGAATCCTGCTAGGTCAACATCTACACCTGCCGTTTTTGTTCCACCAGCAGTACCGAAGCCTCTCCATTTACCCATTGTTTTGAATAAAGAGTTTGGAATTATATTGTTTCCACCAACTTGTATGTCTGTGATCATATCTGAAACATCAAGAGTCGATGGAGACCAGTTAACAATTCGGTTAGCCTCAGAAAACATAACATTTTTAACCCAGTACTTGTTAGTAGCTGTTAATTGAGCACCATAGATAAAGACTTTGAAATAAGCTGCTGAACTGATAGTAGGTTTCGTCTTGAAGAGTATCGAGATTCGTGTCCAAGTGTTTGCCTTAGCAACAGTCTCACTAGAAATCAATGCATTTCTTTCTATTGCATTGTTATTTCCGCCTGTATCAAAGAACCAAAAGTGCATTGGAGTTGTACTAGCTATTGTTGTATCTTCACTAAACATAATTTCTGTAGTGTATACATACTCTGTTCCTGCTTTAATTACAGGGACATTAACTGTATTAGTAGAAGCAATAGAACCGACTGCTTCTAATACAGAGAAACCATCCTTTTGGACAATGTTTAGGGATGTACCACCATTTAATACCCAACCATTTAGATTTCTAAAGTCTCCAGAGTTTCTAAGTAAATTATTACCACTGTTAAGTTGTCCGAGAATTGTATTTTCAATATCTTCCGGAGCAGGAGACCAGTCCATTGGTTTATTCCCTTTGTATAGAGCAACCCAATCTACAGTAGATAGTGTTGTGTTTTGAGGATAATTATATAAACTCAATGTTCTTACGTGTCCGGTTTTGGGGGCTATTGCTTTAAATGTTAGGTAAGTTACGCCACTTACATATGTTGTTGTGATATGTCCAATAATATCGGAACCACCATTCATCCAAATACCGAACTTTTGACCAGCCGGAACAGTACCTTTAATAACAAATGTGTACTCTTGTCCCACAATCCAATCCTCTGATAAGTTATACATCTTAATAAGATAATCTGTTGTTGAGTAATCCGTATTAGATTCTAATAGCAGGTTTTTACCACCTACAGAAAGCTTATCAAGATTATCCTGTACCTTAGCAATTGAATCATCAATGTCAGCTTGGGATATAGAGAAATCAGTAGCGACACTACCCAACTCCCCTTTTACATTTCTGATTTTAAATGTAAGGGGAGCACCAGTGTTATTAACTATCCCAATATTAGATTGGTCATATAACTCTGTAGTTGAACTATCTTTGTTTTTATAAGAGAACCAACATTTTGTCCATGTATTTGCTTTTATGTTTCTACCTGAATTCTTTCTTAATGCAACTTCATCGTTGTCATTCGTTCCAGATGTTGTACCAACAGGGAAGTTGTTAGTGTCATTATTCCATGTGATATCAACAGGTGAATACACGTCGAAGCTAACTGTGTACCAACTCCCAATAGGGATAACAGAAAATTTTTCAGTGATTCGCACGCCTGCTCCCCATGTTCCACCAGCACCATCATTAATTGTAAGAGTCCATGTATTTGTAGAATCATCAAATGATGAAGATGCTGCATTAATAGGAACTATTTGTTTTTTTCTAACGATGTTTTGTCCACCGACTTTTAAATTGTCGATTTTATCATTAGCTGTATTTGCTGAGTTATTAATTACATCACTAATCGCTTTCTTGATTTTTTCAGATTCACTAAAGTAAACGTTCATCTGTGTTTTGAATAAGTCCCTAGCAGCAGCTGAAGCAAATGAATATGTTGTGCTCATTTTTGCTAAAATTTCTGAAGCAATTTTTGGAGATGTCCCATCTAAATTTGTATAAGCGGTTGTATATGCAGATGTAGAAACACCAGCGGATTGAGCTAAGGCTAAAACTTGAGGGTATTCTGCCTTGATAGCTTCCCAATCACGACTTAATTGACTTTTTTCTAGAGGAGTGATCTTCATATCACTTGTCATATCAGCAATAGCACTCTTACTCGCTTCGGCTTTCTTGTCAACATCAGTAATTAACTTGTCAATATCTCCTGTACTTGGAGTCCAGTCGGTAGCTCTATTTCCATATTCTAATTTCCACTCTCTATAATCAACATATAAATCAGGTTGTGGTGTTGTTGGACTGGAAATAATATATCTAATTCCACCATACTGAGATAAATCACTTGGTAGAGTTACAGTTGAGTAAACTGTTTGCCATTCAGTTGTGATATTATATATTTTCCCATAGTCTAGGAATTTGAAGTCAGGCGTTCCAGTAGTTTTAAAGACTAGTGCCATCAAAGTCATATCGACATTCTTAGATGCCCTTACTTTATGAGATACCGTAATCTCTTTACCTGCAAGATTTTCTGGAATATCTGTGAATAGAATTGAATTGTATACACTAAACGTGACAGTATCTGTTCCTTTTTTAGAATTTTTTACTCTTAAAAACTTAGTATTTCCTTCTAATGTCTCTGTCACATCTATTGGGTAATTCGTAGCATGGTTTGATTGCATGCCAAAAAGCTGACTGTTGTCTATTAGATTTCTGACGCCGAATGAAATACTGTTAATCATTTTGTCTACAGCTTCTGGAGCCAATCGATAAGCCGTAGCTTTATTTCCCTGTTCGATTTGGATCTCCCTAAAGATAACTCCCTTACTTCTTGTACTCCCTGCCTTACCTGCATACATTAATACACTATTTGTATTTGCAGATTTCTTAGTGAATGTAAAGACAACTTTACCATCAATAATTGGAACGAACGTGTCGCTACCTTCAGGATAAGGGTATATGGAAATATGAGTATCAGTATCCGGTTCTTGAGTAGTAAATTCAACTTTAGCTGATACTGTGTACTCTTTATTTAATTCCATATCAACATAAAATCTTTCGTAGTTGTAGTTGTCGGCTGCATCTCCATTATTTCTTGGAGGCAACGTTCTTATATCACTATTTTCGATAATTAAATTTCGACCACCAATTTGAAGATTAGTAAACTTGCTATTTGCATCGCTTGCTGATTTATTGATTGAGTCATTGATTGCTTTCTTAATCTTTTCAGACTCGGCAAAATAAGAGCTTATCTTTGTTCTAAATGCATCTCTCGCAGATGCGGAAGCGAATGTATAAGTGGTTGTCATAGTAGCTAATACTTCGGCTGCTATTTTCGGAGTAACGCCATCTAGGTTTGTATAAGATGTCGTATAAGTAGAAGTTGTAACACCAAGAGCAGTTGCTTGTGCTAAAACTTGTGCGTATTCTGCTTTAATGGCTTCCCATTCTCTACTTAGTGTTGTTTTCTCTGACGGAGTAACCTTTAAGTCATTTGTTAGATCATCAATACCTGCTTTACCAGCTGCAGCATTATCTTTGATTGTGCTTGCATCTGTTCCGGCTATTTTAGAATCAGAACTAATAACTAATCCGTTTGCATAGATTTTACCGTCTAGGTTTGTATAGAACATCTTGTTCCATGTACCTGCATTGTTCTTCTCAATAGAAATACCTTCAGTTGCATTCAGGATTGTTCTAAAAAGACCATCACCTCTTACAACGACAATACCTTTATCAGTATTGATAGTAACACCGTTGTAGTCTTCTCCTGGTCTAATACTATTTGCTAGATATGTAGATGTTGCAACTGCTAATCTTGAAAGCTTTTCATAATAAGCGTCCCATTTAGCTGTCCATGTAACAGGATCAATTGTTGTATCCCCTGTTAACCAAGGTCTCGGAGTTAATGACTCTAAATATGTTTTTAAATCACTGTAGGCTGTTTCAAAAGCTGTATAATCCACATGAGTTATTGGAATACCTGAAGCTCTAGCTTCTGCTCTTGCTAAATAAACTTGTCCGCCTTTTGCCTTATCAATCGTTTCAAGAGTAGGAAGAGTTTGTCCAGAAAGAACATCACCTGTGATTTCCATTAGAATTAATTTAATATTTGCTTTTTCGCCTGAAGAAATGATACCGTCACTTCCTGCTTTATCAGCAAAATCTTTTAGTTTTTCTACGTCTTGATAAAATGATGGATCTAATGAGGAAATAGATAATGATTGTTCAACCCAATTAGTCCCGTCCCAACTACTTAATGTATTAGGATCTTTAGTTGTGTCAATCCAAAGTGCTCCTAATGAAGGGTCAGCGGGCGGTACATCTGATACAATCGCATCGTTAATATCAACCAGTGATATGTGCCCAGTTGCTAATACTTCCATATTCTTCCCTTCTTTCTGTTTTATGTTTTATTAAAAAAAGTAATAGACTACTTTGTTTTACCCAATCAAAGTAATCTATTACTTTATGGAATCGCAACACCTAATTATTAATAATCTCACATAGAAATGTTGCTCTTTGTTTTAAATCCTGTCTGGTAATTGGCACTTCTTTTAATCCTGCATGTGCTTGATTCCAAGGAATATCCTCATTACCATCTTTATCTACTCTTCTCCATAGAAACTGATTGTTTTGTAATTGGCTTGTTACGTCAGTAGAACCTTTGTACACCTGAGCCTTTAATGTCGTTGAAACAACACCTTGTTTAAAGAACATTCCATTTGTACTTATTATTTCTACACGATAAGGAGTTCGTTTTTCTATTTCTTGAAGAAGCTCACCAGGGCTATAACCTGGTTCAAACTGTGTACCTGGTCCAATCTGAACCATACCAGCTTTAATCCTTCCAGTAGTTATCTGTTCCGCATGTAATTCTCCTGTATAGAAACCATCTTCAGTCATAAATGAACCGTCACCAGTCCACTCAGTTACGATGTTTCCTTTTTGGAGCATTGGTCTACAGAAATAAGAATCTCCGTTTTTAGGATGATAGATTCGTAAACGAACTCTTGTCGTTCCTGCAGGAGCAGTTTCTGTAACACTAATACGTTGCCATATATTATTTCCTGTTAATATAGAAGTGGTTATTTTTGATGTGATACGAGCGGATTCATTGTAGTATTCGATTTCGACTCTAGGATGTCCACCATCATAAGCGGAGAGGTTTTTTGTGAGGACATATACAGAAGCAGAGTAGTTTTCTCCTACACTTGCGGGAATAAACTTAGAATATGCACTTGAATTTTGCAGAGGTTTTCCAGTGGTAAATAAGTGAAGGCTATTTGTGGTATTTAAACGAACAATTTCACTTACTTCAGAAGTGCTAAAGTTTGAATCGAGAGTCCAATCTATTTTTCCTTTTCTAAATGTTGCATTGGATACTAAGTTTCTACTCGTCATCTGAATAGAACCAGCAGTTACTTTGTTGGCACTTAATGTTTTGATATGAGCATCTGTGATACTAGCTTGTGCGATTTCAGCTTCACCAATAGCACCTTTCCCAATAACTCCACTACCTGCAACAATAGAGTTTGCTTGTAAGTGATTAGCATTAACAGATTTCGCTGCTAACTCTCTTGCTGTAATAGATTCCGCTACCAACTTATCAGCGGTTACTGTATTGGCTGCAATGTGTTTTCCACCATCAACTGCTCCTTTTTGGATTTTCGGATTCGTAATGGCCCCGTCTGTAATACCTTCTGAGTAAACACCCTTTTCATCGTACAGAACAGTTACTCCATCAGCACCACGAACACGTAACCCATAAAGGGATCCATCAGCATTAACATCACCAATAGATACACGCTCAACAGGTGTTTCTTGATTATCAAAAACTTGTAATCTATTACCTGTAATTCTTAAATGACCATTTGTTCCTTGTAGGGTAACTTGCCCAGTATCAATAGTACCTGCAACAATCTTATTAGCTACTAAGCTAACAATCTTTGCATCTGTGATACTACCGTCAGCAATTTGAGCAGAGTCAACTGTACCTTCACCAATAATCGCCCCATCAATAAAAGCATGTTTGATACTTGCGTTAATTGCTTCAATTACAGAAGCTTGTAATCTATCGAAGTCCGCACTACCTGCTGAGATTTCTAAAGCTTCAATTAATCCGGCTGAAATGTTTTCAGCTTTTAAAGCACCAATTTGTGCAGCATCGATTTTAGCTTGTCCTGCATAAAGGTTAATAGCTTCAACAACCATACCTTTAATATGACTTGCAGTTAACGTACCAATCTTTGCAGAGTCAATTACAGCAGTTTCAATGGACGCGTTAATTGCTTCAATTACAGCTGCCTTAATATGGTCTGCATCAAGTTGTCCGATCTTTGCTGAATCAATTACAGCTTCCCCTGCATACAAGTTAACAGCTTCAATAACTGCCCCCTTGATTTTATCTGCTGATAGTTCACCAATAACTGCATTATTAATTTTTGCTTGTCCAGCAGAAATGTTTGAAGCATAAATATTGATTGCATCGATAACATTTGCTGCAATGTGCTCTGCAGATAACTCACCAATAACAGCTGTATTGATTTTAGCTGTACCAATATAAGCATTAATTGCTTCAATGATATTGGTCTTGATTGCTTCAATGTTCAGTACCCCTGATTTAATAGATCCTGCGTCAATGTAGTCAATAACGCCACCATGTAAAAAGTTGTTTCCTGCTATTGCATCATAACCACCAGGACCATCCTTAGATACAGCAGCAGGTGAGTTGTTGATTGCCCTAATAACAGTATCCTTGATTGAATCCGGAGTTGCACCGCTTCCAGTTAATCCAGCAATTTTAGAATAGTGAATTAGATGATTATTGTCATTAATTGCATCAACAAGAGTTTCAATACCTTCAGAACCATAAATGGCACTTGCGAAATCAATTGCACTACCAGGGATTTGTTTATCTTGCCATGTGTAGATTGAAGGATTTAACCCTACCCCTTTTATGTAGCATTCGTTTTTTACTTTATCGAATACAAGACTTCCTTTAGAGAAAGAACGTGATGTAGCAGTTGCTTCTTCTACGTAGACTGGATTCTGCGCTTTCCATTTCCCTAACTCAAATCCATGAAGATATCTTTCTACCTTTTCATTTAAAGCATATCGACTCTGAGGAACGAGACTGTATCCATCTAAGTTGTACAGTGTAGATAACATTTTCCCGTATAGATAAAGCTTGTTGTTATCGTTACTTGCATCTGCTGTATCTTCAACGAAAATCTGAATTCCTCTTTCTTTTTGAGCTTTGTTTAAATTGAAAACAACGGAAGGAATTACCGTGGAATTATTTTTAGCACCATTTAAAACAAAAACATCCTGCGCCAGATAGATGTCGTCTTTTAATGTTTTAAGGTCTACTTGTTGAGGGTTGTTTTTATGAGGCTTATTAAATAATGTGGTTTCTATTTCACCAGTGATAACTGCTGCCATTCCTCTTTCATGAATATATTGAAGAATTTGGTTTTGTTGCGATCTGTTCCATCCACTTTCAAATCCAAAACTAGATAGTAACACTCCATGAAAACCTTTAGATTCGAACCATGTTATATCAGCCTCAATGTTATTTAAAACAACATTAGGATAGTTGATAATACCATATAGCATCGTTCCACTCTTCTTAATTTCATCTACAAAGAAATTAAAGTTAGTAGATTCTTCTTTATTAATCATGACATGGGGAATGTAACTAAAGGCATTGATTCGTTTTTCGATAGAATCATACGTGTTAATAGATGCACCTCTATAACCAACGAATAACGGGCTACCAAAATCAGATATGGTTGCCTTATCTACTTTTTTATTAAGCTCATTTGAAACTGTGCTTCCTAGTTCCTTAAAGTTAATGACACGTTCTATTCGTTCAATAGATTCCTGAAGTTCATTAACATCTTCAGACATGACGTAATCTCCATTGGGATCTCCGTCATACTGTGCATCCTTCTTACGGACAAACTCAGAATAAGGCACTGGGAAAATTAATTCCTTTTTCATACATTCACCTACTTTGTCTTTAGTATGTTTCTTTTATAACCATTACAAATTACTTTTGCCATAAAAACGGGACGGAATTATCCGCCCCATTGATTAATAATTACTTCCTATTTTCGGTTGCTTTTCTATAATTCCATTTCGCCCATCACACTTCACCCATTTGCGTAAGTTTTGATCATAGATTTCAACTTCGAAATGGATAAGATTTGGATCATCAACATAACTCCACTGTACGTGGGTTGTATTAGTATCCTTGTCGTAATACTGGAATACTCCTAATGGATAATTCAAACCAATCACTCCCATTCAATAATGCAGTGCGTTCCAAAAGCAACATACTTATCAATAACTTCTTTGGCATATTCTTCTGATAAGTTACCACCGTATTCGGTTAATATGGATTTAGGAAGGGTGACAATTAGGACGCCATTTCGGTAGAAGGCTTTTCCATCCCAATTACCAATGTCCCAATAACGCTGTCTTCCTTGCACTCTCTCATCAATTGTCTTAGTTGATAGCGATTCAGAAATGCCACCACCACGAGTACGTGCATCCATAACAACTACATCTTTAACACTCGTATGCTCTCTTACTTGGACTTTAGCAAGTAGAAGATACATAGGGTTTGACTGCTGAATGCTTCTCCACTCTTCCCTACTGAAACAGTGACGAATTGAGTCTCCGTTTTCAGAATCAGGAACAATGTAAATATGGATAAGCTTATTGAGAAGCTTTGAAGATGGAACTTTCTTGTACTCTACCTTTTGAACACCATTCACATAAGTAGTCATCGGAAGAGTTGAGTAATGTCCTACTGATGGGTTGAGGTCTAAATGAAGGAATGTTCGAAGTGTTTCACTATAGAAGCCCTTGTATTCGTAGAAGTTATCAAAATAAGAATACTTAGCAAACAAATTATCTTTAAACGAAATGTTTTCCCTTAAGAAGAAGATTCCGTTTTGGATATCATAATCATTTGCTGCTAGCTCTTTGTTTTCAAAATAACCATAGTCTGCATAAACAGGCCCAACTGGTTCAAATTTAAAGACCACTTTCCCTTTTTCATAATCGATTCGATAATTTGTAGCAGGAATTGTATTAGCTGATGTTGCCTTACCTTTAGTAGTTTTTAGAACTGGCACTGGTTGGATTAACCAATTTTCTTTTGAACCATACATGATTACTTCTTTCGTAACCGGATCGATACGTTTATTTTCCAATAAGTCGTTAGACATTTTTGTATTTTTGTAGATTCGCTTATAAAGGCGGAAGTTACGATGTTCATAAGTAGCGTACACTTTACCAGTTATATTTCTACCTGGGAAGAAAACAGTACCCTCGTCATGATTAATCTCGAATGGATACTCTTCGAAAATCTCCACGATGTTTCCATTGTTTGCAGCATCTATAAAGATGTGAACCTTATCGTTACGAATCCAGTTTTTTTGTTTAGCTCGGAACAATGTTCCTGCAGAATTCGCTAAGCCCTCAACTAAAAGCTGTTCTTTTTTTACAGAGCCTTGGCTTACATACAGATTATTGTGAGGTACTTTTACTGTAGAAGGAGTAATGTACTCCATCTCGTTCTCTACTGTCATAATTCCGATAGAAGGATTAAAAATTTGAGAAGCGTATTCGTTGACTTGATACTTCTCTTTTTTCATAACTCGTTCTTTGTATTGATTCATTACAGCAAAATTATTACTAGCATGCATCTCTGACCACTCTTTATATCCAAGGTCATCCTTAATGAATTGTCCGTTATGAATTCTTAAATACCAGTTCTCTTTAGCATCCTTTGTTTGGGGAAGTTCACTATAGATACGACGGTCATCAATTAACTTCAATCCAAAGTTTCGCTTAGAAGCTCTTATTGTTTCAAATCCAGTTTCAGCATGAAGAACAAAACTTGGTTTGTCTGTTGCCCAAAAAATATCTTTATGGCCAATAACAAGATCTCCACTGTAGAACCATTCCACGCCTGTTTTACGATCAAACAGTTTTAGGTTAACTAAATTGTTTTCCTCTAAGTTTTCTGAACCAAGTGAAATCTTGTAGAAAATTTTGTTCTTGTCATACCACTCTTTCCCACTTGGTACTGGAGGAAGTAGCGTATGTAAGTAGCCTAGATTCTTTAATCCTTCTGTTTTACGAATTGATTTAGAATAAGCAACTGGTGGTCCATACATTCGCTCATAACGACCAAACTCTAGTCCTGTTCCTGGGTCTACTCCGAAGGAAATCCACTGATGAATAAATGGCATAATCGTATATGTGAATGGAATTTCCGGTGTAGCTCTAGTGATGTCTGCATTTTCAAAGCCTTCTGCTTCAATATCAATCGTTGTAGCATTCGGTTTAATACTGAATGCATAGAGAGTTTTCTCTCCTTCATTCTGTGCAACACCTCTAACTGCTCCGATTGTATCTAATGTAACATCATCAAAGCTTGCTTTACCAAAACCATTTCCATCTACAAAGCCTAAACGAATCTTAATTTTTTGGGGTTTATCGATGTGGAAATTCGTTTCTAACTTAACCCAATCTTTTTTCCCTGTAATAGAAATAGAAGAAGAAATTTTTTCACCCTGTAAGTTATAAATACCGATTTTCACACCATCTGTTGTAATCCCTCGTACTTGATCAATTTTTGCCCATGCATTCACCTTGTAATCATCAATAGATAAATAGATATCTTCACTTTCCCAAAAGACATGAGCTCCTGTTGTTCCGTTTGATGAGTCTAAGGATACCTGACGAACACCGAATAAGCTTTTTGTGGAATCATGTGTGAATGTAACTGTTTGACCAGCTAACTTCTTTGTATTCCATGAAGGGATTGCATTTACTGTATCAGTTGTCCAAGAAGTAATAGGCTGTCCACCTGAATCTACTTGACCACTTTCAAATCCACTGTTGTTAATTGGAATTGATTTATCACCATCTACAGCATGTTCATACACTCCTGTAGCATTATAGAACCAAGGTTTGCAGTAGATTTTCACGTATTCTTTACAGTTCTTATAAAGGATTTTTTTTGCGACAATTTGATTTGCATTGTAATCACTTCTGTCATTAATATAAACATCCGTATTGTTCACTTTGTATTCCTGAGCAAATAAATTATCTCGGTGATATACGAAGTCATTTCTCCAAGGAGTAAACACCCATTGTTCTTCTGAATGATAAAGGATCGAGTTTAAAACAAGGTTTACACTTTCTTTTTGGTTGTGGTAAAATGCTCTGAATATTCCACAGTTAGAAACAAGAACAGTACCTTTATCAAACAGTGTTTTCTTAATAATTGAAGGGCCACCATTTAAATGTTTTACAATTGTATCCCACTGGGTACTTTCCTCATCTTGTCCAAATAGGATAGCCGGAGAAATGTCCGCATAGCCTAAAGCTCCAACGTTTTGAATTGGTAGCAAGCGACTAATGTATGGAGAGTCTTTTTTAATTTCCTTAACTCCAAATTCATTGCTACTTGACGAAAACCCGATATCAGAAATAAATGTATTCCCTTTGCTCGTTTTGAAATCAAGAATATTAATTCCACTGCCAGCATTATCTATCCAAATCGTACCGCCATTTTTTAAGTAATGCTCAAACTTGTCTTTAAACATAGATAAGTCGGCTTTACCGTAACCAGTTATAACGAGTAGATCATAATCCTCATAATGGTGATCTGGCATATCAAGGTTAACTGCCCAATATCGAACATCTTTTTTCAAAAGATCTACTTCTGTTGGATGCGGATTTTGTAATTCTATATATTTTGGAAGCGACAGGTGCTCATTGATTGTTTTACCAATAGAAGATAAATTTTCAACATTAACTACCGATTGAACAAAACTAAATCCAATGTTCATCTTACCTGGGTTTGTTTCACTTAATTTGGTTTTCAATTTTGCTTCGACGCGATGTTTAAATAGTTGAGGTGTTCGAGTTTGATAGTTTGCAATCATAACATCAGATGTTGCATAGAAAGAAAAATCATTCCCCTTCTCCTCAATTGCATAGACTTTCAAATGTTTGTATTTATCCGGATTTGATTCCATTTCAGAAACAGTATCTTTAAATTTGTCCATTGTTACTTGTTCGAAGAATGGATATGCGTTTAGGACTTCTTCCTTTAATTCGCTCTCTTTACCGTCATTTTTGTAATTAGGATAGACTACTTTGTATGTAACATCTTTGTTGTTACGGAAATTTGTAAATACAACAATACGGTATACAAAGTTGTCTTCACGAATTAATTGAACCTTAAACACATCACTGTCCTGTAACGGTCCACCGTTTGCTTCTATGCGTATACTATTACCTACATAAATTAAGTCATTTCTTTTGTCTGTCACAACTTCTTCTAAGGGTATAGCCTCTTGTTCAGTCTCAGAAGAGAAGCCGCCTAGATAAGGAATAACTTGAGCAGTTCTTGCATCAAAACGTCCTTTCAACTCCATTTGATAGAATACCGGTTTTGGAGTATCTTGACGATTTTTACGAATAGTAAATTCATCCGTTACATAGACTGCATCAGTAGGAAAAATAGCTTGTCCGGATTCAGTTTCTAATAAGAAATTATGATTTGGATAAACCATATAATCTCTTTCTATGAAATTAGATAATCCGTTTTCTTGAATTTGAGAAGAAACATCCTCTAATAAGATGTTCTCCTCGGGTGATACAGATTTTGATTGTACATATGCAAGGTTTGCACTATTCTTAGGAACCTTATTACCAATACGAATAGCGTACCCTCGGTTTCTATGACCACTGCGAACAAGATCTTTATGAGGTTGCATCTGCATGTTTTGTATCCTCCCATTCTTTTAACTTGTTTAAGATAACAATCAATTCATTATCTTTCTGATTCGTTTCTAGGACTAAAATCTCGTCCATTGTAACGCGACCGTCTTGGTTAAAATCTAAAATAGTGAAAAGCTCCTCATCTTCATATCTCTCTACTCCTTCATACATAAGGAGGTAGTTAATGATTTTTGTTTTTGTAGTTAATAAGTTCTTTTCATCTTGAGTTAATTGAACTTTATCTGGCTTTGAAACAGGACTCAACAGCATCTTATAGCAAACACCAATATTGTTATCTTTGTCTGTAATCCAAATATAATCCTCTATAATCTCACCTATACGCTTTGCTTGGATATATGGAGCATGGTATTGATATAGATACTGTCCCGAACGTTTTTGTGCCTCAACTGCATCCCTTGAGATATGTCTAGAAATGAATCCTTTAGAAGCAATAATTTCTAGATTAGAGTGAGATAAAAAGTTTCCTTCATAATCAAGCGGTTCAATAATAAGTGTTGAGAAACTTGCTCCATCTGCATGTAATCGATCTGGTGTAGCTGTGATTCTAAAGCTATCTGTCTTATTTATTGTGTTCGTAATATATAAGAACCCTTCATGATTTTGATTTTGAATTGGATTCATATCAATCATTGTTGCTAGTTTCCTCGGTTCACCATAACGGTTTCCTTCTTGATACACAATTCTTTTCCCACCATCGTGTTTAGCGAAATCAATTCGATAACCATCAACAGCTTTGATATTGTAATCAACTGTGTAGGTATCGTTTACTTGATACGTTGCATAGAGGGTTTTGTTTTTTAATACTGCCTTTCTATTTGTGTGGAAGGAGAAATAAAACCTCTTACCATCTATTCTGTAAGGCTCACCTATTTTTTCTCCATCCTCTGTACGGATAGCAATATCTCTAAATTTCTCATCAAGGTTATTGTACGCAACCTCAACGTAATCACTTTTGCCGTCATACTTGAATGGTTCTTGATTCCACGTTTGATATGCTCCTGTTTCATGATTAAAGAATGAAACTTTTTGCAACGTGTCTCCATTTTCTTTTTGAACCAGAATCGGTGAATGATCAATTGGTGCTACAGGGATTTCAGACCAAGTAATATTCTGGCCACTAATTCCTCCATCAAATAAAGATTGCATAACTGCAAAAGGTAGCTGCGTTTTAATATTAGAAGCATCTGGTAATTTGTTATTGAACAGTGCCCACTCTTCTAAGATAACTTCTTCCTGAATAGGTGTTTCTTCATTTGCAAAAATCAATTCTTGAGGAGTTGTAAGTAAAAGCCCTGTATTTAAAGCTTTCGCATTTTCACCATTAATAGTTAACTCAATACCTTCATCATTCCAACTACAAAGGAATTCATATGACGTACTTCTTTCGAGTGTTTTAGGGATAGTAATTGAACTTGCACCAACAGTATAGGATAAATTAGTTCCACGCACTGCAAGAGATAGTTCATTTGTATCTGAGCGGAAAAGAGTTTGGTCTCTATCGATACGGTTTTTTGTAGTTAATTTTAAATAGATACTCCCTGCTTTTTTATCAAACAAGCTCTTTACTGGGAACTTTAATGATGACCCCTTACGAACTACTGAATCAGTAATACTAGAATTCGGTATATACGGTGTAGAATCAACTCGGTCTTCTAATTGATGTTTTCCTACAATAAGAATTTCGTCTGTTTGGAATACTAGGGTAATTGCTTGCGGGGTTAATAAATTAAAAGATTGCGAGATATAAGACAAATCTCCTTGTGAGATGTCAATCTGTTTTAAAATTGTCTCCCCGGATTTAATTAAGCACTCACCATTTCCTTGAGCATTGAATGAAAGTGTATGGTCTTTTGCAAGTAAAGAAATAGATTGAGAGAACGTGGCTTTCTTAGTAGTAGAGCCTAAGAGCTTTATGTACTCGTGATCTCCTATTTTAATCGTTTTAACCTCTACTCCCCCACTGTCTGCATTACTTTTCCATGCAGTAGATTGTAGTTCTTGTATTTCACAAGAATAAAAGATTTCTCCTACTTCACCACATACACGAACTTGGCCATTTACAAATAAAGCAGATTCAAATTTAAATACCGTTTTATTGTTTAGGTCAACTGTAAAATGAGATCCATTAGAAGAGATTGTTAAAATGTTAGAATTCAAAATATTATCCTTTACATCTACGACTCCATAAATCTTCTCAGAATCTTTTACAATTCCGCCTATATGTAACTTGTTTTCTTTATCTAAAGAAGTAAATAAATAGTTTCCATCACTTAAATATTTAGGGATTAATGCTACCTTTTCCGTCGGCTTGGAAAACGAGAATATTACTTTACTATCTTCATAGAGTTCATTTGAAATAGAAACATACCCTGCACTTTGGAACGTAATCGCGTTTGGAATTGTAGCGTGTTTAATAATTGTTCCCGGATTAGTGAACATTTCTGCACCACCTTTTTATTGATTTCTTTTGACAATCTAACCTTTACTTCTTATTAATGTCCATAAGAAAAGGAGAGGAATCTCTCCTCTCCCTAACTCATTTAGAATGATGTGGCATTAAAGACTTTAGACCTTTGCCAATCATCGTTCTCAAATACAGAATCTCTAACTATGTTGCTACTAGCAGGTAATAACATTGCCCCCATTCCAGTTGGACCCTTAACATATTCAATACCATCAGCTGTCGGCAATTCTTTTTCAGCTAATACTGTTTTTAATGGCTCAGAATATAGGTAATGCTCTTGTTCTTTTAGATAGTAGTAACCTTTCTGAATTTCTGGATGCCAATTTTTGCTTGGATCTTTTCCATTCAAAGTACCTACCAAGAACTTCTTACCGTCAATATCTTGGACACTTGTTTCTACCCACAAGTCATTATCCTCTATAATGTAACTAATATTCTTATAAATCCCATCATATCCTTCAAAAGTTTGAGGTGTAGGAAGCTCTAGCTTAAAGTCTTCCGTTGGTGTACAGACCCCATCAAATACTTTCACTTCAGGTGAACGCCATACAATGTCTGTCCCCACCTTTTCAAAATAAGTTGTATCTAGATGAACTTTCACACTATCTACTTCACGACGTTTATATACAACAACATACTCTTCCCCTGGTGCAGGCTCTAATACTCCTGCCTGAGATGGAGACCAATCAATATAATTACTCTTTAATTTGAAGTCACCTGTTTTTAAAGTGTCGTTCCAAATGTGATATGTCACACTTCCGTTTTTTTCTTACAAGAGACAATCTCGATAACATCACTTAAAGGCAGTGGATCCATTCCATTAGCATCTGAACCTCTTACCATTTCAGCTGTAAGAAGTTCAGATGTTCTGTATGTAACTTCAAGGGGAAGATGTTTTCCATTCCAATCGATAGGAACAAAGGATTCATCAATTCTAACTCCATCCTTCTTATGAACAGAATCTTCAATAATAGAAATCTTATAAGGCATCGCATCTTCAAATTCTGCTTCAGGAGCTAATGCTGGAAGAATAATATTTGGAGGTATAATAATTGTATTACCTACTTTTAATTCCTCAATTGAATTATTAGTTGCCCTTAAATCCTGTACGTAGATATCATATTTAGAAGCAATACTTTCCCATGTGTCACCATTTGCTACTACATATTCACGATCAAAATCTGAAAGAGTTGAAAGATTAAATTGTGTACGAACAAACTCCCCGCGGATATCATTCGCATTAATTACACCTGTATAAATCTTTTCTTCTGATGCCCAATCTACATACCCTTTTGGAGGAGTGTTCGGAACCTTGATACTTATTGGTTCACTTGAAAGGTCTGTAACGTTTAAGCCATGATCTTTATCATAAACTGAGTTATGACTAGATTTCTGTGTATAAACTGTACCGTTCTTAAATAATAAAGAAACATCGTCGTTCTTGGATGTGTTCGGAATTGTGATAAGCTGATCCTTCACCAATGTTGTATCTTCATTCAGCAGAATGTCCTTATTGCTTCCTTTAATTGCATTTACCGTCGTGTTATACATTTCAGCTACATCATTTAATGTTTGTCCATTAACGACTTTGTGTACTTCGTTTGGCCATCCATTTTTAATGTAATAACGGTACTTGAGATTCGGCAATAAAAATGGTGTAAATGTAGAATCTAACTCTCTTTCGTAAGGTCTTAGATATTGAACCTTCCCTGCACCATATTGATAATGCATAAGGACTCCTGTTTTATCTCCAAATTCCAATTTCCTTTGTATAGCTTTTGCGATTACTTCATCAGATGCAGATGTAGATTTACCAGTTCTAGCCCCTTTATTCTCCTCTGATTTAAGGTACAGCATAACATCCGAAGGTCTTCTTGTTTGGTCTGTAAGCTCATATTTTTGCTGAGCAGCAGTAATTTGTTGCTGATTAAATGGAATTTGATTTGAGATACTAGGATATTTGAATGGATAGTCACTAATTTTCTGAAGTGATTTTCTACCTGTACTTAAACCATCTACAGCAGATACATCTTTATTAATTATATTGACTACCTCTTTGTATAAAATATTTTGGTAAACATCTATAAGATCAACTACAGGTGTTCCCCTTGCTGAAGAACGTGTCATTTCTACAGTTAAGAAATATGGTTGAGGGGAGAACTTAATCGCTCGATCTTTTACATTCATTGGATTATCAATTACTTGAAGAAGGTTTCGAGGATCCTTCTGATTTGTTCTTGTTTTAGAGAAAATATAAGTTATCTTGGTATTACTTGCATCCTTCGGGGAGAATGCTTGTGTATCCCAACTTAATAGCGCAGTTGTCTTACTAAAATCGAACTTACTCCCTTCATTAATTGGGCCTAACGTTACACTATGGTTTGTGGCCCCACGTTTTAACCGAAGACGCTTTGTGTTTTGACGATAAGGTGCTGTTATTGGACCCCAGAATATGTTGTCTCGACTAGAAGAAGAACGAATATTCATTTCAGTACCAGCTGGTTGCCTCTGAATAAAACGTATCTTATCTACATGCTTGAATGACTTTCCAACACTAGTTGCCACCTGTGTCATATCAATTTTAACGGTGTAATCACCATTTTGGTCATATAATCCACTATCTTCCGAACGTAACTCAACCCTATCAATAATAGGGGAAGTTGCATTATCTGAAGATAATAAAATTATTTTTCCTTGAACGTAACGAACGTTTTTGTAAAGCGTTACGCTCTGTCCTGTAGATAAATAATTCTGCCCTTGAATAAGTTTTTTGTTTAAAGTAATTAGCTCCCATTTCGACCATGTAGTTTTATTGGCAGAGGTACGAATCTCAATATTAAAATCACTTGTTCTTAATTTACCTCCCACAATGATTGCATCTGCTGTCGTATCAAGTGCTTTAATAATTACTTTGTAATCACCAAAACCGTAAGAGTCAAAAGCAATTTTATCTACCTTATTAGGGTTTGTTAGAGATAATGTATTGATTGACTTTGTTTGCTTCTCTACCCATTGGTATGCTTCTGCTACCAATTCTTCTTTATATAGCTTTGCTTCGATGTTCTGAGTACCCACATTTTGAAGGCGCACATGCACTTCTAAATTATCACCTGTAGCCACAAATTCTACAGGTGTATTAGCAGTTCTTGTTTTAATATCTTTTCCTGATACCGTCCATTTCGTTGAATCAATCCGTTTAAATTCCCTGCTTGTTGCTGCGTAAAACGTAGAAGGTAATTGTGCTTGGATTTTTGCATCAATATGATAGCTAAAAGGTTCTTGAGCATCAAATTCTTCTGTTAGATAATCTCCATAAAATGCTTTTAGTCGTCCATATAATGAACTAGAATAAAAGTTTCTTTGGTACTGTGCCAATCTGTGTCACCACCTTAAAAAAATAAGGGGGAGATTGCTCTCTCCCTATCGATATTTAACGTAAAATTGGAATGTATAAGCATCAAAACGCATGTAAGAATATGGGCCATACTCTGCCTCAGGGTGATAGAATGCAATTCCTTTAATCCACCCGTCACGTAATCCTTCACCAAACGACTTATTAAGAGAAATCCAGTGAGATTCACCTCGGTTGAAGTCTATTCTTTCAATTTTTTGATGATTAAACAATTGAGGTCCTTGAGATGCTGAAGGTAAATCCCATTTCCCTGCATAGTTGTGAGCCCATACATGAAGAAAACGACCATCATGTGGATATCCATGTTCAGTATTTCTTCTACGTATATAAAACTGAACATCTAGGATTTCTTTTCCCTGTAATTTTTGTCTCCAGTCATTATGATCAAGGAAGAACAAGCATTTATTATTACCCCATCTTGTTCCTTTTTTAACATAAAGACCGTCCTGTTTTTTGTTTTCAAGCTCTATCCATTCCCCATGAAACACTTCTCTATCATCGTACTCGTAACGCCATTCAGACGGATTTCTTACAACCCTACCGTTCTGCATTAAAATGACATAATTTGTACGCCATGTTCTACTTCCTGCACCCTTTTGGTACTTCTCAATAATTGGTCGTGGTTGTGTTTTACCACTAACAGTAGCCCAAGGTGATGCGCCCGCTCGGTTTACAGCTCTTACCTTTTCAACATATGTTGTATCTGGATTTAACCATTCATGAGGTGAGTCTAAGGTGTTCGTTCTTTGTATAGACGGGTTTGCCCACCAGGTAGGTAAATATTCATAATACTCAGCTGTAGGAACAGCATCCCAAATGAAATTTAGTTCATGTTGTGAAGACCACGCCATACGAGGTTTTGGAGCTGCGGGAGGTTTTAATGGATCAATTTTTATATAATCCAAGATCCAAAACCAATCGCTTACATTCCCATTTATATCAAATACACGAACAGCATAATGATAAACACCATCTACATTGCCTGTTACGTTATGAACATAAGCTTTATTTGGACCGTTGTAAATATCGTGGTAATACTGTATGATCCATTGATTTGATAAATCATACTGTTGAACACGTAGGTTGTAACTTGCTACACCAAGGGGAACATTATCCACTTTGTAGGGTTTGTAGTAAGGCACTGATTGTTCTTTTCTTTTATCTACTGCAGAAACTCGTAAAACATAACGCGTTTCTTTTGAGGAAGAAAGATGTACAAAGTTAATATGATCCATTGGAATATTGATTTTTCTTCCAAATGATTCTACATCTTCTACTCGATAAAATAATGTATGAGTACAAGTCTTATCAGTGAAACCAACCTCTAGCTCAATCTTGTAATACGAAACATCTTCTGATAGCTCATTTAAAAAGTTAACCGTACATGTACCTGGTTTAAGATCTGAGGGCTGCCAGTTAACATCAACAGATAAGTCCTCTTTACCATTATTGTACGCCCTTCCACTTTTTACATAAATCGGCTCAAGACCTCCAAATGTTAAGTACACATTACTTGGTTCTCTTGGTGGAATTCTAATAAGACGGTCAAAAATTGTATATATCTTATGAATGTCTTGAGCCCCTAGGCCATCTTCAATAAGTCTTTGAATTTCATCTCGATATGTATCTTCTTTTTTTGCAATTAACCACAGGATACTTTCGAGGTTTTCAAAATCGGTACGACTAGGAACCGTTTCACGAGTAAATAAAGCCAAAGCCTTTTCTAATGCATCGTTTTCTTCTATAGAATCTATTACATAATCCTCTAATACTGAGGCAGCATTTTCTCTAATCTCCTCAAAGTATTGACGAGTCCCGATGTATTCATATGCGTCTGGTCCATCTCGCCATACAAGTCCATCCTGTAAAAATACAGGTCCAAATTTAAATCTTTTTCTTCCACTAAAAGCAGTGGAGTCGTTAGCAGCTGTTACTTTTACTTCCCATTCATAAGTCTGCTCTAGGTCAAGAACAACGTGATGAGATGTTATGTCTACTTGTTGATCTGTTCCTGTAGAGAAGGTAATAAGGGCTTTGTTAGAGCCCGTTTTATATACCTTTACTTCTGCATTTTTCTGATAATCACCAGAATTTTCTTTAATGAATGTCCATGAAAAAATGAGTGAGGAAGGAACGTCTGGAGAAACGATGGAGTTAAAATTAGGAGATAATCCTTCTGGTCGTTTTGCCATTTGTATAACATCCTTTCTTAGCGATCAAATACCGCTGGGTGAACTGGTTCAACAATCGCATAATCAAAACGAACTTTTACAGAAGATGTTGTAGCTAGTTTTCTAACACGTAGTTTTGTAGAACCGTCATGATTGAAGATCAAGTAGAATGTTTTATACTGTCCACTTGTATCAAAGTCTGTTCCGTTTAAAGTAGCTTTGTTAATAACTTGGTTTGTCTTTGAGTTAACTGCAGAAATCTCAACAACCGCATTAGAAGGAAGACTACTTGTTAATAATCTTACAATCGCAACATAACGACCATAATGCATTCCATCTAACGGAGCATTTAACAGGTCTGAAGCAGCAGTAGCACCACTTTCAATTGCTTTGTTTAATAATGTTTTTGAGTCAGCAACTACAGTGTTACCAGTTGAAGATGCATCATTTGAATCAAACTCTCTTGTCCATCGAGTGTTTGTCTTCCCTAATACTTTCAACTCTGCATTTTGTGCAATTGTCCCACCTGTTGTTTCAGAAATCTTGTCGTTAATCGCATCAGCTACTCTCGTATTTGAAGTTGATTCTACGTAGATGTCAGAACCGGTGATTCCCGTAGCAGTCTTTGTTAAATCAACGTTTGCCTTCGGAAGTTTACCCTGTACTTCTTGTGTAAGCATAATCTTCTCTGGCATACCAGGGATTCCTGAAGTGCTACCTAAGTGACGGTGTTGCTGAATTGTAGGATTTGTAGGTTTGTCCTTATCAAACTTCCATACTGGTCCACCGTATCGTTTATCGAACTCAGCATACCAGTCATGAGTTTCAAGTGCATCTATACGAGACTTAACGGTAGAAGTTCGTTTAAGGTTTAGTAGCACGTTTGGGTCTGTAATAGGTTTTCCGTTTACATCCTTTGGTGCAGCTGGCATTTGAGCTAATTCTCCTAGCATACGCTGTACTGCCATTACAGCATCTTGTAGAGAGTTTACATGCTCAGCCATATTATAATCTTTAAGGTTTGTCCATCGTTGCAGGTTGGGGTTCGATTTAGAACCACTTCGCTCGTCGAATAATTCTGGGAAACGAGTAAGAACTAAATCTGGGTAAACATTATTCCCAACTGCGTTTTGTACTGAGCCAGTTTCAGCCATATTTTATCCACTCCTTGTTAATTTGGTAGATTAAGAGATAAAGAACCTTCTCGGTTAACTCTTACTGATATACCTTGTGATCCTCTTGAGAATGATCCCTCTGTATCTATAACGGCAGAGAATGAACCTTTACCAAGAGTTACAGAACCGCTGCCTACTTCTACATCAGCTAACGTCGTTTGGGTCATTGTATTATTTAGAGTAAAGTCTTCATCTGTTGTTAATTTGTAAGACTGAGGCGTATCATTCTGATCGGTCCAATCCACTATAAGCTCTTCTAAAACAGGTGTCACTGTTCTATCAGCAGTTTTCATATCTACATGAATTTTAATTTGTGGCTCCTCATTATTATGAAGAGCATCTTCCCCGGTAACGATTTCCATACCAGGGGACGTATTGTCGCTAAATGTATAACCATAACGATTGTCCCAAGTGATATGAGTTTGATATAGGAATTCACGTAAAGCTACTAATACGTAATGAAGCGGAATAATTTCAGAAGCCATTACTGTATATTTATAATTCTCTAAATCATACTCATCATTTGGTATTTTTCCTTTAGCAACTATCTTGTATTTGAATTGGATTTCTGGGTGATTCTCTTCAATTTGTTCCTCTGTTCCATGTAGTCCAACATAAGCTTTGAATTCTCGAACAGAAGACTCTTCTTTTGGAGCAGTTACTAATAAATCGTCACCGCTACCAATACCTGATTGTACTTCGTTATCTTTCCATGAAGCAGAGAAACCATCCCAGATATGAGGTAGATAATGAAACCCCATATTGTTTTCTTCAATACTACGCCAATAAGCTTCTCCCCAGTTCATATGATCCCAAGAGAAACCTAGATTGCTATTAATCTGATTTACGTATTGGATATATGTTTGAGAAGGTGTCCCATCTGTATTCATAAGTTTTGTTTGAACATACTTATCATCAGATAGCGAGCCTAATTCAACTTGAGATTTATCAATGCCAAGTTCTCTACTAATACCATTAATAATCCCTTTCTTTGTTGCTCCACCAGGATTCTTAAAGACATCTAAGATACGATTCTTAAAGTCTTCGTTTCTTTCACCTGGTAATCTAGAAATACCTAACAACATACCAAACTCGTCAAATACGTTCCAGATATGATGAAGCATATATTCATAATGAAGAGTATCTCCTACCTCAATTGCATCGAATGGTTTGAAGATATTATCCTTCATATAGTAATCCATTACTTTGATATACACATAACCTTCGATAGTATCAATCATGTAGGAGTTGTCGTCACTTTCAAAAAATATTCGCAAAGTATCAACTGGCATACAATCTCTTTTTACACCATCAATAACTAAACGAACATGAAGATCTGGTGTTTCAACATCCACAACGTCACGAGTAGCAAGCGGAATCTTATAGCAGTAATCGGCTGTTTGTAAGTTTGCTGTACCGATGTACATGTTGTTCCAAGCTTGCTCTATGTAACGTTCAATCTCTGATAATTCAACACCAAATGCATCTAAAAATAAGGCCCCTATCGATTTCGGATCTTTGGCCATCTTCATCCATTGAGGAAGCATGGACATCATACTCGTTGTATGTTTGTTTAACAATGTGCCACCTACTTTCTATGCTACGTTAATTTTTCTTAAGAAGTATCGTTCTTCTAATGAAGGTTCTACATTCTTAATGAAGTACTCTTTTTCACCGACAACAAGTTTTTTAAATTCCATATCAAGAATTTGTTCGCTTGTTTCCATTACACGTTGAATAATTTCATTGATAATAATTGGAGAACCCATGTTTAATTGTTTCATGTATGCTCCAACATTTTGAACAACTTTATTGCGGATATGTTGTCTTTCAAGAGAAGTTGTTTTGGAGTGGAAAATTAAGTTGAGAGTAATGTCCACGGGGTTGTATTCACTTGTTTTTACTTCTACATTCATGCCATAAGCAGCTACTTCAGATATAACGCTTTCTACACGAGTTAATAGATCGTTTTCAATTGGATAAACTTGAGGAGTAACATAACATGTAAACGAGCCTGTTCCTCTTGTAAATCTTTTAAACTGAGCATCAGCAACACCATCAATTCGTAGTGTTTTTAATCGTATAGCAATTAAATTTGCACTCTGTTCAACAGATACTTGATTAGAGATTCTTGCACGATAGTTATCGTCTGATTCATCTCCATCACGAGTACAGTTTAACAGTTCACCAATAAGGTCCAGATATCCGCCTGTTGATGTTGAAATAAAACCCATCTTAGTAATTAAATCTAATTCATCGTAGAATGGACTAAATTCTTCTATCATTACTTCTGCAAACATTCGAGCAATCGATCCTGGACTTGTTTCAGTAATTCCACCTTCAGTTCGAAGTCGAGTCAAAACCGCTTCGAGCATTTCATCCTTTGATTTTCTCATTAGCTGTTCACCTCATATTCTGATAATAAACCATGTTCTAAATTAAATAGAACTGGTATAACTAAATCTGCTATTTTTCTTCTAACAGTAATATAGAAGAGTATTTCGCTCGAATTAACAGGGACGGGTCTAACATTTAGATCACTAGGAAGTAGAAACTTGTCGCGAGTTAAACTTTTTTCAATTAGGGACTTTCCTAAGTCTCCTGTTTCTCTTGTGTTAGGAAGACCAATTAATTCCGATAAATCAGCCCCTATCTCCCGATGTATAAACCAGTCCGGATTGTCTGTTCTTAATCTATTGAGTATTACTTGCTTCTCGCTTAAGTAAGATACTTGTAATGGAATATCCCTTATTAATAATCCTTCTGAGCTATCTGTTGAGATATTTCCTACTGAATCGATATAGAGTAATTCATCAAAGTCATTGTAACTAGGAGAACCAAGCTCTAAATCCCCTTCAGGTGAAAAACGAAAATCCACTTTCATTTGTTATCCTCCTCTCTTTATTCTTGAAGTTTCTATTCCTAGATCTTCAATCATAGATGTAACTTTCGCATCGTAATAATGTTTTCTCTTTTGCTCTTGGAACAAAGGAACATTGATGTCGGATTGTCCATCTTCTAGTGTAGAAATCATTGAAGCTTTTGGAATATTTCTCTTCTCTCCTACCTTATCACCATAATATAAATAAGGATTTAGGTTATGATTATTCCAAATGAATCCATATGGTTTTGTATGCATTCTCATTTCCTTTGTAGCAAAATGAATACTGTCACCATAAAAGATGATTGTATTATCTTTCGCATCCAAACGAATGCCAGTATCCTCATTAACAAACATTTCGATTGAGCCGTCATCACAGAGCTTAAAGGTTGAACCTGTCACTGGGTGTTTTAATGCAATTTCATCTTCGCTAATAAATTGCCAGTTCTCTAATTCCTTTTCTAAACTCTTGGCCTTAAAGTTAACAAGTTCATTTTGTAATACTTGGCGCCAATAAGGATAATGAATATCTTTGTCTCCATCTCCATATGTTTTATTTATATATGCTTCATTCATTGGAATCCTCCTTTCTAAAAAACACGGGATTGTCTAATTGTTCTTCCACCATATGGACTAAGATAATTTTCTTCGCTGTGATTTGATTTATATACTGTAGAAATATAAGGTGATTCCTTAGATTTATTTTTAAAGGAAATTGAAACTCTATCACCGTTTTTAACAGCTTGTGTAAATACACCGTCTCCATCTTTAGGTAAAGATACTTCTTTCATTGTTCGTAAAGCATGACTGTTTTCATCTGAGTAGACTACTTCACAGGTTAGTTTTGTGTAATCTACTTGAATTACATAACCTTCAATGGTTCCTTGTAGTCTATTTAAAGACGGTACAACTACTTTACTATAAATAGACTGATGGATTTGACTATTAAAGTTCATTGAATCACCTTCTCTTTAATACTTTCTTGAGTTATGAAATCATCTTTCATAGGTTTATAGATTGATTTGTGCATATTCTCATAGGCTACATAGAATTAATACGGATTTTTTATTTTCCTTTCTTCATTATGATAGATAAATAATTTGTCATAATTCTCACTAATAGCAATGAATGGATTTCCATAGTCAATCATGTTCAGCTATTATACTGTTCAATTTCCTCTTAATTTTCATGCTGTCACCCACTTTCCTGGTCCCCCATAAATAGGAACTCCATCGTACATAATGTCCTTTCCTTTTGGCGCAATGTCTATATGAATAAAACCCTTTTTGTTTTTGAAATCTCCACCAATCGCAATCGACCTCAAACCTAATTGCCAGGCACAGTCTGCAATTTCCCTTACCTCTTCAATACTTCTAACAAGAATGTCAACTGCACAACCTGCTTCATGGGGTGAAAGTTGACCAGGGTTACTAAAGCGAAAACCACTAATAACTTCAAAATAAGGCTTTTTGGTTTTCAAAAGCAAGCTTTCAAACACCCTTTTTGCATCTGGTGAATAAAGATTTCCTTCATGACCATCGTATTTGTCACTATGAATAAATCTTTCCTTATTTAAGGAAACCATCTTTTCATACTTGGTAGTTCGGGCCCAACCAATACGATTAAGAAGAAAGTACTCTCTTGTGATGTCACTTTTCTTAAGAGAGTCTCCTATGAATTGAACTGGTAGGTACGGGAAAGAACTTCTGTACGTCTGATCAATTAGTTTTTCTTCTTTCGATAATTCTGCTCCATCCTTCTCATAAAGGGCGTGCATTGGTCTTTCATTACCTTCTTCTTTCTCATCCGCTTTTGCTGAGAAGCTAGCCTTAGGTGCAATAGATTTTACTTGAATAGCTGAAGCGCTGCCTCGAATATCAACATAGTCTTCAGGGTTCTTTGTAGTTCCTCTTCTGTTATTAACAAAGTCTGTACAAACCTCAAAGTGTAAATGGACACCTGTTGACTGCCCCTGCATACCCATATTGGCAATATGTTGTCCTCTTTTTACTGTATCACCGGTTTTTACTTTTAATGTATTAGGAGGCATGTGACCATAAATCGTATATAAGTCATCCTTATGCTTAATAACTATCCAAGTACCAAATCCACCTACTCCACTTCTAGCTTGAAGAACAACTCCATCACCTGCAGAAAGTATCTTACAGTTGGTATCTCCAGGTGTGTTTGGAGCTAAATCCACTCCATTATGATTTGTTCCCCAACGTGCTCCCATAACAGAAGTGAATCTATATGATTTTGGTTCTGCGGGAACGCCTAGTTCACCCGAACCTGTGAAGTTACCAACTCCTCCATCAGGTTCTTTTACGGCGTTACCTTGGTCTTCAGGCTTTTTACTATCATCGGAAGTTTCTTCTACTTCTTCCTCTTCATCATCAGTTTTAGGAAGTTCAAATTTAGCAAGATACTCTTTTCTTTTTTGATACTCTTCCTTACCTGCTTTAATTTTCTTCTTATATGATTCGAGATTATAGGTTTCTTTGTTTGTAGCCATAACTAAACTCACCCGCCCTTAACGTACCTGGTCCCTGATAAAGTGGTAGATTATCATATCCCCAAGCTGATTCAGGACCAATATCAACATGAACAAACTTAGGACCAACCGCAATAGCTCGTAATCCTGTTAACCATGCAGTATCAGCTATATAAATTGCTTCTTCTGTTGAATCAGCATATATGTCCATAGAAATACCAATAGAATGAGAAGACTCTCCATCAGAAGGATCAAACCCTCTAGCTATTCTTAAAATTTTGTATCCAAGTCGATCTTTAAGAAGACGGAAAGCTTGTCTTGCTTCACTTGTGTAGAAATTCTCTTGAGGACCATTTAGATGAATAAACTCATGTGGAGGTAATGGGGAGTAATTTTTCTTCATGTCATAACTGGATGACAGTTTAAAGTCTTCCACATAGTTTGACCTTGGGTACTTTGGAGCAATAATTCTGCTCTCTTTTAATTGTGCAGTAGGGATACTTATCTTAACTGCAAAACTTCTAGCGTGTGCTAATTCATCTTCTGTTGGTGGTAGCTTGACTGGTGTATCCATGAAATCTTCTCTTATCGGATCTTGAGAAAGGTCACAGCCTGCTGCATAATTCTCTTCGATATCTTTATCCGACAAAGTTGTTGATTGAGCCGAAAATGCACTTGCTTTCGCACTACCTTTAACTAATCCCATAAACCAGTCTTTATTAATTCCACTACCAGGACAACTTTTCGGTTCTTTGCCATTAACTAATCCTTCACGGTGAAACTGTACACCCTTTGCTTTAAGAGCAAAGTATTTAGCGATAGCAACAGCAGATTCTAACTGTTTACCTTCCAACTTGTCTTTACCTATATCAAAGTTCCCAATCATTTCATACATGGCGGGGTGACTAGAAGTTGTACCGTTATATCCTTTTGCACTACATGGTACAGATGCAATATCACGTCCAAGAATTACTTGTCCATCCACACCAATAGTGAAGTGTTGCGCGATATTATCCCAGCCTTGGTATACTGTGTGGAACTTTTTCATATCATCGTTTAGCTTTGTCAGTGTCTGACCTTTAGCCTTTGTATGGTCTGGATCATAGGTGTGGTGAACAAAAACCCCATTGATCATACTCGTATCTACAGTGTTTAAGAATTTAACTACTTCATCACCATTTGCAAAAATTTTGTTGTACTCCCACTTTCCACCTGTTCCTTTACCGCCAGCTTGTCCAGCTGCAGTGCCGCCACTACCGCCACCACCCGATAAAACATCTAGGGTTAACATTGTATCCGTGTATGCGTCTCTTCCAAAACCTTTATACATTGCAACTATTTGGTTCGCATAAACATATCCACCACGATAAACCTTGTTTTTTCCGTCAAAAGGCACACTGAAACCGTTATATAACCAAGAAACCCCATGACCATTTTGTTTTAACTCAAATCCTTTACTCTTATATTCTGCATATGGATTTTTACCCCTAGAGATAACGCCTCCAGCATAATTATGTTTTTCTTTAAGAATCATGCATCCTACATAGATATTATAGACTGGATCACTGCATGCTCTTCCAAAGTCTAACTTTAGATTTTCAGTAATATCCTTTTCCGTTTGCATTAACCCAACACAGTTAGAAGAGTTTGGGGTCGAATCGTGTACTCCACCGGATTCCGTTGCCATAATTACTTTAACCAAGAGAGGGTTTACGCCAGCTTTTGCTGCTTGTTCCTTAATATGCTGATTCCATTGATCAGTACCAGCTATTTTACCTTTAAGTCCATTTTGGTATACTCCTCCGTTTAGGAGTTTGTCGGTGTAAACATCTGGTCCAGTGTACTGAGCAACCGTAGGCAATTCTCCATTGAAGTTTACTGAACCGCCACCACCTGATGCTGCAACTTCTCCGCCTCCATCTTTGGGCTTGTCTTTTTTCTTTTTAAGTGAGAAACCCTCTAGAAACTTCTTACGTTCCGCATATACTTCTTTCGCTGCTTTTATTTTCTTTATATACAATTCGATATTATATGTTTGTTTGTCTTTTTGTGCCATATAGCTATTCCTCCTTATTTTGATAAACTAACCATTTATTTTGATTTTCGCTATAGTTAACACAGAAAAAGAAGAGGCTATACCTCTTCTTTCGTTATATTATTGCTGTTTCTTGGCTAACTCATTAAGTTGATGAGCTTTCTCAGTTTTTGCATATACACCTTCTTCCCCCCCTGAATCGGTAAAGAAGTTAGCTATTTCTATAAATGCGTTACCGAAGAACTCTGCATCCCCATCGTCATGGAATAATGTTGCATTGAACATCTTATCATATCGACCTGGTGCATCACCATAAATCATACCTGCATGGTTATTAATACCTGCTGTTAATTCTTTCCCTCTATAAGTTAATGGCATTGCCACAACACATTGAAGGTTTTCCTTAAAACGGCGATAGTGTTCAAACAACATTTCCGTACCAATCCATATTGCTGAATTAACAATGAATCCGAGTGGTGTGAAAGAAGCTGCTCCTCGAAGCGAATTCACTACTCCTTTACCAATCTTTGCTATATCATTAGAGCTTGATAAAATCTTTGCAAAAGCTGTTCCTGATTGCAAAATAGCCTTTTTACTTGTGTTTTGGATAAATCTTATTTTATCTTTTACTTTGCCTGTGACTTTTTGTAAGTTTTTATTTGCTTCTTCAATTTCTGTTGCTAGTTTCTGCTGGAGAGCTTTAACATCACCATCTTCTTTAGAGATGATCTCATCAAGTGTTTTTAGGATTTTATCCATATCCCCATTATTATTTGCCATCCTTACAGTATGTCTGAAACCTTTTGTTGATACCCATTTTCCTACATTAGCAGGGATATTCTTAGACTTTGTGATCCACTTGCTTAGGTTTCTTCCGGCTTTATTTGCTGCAGCACGTATTGCCAGCGTAGCAGCTATTGACTGCCCAAAACCCGCATACCACTTACCCATTTCAATAATTACTTGGTCATCGTTTACTACCAATAAATCTGGTTCGATAGAAGTAATGAATCCTGTTTCCATACTGAAATGATGTGTTACTGATTTAATTAAAGCATTTCCTTGCATGTCATTAATTTCATCATTAATATACATCATGTCATACGGTTTAGCAGTAGGATCTCCTAATACTAATAGATTTCCTTTATACATATCTTTCATACTATCTCTAAGTGTAGAGTGTCCGAAGTATGTGGCCATGACTTCCGAGGTATAAAAGTCTCCAAACTTTGCTACAATGTCTGCTTCTACTACTCTTGTTTTTTGCTTGTCAAAACGAATATCAGCATCTGCATACAGTACAGGCGTTTGTTTTCCGTCATAGTTCACAATAACATTTGTGAAAACATTATCCTCACTAGCTTTAATATTATTTTCAATAATATCATAAGCCGACATGTAAAATTTATTTTGCATATATGGTCGTCTTGCCTCACCTATAAGGTACCTTTTCCATGTTTTATTTGCGACATCAAATTCATATCGAGAATCATAATCAAATGCACAGCGCCAATATGGTTTTCCAAAGAATAATGTGGAGCGTAATTCAAATGGATGAACAGCGGCCATATAGTCTGGAGTCGAATATGCAATTGTTTGAATAATATCCCAAACTGTATTGTTATAGAATTTAATAACTATGTTATCTTCATCACCAGGGTTAAAAATCTTAAACTTATTTTCCCATAGACGTTTCCAGCTAAAATCTTCGAAAATATTATTTCGCTCGCCGTTAGGATGTAACCATTGTGAGAATGTAGGGGTTCCATTAGAAGAATATATATTTTGAGCAACTTCTCCATACTCATCGTTGAACCATAATAGATTACCCAAGGGTTTTGAATCGGTTGAACTACTTGAGTTTACATCAAATGGTTGACCAAAGTGCATGATTCCTAGTGGATTGTCTTTAAACAGCCGTTCATCCACTACGCCATTCATAAAGTCTTTGAACCAACTTCCTTTTGAACTCATAAAGCTACAAATTAAGTCTCTTGGTTCAGTTACTTGGAATAATCCATCATTATTATCATCAGGATCACCAGATACAACGTTCCCTAATTCAATTCCGTCACCTTGAGCAACGATTTCAATTACGTCACCAATCTGAAGTTCTGAAATCGTACCATTGAATACAATTGGTAAAGCACTAGCTGTAGACCCATATCCCATTCTTAAATGGATACGCGCTCCTGTTTCTATGAAGAGATTCTTATTAACTTCATTTTCTTTTTTCTCAATTAAATCTTGAGGTATTTCATTCCAAACATAATTATCCCAAAATTTCAACTCACGATCCACATAGTCCACATCCGTACGTCGAGTTGTTAAGTTAGAATAAACATTAGTCATTGAGATGACTGCTGTATCTGCAGCTATTTTACGAGAACGGTGAACATCAATACTTTTAATAGCATTGAATCCGTACATGTTATCCCAGAATTTATACTTCCCGAAATAAGCACCTTCATGGATAATAAACATCTGGAAACCCGGGAACGCACGAAGCATTCTTCCACGTTGATCATGGTACCTTAAATCATAGAACATTTCTTCATAAAGTACACGCGGATCAACATCATTATACAAACGAGTATCTGTGGCTTGTGTTGAAGCAGTAGCTGTTTCATTAACACCACGAATTGCCTCGTAAAGCTTTGTAGCCTTCTTCATGATTTCTTGAGAATATTTATAACCATTTTTGTCTGCTCTAGGTCCCGATACCTTGTCTGTAAGACCATCAACAAATTCACCAGATTTGCCACCAGTTACCCAGTTCAGTGGATTATATTTCGATCCAGCAACTCCATCTACAACCTTCTCAAACATGCTATCATTCTGTTTTAGTTCGTATAAGAACTTCAGATGTTTTTCATAAGTAGTGTACAATGATTCCTTATCCATTTTTTCAAGGTGTACTTTCATTACCTTCTTAATTTCTTTCTTATTAGAATCAACTTTTAAGTTATTTTCTTTTAATACTGATAAATCATAGTATTCAAGTTCAAGAAGTTTATCAACATAGTCATCTTTGTTTCCATTACCAATTGTAATGAACTCGTCCATACTTAAATTTGCATATGTCTTATACACATCTTTATTGTAACCACTAAATGTATTAAATGGCTTAGTCGCATAATGATTAAATCGGTTCATAACGCCGCTTGCCATAGAGTTATCTTCGATGTCTTTAGCCGTTTTAATTGTTGCATCCGGCTTTTCATATAGAGCAAACATTCCATCCCAAGGGCGACAATAAGCTTCAAAATTCATATAGTCTTTATCTAACTTAATCAACTTCTCGTAATGTTCTGCGAGTTGCTTAACTGCTGTTTGTAAATTGTATCTCCAGTTATACATCAAGCGTTTTACTTCATCAACCTTCATGTCGGCTGAAGAAACATCTACTTGAGCTAATCCTACACGTCCGGATTTACTTACAGAAGGTTTTGTTCCTTTGAAATGCTTCCACTGACTTGTTTTATCAAGGAATGCTTTCATAAGTGTCATGAATCTCTCTTTTGTGATTTTTAAATCTGTTTTGTGGAAATCATTCGACTTAATACGTTCTGATTTTTGCGGTGATTTAATAGTGTCTTTTTGGATTAGCTTAGTAACACTAGTCATATCAGAATTGTGTAGCTTATTACGATTTGCTTCAAAACTTGCAGAATAAAGAGCATCTGCAGGTTCATAAGAAACCAGTTTTTTAGATGAATCTGCATCTTTTAAATCTCCACGACACTCTTCAATGAATTCAGGGGCTGAATAGTACTTCTTGAAATACTTATCAACTAAACTATTAAGCTCTTGGTAGATAAGCGCTTCATCACCACTAGGGTCTTTAGCCAACGTACCATAATCATTTCCACCATCAGGGAAAAGTGTTTTCCATTCTTCCATAGTTGGGAAGGTTTCGTACGCAAATTTATCATCTTTTTTCTCTGTTAAAAACTTTTGAACTTCTGCGTTCTTTACTGCAGCAGTACCACTTTGATCTGCTATAACAGTTCCTGCTGATGTATTTGGTGTATCATATTTCACAGTTTCTAACGCTTTGCCCCAACTAAACTTCCAATCAAGGGGCTCTACACCTTCAGTATCTTGCATTTCCTTAAGTTTTTTCCAGTCTTCTTCGGTAGTATCAAACAGTTTTTCAGACATATTGCTTGTATAAGCAGCTACACCTGTAGCATCAAACATGTTTACCTGATGATTTCCGTTGTATGACTCTTCAATTAACTGTCTTAACGTGCTACCTGTAGAGAAATAGAAGTCTGGGTCAAGATATGTTCCTTTTGTTAGGTTTTGATACTCTGTTACCCCTGCATCCATCTCTGGTAATACAGCATTAATTTCAGCGTAAGTTGGGAGTTCCATATCTGGATAAACTTCCAGTTTGTGAAGTCTAGCTTCAATCAAACGGTCATTCATAAATGCCATTTTATTAGCCTTTAGCTTTTCAGAATCCATATGTTTACTGTTACCAGGTAAATCTTTTAGTTCCTCACTTTGACGTTGTGTCTTATTAAACCCAATACCTTGAAGCATAATTTGATATCTTCCAGGATAGTTAGGAACTGTATTTACAGAAATACCTTCAAACATTACATATCGAATACCAAATAATTGTGCAAGATCGTTTTCAATACCAATATATCCGTTTGTAATACCCTGATTATATGTCTTAGCGTAGTAATCAGAAATCGCAATAAGATTATTAAAATCTCTTGCACCACCTTCATCAACTTCTAAGATTAAATCAATATATGGGTCTCCCCCCCCCATAAATTGTAAAGTTGCAGATTCACTGGATTGAACATTAGACATGCTAAACTCATTTGAGAAACGAGCATTGATAGAAATGGGGATAACTCCCCCAGATATTGGGTACTCTTTCATTGGAATCACAAGTTCAGTAGCTTCAATAATTTTCATATTTTCATTGAAAGCATCCTCGTACTTGTTTATTTCTTCTTCCATCGCTTTTGTACCATTAGCAATTTTTTTCAATGTCTCTATCACACTAGACTCAGCAGGAATACAGAATTTTCCTTTTGCATAAAACTTCTTGAATTGACTTTCAAGAAGTTTTTGGTTACCTGCATCTTTAAGTTTCTTTAAGATAATAAGACCGCTTTCTTCTTTTCCCTTGTATTGTTCTTCTGAATAATCCACTGGAGGGTCTTCATCATAGTAATTGAGTATTGCGGATACATCCGACCAATCAAATCGAGTCTTAAAGTATACACGAGATTGATATGGGATAAAGATTTCCTGGTCAACAAGATTGACAAACGAACCTTTGTATTTACCATCATAAATTTCAGAAAACATTTCCGCTCCTTTAACTAGAACATTTTCTGCTTTTTCTGTTTTTAATTTGTATTTCTTTTGGAGTTCTTTGACCATGTACCAATAGTTAACATCACCAAAACCTTTTCGAAGGTCATCAATAATCATTTCTTCCTCAAACTTAGAATCTTTATAACGTTTATACTGATCCAAGATTTCGTTAACAACAGATGCATCTGTCTTTTTTATTTTTGTAATCCTGATTCTTTGTCTTTAAATCACTTCGTCTTTGCTCTGGAGAATCTGCATTTTTCATATAATCAATAGCGTGCTTTCGTGTAGATAGGATAGTTTCATCAGCAAGAGTGAATTTGATATCACTTTTAATTGGACCTTCTAACCCTTTGAAGAAACGATACTTGTCTCCACGATTCGATAGAGATTGATTATAATACCATCTTAACATTGGATAATTTATAGAGTCTCCCAATGTGCTTTTATCCATTAAGTATGCTTCTGAATTAAATTCAACAAGCGTTAACTTGGCGATTAAGGACTCTGGGAAATTAGGGACTGTTGTTACTTCAATATTCATTAAAGCTACATCACGAATACCTAACACATCATTAATGTAGTAGTTATCAATTGGAAGAAACGGCGCTTTAGAAAATTGTCCAAGTAATGGTCTAAGTCCATCGACATAGAAGTGCTTAGCTTCTTCTCCTTTTGCATATTCTTTCTTCCACGGATATTTCTTACCATTAATTGATTCAATATCGTGGAAATAAAGATCCATACTTAAAGTAGTAAGTGTTTGACCACTGTTAACTAATACAGAGGATTTTGTACGAAGTGCTTTTATTTTTGAGATATTCGAAGTTTTGTTTATCTCAATAGAAGTAGGCGGTATTGTAAGGATAACATCCCCAATCCTAACCTTTGAATGTCTTTTTAAATCATCTATTGTTTTTATTCCATCTGTAAAAACAGGCAATCTATCATCGTAAGGACTAAAGAAATTTAGCGCGTTATCAATTGGGCCTGTTGTACCTTTGATGTTGCTTGTTTCAGGATTGAAGTCTTCATCATACGGTTTGTCACTACTAATATCAGGAGTACTATCTCCATTATTTGAGCCTGCTGAAGGAGTACCAACTCCTATACTATATGCTTTTAAACCTAATTCAGCAATCCAATACCACGGATTAAGAACTGTTAAAGTGTTGGCAGACTCAAACGGATAGAGACCGAGAGGAATATGCGGGAATTGCTCAGATTTGGTTACTAAAAGGGATTTGTTTACATGAACAAATGTTATATCTTTCTTTTCATCTTGCTTAACCTTATCTAGCAAAATATCAGCACTTTTCTCATTTGTTGCATAAATATCAGCTATATAAAAACCAGCTTTTTTATCCATTAAAGGTGCATCTCCACCTTTTTTACGGTCAAAATGAATAAGGACAAGTGGTTTTTGAGCTGCTTCTCCCCCCAAGATTTCCTTGTTGTATTTATACGCTTCTTCTCCAATCGTGTACATATCCTGCATTGTAACCCCATATATTTTTCCTAACTTAGTATTTCTAGGGTTTTTGTAGGACTCTGCTCCCGGTTGAAATATTTCGGGTGTTTCTACACCGTTATATCGAATTGTAATTGTTTGTTCTACTTTCAAATAATCGGATAAAAAATTAGATAACTTTACCAACTTCACATCAATTGTATCACCGTCTATAACTTTTTCTAATCTTCCAACCGCAATGTAGTCTGAAGAAGCAATTTTTTCTTCACGTCTCTCCATTACATTAAAGGATTCACTATTTTCTTCTACCTTTTGCTGAGCTAATTCTAATGGGTTAGAGCGCACTTTTTTTTCGTAGTAAAAACGAGCATTTGATAATAGCCTATGAGAATTGTAACCACAATCCAGATAAACAATTTGGTCACGCATCATTATGACTTCCATCTCTCTATTATTCTCAATTGAATAAAAACTAATGTCTACGGGGTACCGAGATACTTTCTTTTCGACTTCTGAAAGGAACACACTAAATCTTGGGCTTGCAGTTACATTCCCTTTGTCACCTACATTAATAAATGTGTAGTTTTCATTTATGTATATACCAACACGCCAAGGCGCATTTTTTCTAACTCTTGTTAGAGAGGTAATTAATATTTTTTCTTTCAACCTGGTCACCTCTTTTTCTGTATTAAAACAAATGAGAGCTAACAAAATGTTAACTCTCATTTGTCTATTAATATGCATAACCCTTATTCATCGCATTTGCAATAGCGCTCTCTAACCACTTGCTGTCAATTTTTTTCGAATTATCATTTACGTTAACACTCGTGTTCATTTTGACATTCGACATTGCCATGATTTCATTGTTTATCATCGCTGCTAGATTATTATGATTCATTCTCTTACTAGCTGATGCCTTTACAGAGATGTTAATGTACTCACCATTTTGATTAGGTGTTATACGGGCCGTAGGGGACCCTAAAGTTTCAGGTGCTACTGGTGCCATCTCTTGCAGGCCTTCTGGTGTTGGTGTACCTTTCATTAGAGCGCTTGTCGCCCATAATTCATCAAATCCTATAGTCCCCATCCCAGCTAAACTTGTAGCACTTCCACTGAATACTTTCTTACCAACAGTCGCAATATCTAATAGTGATTCATTCATCCCATTATGCATTGTATGATGAAGTGGCATTGCTTTATTCAAGAAAAATTCTGGCTCAACAGCTATTCTTTTATCCATTACTTCTTCTACGTTTTGACCTGAACCTTCTGCCTCATCGAATGGCTCTTTTTTTGATTTTGTCATCTTCATAAACTCTGCAGATATCCTCATACTTGTATTATCTATACTGCCAATTGTAGAAAAGATAGCACGAGCTAGAATTGATTTTTCTTGTTCGGCTTTACCAACCCCAGGTTCATCATTCTTAGCTGTTCTCCAGTCATTATATACACCCGTACCTTTACGATTTTTTTCGTATGCTCCAGCACCATATAGATTTCCAAGAGTGAGGTTCTCAGCACTATTTTCTGAGAAGAATGCTTCAGAAGCATTGATTACATCAACTGCTAATTTGTTATTTTCCTTATCAGAATCACGCAATCTTATGATCTCATTCACCACAGTATTTCTTTGTTTCTCATCATTTATTCCAGAAGGAGTTAAAAACACCGCTAAGTTATCTCCACTAAAATTCCCAGAAATATGCTTAACCCTACTCGTTTTTGAAGTTGAATCACTAAAATTTGCAATAAGTTGAGAAATTTCTCTATTAATTTCCGTTTCTAGAACTCCACGTCGCGTCACTGTATCGCTTGCGGAAAACTTATCTGTTGTAAACAAGTCATTGTACTCTTCTGTTTTTCTAATAATAGAAGTATAGTAGCCTTTTAATGTATCAAGGAATTCTGTTTTCTCAATAAAATTAACATTACCAGGTAGTTTCATTGAGTTAATATCCAAAAGAGGAATGTATTGATTTGCTGCAAATTCTGGAAGCTTCAAGTATGCCGTTCCTTTTGTTCTAAGTAAGTGTTCTTGGACTTTCTTACCTTTAACACCAGGATCTAAATTAAATTCCATCAATCCAGCGTTAATAACAGTTTTTCTGTAATCCTCAACATTGAAAGGTTGGGTATAATCAAACTTTTGTGGAATTGCTTCAAATGAATCCTTACTTACATGAAGTACACCATCTTTCATCTTTGCATTTACATCAGTCATTAGCCTCGTACTATTAGGAGTGTAATCAATAACTACATCTCCTGTTTTAGGTTCCCAATTATTTTCATAGTTACCAACAAACTTAACCATTTCATTAAATACTTTTTGTTGTGCTTTAATTTCTGGCTTTACTTTAGAACTATAAACCATATCATGCATAAAGTTAGAATATATAGAGGATTCTCCCGGAACATATAACCCTGTTCGAAAATCAGAATCATCTAATACCCCAGGCTCTTTAACCGTGTTCTTACTATGATTAATTCCACCATGACGATCCCAAGCCTCATAGGCCATTGTGATGTCAGCAAATACTTCACGGTTAAGACCTAACTTCCTCATCCACTTAGATGAAAGCTCCTCACGTCCTTTATAGTCTAGCTGTTTTCCATTTAAACCAAAATTAGAATCCACTACATACTGGCCATCTTTATTAGTTGTTTTAATACCAAGCATTTGTTCAACATCCTTATAGAATGAAGATAACGCTCTTTCTTCAGTAGCATAGTCATTAGTGATTTTCTTATTCATTACAGAACCACTGAATTGTTGACGAATTTGAGTATCGTAACCACGGATTAAGGCCGGTAAATCAGTAGAACCGTCCTTTTCCACTTGATGAGAAATCACCTGTTCTACCCCTTCTACGCCGTATAAATCACCCATAATATCACCAAGCATTGGGGTCATAGTAGCACGGAAACCACCCTCAGTTACCACTTTAAATCCATGTCCTGTTTCACGTTGTCTACCTAATACAAGCGATTTTTTATTGATGTCATCTACGTTGAAGCCAAGGTTAGATACTGTATCACCTTTCTTAAAACGTTTTTTATCAATAATTTTATTTTTGATATTGTTAAGTTCATATTTTCCAAGAGTAAGATGATTTCTCTCATTGAACATAGAATTGATATCAATCTCTAATGGTTTATTAAAAGCGATTCCTTTCTCTTTCCATAAACCATTACCAAGACCTTGTTTTTCAGCTTCTTTTTCAATAGCTACCTCAATATAGTTGTTGAACATTACTTTTTCGGCGTTCATATTGATACGAACCTCATCCATTCCATCAAAAGCCTTCATTAACTTGTAATCCATAAATGCGTAACCTTCACTATTAGAAAGCATCCTTATGTCTAAAGACTCCTTCATTTGTCTTGCTTCTACAGGAGAGATTTGTTTTTTTAATTGAGCTGTGTCAATCATACTCTTATATTTCATAATAGTGTTAGCATCTTCCAGCTTTAATGCAATTTCTTCACTCGTCATATAACCAGTTTGCATTGTAATACCACGAACCTCATTTGCATCATCAAGAGCTTTGAATAAAGCTGATGAAATAAAACTATTTTTTGTACGGAACGATTGATTTTTACCCAAGTTACGTAACACTTTTGATGCAACTTCGTGGTCTACCTTTCGGTAATTGATTAGCTTATGTGGACTCTCTATTGTTTTAGCATAGTAGTTACCTAATGCCATGTAAGTACGAGCGTTTACATTTGTAGTCCCAACAAGCTCTTTTGAAGCTGACCGGTTATTAATCCCAACCAAACTTCCTTTTAGTCCAGAAGCACCTTTTGCAAAATCAAGAAGTTCTCCGGCAATAGCGTAATCTTTTGCCCTCTGTCCCATCGCTTCAAAGAATGTAATTCCTTTTTCAATTGCATTTTGAGCAATAATGTCGGCAGAAGCACTAATTCCTAATCGTTTAGAATTTGCACGATACCATGACTCTGCATATCCTGTGATATCCCATTTGCTTGAAAGGAATTCGTCACTCATAACCGATTTGCTATCAAACATTTCCCCATTATCAAAGTGTAATTTACGACTTGCATCAGTAGGCACTGAATTTATTTGTCTTCCAATACGGTAACGTAGCCCTTGTCTTATTTGAACAAATGCATTATTGCCACCTATACTTTCAGCTCTCTCAGACAGCTCTTTGGCTCTCTTAGAATAATCAAGAATCATATTAAGAGCATCTGTTACCGATGTACTATGATAAGCACCTTTTACACCAATACCAGAACGAATAACAGAAGCTTTTTGGTTTCCACCGTATTTCACCTTCATGTTCTTATCAAAGGATGGAAGCTCAATAGTTGCTAATCTAGGGTTTCGAACCAATTCTTCATATGTCTTTACTTTACTTAAATCCATAATACTCTTCTTACTAGCTAAGATAAGTATAGGATTACCACCGTCCATAAATCGAATTTGAGTGTTGAAGTATTCGCTGTAAGCTGACATGATTTTATCAACAAGTTCTTCGTACTTAGCAGCCATACCGCTTGTCTTACTAATTACGTTTAGATCATTTATTCCATGTGTACCAAATTTTTTCTCAAATAATCTCTTAATACGGTTATCTTGCTCTTTTAAAAATTTCTTTAATGAACTATTACCGTTTAATAATTCGTTAGCATTTTTGTATGAACGAGCATTTTCAATACTTTCACGCATAACATTTGGTAGATGCTTCATCAAACCTTTAATTGCAGTTACACGGCTATCTGTCATCTGATTGGTTACTTCACGAACAAAATTGTCTGTACCCATGTTTTCTATCTTTTCACGAACGAGGTTTGACATCTCAATCAGAGCTATTTCAGTTTTATTTCCCGACATAACTTCCTTCTTCATCTGATTCACAAGATATTTCACATCATTAGAGGCTTTTCTATCTTGTGAAATTTTGAAATTATTAATGATTATTTTTTGCAATTCATCAATACGAGCTAACTTATATGACTTTTCCAGATCCCCAATACAATTCCCTCTTCTGTCGTTAATATAAGAACTGAAAAAAGCTTTAATTGAATTCGTGTCTTTTGCATTAAATATTGTATTGTCTTCTTTATCAAAATTAAAATTAAAAAATTTATTTCCTTTAGCAGTTACTTGAGCTTTATTATCTCCTTTCTCATCTAACTTATTTTTAATGTGGCGCAGTGCAATTAACTTCTGTTCGTCATTTAATCCTGAATCTTTGAGAGTACTAATAGCTGTTCTCCAGACATCTCTTTCTCCCTCTAATCGTGCGACCATATAAGGGAATTTCATAGCTAATTCTTCTGTCCCACCATTTTTGATAATGTGTAATCTCCAGTCAAAATCTTCTTCAACACTACCCGCTTTATCTAGATAGTGATAGTACTCCTTCATTTTATTCCATCCATTAGTGTCGAACATTCGTTCATATTCACGAAAAGAAGCGTCAAATTTTATCTTTAAGTCACGCAAATTTCTAGAAATTGCATCATCCATTGGCATGAAAGAACTATGAATTTGCTGTGCTAATCCCTCCTGCGTTTCGGACATTAATAAAAGGACTTTCCCCTTTATATCTTTAGAATCAAGCCTTACGCCAAAACCTTTTTTATCTGCACCTGTTAACGCTACATCTTTGAGGAATTCTTGAATTACGAAGGTTTCATTTGAAGGGAGTAATGTCTTTAAATTTTCTAACCGAGGTACTATGCTTTCCTTATTTTCACCAATTTCACCCACAAGATTGTATTTGTGTTTATCTTTGTCAAAGTAACCTCTTTGATAAGAAAATAATTCCTTACCTATTTCTAGAGTATTTTTCTTTATTGCTGATGAAGAAAAATCATAAGTAGCAGACTTTTCTGCTCCCTCAATAAATGATTTGATTTTTTTGTGAGTAAACCCAGCAATATCAATATTTGCTTGAATATCATTTTTTGCTAAATGATATAGATATGAAGGGCTTTTCCCTTCAATTGCTACTTTACCCGCTTTAATTTTCCTTTTCGCTAAAATAGCTTGGTAAATATGTTCTTGACGTAAACTAGCACCAGTTAATGAATATGGATTTTCAACTGTTGCAGAGTATCCATGAAAAAAGTCTAGTGAACTTTTCGCTGCATCTGCAAAGAATTTTTTTGTACTTGTGTCCTTTATTATTCCAAGAATGGCTGGTAAATCGTAGTGATGGATATTATATCCTCCTAATTTTGCATTACTAGACATAATATAGCCTTGAAAAATAGATAAGGCATCTTCAAGTTTTGTCCCTTTATGAAACAGGTTATTAAGACCACGTTCAATTACTTCTATTGTATTTCTTGTAAAAGCCGTGTCTGTAGGAAGAACACGTGAATGCCCTAATAGAGACATATAGGATTTCCCATTACTTGTTGCACGCTTAAATTTACTTTCATCAGAATATTTAGTTAGATCCAGTAATATACGATGTATGTCTTGTGAAACTGACATGATCGGATTTTGCTTTAATTTATTAATTTGCTGTTTTAATTGGGAATACGCATCCTTTTCAGGAGCGACTGCCATTGAAAGAATAGCCCCGTTCTTTTTAACAAAGTCTTTTCCATTAAACTTAGTTCCACCAAAAGATAACCCAGTCATAGCAAATAGGTCTAATCCTTTACTACTTCTCATGTGTTCAGGCGTTCCAATTGCTTCTATATCAAAGAATACTACATTGTCTTCATTTTTTAATTTTATAAAAGGGTCTAATGCTTGTTGAGCATTTACATTAAAACTATTTGGAGTACGAGCCAACTCCCAAATACCTAACGAACTTATACGATTATCTTTCGTTAATTCATTATATGTTTGAGCTATTGCACTTTGTCTGTATTTAAACGCTGCACGTTCAGTTTGATTTTCTATTCTAATTTCACCAAAATCTTCTGCTGATTCATAATCGGGTATTAACACCCTGTTTTTAATAGGTACTCTTTTAATATCTTCCATAATACCCTCCTAATAAATAACGGCGCTCGTCTAAAAAGACTGAACGCCGCTTAATGTATTCTAGAATAATGAGGAATGTACTCCCGCATTAAGACCATCTAAAATTTCATTTCTCACATCTTTCATGATGTCGATGGAAGTATTGATTCCACCTGGTCCTTCACCATAAGAAGTAGTTAATTGAACATCTACATCTGATAGTCCCATTCCTAATAACACATCACGCAAGCGACCGATATTAATCAAACTACTTAAAGAGTGTATTGGAATTACTTTTTCTCCTGTTTTTTCCGCTCTAGTTTGATTCTTACTCCAATCACCAGAAGTAATTGGATTTCCCCCCTTCTTCTGCATAACCTTGATTTTTATACCATCAAGATTTGTGCTTGCGTTCCATCCAGTCCAATTTTCAGTTGGTAGATAATAAGTATTAAAATAATCTTCAATGCCTTCTTGTTTATCTACTTTAAGCCCCCAACTGTCCTGTAAAATTCCTTTTGTGTCTTCAGGAACATATCCTAGAATCTCTTGACCTTCTTTACTGCTATTCGTCTCAAAGAATCGAGGAATATATTTTTGCCCTTTTGGTGTTAAGGCTCCCATTAACGATGTGCCATCAGAGTCTTCAGTCTCACCCATGCTATAAAAAATACCTTTATATTCTTGTCGAGACTTTATAGCCAAGGGTAGGTACTTCCCTGCTTGATTAGTTTCTTTTGTAGACGAAATATCTTCTAGTCCATCGAAAAGTTCATTAATTTGTGATTTAACGGCTTCGGTGTCACCATAACCCATTTTTTTAGCCCAGGACAATGTTTTCTTCTTATCTGTTGAGTAGCCTTTTAATCCTTTGTTTTTTCGTTCTTTTCCATCTGTATCATCAAAGAACGCTTCTAAACTTGCACTTCCTTTACTTTGAACAGATTTACTATATTTATCCAAAATATCAAAATACTGATTAATTTCTCGTTCGCCTTCACGCACTTGAGGAACAAAAACATTATTTAGTCGAGAAATAATTCTTCGTGCACCCATATTTGTGATTTCCTCGCCAGTAATAACTTGATTTTGAGAAACAACCGTATTACCTTCGTATAGCTGGGGCCAAAGTCTCCAATCTGAATCGTATACTTGGTCTCTCTTATAACTTTCAATGGATGTACGTTTCTGTAAGAACATATCGGCTATTTTTCCGGTGAAAGGTATTTTAGGAAGAATATCATGCGTTACCATTTCAATATATTTCCCATCAGCTACCGAGGCGTATGTATTATTCATTCGAGCAACAAAATCTCTAGTAAAACCAATTTTATCTTTCTCACCGAATTTAAAATACTGTGCCATCCAATCAATAACACCTTGGTTATCTTCCTGAGTTAATTTAACTGAAGTGTCAAACTCTTGAACCATAAACGTATGTGTATCGATACTTTTAGGAACTGTTCCATTTTTTTCTCGAATTTCAACATTTGAGAACTTCTTATTGTTCCAATGATATGTACCTTGATTATCGTAAATCAGCCTTGTAATCTCATCAGAACCTGTTCCATCCAAATGATACTTATCAGGTGTTTCATGTGCTTTACCAAAAAGTTTTATTTCATCCTTCTGTATTTGATCATTAAGCGATGAGTCTGGTGATTCACCTATACTAGGCAAATCATCAAACATCTTATTTAGGATTCGCGAAGAATAAACTTTGTTAGGACCACGAGAAACATAACGTCGACCAATACCTGATAAGGTACTACCATGATTCCCAACTAAAAAATCTTGATGTGGCGAAGTCCTTAATATTGATGATACAAGTGTTTCCCCACGTCCGGAATCTTCGCATCCAACTCCTGTTTTCGTTAAGAAACCAAAGATATCATCTAACTTTGAAGCACTATAAAATTTCTCTTTAAAAAAATCTGATAACTCATCAATTCGACTAATATCGTCAATAACTTGAGTTGATTTTTTTCCGTTTGCTAAAGTATCTCTATTAATATGACTTCCCGCTAACCTTTCTTTCGAAACAGCTAGCCCTTGCCCAACTAGGGGTGATACCGCGTCGATAGTATTTATTTTTGTATTAAATGTTAGATCACATTCATCATCAATGGCTCCAGAACTCTTTAAGTCGTTAATATTAATCTCTGATGCAATTGCTTTTCCAACTTTACTTATGCTACTATCTGAAACTAATTTAGTACTAATAAAACTAACTTTATCTTTATCATTATTTATAACATCTTCAAGGAATACCCTTGCTTCACGAGGCCTTGCATCAATAGTATGAATATTGTCACAACCCAGAAACTCGTTTAATGTTTCTAACCCCTTTATATTCTTTATATCTAATTCAGATAAAATCCCCTTATTTTTTGCAAACTTCTTCACGACATCCGTTGTAAAAACTCCAGTTTCATTATCTAATGCTCTTAAATCGAATTGATGGAATGAACGTCTAAGTTTTTCAATTGCAGAGATACGTACTACGTCGTCATCAAATGTCGGAATCATGAATTCCATTAAGGTTGATAAACTTTTATCCACTGCTGGTTCATTTAAAGATATAAATCCCTTAGAGTGATTTATATACTTCCATGTCCCTCTTACTAATTTCCCAACAGAATTATCCTCGTAAAGTTCCGAGGCATCTCTATCTGTTACCTCTTCTTTATACCCAGAACGAGCATAAGACTTATCCATACGCGAGAACGCACCGAATTGTAATGGTGTTTCAATTAAATCTCCTACGCCAGATTCTGTATAACGAAAAACATTTCCACTAGTATAAACATGGCCATTATTATTTAATGGATTACGAATATCCTCTTCTTGATTCGTTTTAGTTACACTATCAAATCCTTTATCGCCTAAGTTGCTTGCGAATTTATGAACTTGTCCTGAATCTAATACCTGTAATTCTTCTTTAGATAGACTAGAGTAAAAAGCTTGCCAAGATGTTAGATCCGTCGAATTAGTAATAAATAATGGAGCTTCAACACGTTCCTGGAAAGAATCTATTGCACTAATAGCACCAGCTTTTAAGTACCTGTTTTCAATCATTTCACCTGTTTTAGCATGCGTGTATAAATTACTATCAAGAATTATATTTTCAAAGTCGAAAGATATTCCCTTTTTATCTAACAATATATTTAAATCGTTATTGTATTTATTGTTATTTAAGAAATTTCGTAACTTTGCAGTAACATCAATAGATTTTTCATTTCCTTTTTCATCAATGTCATTAATGATTAACCCATACCTACGCTTAGTAGCTATATCAAATTTTTCAGCATCTTTTAATGTAGTGTAATTAAAGCCTGTTTTCTTTAAATAAGTCATTAATGTGTTGGTCTGATTAATTGCATCTTTGATAAATTCGTAAGCATACGCGGTTTCAATTGCCTTAGCTTGGGGTAGTATTGTACCTTTATTTTCTTCAAATATTTTTTTAATATCCTTGTACCACCCAAGAGTTTGAAGCATTTGCTTCTGAAATACATTTCGTTGCGTATCACCTAGGAATTTAACTTTATGAGCATATTTTCCATTTTCCAGTTGCTTTATAAAATCATTAATGTAATCGCCAGGACTATTGAAAATATCTTTATTCTGATTGTAGTATTGGATAAGGGCTTTGAGGATCTTGTCCCCACCATTGTTTTTAATAGAAGATAGTTTTTGAAGTTTTTCAAGAATTTTATTTTGACGGAATAATTGAGTAGCTTCGTATTCAAATTTGTTAAAACCCCACATATTTCTTTTGTGGAATTCGTTATAATAACGAGTAGTGAATTCCATATTCTTTTGACTTAGACGCTTATTAAGTAGCTGCTTCTTTTTAATATTTCTACGGATATAATTTTCTAATTTTTTATACATCTTCTCCTGTATATAACCATCAAAACCACCGCGTAACTTTCTACTAACATAAGCAGTTTTACCAAGACCATTAGATTTCCTCTGCATAAATGCTCCTGCATCGGATACAGTACTGTGTTTATAATTATCTTTTCTTAACGCAACACTACCTGTAACTGCTACGTTACTAGATAAATGAGATACGGACTTACCTATCATTGAAAAATCGCGATATTCCATTACCCCTTCCCCTATAAAAGAACTTGTTTTGGCTATATTTCTAAGCACATGATTTTTCTCTTTCTCTTCACCCATATAACGTTTATCGACCATACGTCTTCACCACCTTACGGCTACTGTTGTTGAGTTTCTTCTTCACCCAATAATTTTAATCCTCGTATATTTTCTAATAACCATTTAGCTTTTACATAATACTCTGCTGTTTTAGCCATTGTCCATGATTCAATTTCGCTTAATGGGATATCTTGGAATGCTTCTTTTATTACTAATGGAAGTTGATTTTCTACTTCTTCCATATGTTTTTCCCATCTAGCTATCATAATTTTAACTTTTTGAGCTTTTGTGTAACCTGACTCCTCTAAGATAGAAAGACAGAGAATTTCTGGAACACCTGCAAAAATATCTAACGAGTAATCTTCAATAATTGGCTCTATAACGCAAGTTTTACATATATACTCAGTTCTTTCAAAGTCATCATTGTATACTTCCTGTGCAATTTTCAATTCTTCTTTGCTTAATGCACGGAAGAAAAATATGACATCGTTTATTTCTTGCATAAAGATATGCCCATATTTCTCATGCCAAATACGTAATTGCTCCTTGAAACCTACCTCTTCTTCATATGTTTCAAATTCAATAGGTAATTCTTTTACCTTGTCATCTAATAAATTAGGATCGATTAGCATGTTTTTTCCTCCCTACAATAAAAATAGGAGGCGATAATACGCCTCCTCCGCTCTTAGCTTAAGCGCATTGCGCCTGTTTTTGCTGCGAACCCTGACTTCTCTAGTACCAATTCGTGTAATAGTGTCGGGATACCAGCTTTACCATTTGTCATTTGCATGAAACCATAGTTAGCAGGGAAAAGAACTGCTTTTTCGCAGATACGCTCTTCTTTATAGAAATTATCTGCATTTGGAATTTTAGCAATATCTTTGTATTCTTTACGCTTAATTGGTCGCCATACAAAAATGTTTTCCTCATCAAACTCAGTTAAGTATACTTCTCCTGCATACATAGACTTCCATTTTTCAAGTTCGTTATAAGTCGGGCCACCTGGGAAGATTTCTTGTTCTGCTTTTGAAACGTCATCTTCATCGAATTTGTCTCCTACTTTAACAACCGAAGTTTCTTCTTGAGTACCCTCCATTAAAGCTTCTTCTTTTTTAATATGTTTTGTCATTATACTTCCTCCTCTTTCTCTCGTTAATATAAAAATTTAAAAGTTAAAATCATTTAGTCATATAAATCCCATAATTAAAATTAGTACGCTTTTTGTACATTCCCCGAGATATCTTTTGCTATAAAAGTATATACTTCAGAAATAGGGTTCCCAGACGGATCTATTCTTTGAGAAACACCTGTTAATTGCACTCCAACTATTGTTTGAACGGTCTTGTAGCTTCCAGTCCCTCTAACAGCACAAGGATTATTTCCATAAGTTAGTAAGATATTAAAACCATGTTCTTTCAAATTCCTATTTTTTTCATTTTTATTTGTGCTATAAAAGAATGTATCAGTTCTACGGCTATCTATTAACTTTGAAGAGTTAGAGTTTGTTCCCCATAGTGCATTTTCATAATCATCTGCTAATGCTTGAAAATTACCTATAAGGTCTTCAACCTTTGTATTTTTATGGGCACTTTGACCATTTTCACCATTAAATTCTGCTAGGCTAAACCACTCATTTTCCTCTGTCATTTCAGAACTTAAACTATTAAGTACCATTTGTAAATAACCAGCTTCTTTGAAGTTAATAGAAAAAGAACCTTGAACCAACCTGTTCCCTCTAGCTACCTTATCCCAGGTATAAGAAGCATATCCGAAGATTGGTGCTAATTGTTCCTGCACTGTCCATTCTATTTCTACAATTTCATCTATCCAGTTATCTCCAAAGTAAATTCGGATATCTGTTCCTGAGTAATAATTTGCATAACCTCTTTTAGATTTACCTGCCGGTGTATAAGCCCCATTACTCATATCTCTTACCACCCTTCATCAAAAACATCTGGTTTCATTGTTTCGATATCTAGAGCAATGAATTCCATTGTATTTTCTGTAATCATGTCTTCAACTGACATTGTTTGACCTTCTGAAATAAGGTTAACTCCATATATTACCAATTTAGAAGATTGCCCATATTCATTCATAAAGTTAATTGTTATATCAAATGGTGGTAGCTCGTCACTTTTATTGATAGGACAACTGTTCCCATTCGCATTATGATCTTTCATAATTTCGTATAATACATGGCGGTCAAACACCGTAAAGATTAAGCTTCCTGCTACTGTTCTTGCGCCACGGACAACACCTTTAGCTGCAATTTGTCCTAAAGCAAATACTGGAGCTGTCGGTCTATAAACAGAATAAGAGATTGTTTGCAATTGACCTAGCACTACAGATTTACCACCTTCAGGGGTTACAACAGCAACAATATCTGTACCAGCAAAACTCGTATAAGTCTTCTGATATCTACTACTCATGAAGACACCTGCCTTTCTATTTTTCTATAAATAGAACATAACCACTCGATAATATTTTTGCTACCAAATACAAAAAGAGATGCCGAAGCACCTCTTTAAGTTTTTATTATTCTACTTCCCAATCATCTTGTGGACGCATTTCAACAATATTACGAGCAATGAAAGTACAAGCTTTTTCTGTAGTGTTGTCATCTACACTTAAGCCCATTCCTTCGTTAAGAATCTCTACACCGTAGATTTCCATTTTACTAGCTTGTCCATATTCGTTAAGGAAGTTGATTGTGATATCAAATGGAGGGATTTCGTCGATGAAGTTGGCTTTACGTTTTGTCTGCCATCCCTGAACTAAGTCATTACGCTGAGTTAAAGCTGCAGCATTTGCATCAGCATCTAATACCTGAGTAGAGCTACTAGCAAGTGCATCCGTTTGATTTAAGCCATGACGGTGAACAGCAGCTTGTTGCTTAAGATTAAATAGTGCATCACGGTCGAAGATAGTAAATACTAAACTTCCTGCAATACCACGTTTCGTTTACACCGTCTCTTTCGAGATATTTTAACTCTGTTTTACAGACGGACTAGACTATATCTTCAAGTTGATAACACACCTCTAAATACTTTTCTTTTTCCTTTTTAAAAACATTTTTTAAAACACTAAGCCATCATGGTGTTGTAAAAATTTTAATTTTTTGCTTGGGAGTTCTGTTTCAATCGGTTATCCGGACAAAGGATGTCTCTTACATCTGAGGCTTGCATTTCTGCAATATACCAGTATTCTGGTGAATTGATGTTTTTAATAAGGTTATTTTTGTAATTATATTTTGGTGTGAATTCGCCCATTAAAGCATTGTCATCTTAAATGGACGTTCAACTTGCTCCGCACTAATAAGTCTCATTACCATTTCAGGTAGTACACTCTAGTCGTTGAACCTTCTCCATCCTTTCGGAACAGGAGCTTGGCTGCTGATTGCCCATTATTTTCTACGCCATAAATTTTTCAATTCATAACATGAATATAAATATCTTTTGTTTTTTTAACATTCACGCTTACCATTTCTAGTTACGTTGTAGTAACAAAAGCTTTAGGGGTTTCCAGCAGTTCACGGAGTTTGTCATTCTATGTCACCATAGAAAGGTGGCTACATCTCAACCACGAGAGAAAGATTTTGGGTTTGGATCACCCATTACATACACAGGTCCTTTTTCACGAGTAACTGAGTAAGTAATAGCTTGTAATTGGCCAACTACCTGTCCATTAAATGTACATACGATGTCAGAGCCACCGTAAGTAGTGAAAGTTTTACTATAGCGAGAAGCTGTTGTACTCATAGGTTAATAACCTCCTGTTATTCTTTTATATAAGAGAGGGGCATTTAATCCCCTCTTCTCATTAATAGTTCTTACTGGCTAAGTCCTTGTAGCATATACTCAGGAGGAGTTAAGTTAACTTGAACTTGTACACGACGTAATTCAAATGCCGGGATAATTTCTAAAGTTACAGTTACCTCATCTAAGTATACTCCAAGGTTTTCAATTGAGAATTTGTATCCTTGAATAGCGCCTGCTTCGCGTATTTTCTCTAATGCAGACTTGATAGCAGTGTTCATTGCATTGTATTGTGGCATTTCATTTGCTTCACCAATAAATGGTTCTACTGCTTCACGAACAACTTGGATAGCAAGCTGGGTAATACGAAGAGTAGATAAACGAGCAAAGTCACTTTCACGTACTTTTCCAGCCATTACAATAGATGGCGCAGTTGTGATTCCGTCTGTAACAACTAACTGATTTGAATCTTTTAAACGGAATGTAACGATTTTCTTACTAGTTAGTTTAGAAAGTTGGCGAAGAGAGTAATCAAAACGGATAGCTTTAACACCTTTGATAGGTTTATTTGTAGGTGCACTTTCTTTTCGAAGAGTTGAAAGTAGTGCAGCGTAGTGAGTCGCACCATTTACATAGTGGATTGAGTTTGTTGTTGGCATGATTACTCCCACTTCAGATCCCACTACTTGAAGATAAGGTGAGATTTCTGTATCAATCTTAGATAATTCTTCCACATATTTTCGGATTGTAGAAACCTTTGTATCTACTGGAGATTTAACTCCAATGTATCCAATCGCAGCTGATTTCATTAAAGTTTTCATTGAACAATAATCAGCAACTGTTTGAGCGAATGAGCCACGGTGAATTACACCAAAGCTTGTTTTCTTCCATGTTGCTACTTGCTTATCTAATTGAAGACCAGCCGCTGTTGTACCAGCTTGGATAGAAGCAGGAGCATCGAAGTAAAGGACAATTTTACCACTGTCTTCTCTCACATTAACTTTAATACCAGTTGCATCTTCATCGATAACAGCCTTCAAGTCTTTTACCAAGTCAGCTATTGTTAATGAACTACCATTGTAAGTTTTAGCAGGAAGCGTAAACGTTACATCTTTACCATCAACCTTTACTACTAGCGTATCGCTTGTACCAGTTTTGATTTCTACTGGGTAATTAATAGCGTGAGACTCCATTACATAAGAAGAAGTAACCATTCCACTAATATAAGGGAAATCTTCAGAGTTTGGAACTTCAGGGAAAAACTCACCAACTAAGTTAGTAGCTTCGTCCTCAAGTGTAACCCCTTTAAGAACTACGTGATCCACAGTGAAATCAAGTAGGTCACTCATTAGCATGTCGTAGAAATAGATGAATTTTCGGCGCATACGAACAGCTTCTGTAGAGCCAACTAAAACGTCTTTGAATTTAGCTTGGGCTTCTACTAGTTGGTTTCCTGCAGCCACATAGGCATCAATTGCATATTTCTCAAGTTCAGCAGCACGCTCTAAGCTGATTTCTTTAAGGGCTACTAAGTAAACCATTCTAGCTCCTGCATCAGTAGCAGCTTTCCATTCTGCAGCAATTGGGTTAACTTCTCCTGCAACATAGAAGTCACCGAATCCAGCTTGTACAAGTTCAGTTGAACTACGAATTAATACTGGTTCTTCAGGAGCATCTTTCGCAAGAGATGGAGCAATGATTAGGATCGATTCTGATCCGCCTCGTTCTGGGACAATTAAGCCACCATCTTTTAGTGTGACATTAATGCCAGGAAGATTTTCATAAAGCATAGGTTTGCCTCCTCTTTATTTTGTTATATTTGAAAAGCGACAAGCGCTATTCATCCAGTTGGATTTTTTTGTTTCTTAACGTTTTTGTGGTTTCCTGAAGTTTCTGTTCTACGACATCTATCACACGAAGGATTTCTACAGAAACTTCTGTTAATTCTTCAAATTTAGCAAAATAAACAAGTCTACGAACCTTACTAGCATTACTTATATTTGCTTTTGATAAGTCTGTTTCCATCTTTACGAATTGAAGTTCTTTAAGCCCCTTCTCTTTAAGGAATCCCGTGAATGTTGCAAGCGTTTGACGAAACTCCTTTGTGAGCTTGTCTACTCGCGCATTGGTTTCTTCCCAAATCTCAAAAACAACTTCTGCATCAAATACCTGACCATAAACCTTAGTTGCAGGTGGTAGAGTTCCTTTAGGATCTTCATTAAAAGCAAGGTAACGTTGACGAGGTTTAATTTCTCTGATGCTTTTACCAATTAGTCCTGGTTGCATTAACTTAAGGTAATGAATGATAACTGGATATGCTACAGGCTTGTCAACTGTCACAGTTGGTTCTTCCGGGGTAAAGCTTCCCCACTGAGTTCCCCAAGCAGCATCTAGTAAATGCTTTATTGTCTTTGTCATATCTTCATAGTCCATAGAACCATTTGCTTGGGTTGGCTTATTGATTTCTACTGCCATGAAACACTCACCTCACTTGACGAAATATAAGTAAAGGAAGTTCTAACCGTTTCAATCTCACCATATAACTCAAATGAAATAGATAGAGTAAGATTTTCTTGATCATAATGTAAGACTTCCATTTTTATATCTCTGTAGATTGGATGATCTTCTGCAAGACTATCAATGAAGGCATCAACTTGCGTAATGATAGATTGAAGTAATACGAAGCTTAATGGTTCCCCAATGTATTGATTAAAGAATCCAGCAATTCGATTAACATCGTAACCTATACTCCGGAGATAATGAGGTTTTGAATAAAATTTGTTTTGAGGGTAAAGATTTCTTGAGGAATAAGGAACAAATCCTTTTTTAATTGATGGTACTATACATATATAACCACTACTTGTTAATTTAGCAACTTCCACCTTTTTGAGTTCTCTATTTTGTAATGTATTTATGTTTAGTAGTTGTTTATTTGTAGCTGAATTATAGAAATTCGGCAGTTTATATCGCATACAAGCATAATTTGCTGCAACTGGCATAGAGGAATATTTAGGGTTCTCAGAGTTTTGTATACCAACTACAACTTCTATGTGCTCTAAATGACGATGTTCTTCTGTATTAATAGAGGCTTTTTCTACAAGTGATTGCACTTGAGTCTCGTATGTATCTTCTCCTGTTACCGTAAAACGACTTTTAGAGAATAGATCAGAGCATAAAACAACTGAGCAGAAAATAGATTGTTCATTTGTCTTAGTCTTGGCAAATTCCCCGAATATAGAGGATAGCTGCCCAGGTGCTTTCTCGTAAGGTATATCTGTAAATAGGAGTGTATCTACTTGAAAACTACTTAATTCTCCTGTAAAGAAAACCTCACTTCCATCTTCAGCAATAAAACTATCTTTTAATAGCTGTAATTGCATTTGAATCTTATCTTCTGAGTCTGGATTGCTATGATTACTTACATAATGGAAGCCATCATCCGCTCCAGTAAATCTAACGTATTTCTCAGAAGCACATAATCCTTTTATTGGAATTTGATTAATAACTTCTACATCAACTTCTCCCGACCCAAAATAAAGATCTTGTTTGATAGCAAAAGCTAAGTCATCTACTCCTTTATAATCAGCAAACAGGTATGAATAACTAGTGTTTATGCCTTTAATAATCATATACGTTGGAAATAGGTGAATAGCTATGTTATTTGACTCATCTGTTGCTTCAAATGTTTTAAATCGGAAAACTGGAGTATTAAGTTCATCATGATTAACAACGCATTCTCCATGAGACCCATTTAACCGAAGGATTAGTGGGGTGATTCCGTATTTTTTTGCCATTCTTACGTTCTCCGTCAGGCGACAATCACCAAGAATATAAGATGGCTCTATGTTATCTCGAATAATAAAAGGTGTCCCTACTGGCCCATTTAAAGAAAAGCCCGCTAATACTAGAAAACGAGTATTCTTTTCCATATGAGAAGGGAAAATAAGTTGATTGTACGTATACATTCTTACCCCTCCATTAAAATATTGTATTGTTTAAAATCTTGTATTTCTGAAATGCAGATAGCACGCATCTTACTTCTTACAGATTCTACCTTAGTATAGTAGATTTTGTAGATAGTTTATTACTTTCCTAGATTTTAAGTATGACCCACATTTGTTATTTCCATATACCTTCATTTTCATAAGAAGGTTGTCCGCATTTATCCCAATCTGCTTCTACATTTAATTGTTTTACTAATTATTAAGTTTTGTTGCAAAAACACCTTCTACTTACTTTTAGTACATCCCAATGGTATGTTTTTCAACGATAAAAAAATAATTCATCTCGAGATAAACTGAACAATCTGGATTCACCTCTTAGGTCACTTTATTTTCTTTGTCTAATAGTCACCATATTCAAAAGGAATAGAGCCTCCTATAAGTTGGCCAGCGTTTTCTCATCTATCCTTATATGGATTAGGATGAAGTAAACCTCTTTTATAGATACTCTGATACCAAAGAATAACCTGCTCTTGCATTTTCCTTGTTTAATGTTTTATCGATTTTTTCTTTTCTTACTTCGTATTCAGACATATACATTGCATATACATCTTGTAGAAATGAGTCATACTGTTCTTGTACAAGACTTAATCCTCCAGCCATTTGATTTAGGAATGATTCCACACCAGGTGCCTTGCTTGGAGATTCCAAATGTTGCAATGAATCGTACATGTTTAGGTACATCGTATTTCGAAGTTCCAATGCCATTAATAATTCATCGTGCGCACGCTTTTTACGAGAAAGATTGTTAATGTTTTTTAACACGTCTCGATATTGTTTCTTATCTTCAATTTGTTGATTAATTTGTAACTTCAATGATAGCTGAGTTAATTTGAGCAAATCGGTAAGTTGTTCTTTTGTAGAAGCCTGATTTTCTAATAAATTCATAACCCCTTCACCATCAATCTCGCTACCTATAGCTAATCCAAATTTAATAGATTCAGAACAATCTTGTGAACCTATAAGAAGACCATCTATAAGAGAACTTACCTCATTAAGTGTCTTTTCTTTACGAACCACAACGTCATAATGGCGCTTTGTTTTTGTATATTCCTCACTTATCTTGAAGAATTCAGGTGAACCGTACTGTGTTTTTAGGGCATCATAATATTTACGCTCGTTGTTCCTATAGAGGCTTGTAACTTGATCAAACCATTGTTTTTGCTTCTTAACTGCTTTTTCAATTTGCTCAGTAAAACCGTGATTCTTTTCTGGTGTCTTAGGAATATTTCCATCAAGATAATTCTTTAAAATAGTTTCTTTAAATAAGAAATATCCTTCCTCTACTATGGAATGCAACTCTTTTAGATCTTCATAAAATTCTAACTCTAAGCTACCCTCCACATCTTCTGCGTACGAATGAACAATATCTTGAATAAGTGAGTTTGCAGGTGCTTCTGGATTTTCGAAAGTTTTCTGATATGTTTCAAATTCAATGAAACCTTCGTCCCCTATATCTTGTTCAAAAAATGGTTGTGACTCATATACCTTCTCAAGTTCTTCTATAGAAATAGGAACTTGTAAGCCTTTCATTTTTTTCTCAATATATTCAATAAGTTCATTAATAAGCTCTAGTGTACCTACAAATTTATCATATTGTTTAGCTGGCTTTTCTTCCGGAATAAACGAACCATCTTCATCAAATTCCTTTTGATCTTCCCCTATGATTTCTTCTGTTGGTAAATTAACAGTAAAAGGTTTATTTGGTTCATACTTTACGCGTGGTCTGTATTCAATAATGGAACGCTCTAATTCGGTATCCAGTTTAACTTTTTTTCCTAATACTTCATCCATATTGTTGTCCTCCTTCTTATAAAAAAAGCAACAGGCCCAATGCGGATACCTGTCGCCTTTATTACTACCCTCCGCGGGAAGGCATGTTCATATCGGAACCACGAATACCTCAACCCCAAACTTTACAAGCTCTTTTTTAATTTGGGTGGGTTTTCTTTCTCTACTTGTTCTAAATCATTAGAACTAACTGAACGTTCCTGCTGTTTACAAGAATTGATAGATATTTTCTTTACCTTCGTTATTTTCATAACGTTTAATTTATTAATACAAATTATAGTTAATTTAGGGTATTTATTAACGAACACTAATAATCCATTTAAAACATGTTCGTCTAAGCAAGTAAATGTGGGCTTACTTGCTCAATAATCTCCTTAGCTGAATTACCTGATGTAAACTCCGCTTTAGAAATTTTAACACGGCTAATAAGTTGAAATTTCCCAAATGATATATCTGTTTTCTAAAATTCTAGTCTTGCATGATGAAAATCGTAAAGTAGGATTGAGTAACAACAACTTATGTAACTGCTCAATTTTTATTCATTCAATATCTATAGCAACCGACTATTATGAGTTAGTAATGTAGTGTAGTTGTAACCACTGCTTGCTGCTCCGTCAATATATTTTTATTAAATACTTAAAATTCAGCAAGTACCTCATGTTCATAAGCAACCCTAGTAAGGTAGTATGTTCTCAGATCCTAAACGTTTTTTTATTCATTTTTACGTCTTTATACATTTTCATTTGAGTCTATATTTTGAGGAATGTCCCTATTCTGCATATTGGAGTAAACAGGATGATAGATGCTTCTTTGATAATGATAAATATAAATTCAAAATTTTTATCACTCATGTAATCTACTTCTGCTATTTTCATAAAACACGCTACTATTTTATTATTTCCTCATGAACTATTCATACTCTTACATGATGCGTGATTCTATCATCCCCCTAGATATAGAAGAAGATTGTAATACTCTGAATCAATGTGCTTCAACCGCCCGTATGGACTCAATTCATATTGATGCATTTCACATCCAATGGAATAGTCGTTTCACCTTGTTATTGATATTAGGAACGCACTCTATATAGCCTCAGATCAGGGGGTTATTTCCTTTTAAAAAATTAGAGTTTCCCCATGTTCACCACGTTACCAGCAGGAATGATTACCTGAAGGGGCGTTACAAAGTTGTTATATATCGTAAAGATGTTAGACATCATAGTAACAACACTTACTCTTTTTTTCATTTGTGTATTCAATTACTATCTATGCTAAACATTTGTACATGGACTAAATACAAGAATATCTTCAACTACTAAGTTATGAGTCTCTGGAACAAAGATATCATAAGTCTGTCTCTTACCATAAGGAATGATTCCTACTACTTCTTCCCATAATACATGAGATTCAATTAAGTAATGTAACATTGCAACTTGTAAATTCTCTGCATATTCACGAGCATTACTTAAAGAGATACCTTTTTCTGTACGATAGCGACGATTACCCTTTCCTACCACTTCAGCTTTCGTCATTCCTTTAACAATTCGTTCCTTTTCAATGTATTTCCATACTTCTTTAGGGAGTGTTGGTTCAGAAGGTTTCATTTTCAGTGCTCTTTGTTGGACTGCTTCATAATTACGCTCTGGTGTAGCTAAATGTTCGAGGAATAATAAAATAGAGGAACAGTGATAAACCATAAGATGGTAATAAACAGAACCGTTCATTTCTTTCTGAAGTAAATTCGTTTGGATACCAAAACGTAATAGTAAGTGTTTTAAATCTAATGCAAATTGCCGACACTTAGTAGCATACCCGATTTCACTAATACGCCCGGCGCAAAACCACCCACCTGCAGAATACAGACTTCCTAAGAAGAACGCTAAGTGATCCCTATCCAACTCGTAAATAAAAGAAGGGATTTTTTTTCTTCTATTTCCCTATAAAACTCAAAACTTCTAAAGTCCATTAGATAGACTGTCGCCTTCTTATGATGCTCATGATACGTTGTAATGCCAATTGCCTCACAAGATTTTTGCAACGACTCACCAACACCTTCATAACGTACTTGGAAGCTAATGCTATTCTTATTTAAACGCCCCGCAGCGAGCATATATGCAAGAATTCGAAGTTTATTCTTTTCTACTTGTTTTGTGCCATACACAGTTAAGATCTTAGGTGTAGCAATTCTTTCTCCGATACGGAGTGCATCTACTTCTTTCCATCCATCGACTGTTAGTACTGGATGATTTCTTGTAAGGGTAACTCGTGCCCCATGTTTTGTTACAACAGCGAACGTATCTTGAACACCGTTATCTTCAATGGAAAAAGCTTTACTGTTCTTTAATTGATAGAACTCATTCAATGTTAATAATGGTGTAGTGATACCATCTAGTTGGGACTGATAAAGCTCTCCTATCGACTTATATTCTCCCGTGTTAGGATTTATAATTCGTTGGTTTTCTTCTATACATGTGCCGACACATTCACCATAACGTAAACCTTCGCGATGATGTGACTGTCGAATAATTTGCTCTTGATACCAACTTGGGCTTACCCCTAGGTTCTGTTCTCCCCATTGAACAGGATCATGAATAATTTCGAGCATTTCATGTTCAAGACTAATAATTCCACTCATATTTCCAATCCTCTTCTCTATTACCTTCTAGACGTGTAGCAACTTAGTAAGGGCTTAATATTTTAGCTTCTCCACCAAGTGCACTTCTTGCATTCATCTTACTTCCTTGGATAGCCTGTACAGCTGCTTGTCTCATTGTTTGAGCCCCTCGCGTATCTACAAAATCCCCCCCAACCACGTTACTTGTTGCATATTGTGCTTTCCACCATTGTTCCTTTTGATGTTTAAATTCTTGTAGATCCCATAATTTTTTTTGCACCAAACCTACAGCATTTATCGCTGCCATTGCATAAGGATTAGAAAAAGATAATAAACTTTTGACAGATGCTTTAGCCACCGATGTACCTAAGCTATCACCGCCATACAAACTCATTGCTGCAGTGTATCCAAAACCAGCACCACTTAGTAATGGTCTTATTTTCATCTAGGTTACCCCCTTCTATTATTGTGAAGATCAAACACAATGCTTCCATCAACGTTTAAATTTTTTGGAACTCTTTCTTGTCCTACACCATCATACATCATAATTTCTGGCGGCCCAATGTACTGATAATTATTCAGCGTAGCTCGTTTAAGAGGTTCCATTTGATATTCATAGCCAAACTTAGCTTGTTTAAAAGCAAGATACCCCCCTCCAGCCACCAAAACGTGTTTTGGGTTTAATTTTTTACCAGTGTATAGATTACGCCAGCTCTTTTCCTTATTTTTCGTATCGATGAAGGTACTTTTAATAATCTTTTTTGGAGCACTCTTAACACCATTCACGGCCATCGTTGAACCGATTTTTGTATTTAAAACACCTAGTTCAGCTAATTTTTTGAGTGAATTTAAAATAGCCATTTTTCATCCTCCTATTTATTAGATTTAAAAATTTCTTTTGTTACTTGAGAAAATTTTTTTGATGTAATTCTTGGTTTTATTGGATAGATACATCAATTTATTGCGATGTTTCTTGCTCTTGTATAAATTCTACATATTTGTCTAGTAGTAAATCCCCACATTTGCGTATGTACACGCATTTAATCATTAATTTCAAGCACTTGCTAAAGAACTTCGTATAGCACTCGTTTGTACTAAAATGCACTAGTCATCAATTTGTTTTACCATGTGCACCTACCTATTGAAGAGTACTTGTATTGCTCATTTTATAACCTCTACTAAAGAAGTGTTTTCCAATTTTTCTCCTCTAAAAATTTTCGACTAGTGGGTTTGTTGGATTATCTGCTCTTGCTTCTAGATGAATAAATTTTAGTTTTTTTATACCTACTTTTAAATTCTGAGTCCCATTATATTTGATGCCCAATTATTGGGATTCACATATCCAATAGTAGAAATACTTGAACAATTTGTTTTAGAACGCATAAACTTCTCTACATCAATTACTTTTTTTAAGGTAGTTTATTAGTATTTTCTATGGTTCCTAACAAGTTATCTGCAATTGAAAACATACACTGCTCCACTCTAATTAAATTTAGCATTCCCCATCTTATGATGACCTGTTCTGGATTCAAAAAGATTAAATACGACTTCTCCTTGATTTATGTTCCCATATAAATTTCTATTCTTCTCTATTTGCTTCTTCATTTTTTTCCTAAGTTGAAATTCTTGTTCTCCTTTAATCTCTTCTGTATCATCATATCCTTCAATTCGGCGTCCTACATCTAAAATAGTAGCAGCAGTAACAGCATAATGTCCCTTACCCATAACAGTTTCAAGATTCTTTCCAGAAAATCGCATTCTACTTCCCTTATTAGCTTTCTTGGAAATTCCTTTTTCTTCATCAAAAATTTCACTTTTTACTAAACCTTGCACAGGTTGAGTTTGTATTAAGTGTTTCGCTCTATAGGCAAAACTACCAACTGCCCCCATTGCAACCTTTGACTTGTTCTTTTGTAGAAAACTAGATGTATCGTAAGTTTCAATTTCACGCTCTTTAGTAGCCATAGATAGTACCTACTTTCTGTGTATGATAAAAATGATTCAACTAAGCATTACTAACCAGCGATTGATCTAACGTCTGCAATAATGGATTCTCCTCATCAAGGAAATTTGCCTATGACACAATTAACACTATTCTTAAAGTTTTTTTCCAAAGCTAAAATTAATACTTTCCAAAATTCATTTTGATTCCTCATATAGGTGAGTTACTTAAATAAATGTTATTTCAAGGTTTTTAAGTATGGTTCATTTTGAAAAAGTTAAAACACTTAAGAGCATAGATTATCCATCACGCGCTTCTCGTTTGACTTAACACCTAAAAGGTACCTTCATGTTCAATGTAAGCTACAATATCAGCGATTCTTTTAAGCGCGTCTTTTGTAGCGTAATAGACACCTAGTTCATAGTCGTACTCATCTGGATTCATACAAGCTGATTGTCCAACTACTTCAAATCCATTGTTCATTTGAAGACAAACAACAGTAGTCTTTAGTCCCACCTTTGCTGACTCCTTACGTTTCACCCAATGATCAAGTAAGTTTTGTTCAAATCGTTCATACCTAAGTCCTTCCATGTCCTCGCCCTCCTTTCATGACTTCAGGCATAACCTAACCAATTTGTCATATTTTCTCAATCAAATACTGTTAGCTTCATCAACAAATCTCCTATATCTAACTTGGTACACAGGCGAATCTTTTGTACTTTTTGAATTACAAAATGGTATACGGAATTTGCACTGAACAAGTTCACGACTATGAATCCACAACAAAGAATGCATCCTCAACAGATTGCGTTCTTTTTATTTTCACCTTAATTATATAAAGCAGAAATCCCATTAGAGGATAACTCTCGGGTAGAACTTTTAAGGAAGATATTGAAACAATTAAACAGATGTTGACTAAGCTAATGTCTGATGTGAAACAAAATTAAGATTTAAAGAATAACTACTCTCTTTTTTTAATACATAACTACCAATTCCCATGTCAATATCACATTCTCAACCATATTACAAGTCTATAAATTTTCCAGTCAGAGGGTTAGGTTAAGTCGTCTATTAAATAGAAGGAGATTATCATGAACGAATTCATTACTGTCACTATGAAAAATAACAAATTGTCATACAAACACATAGAAAGATGATTACATGAAAAACTATCCAACGAGAGTATCCGTTATCAAAGTGGATGATAGTTCCTATTATATAGGACTGCAATTCTATCACTCTGATACATGGATGACATTAAAATATATATCTCATCGCTACTCCTCCTATGAAAAGGCTGCAGCATCTTATAGAAAACTTGAACGACTTGGTTACATGAATCCGGTCCTATATAAATATGAATTATATAGGTAATATTAAGATTGTGAGCATGAACCTGAATTGGATAAACGTATCCGTCGTCACTTTAAGCAAATGACTCTTGGAGAATGAAAGAAACATATATCAAAGTGAAAGTTTAATAGATATATTTGTTTGATATTTTTAATTCAAAAGAAAATACAAATAATTTTCCCCTAAACAACACAACGAATTAAAAGGCTGCAAAGCGATTTTTCAGGAAAGCTTTGCAGCCTTTTCATATTTCAAATCCATAACACATCGTAGAACACGATAATCCCTTTATAAAGAAGTAATTCCGTCTATGTTAGGGTTCAAATATTTTTACACTAAAACTACATCTCTTATGATATATGATAATTTTGAGATAACATAAAACGGTTCTTAAAAAATCTAGAAATAAATTTTAAAAACAAAAAAAAGAGCCGAAGCCCCCTCTTTTCAACTAATTTTCATTAATTCACAAACATTTACTAGTCCATTACCAAACATATCATCGACACCTTTTTCTCCAAGGTCAACCGAATGCTCACGAATTAGTTGCATGATTTGATCAGGAGTTAACTTTTTGCCAATATCACGATAGTAAGCTAGAATAAGGGCGATTACCCCCGCTACCATTGGTGTAGCCATAGACGTACCAGATAGTTTTGCATAGCGATTGACAGGATATGTACTATAAATATCTACACCTGGAGCAGCTACATCTGTTTCACTGCCGAAGTTAGAGAAGGTGGCTCTATCAAGATTTCTATTAATCGCTCCCACTGCAATTACCTCATCATATGATGCTGGCCACCCAACATGAGTATTTTCATTACCAGTAGCAGCAACAATAATAATACCTGCCTCATGGGCACGTTTAATTGCATCATGTAGGACAGGACCAGGATCATTCGAAGAACCTAGACTCATAGAAATGATATCTACTTGTTCAGAAATAGCCCAATCAATTCCCTTTACAATTGCCTCAACTAAACCAGAACCATCGTCTGCTAATACCTTAGCAATGTAAAGCTCAGCTTTAGGAGCAACCCCAACGATACCAATTGAGTTGTCACACCCAGCAATTATACCTGCACAGTGCGTGCCGTGCCCCTTCCTATCCATTATGTCAGTAAAATTATTTGTAGTAAAATTCATTCCTTTTTTGTAATTGGCAGCAAGATCCGGATGGGTAGCATCGATACCCGTATCTAGTATAGCAACCCTAATCCCCTCACCTTTTGTAATTGACCACATTTGAGGAGCTTGAATCAAATTAACACCCCAATCAATTACTTGTATAGGTGCCACTGATTGAATATCAATTACATCTGATTGGATTTTAAACTTCATTGAAATCCCCCTATAATTATAATAGTTACTAAAGATAACCATTTTTTTTAGAAGGTTCAATAGGAAAGTATTTTATCTCCTAACTACTTCATTACAAGATAAAAGTATAAATAGGAGCACCTTGAAATTGATGGTCTTCTTGTCATTAACATTAAGAAAGTAACATCAAAAGTAAAAATAAAACATAAATAGTTAGCAACTTACAAGTCAACTACTTGGGTAAAAAGATTCAGTTAGCCCTTTTATAACTCGACCATTTAACTTTGTTCAACGCTATTAATTGTTCACAAGTGAGGTAGTCATGAGGGAAAATATCCCCACCTTGGTTTGGAAAAAGATCAATACCTGCTTCTTTTAAAATCTCATCCACCAGTTCTGTACAAATAAATTTATTCCTTCTATCTAGTTTATCTATTAGTTTGCTACTTGGAAATTTCGACTTTAAATATAGAGAAATTAATCGGAGCCAATCATATTGAAAACCTTTTCTCTGATATGAAACCGCTGTAGAGATAATAATTTCTTGTTGTTCTTTCGTTAACACATTTTTATTTCTTAACACCATGTATTCTAAATTACTAATAGAATATGTCTCCCTTACTATAGAGGATTTAGTATTCCAATCTATCTCTATGATATATCCTCCACCAATATACAAAGCTACATGTGTCCAATTAGAACCTGCCACCTTTTGAATCATCTTTGAGATAAGAGACTTTCCACTTACGACAATAATATCGCCTACTATCATATTGCAAACCACCTTTCCAATTTTAGCAAAAAAATAGGGACCTCTAATTAGAGGCCCCCAAGAAAAGAGAGAAGTAAAAAGGAGTAAATAACATAACAAGCACATATGAGCATTAAAATCATATGATGAACGCTACATTATATATAAGCTATTGCTATATAACACTCAATCTTCTAAACCACGAGCTCTCGACTGGATAACGTCGACAATATTATCCCAGTAAGAAGGGTTCTCTTCCCTTTTCCATCAGCAACTAAACCTATGCAAATTAAAGTGATGATATTTTTCTTCATCATATATTCTTTTTATTTCCTTTTTAGGTCACCCATTAAACACCCATTTAAAAATTCAAAAACCTTCCAAGTAATGTGCATATGCACTACTGCGGTATAGAATTACTCTTTTTTCTTAACAAATATGCCATTTTTCTTTCTTGGAATCTTTTCAATCCCAATGCATGTATATAAAGATGGCCTGGAAATTCTTTTATCTTGTTATAGTTCCTCTACAGTACTTCTTTGCCTGCCTCACAAATCATCTTTTGTTACATAAATGATTCCATTGTCTTGATATCAGAATTAACATTAAACAATAGATTCAACCAGGCCCTACCTCATTTTTCTCTCCATAAGCCAATGGAAAAATAAACAAAATTATGGCTGCGGTTATACGAAGAAGCACTCCATATTCATCTAGCTCACCAATTTTGTAAAAATAAGCCGTACCTATAACTCCCCCCAATGCCCATCCATAAAAGAAATATCTTAATTTCCATAAAGGTTGCTTGCAGCAGTCAAGAATCTCTTTTATTTCTTTTTTTAATGACTCAATAAATTTCTTCATATTTCATTTCTTCCTCTCTCTCTCTATTTACCATTTAAGCGTAGTTGCTTATCTCCTGCTTCAGAAACTTCCCTTAAATATGCCATTTTAGGTATGAATTCGAAGAAAAGTCTCTCTCCAAAACTACTTAAATTATTTTTAATAATATGAACCTCATAAACTGATTGTTTATTTTGATGTCAGGTCGCAGCTAATAACCTATTGATTGTTGACCACGTAGCAAGACACTTCTTTGTAGCAAAACATTACAAATTTTACTTCATATAGAATCTTTACGGATTCCACTATCTTGAGGTAGATTCACTACATCTAACCCGCACCATTACGTGTAGCCACATTTCACTACACAAATTGAGACTATATCACGCTTTTAAAGAGAAAAATGCCTCCTATTCAGATTTAAGAAACGCTCACCTGCTCACTTGAACCCTACTCATTTTGCCGAATTCCAATATCATTAATAACTTATTATTCATGATTAGAGTCATAGTTGTTTTTTCTGTGAGGATTTTTTAAATTTACAATTTCATCCATAACCATTAGAGCAAGGACAAGCATTTGATTATTCATTTTGGTCTCACGTCTTGCTTCTCTCACAGGAGCGTTTGTAACATAACCTTTTTTAGAAGAAAGTCAAGAAAAAAAACAAGCCGAAACTCTTATCCGCTTGTTTTCTCATAAATATAGAATTATGCTGACTCAACGTCTTCTTGAACCTTTTCTCCTTGAGCCACTTCTTCTTGAATTTTTTCTTCTAACACAGTCTCATCAACTGGTTCTTTAACAACTGGTACTAAGTCAGCATTCGTTAAAATAGCTTTGTACATTTTCAATTCTTCCTCATCAATATGACGAAGTACGTAATCAAAGACATATGCATTTAGCTTTTTGCCTTCTAACTTATCAATAGCATTAATAAAACTAACATAATTCCTTAAACGTTTATTGCTGTCATTCTTAGTAATGGACGGCAACAAAGTCAGAGCTGGAAGATATAACGTTTTATTCTTTAAAAGAACTAAAAGTTTATCAGCAATCTCGTTGTCCTGGTTAGTTGCAAGAACAGCCGACTTTGCTTCATTTGTAGTTGCACTAATTAAATTTTTGAATAACTCAATCGCTTCATCAATCTTCTTCATATAATTCATTTTCAACACCACCTCTCTACAATAACTTATTACAACCTTTCCTTTATTAAAAAATCAATACTAAACATGAACTACAGTTAGGAATTGTCCAAACAAGAAATTGACAATATACATTACTAAAGGTTGTTGTATACGTGTAAGAGAGGTGATAAAAATTGAAAAGTCAAAGAAAAGAATATGAATTTTCAGAAAAATGGGTAGAATGCTTAAACTGTTCCCAAGAGTACGTAATCGAGTATGTAATTGATGAGCGAGATACAAAAGGTTGCCCCGTTTGTGGTTCCTATGCTCATGAAGATCCCGCAAGTGAATATAGCAATTGGAGCGCTTAAAAAATGAGCGAATATATTGAAAACAATAATTCAGATAAACCACAAGTTAATATATATATTGGAGAAGACGAATGGGCGAACTATTCTTTTCAAAACAAGGTTCGATTATTGTATCGACTCAAAAACTCTGACAATTTACTAGCTAAAAAATTGGTAAAATCTATTTCTTCATTAATAGAAGAAGAACAAAAGATGAGCGAGATTGATTACGAAGCAACACTAAAACAATGTGAAGATACCATTGAATAGTTTGAATAAAAAATACGTACCAATATTACTTGATTTTTGAAGCAATTAGACACTTCTTACCTTCACGTATATGAATAAACCAACAACAAACATCACAGATTTTAAATCCGGGTATAGAAATTATCTATGTTTTCTACAAAGAAAACATAGATATCCCGAAATAACTATTCCCATTTAAGACAACCTATTCCTAACAGACGAATTTAAACTGATTGGAAAGTTCATCAATTGAATCACACAATTATTGCTTGATTCAAATTATTAATTTTAACATCAACAATAACAAAACAGATACTTCCTCTAAATTTCCCTCAAACATAGTCTACGAGTAACTACTATTATCCTTTTTATGAACTATTCTAATCCAAGCTTGATTAATTTTTTTATTTTTACATTACACAGATAAAAATTTGTCTTTATATAGAGACGAGAATAAAGCAAAACGCCTTAAGGGCGTACTAAAAGGAGTTCGTACCGAAAAAAGCCAGTGAAGTTTCATGTGCAAACCTTGCCCCATGATGAACTACTGCGACGGATTACAAATTTAGCTCCAGATAAGGAGGTAGTCGCTGCATGACTCCGGATGAAATTGGCATTATCGAAAAGATTTTTGTTAGCATTACTGAGGGTGATAAACCTTTTATGGTTCTCTTTGCGATTATCATGCTATTTGTTATCTTTATGTCCATAAAGGTTATGGGATATGTTCGTAGTGTTAGTGATAGTCACAAGGAACAAATCACCTCTATGAATGAAAACATGAAAGAACAGCGTGAAGACCATTATAAAATGATAGCGGAAGATCGGCTTCGCTCTGACAATCGTGAAAGAGAATTATTCGTAAACTTAGAAAAGAACACCCAACAGCTTGAAGGTATTGCTACAACATTAAAAGAGGTACAATTCAATTTCACTAGCTTAGAAAACAAAGTCACTCAAAACTTTGATTATCTAGAGAAAGAAATTGAAAGTGTTAAGATTAAAGTTAGTAAAAAAGAAAACTACGAGTAATCGTGGTTTTTTATTATGCCTAAATTATAAAATGCTTTAATACCAACTGGTTTGTGTTCATTTTTCATCCCTTCTGGTATTACATTTTTTTAAGGTAATTAGAATAATAATTCGGGCAACCAATTATATTCATATGAAATTAAATATCTTCTTTTCCAAAATTACCTTGAATATGATCATGTCCGCAAACTCAACCGCCTGCATTTATACAAAGAATTGTAATACTATATTAAGGATTTAGCTCAAATCCTATAAACAGGTTATACACTATTGTAAGATACGAAAGAAATACATCATCACCAGCATAATTAATCGATATGTAGATTGGAATTATTTAATAGGTTCTTAAAAAATCCCCAAATACCTCGTATCTTGAGAAGATATCATCTGGCATCTACTGTATACATCTGAAATAATTAATATCATTAGATTAACCATAATATGTTTTTTAATTGACGTATTTTCTTTTTATATGATGCTCATATAGTACCACGTCAAATACACATCTATATGTTATTTATGCTATGTTGGAACATAAACTTCTTCATCGAATTCAAAAATTTTAGTAACTGCACCAAAATGAATTTGTTATCCATACGGTTACATTTTATTTCGAAACCTCAAAGTCACTTCAATACACAAAGTTAAAGTGCTTTAAACAAGCAAGTGTTATCAATTGAAAAGTATAAGTCAAATTCCTTTTCTAATTGTTCTTATCCCCACAATTTAATTTCCTTTTGATTAAACCTAGTATTTCTAGGCTGTCATTTCCCTAAATTTATTAACTCCGACGACCGCATCAATAACTATTTAATTAATACTTTTTATCTATTTAAGTAAAATTAATAAAAATGTTAGCGTTAAACACCGACAGCTGATAATCTTGTACCAACTCTATATGAAATCTGTATTTTTTCCACATCTTTCTTACTCTCCATAGCTAATTTATTTCTTATGAGCTCTTCTTGATCAAGTAATCTATTCAATTCAGAACGTTGCTTGTCAGTAAGTTTATCCAAATTCTCATTTATCCATATAGATTGCTTATTAGATAATGGGTGGAATAGACTTTTAAAAACGTGGCAACCACTACACCCCTCTTTACTTGACCAAGGATATGTACCAAATTTTAAAAATTCTCCTCTAGTTGCAATTTCGTTATAGTTCGTTTTATTTTTTATTTTATATTTTTCAATAAGCTCATTGGCAAGTTCGCTATGCTTACCGTAGTCACATTCATAGAAAATACCATCCGGTGCTAAATATCCCGATAACCCATATCTCATTTCTCTCATTTTCCTATTCCCTCTTGTTCTGTTAGTTTATGATTTTTCTACCTTTTACGAACTGATGTTCTTATTATATAAAAAATAATAAGAAATTAAAACAAAATTTTGATATTTTTTACCAAATAAATAAAAATTTAAATTTCTTTTCTCTCTTTAATTTTAAGATGTTCTAAAGAAGGGAAAAACTCTATGAATACAAATTTTCTTAATCCTTTTGAAGCATAGTCTTCTTTACTGTGTCCACTATTTTAATTTCACAATGAATAAAATATTTAAACCTATTACCTAAACATTTTATTACAACACACTCTGTTGGACTTGATTATAAAACACTGTGCTTTCTTCTAGTAAATTAACTTGTTCGCCTAACTTTTCAATTTAATAATTAAGAGGAACAAGCTCTTTTTGATTTTAAAACGTTACATTCTAACTTAGAGTTATATCAGAAATTCACAAACCTTATATTTTCCTCAAAATAAAAGAGAGACGTAAATACGTCTCTTTCTTTCAAGTATAGTTCATTTATAGTGAGGTACATATCAAGAAAGATAAGTCTTATACTCCTATAATAGGACTCAATAATTAAATTTTGAGACTTTCAAAAAGAGTTATGTAATAATTAACCCCCTTCTCTTAGGTACCTCTACTCTCCAAAAAATTCTCTGCTGGTGCAAATCTTGCCTCCAACAGTATGTCATTGATAACAAATCCAATATTGAATTCATCGTTTTCAAAATCTAAATAAATGGGTTTAGCTTTTAATTCTTTTTTAATATAGAGTTCATCCATATCTTCAATATTATCCTCTGTAAGTAAGTGTCTTCGATCTTTATTAGGTTCTAACACTGCTATGCCTATAGATGGAAAATACAAAAGAACATTAATTGAACCCACTTTAACATTTTCTTCGAACATTAAATGATAAAAAGAATTCTTAATGATCTCTATCGCTTCTTGCTTATTCATGACTAATTCCTCCCTCAAGCACTCCATCTTCCTTTATACCACATTTGCTAAAAAGCTAAAAGGTACCTTTTCTTATAAATGCTAAATTGAGCTAACTCACCTTTAAATATTTGAGATAATACTTTACACCCTCATTTCTAATGGTTCAAATTCTTAAAATAAGTTAGTCCAGGAAGGAATTATTGTGCTTAAATTTATTAACGTTTGAGGTGAAAAGTTATAGAAATGACAGATAACGACGATATAACCGTTTTGAATTAAGATTTAAAAATTCTCTTCTTAAAAACTCTCTAAAAAGAAAATACAGAAGAATTGAGTGAATTGATACTCTTTTTGAGAATATAAAATTTCTAAACCTTTTATAAGGACTAAACCATTAATTTAAACATTAATACATTAAAAAAACTAACAAAAGCTTTGGACACAATACTTTATCTTATAAAAAATATAGGACTGAGATAGAACCTATCTACACGATTAGTTAGCGTAAAATCTTTTATAGTACCGGTAAAGTAAAGAAATAAGACACTTCCTATAAAATCATTTTCATCTATAAATTAAGAGATACAAAAAGTAAGAGATACAATGATTTCAGAGGTGCTGTCTATGTTAGATATTTGTAGACTTACATAAGGGAGGTGTGGTTGCTTGAAGATTTACCGTGGTAATATAGGGGTAGATTTATCTCTTGAAGAATTCTCCGGACTTATAGTAGATGAAGAGAAAATTGATGACTTGCTCAACCTCATATATACATTGGAGATGGATGAAATAATGAACTATAATAGAGATGACATTCAAGCTCTTGAAGAAAGCCTATTCCAAGAAATTGCAGAGTACCAATGCAAACAAAATTCAAATGAATCAACTGCAAAAATGGAGTATATCTTAGCCCACTTAAAAAAATACGAGCGTTAAAGCTCCACAAGATGAATACATTCAATCTCTATTGTTTGAATGTACAGCAAGTTTGAAGTAGATTGGGATAGAAATAGTCCAGCCCCTAGTTATAATCCCCAAAAATTATTTTTCAAATTACTCCAACAAATACTTTGCCACCTAAGATTAATGTATCTATATAATTATTATTTCTCACCATCAAAATAAAAAGACTCAGGATAAATTTCCTGAGTCTTCTCTTCTAATGGCCTTTGGAAAACTTAATATAAAAGATGTTACTCCATCTGCTGTGCCATGAACAGTTATTCGACCTTTATACAGATTCATTACTTCTTTAGCTATGGTCAAGCCTAAACCAGATCCTTGTTTTGAATTCCCCAAATTTTTCCCACGATAATAACGATCGAAGAGAAAAGGAATCTCTTTTTGATCAATAACAACCCCCGTATTGGTGATAGAAATATATACCATATTATCAGTTCTTTTAGAAATGGTATCTATTTTAACTATATTTGAATTCATTGAATACTTAACAGCATTATCAAGAATTGGATTCATCATTAAGAAAAAATGGTTCCTGTCTATAAATATCTCAACTTCTTCAGAATCATAGTCTGTCTCAAAAATAAAACTCGGATAGGTTTCTTGCTTAAATCTTAACAAGAAATTTACTAAATATTTCACGTCATAGTAATTGGCACTATCAATATTTGGGATTTGTTTCAAACGGGCTAGTTCCAGCGTAGTTGATATAATGGCCGTTCCCCTAATTATATTATCTTCAATAGCATCTAGTTTTTCAGCAACTAGTTTATCATCACTTTTTCCATATATTTTAATAACATCAACAGATTGTTTGATTGCCGTAAGATATGTCTTTATCTCATGCGATACATCTTGCATGGAATTAAGATTGTTTTGTACAAGATCATGCATCCTGTCTAACACTGCATTAAAACGATGAACAATTTTTGATATTTCTTCTCCATACAAAGGATCTTCAATCCTTGTTTGATAATTATTATCTACTACATTTTCAAAACTTGAATCGATTGCACTTTGTAATGGTTTAAAAATAAATTTTAAACATACTAATACTGACACAACTGAAAAGAAGAAAAACCAAATGAACATATATAAGAAGTTTTCCATGCTATTAACCATTTGCATCTTCAAATTAGGTGTTATATCTTTTTTTATGATTATCGTGTCATAATGACCTTTATGTTTAAAAGAATGTAAAATCTCACCATATGCTTTATTTTTTTCATCAATATAAAAACTATAACTATCTTTATCAGCAGTAGCATCTAGTGATTTCATATGTGCTTTAATAGAATCAAAAAAGGTTGGGACGAATAAGGTCAGTATTTGAGCTTCAAACATACCAAATTTATCATTCTGTTCATACTCAGCTGCATAATGATAATCTTGTGCTCCTTGTTCACCCATGCGAATTTTCATTGATTCACCTGGATAGCTAATCTGCTTAAAGAACTCAGAATCAAGTTCCTGTGATGCACCTATTCCTGAAGAAACTATTTTGTCCTGTATTTTCTCTACCCTGGAAAACATAGATTCAAATTCTCTTTGAGTTGTTAGTTGTAGCTCATTATAAATAGAAAATAAATTGACTGGTATTGCTGAAACAAGAACAAGTATAAGGGTTAATAAAACTACTTGCACACGTAGTTTATCACGTTTCACAAAATTATTGAGAAATTTCCTAATCTTATTTCCCATTAGGTATCACCTCTCGATTCCTGATGCAAGGGTATGATTAATGTAAAAATGTTTTTGCCATCTTCATAACTCTTTACATGAATTTTCCCCTTATATAAATGCATCACTTTTTTGGATATTGTTAAACCCATTCCGAACCCTTTCATTGAATTTTCAATATTCTTCCCTCTGTAATATCTATTAAATAACTGTGAGATTTCCTCTTTTTCAATTTGAATACCCCAATTAATAATATCAATATATACATAGTTTGAATATTTACCTTCTCGAATATGAATGACTATCTCATTACTATGCAATGAATACCTAACTGCATTTTCAATAATAGGATTTAAGGCTAATACAAAATGTTCTTTATTAAAATGAATAATTGGCGAGCTTACATCATATTTACCAATAAAATCAAAATCAGGAAAAACCTTTTTTATATATTGTAGGTAATTCTCAATCATTTCTTTTACATCCCGAGATTTTGTAGCATCCATATGAATTCCCCGGTCTAATTTTGCAAGATCGAGAAATGTAGACATAACTTTTGTAATTTGTTCAATATTATCATCTATTGACTTTAATTTTTGTTCTACAATTAGTTTATTATTTGTTCCGTAAAATCGTAGCATATCAATAGATTGTTTAATTGAGGTTAACTTATTGTTTACCTCATGTGAAACATCCTGCATGGACTCTATATTAACTTCAATATGATTTTGCATTTGCTCAAGAATATCATTGATTTGATGCTGAACATTGCTTATTTCTTTTCCATAACTATCCTTTATGTCTATTCTAGCCTTGTAATCCTTTTCTTTTAACTCCACAAATGATTTATCAAGAGCTTTCCCAAAGAAGCGAAATACTAGGCCAATCCCAAAATAGATAAATATACTTATAGCAATAATGAAATACAATAAGTAAATAAAAAATTCTTTTTGATATTTCTCTATTAGCTTTATAACAATTGGTGTTACGTTTCTTTTTACTATAATCGTTTCATTATTATCTCCATGTTTAAAAGTATGCTTATAAGTCATATAATAAAGGCCATTTGTTTCATCGTTACGAATTGATATGTTACCTAATTTATTTATTTCTTTTTGATGTCTTTTAACTAAAGTTTCTATTAAAAAGGCTGCAAAGTATTTATCTACACTACTTATTGCTTCTTCGTTTTGTTTAATGTAGAAAGTGTATTCAATGTTTTTTGCTGCAGATGAAACTTTTATTTCTTCACCTTTTAATAGAATTCCATCAAAAAATTCCTGATGTATCTTATCAACCCCGCCAATTCTCCAAGCTTCATTTTCAATCTGAATCGCTCTGTACTTGATATGACTAAACGCTTCTTCCCCATTTTTTAAAACAACAGAAATAAAAAATAGTAGCTGAATGGGTATTGTAATTAAGGTAACAGCAATGACTGCCACCGCCATTATCTTCATATGTAATTTATTATTTTTTATCCTTCTAGCAACTAGAGACTTCAAGAACATAACCCTTACCTCGAACTGTTTTGATTATATCAATATCAAGTGAATTTCTTAACCTACGGATATTTACTTCCAGAGTATTTGTTTCTTGAAGTTCTGAAGGATCATATCCCCAAATATTTTTATATAATTCTTCTTTAGAAATAATTTGTCCCTTATGAATGATGAAGTAATGTAATAATTCGAAAAGTTGTTTAGTTAAATGAACATGCTTACCCTCAACAATTACTTTGTGCGTTAATAAATTAATCTCAATATTACCGCATCGAGTAATTCCTCCGTTAGAAATATCGTTACTACAACTTCTTCTTAAAACTGTTCGGATTCTCGCAAGCAACACCGTTAAGTCATATGGTTTTGTTATATAGTCTTCTGCTCCCATATCTAAGCCTTGCATAATATCTAGCGGTTCGCTTCTTGATGTCAGGAGTAAATATGGAATTTTCTTTTTTTGATTCACTAACCTTGCAACTTCAAGGCCATTTGAAATACGAGTATTTAACTCTCCCACTGTTTTCTTTAACATGACATCTAATATCATTAAGTCATAATCATTAGATACAGCAGCATTCACTGCTTCATCACCAGTAGTAAACCAATCAATATGATAATTTTCGCTTCTTAAAATCATTTCAAGTGTGCTACCGATTTCAACTTCATCTTCAAGTAATAATAATCTGTACAATTTTCTCCCTCCCACGGGTCTTTTAAGTGCGAAATGTTTGAAAACAACGCAAAAAATCCCCTGTTAGAAGGCGAAATTAAGCAGTGAATTCGTTTATCTTTCCATAATTGTTTTGTACATAATGCAATTAATGTCTGTAAAAGGTACTACTTACGAGTAACGTTCAATCTTGTAAGTATCGTCCAAATTCCTCATATTATTTTTTAACCTTTATACGTGAAACACTTTTTATAACTACATGTACATTAACTTTTCTGCTTAAATCCTCTTTTAAAACTTGGAGTAATTCTACATTGTGCTTCATTTTCTCACTTTTGTCGTATTCCTAAAATTCTGCCCTACCTATTCAAGATTGAAAGCATACTTATAAATGTTTACACACTTCAATCATCTTTCACGACATATTTGCCACGAATGAATTTAATCCTACATTTAAGTACGTCATCGTATAGAAAAAATCTAATTAATTCAGTATTTCTGCCAATATAATCGATAGCTTTTTCTTATTTACATACCAATCTGAAATAGAAGCAATACTTTCATAATCCATTCTTAGTGAAACACCTAGCATACTCGGCATTTCAACTACCTGTTTTAAATGTTGGTTTAGGTCAAGTTCCATTTTATCTTTCAATTCTTCTGATGTATAGACTTTTATTTCATTTAGTCGAAAAACGTTTTCCTTCCTATTTATGTTACATACTATACTCAACTACCTACACTTTCACTTCGTTTAGAAGAGAAAATTCCTAAATAAAGATTTCTCTGGAATTCTAATTTATTAGACCATCTTCACAGTCCATGCAGTTAGAAACCTTATCGCTTCATTCTTTAATTTGAGACTTTGTCCAAATAATTTTCCATATATTAATCAATTCTAGCTACCTTTACTAGCTGTTTATTTTAATGAGAAGATTCCTTCGTTCTTATTAGATTTGAAACCCAGGATACTGTTTATTTTTTTAAAAAAAGTGTATTTGCATCCGCAATGTTGCAAATAGACGACTGAATCGCAATACTATCCACTTCTTTTTGCAAAATAAACACTTTCTTCATGGCAGAAAGTTTATGAAAGCATATACCATATGTCAAACCTTTCCCTGTATCTTTGTATACGTTATCCCAAAGAGAATAGAAAGTGATTAACTATAACATGTAAATAGCTAACTATTTTATTAGTTACCAGTGCCTGTGCTTAATTTGGTTAGATACAAAATTTAGATACTTTATTGCGCCTCATTTCTTTCACCTCCATTTCGATATAGGTCTATTATACACCAAACGTACATTCGGTATATAGTACCACTTTATGTACGTGGAAAAATTAATATGGTTCCTGTCATCTCTTGTCCGAAACAAACTCATCTTCTCCTACTTACTTCGCGTTCTTTGAGGAATGCATAAAAATGGCCCATCAAATAATACAATGGGCCATTTTTATAAAACTTTTTTAATTCTATTTTTCTTAATATAAAGTATTACGCTATTCATTGTACTTCTTTCAGTTTGTTTACCTAAATAATAGTTATACCAAAATTGCTTTTCCTTCTAATGTTCTCCTGATTTTCTCAGCAACCGTGCCCAATGATATCCATATCATCAACTAGTTAAGAAATTCTATCTTGATATCTCTTCGTCCAAAGTCATTCATTCTGTCAGCATCTGTCATATAAATGTCTACTATGTTTCCTTTTATAGCACCACCTCGATCTTCGACAGTGTAAATTCCATTAATATATGGATAAGAATCACATGTAATTCTTACTCTTGTTCCCATTGGAACCGAGCGATCCATTGCAATCATACCTGGTTGTATTGTCTTACCTGAAGCTGTTATACCTGTAACTCCTGGCTCGTTTAATGTATAAGCAGTACCAATCCCCATAATCGTTTTAGAAACACTAGTATCTTTAGCAGTAGGAGGATCAGATTTGTCTGATGATGTTTTTTCAGGCATCACTGGCCTGGCAGATTCCTTCGCTTCGCGCAATTGCTTAGCTAAATCTGCATTCTCTGCTTGAAGTTTCTGATTCTCTTCTTGAGACTGATGTTTCCCCTCATTCATAGCTTCGTTTTCATTTTTTATTTCTTCTAATTCAATAGAAAGCTGTTCTGTATTAGCTGCAATTTGTTTTTTTGTTCTTCTAATACTTTGTTGTTTTCATTCGCGGTTTTTAATTCTAGGACAGTTTGTTTATGGTTTTTCTCTAAGGATTTCACTTCTTTGTTTAACTCTTGAATCTCATAAAATTGAAATCCTACACCGCTAGCCACTACGGTTGCTGCCGTGACTTTTAAACAGTTCTGTATTATTTTTCCCTTTTTGATTTTTGTTTTCATTTTGAATCAAGTCCTCTCATTATTATATTTCTGTTGTTACAGTAGTGAGAAAGTTAGAAGTTTTTATAGAGAAGTAAAATAAAAAAGAGCCCTCCTAAAAGAACGGACTCTTTATACATTATTTTTATTCTTTAACTTCAGGAAACTCTTTCTTTTCGAACCACTGATGACGGCAAGCACGCTTTAAGCATGTATACTTAATCCTTGTTTTCCATTCATCTTTATATGCACGAGGATTTTGACACTCCGGGCATGTATTCTCGACGTAACGTTCTTTGTATGTATTCCCCTTTGTCTTATGACCTCTTGATTGTGCATTATATGATACGATTTGTTTGTTCTCCATATAAACTACCTCATCCCTATGCAAAATTTGTAACAGTTGTTTTACCTTAAAAATCATTTACACCATAATATAAAATGTCCAAACAGAATATAAGCACTTACACTTGATTTTACAAGTCTTTATTGTATTTTTTTATTATTTTGATATTCTAAAAAATCATAGAGGATTGAAAGCCGCTTTCCTTCGAGGATTTGAACGAGTTTAAAATCATTTTTCACTGCCTCTACATTATAAATATCTCCAATAATGAAATGCTCGATATCTTCCATTATTGTGGCTAATTCCTTATGAGCAGTGCCGAATTTATCTTCAAAGTCTTTTGCAAACAGAATTGGAAATGAAGCATAAATTCGATTAAATTCATTAATCATATAACGATGAATATACAGCATATACTCCTTCATTTCCCGAATTTCTTGTAAACCAATAGATACAGCCCTTGATTCTTGTTCTCTATTAATAGGAGGTAATGGCATTTCACCTACAAACTCTTCCAACTTTTCATCTTTAATGGAAGGAGAAATATACCCCTCAGTTGATTTTTCCCTATCTTCATGCGATAAGATTTTTTTCCCTTCTGCTCTTAACAAGACCTCTTGTAATTTATCTCTCGATTGATAAATCACCGCATCATTCTCTTCTTTGTTGTTTTCTAGTAGTTCACCAAATGTTTTTTCAAATATATTTGATTTATCTTTGTTTGACATTTTATTTACTACTCCCTTGTTATATGAATAAGTATGGTGAATTCGGCTTCTTTCAGTAATATTATTAAAACCTACTACTCTTCCAACTGAACCTTGTCTAAAAATTATAAGCACATGGACATCTTTTTTAGATAGACATTCCCGCTTACATTTATTGTAAAATTATCCCATGGATATAATTACTGGTACCACTTAATTTTCCCATATTATACATAAAAAAACTAATTAAATTAGAATGAAGATTCTATGACATTTTATTTATTTACAAATAAATCTGATTATTATCTATAAAAAGAAAGCCATCATCATAAAGATGCCTGCCCTCTTCATTAATTATTTATTGCCACCACCAAGAAATACTACTAGTAATAGACATCTTAGTTGCAGCCATTGAAAGATTAAACATCATTTTTTTGAGCATTCGTTTTTACCTCCTTAATTGTTTTGTCAAACTGTTTTTCTGTCCGTTCTTTTCTTATGGAAAATATTAAAAGTAGAATAAATACTAAAGTTGAGCTAATAGTTAAAAATATTAAATTCAAATCAGTACCTTTTACATGTGTCATAAACATTGAAGCAGGTAGAACAATTGCCGCAACAAGAGAAATTCCTATCACTATATATTTCTCATATTTAAAACGTATTTTTTCGAAATCAAATTTAAAAGTCCACTCTTGAGAATAAAGAACAAATGCTAATAAAGCATAGCTAAAACCAGATGTAATATCCATTGCATAATTCCTCCAAATATGCTCTTTCAATTCAGAAGGACTAAAAAATCCAAGTGAAGCAAATATGATCATAATTTGAATAATAAGAGGTATAATGACACCTCCTGCAACAGTCACTACAAGTGCCCAAATAATAGAAAGCTTCTCTATAGCAGCTAAATAAAGGAAAGTTATCAGCATTCCTATAATCGGTACTAAATAACCAATACCTTCTTGTTTATTAAAGTAGATGGAGTAATTAATAATACTAGTACAAAAATGAAAGTAGAGAAATTATCGTAATGTTTCGATGGAACCTTAAACAGAATATAGCGCACATAATTGCATAACTGCCAATTCCCAAAATTGTTTGAGATAAAATAAACCAACCCAAGTTTGCTGAATTCAAATTTTTCACCCCTAAGATATAAAAACATATGCATTACACTCTAATAATTTTGCCATACTCCATTTTAAGATACCAATTAACTTTACATAAACATTCAATGAAATCATTGTCATCTTTCTAAACATTCTCACTAATTTATCCTTTCATTTTCCTCTTGGATTTTCTTATTTCTTGATTGAATGATCTCACTAGATAAATAAAGTAGATATTTTTCATCAAAACGAAATAACGGAGTGGGGTCAATTTTCTCAAAACACTTCAAATGTATATTTAAAAACAAATACTTAGGATTAATAATTATTTTTTAAAATGTGTATTTATAGCCTTTTTATCTTTTACCATTAAGTAATCCCGGGTTTTAAATCTCTATTTTTCTACACGACATTCCCAGCCGTTTGCTTTTCTTTCTGGTTTCTAATTTCTAGCCCCTTCCTTTAGTATTCTTATAAAGCTGAATCTATTTACATAATTACAAATTGCTACATTCTCATATTCGCCATTTGTTTCTTACTACACTTATGCAACAAGACCCAACTCCTGATCACAACGAGTGGTATACTTGTAGTTGGTAACATCATCTTTCGGACCAGTGATAGTAACAACTCTAGATTTGTAACAAACAGCTTGGTATCTAGATGTTACTAATATATAATGATTTTTAACCTTAGAAGGTTTGCGGTATTTTACATCACGAGCAAGATCTCGATTAATTTGCATTACAACACGTTTCTTAGAAGCAGTTCTTTTTCCAACACGTTGCTTATACCTCCTGACGGCATGTTCTGTAATTATCATCTTGAGCTTCCCCTTTCGGTTATACAAAAATATTTTCTATCTAATTGATTTTCTATTAAATTTTCTTCACAACTCTCAACTTCTTCAAATGGATTTAACGCCTAACTTTCGCATTTATTATAGTTGGTGGCTACAATTTAAATGCTGTATTTTCATTTGGTAATGTAAGTACTCATAAATGCAAATCCCCCCTATTCACAACTCTCAATAGAAACGTAAGCAGTTAATTTGAAAACGTCAATAAGTCGGTAAAAAAATAAGACGAGCATTTAAGCCCGTCTTACAAGATGACATTATTCCTTAAGTTCTTTTGTCTTTGACGTTACCTTGTTATCATTTATCAATGTCAGCACCGATGCGATAAATGTAACAACAGCAGCAACTTCTGCTTCACCTAATACAGGTAAAGGTTGATAGCCTTTAGAAGTCAAATACTGATTCAACCAAGCTAGTACAAAGACAATAATTCGAATTAATGCCCCCTTATTATCCATTAAAACATCTTTAAACATATGCAACACCCCAAAAAAAGAAGATATGGTACTTAATCACCATAACGAATTACAGAGATTAGAGCCATATCCTACTTTTTCTTCTCCCAACTTAAATCACATTTACAAAATCATGTTCTTAAGGGAGAGTAAACAAGTTCTATTATTGTTGCTATTTAGGTTTCACTCATTGGTGCATACGATTATCATAATTTACCTTAACCACATATCCAAGTTCTACAATTTTTAAATCCACTATTTTTCTCAAGGCTAGTAGGAATTTTTAATTACTCTTAAGCTTCTATTAACTTATGAACTATATCCTCTGATACAGCTTCATCCCCTAATTTGAAATCCCTCTTTCAAACATCTCTTTAGAGTATTAATCGAGGGATTTCAATGTAGCGGTTTTTAATATTGCTGTTGTTAATAATTTTAGGAGGCCAGGTTAGACCCTTTCTTGTTCCTTATAATCATGATTAACTGGTAAATTTAAACTTGTATACATATATAAACCAAACAAGTGACTTACAAACATCTTAACCCTAGTACATTTACCTTTCTTCTTACTTTAGTTAAGGGTATTAACTCTAAAAAAAGGGAGCCTCTTTCAAGGAGCTCTTGAACTAATTGGCTAAGACTTAGCAATCATTCATGATGTTTGAAAATTGCTCCGGAGTCGTATGCTTAGAAATAGCGCGGATAAGACATGATAAGTTAGGTTGTTGTTTTGCAGCAAACACTGCTTGATCAATTACTTCCATATACCCTTTCCCTTTACACATACAGCAAAATCCTTTCTCCGTAATACCGGTGCTATCACACCATGAACATGAACGATTCTTTAGCATAGCTAACCCTTCCTTTCAAAAAATATATACTGAACGAATAGTCGTAATCCTCACTTTTTTATAATAGAAATGTATTTTAGTTGACCATTCCGAACTGTCTAACATAGGAAAGTATGAATCTACTTCATTGTGTGTATTATGAATGCGCGTAGAATAAAGATGAGAAACTATTGGTAGGAACAATTTATAAGTTTGCTGACTAACAATAACAACAAAATCTTTATCCTTTAATTGTTCACCCCTAAATTGAATATAATCAAATCCTCCAAAAACAAATTTTACATCTATTAAATAGAAATAATCTATTTTCAAAGGTATTGGCTTCTCTTATAGGAAGTACTGTATTAAATCAATCTTTAATGTTTTGTGACTGAGTAAAAAAATTTTTATAATTCATAATAAATTTATCTTTCTTTGTTGATATGAAATGGGTCATATCATCTTTTAATCGACAAAACATTCTATTATCAAAACCAAAACTTATTAATTACACACATTAATTTTGCAATATTCATTTATTATCCTTCCCCGTTTCGTATTTTGTAACAAGTTCCTGTGCACGCAATAGAATTTCCACATCTTCATACAACTCAAACTGTTTGACGGGGTCCTTTTCATCCTTAGCACGTTTTTCCACCTTTTCAACAAGGCTTCCAAGATTAAAAGTTTGTTCTTGTTTCATGACTTGTTTAGTTACATATTCATACTCTTCTATTAAACAGTTGGATATTTGTTCTACAGATTTTTCATGCGATAAAGTTTGTCTATAAGAATTATAAAGGGTCATCGTAAATTGATGGAGCCCTTGTTTTAACTCCGACCGTAACCTTCTCTGATCACTCATATAATCACCTCCACCAATAAATAACCTACTTTAAAATGGTAAATCATCATCACTGATATTTATGTCACCAGTGAACATTTCAAAGTTATTTTGTTGTTGATTACTATTATTATCAAAGGTAAAAAATACAATGTTATTTGCGCGTAATTCCCAGTACGTAGTTTTATCCTTCTTAGAAGATTTCATTTTACCGATTACTTGCACAACAGAACCTTTCTTTTGGTATCTTTGTACCTTTTCACCCATTTTCCCCCAAACAGATACATTAAAGAAATCAGTAGTTTTTTTATCTCCATACCCATCATCTACTGCTACAGCAAAACGACAAACTGTCTTTTCACCATACGTATTACTCTCAGGATCACAAGTTAAGCGACCTGTAATTGTAATAATTTGATGCATAATAAATTACCTCCAACTAATGTTTAATTAATTTGGTAAAAATGTTTCATTTGCCACATGGTCATGAAGCTGTTTTAACAACAGAAATACAGCCAATTTAGTGGAGATTTTACTTTTCTTTAAAATCCTGTATAAAAACTTTACTTCTATTTATGACACGTGAAGATTACATTTCTCCCCAATTTTTCTCTATAAGTTTATTAAAAGGAGATTGTTGATAGTTTATTTACTATCTTTTTGAAAGAAGTACCTACATATTTCTATTAAAATATGATTATCATTAGTAGTGTCATGATTTATGAAAATAGAAGTACTTCTTAAACATTTCATGTTATAGTAAAATGTTTTTAATGAAACAACATCAAACTGCTTTTATGAGTTGTTAATAAATAACTCCTCTCAAAACGTAAGCACTTAAAAATTAAAAATCAAGGTAAAAAAAGAGCTTTCCCACGTAGTTTTTTTCTACACAAGTAAACTCTTTACATTAGGCGTATATATTATTTTAAATATATCTAATCTGTTAATAGTACGAGTGAGAGAATAATCATAAGTTACCAGAAAGAACAGGTTACAAAATCGCGTAAACCTTACCAACTACTACCCACCTAGCTAGTAATCCTCTTCGACCATTAGTATATCTATCTGTAGTATTATCGTTACATTAGTTACCTAGTACTAATTCATAACCTAGCCAATAAATAATTATTGTATTTCTAGTCTTATAAACCCTGGGGACTAAGTTGCTTAAAAATGTTTTCAACTAATATCAAACTCCTTTTCGTTTTATTAAAAACAAACGACCCAAACGGTATTTTAATCCGTGCTACCGCATAGGCTATGCAGAGCTATAGAACTATAATTTTTTAAAATGACAAACTTGAACCTGTAACTCTATGTGTGTAAGATAAGCGCTCTAACAGCTAAGCGAAAGAGAAATAATATTTAAAATCATAAGTACTTCTCTTTTATTTTCCGGTATTTATTTTTTATATTTAAATTAAGGGCTCCTACCACTCCCCTAATCTAGTATTGAATACTAGGGTCTTCTTCCTCACAGCGAAGACCATCCTAAAATCTATTAATTTAATTTTAAATATATTTGCTGGATTATTAAAAAAACCCTATAATCAAATAAAGTCAATAATAACTTTTAAATTATCTAAATAAAAAAGCAGACACAACATGTGCCTACTTTTTTGGAAATTAATATCTTGTTAGATTTGCATAAGATAGAGAAACCCAACCATCATGCACTCTCGCCCATCCATCACTAATATCGTAAATATTCCACGTTTCTCCATTAAGGATAGTACGAATAATATCCCCATCTGTAGAAGATTGTGTACGAACGTTTAGATTTGCAGTAGTTGTAATTTTCCCAATTGGATCACGTTTTCCAGCTAAATTTTCTGGATTTCCATTAGAACTTCCTGCAGGAGTAAACTTAACATAAGCAGGACCTGCTGACACCCACTGGTTTCCTCCAACATTGTATAGATCATTAGATAGTCCCCAAGTTTGATACATTTCACCTTTTTTCACTGTCTTAACAACTCGTGAATCAAAGCTAGCAAATTCCCTTACATTAAGTTCTGGAACAAGAATCTCAACAACACCAATACCATCTGAAGATGGGGGTTGAGTTACTGGTGGTGCTATAGTTGCACCCGTACCAGTAAGTTCAGCTTGTACTGCTGCTAAGAAACTATTCCAGCGCCCTTCATCTAAGATACGGTGTGGGCAATTCTTAACTGCTCTAGAATTACCGTTTCGAACACCAATCTCTGTCCAACTCTTATGAGTACGCACACGATCAATTCCCCATCCGCGTTCTCGTAACAGTTGAGCGACGAATTTAATTGCTAAACTTTCAGCTTTTTCGTATCTTGGACCACCAGACAACGAGTAACAGATTTCAACACCGATAGATTTTCGGTTTCCATTCCCACCGCCATCTCCACAATGCCAAGCATTACGATTAACTGGAATACCCTGTATAACTTCAATATCATCTACTGCAAAATGAAATGAAACCTCATTGTTATTTCTAATCATGTAATTTATTTCATTTTTTGCAGGAGCATCATTATACGTATTATGCACTGTAATATACTCTGCGTTCATAGAATAAGGAGCTTTGATTGGATATTTACTTGCAGCCACAAGATTTTGTATAACTGGAATGGCCATAGTCGTACACCTCCGTATAGATTAAAATACACGACTAAATTAACCACTTCCTATGTTTAGTTCAAGGTTAAACTTAATCTACTTTATTGAGCGCTCCTAAATGAAGAGAACTGATATGTCTATTTTTTTCTGTACCGCACTGTTTTTACCATTTGTCTACTACACTATTTCCAGAAAATAAGGGTAGCCTTTTCCATCCTATATTCTCTTTAATACCAGGCTATTAAGCTAAACCTGCTACTACCTTATCTTCTACCACCTCAAAGGATAGTTTAAAGCCTTCTTCTTCAACTAAATAAGTAGCAAGTTCACTTAGGATATATGCTGTGTATTCGTGCTTGTACTCTACAGACTCTTTAAAACCTAACATATTTGCCTTTTTATAAAAAACAGAAGAAAATAGAATTTCGTAAACCTTAATTCCACTAGGGTCTAAGCAAACTGTTTGACTAGCAGCTCCGTCTTCAATAATTTCGTTAACAACTTCATCAAGGATACTTTTTATTTTTCCCTCAGTAGTCTTAGCAGGTCTTTGTTGTTCTACTTGATTTTTAATATTTGCAGCAAAATCTTCTTTGGTATTCACTTCGGATTGAGCCTTTATATCTTCTACAAGTTTTTTGAAAGCAGCTTGTTCCTTGATGAAAGCTGCAAGATTAGCCTTTGGTTCTAATTTCATGTAAGGAATCATTACTGAAGAATCCATATCTACTTTCGCTACTTGTTCACGAATTTGTTTAGAAAGTTGTTGAGTTGAAATTTGAGAAGCTAATAAGCTAGCAAGAATTGGTTCTTGTATTGTTTTCTCTTCAGATTCAATTCCTACAATAGATAAGAGTTCTGTCAATAATGGATCAGTGAAAATACGAGAAATTACTTCGTTTATCCCTGCATGAGTTTCATTACCTTGTGGGTGTGAATTTAATACTGTTTTAAATTCTATTACCTCTCTTGGAGATGTTTCTAATAAAGCCTTTGCTACAGATTCAATGTATTCTTTAGCTAATGTTTTTTGCATAGTTAAAATCCTCCTGTATTGTCTTAGTTTGCTTAGTTATTTGTTACTCGATTTATATAGCGTTCGCTATCTGCAATTTCAAAAATATGAAAATCCACTCTAATTAAGAGGTGTTCATTAGTGTTTAAGAAATCTTCTTTTGTTTTTAATGTAATGCAATCTAATGTATAATTCCTCTAACTAGAAAACCAGATACGTGAGGAACAACTACATCTGGTACTGCATCCAGAACACTACCTTCTACCGGTCCTAATTCTTCTGTTGTCAATCTGTTCATATTCCTTTTGAATTCTTTAAGACTACAGACTGTATTTTATGAAGTGCATCAGCCCACCTCATCTTACCTCTTATTTTGAGTCGCTTTAAGAGGATTCGACGTTATATTTTTTGCATGTACAAACAAAACCATTTGAGAACAAAAAGTCAATAGGTCAGAAGAAAATTGTACACTTGTAATTTTCATTAAATCAATAAGACGTTATCCAACGCTTTATTCTGGTAATAATTTAATTTCTCTCACTAACACACGAAAAGGTTCAAATCCATGTGAAACAATAATATCTGTATTTGCCTTTGATTTGAATTTACAATCTCTTTTTAAGGCAAACATTTTCCCACTCGCAATTACAACATCACCTTTTTTAGCACTGAGTTTCTGCCATAAAGTTACTGGTACCACAATTAATAGCTCACCAAAACCATCATTAAGTGTTACATAGACAATATTAGCACCCGCAGTATCACTTAGATTATTCATGTTTACAATACTCTGAATCTGTCCACCACAAACAATTTCCTTCTCCTGCATTCCACTAGATTTTAAATTGTAGGAGAATTCGCTAATATGAGATTGTAGTCTCTTCATTAGTTTTGCTGCTTCTAACACCTCCGTATTAGTATCTACTAGTACATCTAGTTCGTTATTTACATAAATTTCTTTTAGTATATTTGTCATTTGAAAAATCCTTTATCACATAGTTTTTTGTTTTTTCAATAGATTAGATTATATTTTTATAGAGGAATACAGTAGAATCCACTAAAAATAAAAAAAGACCACTGATTCGAGAAGTCAATTCTCATTCAATCAAAACAGGTCCTTTACAATCTATTACTCCAATTAATAACTTCAAATATGCATTGAAAATTGCGAACAAATGCTAAATATGTCTTATTAATCAAGTATGTAATTACAGTCTACTTACTACATTAGTCAATCCCTCAATCACAGCAAGTTCGTTACTACACTTAATATGTCCCGAAGTACCACATGTTCTTTTACCATTGAAATATTTTCTAACATCCGTTTTACCCTGCCAATAATAAAGACCTAATACTTCCTATTAGGTAATGATTTCAATTCTGTATAGATAATTAGAAAACCTTCACATACTAAGGATTGGTTAAAATCTTTATTGACAATACAATGCAAAAGAATATTGCAATTGTTTCTAAAAACTTGGTATATTCTTCAAGAATTCGCCATACTAATCTTCACACTTAACTTGTCCCTTATGAATTCTTAATGTATGTAATGTTATATAACTAACAAGGTGATTAATTATATCTTTAACCCTACTAGTATTAGGAATACACTAAAATATTTTAGTTAAGTCGAAATTTTTTTCAAATTACTACATATGATTAGTAACTTTTATATTCAACTAGCTTCCTCGTACTCGATTTGTGCTTCTGGTTTTAAGTACATCTTCCGTTGTTCTTGCTTTCTTAAATGTCGTGGAAGGAACATCTTCGTACCGTTTAACCCAAATGCAATCCTATTCCAGTCTGTCAAGATAGTTGTTTTTAGCAACTTCGGATTTTGAAGAATGACATTGTATGCTTCACGTAACGTTAAGTCATCAAGATCAATCCCTTGTTCAGTAAGAAAATCAATTGTACTACCACGTTGAGTTAATAAGTCATCTAAACCGTTGTCTGTTAACGCTAACAAAGCTTTGAACTCGGTAAAAGTAAAACGATCTCGTACAATATGTTTATTTGTCGCCATTAAATCGTACTTGGCTAATTTTTCTGCAACCCTTTCTCCTTCTGCACTGTTAATTGTATAAATAGTAATATTAAGGCTTTTCAAAAATAATTCCTCCTAATGTTTTCTTAATGTAGGTAACATAAACACTTGATTTAAAAAATGCTAGTAATTTTATCAAAAGCACCACTTCATTTCAGAAAAAAATTGTAAACTTTAAAAACACAAGAAAAGTAGGAGCTTTAGCCCCTACTTAATTACAAAAACCATATCTCACTCAATTTTCCTATCTTTCAGATAAATGACATTATCGACATATTTCATTCATGTAACAAATAAAAATATATCCTATTTTGTTGAATAAACACTAGATTAACAAAGTTAATATTGTTTTTTAGTTAAAATAACATTTTTGTCATTAAATAACTAAAGTTAGTATTTGTAAAAAAGGTGATTGCAATCGCTATTTGTCCCTTGTATGATAAAACCAAGAAAAACAAACATCATTAAATCCGATTTGTCAATACCTTTTCGAGACATTTCATAAAAATTAACCTAAAAAATAGGCTGCGATGTTCGCCACATCGAGCCTAGGACAAAATTTAAAAGTAAGAACACTTATATTTTCGTTTTGAGTCTAAAATTGGAATGCGTAAATTAATATTTCAATTTGTATTTGTTCTATTATGAAAATCTATCATCTTTAATAATACAAAGATACTGCTCTTTATCTTTTTAATCTTTTGTCCTTTGCAAACTATTATACTACCAATGAATCTGGAGGCTTTTTTATGTTAAAAAAGAGAATTAATATAAAAGATATACCAAACGAAGAGTTCTATAAACTACCTAAAGTTTTCATTTGGAAAAAACAATATCGTGAGAATTTAAGTATCGGTGCGAAATTACTATACATGTTAATAAGAGATCGATTTAATTTATCTATATATACAACACAAATTTCAGTTGATAACGGAAACGACACGCCTGCCTTCGTAGATGAAAAAGGTGATATTTATTGTATTTTAGATAATCAAGAAATCGAATTCTCATTAAATATTTCAAACAAAACTGTTACGAAGTTCATGGAAGAGCTTATAGCTGAAGAACTTGTATCCACAGAATCAGTAGATGGAGGCGCTAATCGAATCTACTTGAATGAACCCGATCCTAGTGGAGCGTCATTAGCACATTTCCTAGGTGAAAAAGAATACTACAAACATGTTAAGATGCGTAAGAAAAAGAAGAAAGAACCATTAAAAACATTAGAAGAGTGTATAGCTACTGCCATAGATAAATACGGTGTAAAAAAAGTAGATAAGAAAAATTCCGGTACTAGGGAAGGAGAAATCCCGGTACCTAGTGACGGAAAAAGTACACCCCTTAGTGAGGAGAAAACTCCACCCCTAGGGGAGGAAAAAGTACATCCTAATAATATTTATTCTAGTTATCTTGACCTTAGTGAGATTTATCCCAACGAGAATGATACATATCCAAATAAATCTTCTAAAACAAAAATAGATGAAGAACCAATAGAAGAACTTAAAAATAATATTGTTTTACAAAAGAATAATTATGCCTTATTAAATCCTATCCTTGAACAAGTTGGGATCTGTCCCGATCTAAAGGCAATTAATGTTGTGAAGAAAATACTTGCAGAAGCTGGAATTACAACATTCCACAAGGTAGATGTATTAAATGCAATAGGTAAACATGCTATGAACGTCAAAAAGTATTTATCCCAAGGCGAAGTAATTGAATATGAACCTGCATTTTTCGCTAATAATCTTGTAGACCGTATTAGAGAGAATACTCTTAAGCGTCAAAACGAAGTAAAAAAACTGAAAAAGATAGAAAACCAACAAACCCATGAAACCACTTTTCATTTTTCTTCTTACAATTGGCTTGAAGCAAATTAAAAAAGGGTTCAGTTGCAAAAAACATTTGATAGAAATATAGACCCAATAAAGCCTATTTAATGACAGATTATGACGCACTTCCAAATAACTTATGTATGAACCTAACTTCATTTTAAATAGATTTCACCTATAAGTTAAGTTGGCTTTCATTACTTGCGTAACTTCAACGCCGTTCAATATACAAGTGGCTATTTCATACATCTTAAATTTCAAATCAGAACATACACATTTCTTAATGAAACAGAGGTCCTTTTCACTATATTATTATAATATTTAACTTTAATTATTTATATACTTTTCTCTCCTCTAAACTCATGAATTGCTATAGGAAGAGTTCTTGTTCTATAGCAATTCAACAGTTGAGAAAATAAAAAGACACTTTTTCACAATCTTTAAGTAAAATTCTGTATTTTAGACATACGTAAATGGAATTTCTCTTAGTGCATCTTTTATGAAGTCACTGGAAGTTGCTCCGTTAATTTATTATTCCTCATTCAATTTTAAATACATTTTTAAAGCCTGCATTTCAAAATCGAACTTTCGTTCTTCATCAGAACAAAATATTATCTTTCCTTTATGTATAATTTGGAGCTAATGAACTGTTGAACTTTTTGATAAATCAACATATCAATATCTATATGAATCATATCTACCAACTCCTGAACTCATAAAACGTTTAAAAATTCCTAAAGTTATGTCTCTTAAATATGCTATATCAATATCATTATCTCTCCACTACTTTTTTATTGTTAGGGATTTTACCCCTTTGTTACATATTCTTTTTAACAAAAAAATTAATTTTAAAAAATTTTTTAAACCTCTTTATAAAAGAACTAACGTTCGTGTATAATAAGAACTAATGTTCTTTTGTTTTTAAAAAGAATTACAATGTACAATTATTTAATCCTACTGAATAGGGTCATCTTAGATGTCGATTTTCACATTTTTTATCATTTTAACCAAGATGATTCCTTCTAAAGAATGCAACGATAAGGCTTCTAACCGCAAGAACTGTGGAACTAGCCTAATAAATTAGAGTTCGATAGAACTCTTTACTTAGGAATTCCTTCTTCTAAACGAAGTAAAAATGAGATAGTTCAAATCAGCAATATACTGGCGAAACCATTCGTAGCACAAACATATCCTTAACAAACCTACTTCAAGAAGGAGAAGAACAAATTTCACTTTTTGATAATGTCACGCAAAGAGAACAAGAAATAAAGCTAACGAAAGTAACGGATGAAATACGCACAAAATTTGGAGAGAATAGCATATTAAGAGGAATTTCGTATACAAATAATGCAACAGCAAGATACAGAAACACACTGTTAGGGGGACACAAAGCATGAACAACGCTAATATGCAACAAGGCCGAGGAATGGTAAAATGGGCTCAATTCGCCGGAATTCGTGAAATAATCAAAGAGAAAAATAAAGTAGCATCTCCCATTTTAACCTCTGAAGAAAAGGAACTGATTAAGAACATGCTTTTATGTTCCTTATTGTCCGAAGAAGAAATACTAATTACATATTATGAAGGCGGCTATTTACTTACTAACTATATGACCATCATCGATATAGATCCGCTAAATAGCGCTATCATATGTACGGATGCTTTTTATAATAAGTTGACACTACAATTTTCGGATATACTGGATGTAAAATAGAATAGATTTAAACGTTTGTATTGTTATAAAGGAGTGTATAAAATGCAAGGGAATCAGATAAAAAAGAATGCAGCAAGAACAGTTATTCATAATGATATAAATAACTATCCCTATTTAAATATACCTATGATTATCAATGAGAATGATGGAATAATTTACGAGGTTTTAAGCGCTGGTTTTCATAATAATGATGCAGTAGCAATGATAACAACTGACGGTTTCACTACAAATAGGGTAAATACACCAATCGTAACAGTAAAAAACGATGATAGTAGTATCCAAGTATTCCGTTTACCTTTAGAATTGGATGATTGGGTGCTTTCATGTATGCGCGCTGCTTCAATAGGAAAAAATCCGTTCCCATGTAAAGTTGCTTTTGGAATCATTGATACTAAATGTCATGTGGAATTCAAGTAAAAAAGGAGTAAATTAATTTGTTCCTTTTATAATTTTTGGGACATTTATTTTTCTTAAGTTGATGGGCATGTAGCGGTATCCCTCAATATTAAATTTCAAATGCATGAAAATGAGAAAAAGTTTAAAATAATTTATATACAAATGAAATAATCCAGCGAGAGTATCAAACTGTATACAATTTGCCTTTTCACACTAAAAAATGATACTAAGGTCATTGAAAGGCACCTCAGGGTGTCTTTTTCTTAATTCTAATCCGCAGTAACAAATTCATATTTTTTATACAAAAAACGGAAAAAATATTTTATAATTCTATTTAGATTAATATTGCGTTTTTGATATAAAACTTATAGAAAAATGGCGGTGATTGATTTTATGTTTAATATTTCAAAGGGTGCGATGATAGATACAATAAACAATATGATTTACAACATTGCTCTTTATGTCTTTGTATTTATTATTTGCATGTGGATTTTAGTATGTATTGTTCGATTATTTGTAAGGGGATTATCTAGAGTAATACCTATAACGTATACACCTCCATTGCAATCTAAAGGAAATGGAAAAAGAAAACAAAATAAAAAAAGGAGTGCGTCTTATAGAGTTCAATCAGTTGGAAAGAAAGCAAATACAAATAAAGTTGTAAATTCTGATTTGGATGATGAAGATGATTTTAACAACTATTATGACGACTACAGTTCCCCTAGCTATTATAGCTCTTCTAATAGTTCAAGTTCCGAAAGTTCATATAGTAACTCCAATTATAACAGCACTTCTAGTTACAAAAATGAAGATTCCTCTAAGTATGATAGTCCTTCTTATAATTCTAGTTATAATAGTAACTCAGATGAAAATGATTATTAATAATATACGAACTTGCATGATAGTGCATAATCTATTTGTCATAGAAATGCACACATCCATGTATTCAAAATATATTAAATTGCAACAATCATTTTGGTTAGGAATCTTATCCATAACATTAAACTTAAGATGGTTACATACGGAGAAAGGCGCCTTTGGTGTCTTTTCTTTGTATAGATCAGTACCAAGCTTCTAATATATTACGTAAGAACTTGACGCTATTTTAAATGGCTCAAAAAATAGACAATGATTTTCACTTCCAACTTCACAAAACAATTTCCCCTTTTTAATTTGCTCTATTTGACGATGTTCATGCAAATTGAATCATTCTATCCACTAAACAAGAAATAATTCTCCAAGAGCTGAATATATCAATCAATAAAGCAATTTTTCATATAATTGATTTCTTGTTTCATCTAAACCTATATCCTTAGACCTCTACGCTTGAAGTATCCTTTACGGATAAAACATTCCTTCACTACTACGTCAATTAAATCTTTTCTTGCTGCAGTAGTTTTTCTAATTCATGAAGAAATGTATGAGTTTTCTCAACATCCTTTAAGATATCCTCTAGGTTCTCATTTGCTACAAAATCTCTAATAGAATGGTTAAAAACCATTAAACTACCATATCTATGCTCTATTTCTTTAAACCACACTTCTTTTTCCAAAAGCTTAAAATTTTTACGAATGACTTTTTCCCTTTTTGAAGGGATGGACATAAAGAGTCCTCCTAATACATCACCGATTACATCTCCCATGTGAAAACCTCCCTTTTATATATTGTAACATTAAGAAAAAGCAATATATAGTAGTATTTCCAATACACTTCAAATAACGGTTCGTTACCAATTAGAGTGAACGGTAGAACTTGCGTTATGGTTTTTTTCTTATCTCGACAGAATACGACATCACCATTTACCTTAATTTGGTATAATCATCTGTGGAATTTTACAATTTTCAAAATGGAGGAATTAAACATGTTCAAAAAGTTGAGTACCATTGCATTAGGAAGTGCTTTAGCGATGAGTCTAGTTGCTTGTGATGATTCGTCAAACAAAGCTTCTACAGAAAAGAAAGATGAACCAAAACAAGAGGCTAAGAAAGAAGCAAAACAAGACCAAAAACAAGAAACGAAAAAGGACGATAAAAAGAAGATAACGGTTGCCGATGTGGATACTATTAAAACTGGTGATCCTGTAACTGGTGAAGGTGGAGATAAATACGAGGATCTAGTTGCTAAATATGGCGAACCTGACATCAAATCTGATTCTACAAGTAAAAATGTAAAAACGTATACTGCTAGTTGGAGTAAAAATGCAAAAGGTGGCACAGGAGCTAATTTCACCGTTAGTTTCATTGAAAAAGATGGTCAAAAGTTAGCAGTAAGTAAAACTCAAATAGGGATGGAGTAAATCCTAGTCATAGAAATCATGGTTATGAGGAAACTTCTAAATCGTGATAAAACAAGCACTCGAATGGGTGCTTGTTTTATCATTTGAAAGTAATGAATCACCGGAAATTCCCGCTTATTAACAAACGATTTATTCTTCTTACATTTACCACCAGACAAAAAACATGTAGTACCCTGTATTTTACGTACTGGAAAAGCAATTTCATAGATACATCCTTTTCAACTTGATATGCTCTGTTCTCATAATATAATTCCGTACTAGATATCTCTGTTTTAGATTCTATATATATAACTTGATCCTTTTAATGATTAAATATTGAATCCCGTTTTATTTTCACAAAGTTGTAATGGCACAACCCCCATTCAACTAATTTTTATATATTTTTAGGTTTAGTAGGCAGAAATAACACTTAAAAATAAATTAAAATTGAAAGAGATGATACAAATTATGTTTAAAAATGAGGAAGAGCTGCAAAAAGCTTTTGAAGCAGCAAAGGCGACCTTAGCAATTGAGGGATTGACTGTTACAAAGGAAATGGAGAAAGTCATAAAGGATAAGTTACGGAGAAAGATTACTATGGAGGAATTAATCCGTTTAGCAGATGATATTGCCAGACGCAAATAAATAATCTTTTACTTTAAAATCTGTAACCTTGATACCCGCTTTTCACAAAATTAATAATAAAACCATTTTGGAAAGAGATTCAACAAAATGGTTTTTTAACTCTTAAATGAGCCTTACACTTTATAATAACTCTCTTGGAATTCGTACGGTGAGATTTTCGTATTTTAGAGATAGTATTTTAGAAAAAGTAATAGTGGAAATTATACCACTTAAGACAAGTTTTATTAAATTACGTATGCAACAACAATGCCAATCTTTTTTCAAAAGGAAGGTTGGCATAAACCCCCATCCCCTCACACCTTACTTTCTCTTAACAACAAACAAAACGCCACCCAATCCGCAGTAGCGCTTACAACAATTCCTATACATTTAATCAAAACTATTGATTCTCATATCATTTATTTCTTTGCTTCCATACCCCATTCTCTCTACGAAAAATATTCTTTCCATTCATGAAGTCAGCTGTATTACCAGGAATGCTATATTTCTTATTCTTTTTCTTAGCCTTCTTCTTCAGCCTCTTCTCTTCTTGAACAGCTTGCAGATCAGCCTTCCATTATTTCAACAAATCCTTTTCACGTCGCATCGAATTTGTGCCTCTCAGACTAAAATATGAATCCAATAATTAGGTGCTTTCTATTTATATACTCTTTTTAACCAAATGTTCATTTTGTTCACATACACGTTTAATGTGTATTTTCTATATAACAAAGAAATAATCACCTGCTATGGACGTTTTCCTTATCTAGACCTAGACCTGTGCAACTATATAAATCAACTAGGGTCTATGTGGAACCTGAATTCCCATTCTTTAAATTTCCCTGGACACAACTCGTGTAGCATCTTATATGGACTATTTTTCCAACACCTATCTAATGAGGTTCTTGCCCCTTGATTAATTATCCATCTTCTACAAATGAACATCATATTTTTATAAATAAAATATTTTTAAAATTATCCCTAACACAAGGAATATAGATACTTATTTTACTTTCAAAGGCTGAAACATAAACATAACTGCATAACTACTGAAAATAAACATAAAATAGACGTTCTACTCCAAATGGATAGAACGTCTTTTCACTTTACTTCATACATATATCAATTTTTCACTTATTCATTTTGCATTACAATTAAGAAATCCATAAATTCATCTTCATTTACAGGTTTACTGTAGTAATAGCCCTGAATTAGATAACATACATTACGTTGTAACACTGTTAATTGTTCCTTCGTTTCTACCCCTTCTGCTATCACTTTCATGTTTAAAGTATGAGCAAGTGAAATAATGGTTTGTATAATTTCATCTCCATCAGTAGAAGTTCCAATCCTATTAACAAATTCTCTTGGAATTTTCAAAGTATCAATTGGATAAAGAGGCAGATACGCTAGTGAAGAATAACCTGTACCAAAATCGTCAATTGATAAATGTACACCAAATGATTTTAATGCTTTTAACTTCGATAAAGTTTCTCTTTCATCTACCATTGCAATTCGCTCTGTTAATTCCAAATCAATCGAATTAGCAGGTACTCCTATCTCTTCTATAGTAGATATCATTGTTTGAACAAAATCTTTCTGTTCAAACTCTATAGCTGATAAATTTATCCCCATCTTTAGATTTGAAAAGCCCGCAGAATGCCATTCTTTCAGTTGTTGACACGCTTTCTGTAACGTCCACTTCCCAATTGAAATAATCTGCGCCGTTTCTTCTGCGATAGGTATAAACTCAAAAGGAGAAATCAGCCCAAGCTCTGGATGTTGCCAACGTATTAAAGCCTCTGCACCAATAACCTTACCTGCCTTACTATCAATTTGTGGTTGATACAATAAAAACAACTCATTATTTTCAATTGCATTTGGTAAATCCTGTTCTAATCGTAATCGACGAGTTACTTGTTGAGATAATGTCTCGTCATACATACAAACAGCATTGTTACCTTTTTCCTTTGCGCTATACATAGCGATATCAGCGTGTTGTAAAAGTGTAGTAGTATTTATTCCTCCAAATGGATACACTGCTATTCCTATACTAAGAGATAAGTAAAAACTATGCTGATTTACTACAAATGGTTCTTCAGTTATACGAAATAGAGTTTTACACAAATCCAATAGCTGTTGCTCTGTTTGGTTATGGACAATGATCGCAAACTCATCACCACCTATTCTTGCTAGAGGAATAGTCGGTGACAGACATGTCCTAAAACGTTTGGCAACTTCTTTTAAAACCTTGTCACCAATCGAATGACCCAATGTATCATTAATAGTCTTAAAGCGATTTAAATCAATATACAGGAGCCCAAACTTATCCTGTGTTTTTTGTGCACGCTTAATAGATCTATCTAATTCTTGTTGGAAGAATATACGATTTCCAATCTCCGTCACCGTATCATGGAATGCAAGGTAATTTATCTCTTCCTGTTGTTGTTTCATCCTTGTTATGTCTTTTACCATTACATAGCTCCCAAAGGTTTGTCCTTCTATCATAATAGGAACTATAGTGACATACCAAAAGAGTATATCCTTCTCATTGTTATTTTTCACACGTAACTGTAGTGAAGATGAACTACATCGTTTCCCTTTCTTTATAGCTACTTCCAATTCAGATTTATCTTCATCTAAAAAAATAGAGAAGCACTCTTTCCCTATCAATGCAGCACTTTCTTTTCCTAATAACATACTTCCAGCCTGGTTTATATTTAATACGATACCGTTTGAATCAATCGTTAAAATAGGATCCGGATGATACTCATATAATGACTTAAATCTCTCTTGATTTTTTACTAAATCATTAGATTTATTTATTAAATCCCTTGTTCTTTGAGATACTGTTTGTTCTAATTGATTATTAAACACTTTTAATGTTTTAGTTAACTCTTTGTTTTGCATTCGTACGATTGTATGACGAATCAGTACAAATACAAAAGCAATACAATTTCCCGTAATTAATGTAGCTGAAGAAGTTTGCTCTTTCAAAGTAAAGCCAATTAAGACTGCAACTGCAAGATAAGGGAATATACCAAGAAGTTTCTCTCCAAATGTCGGATTAATAATAAAATAATTTCTTTTAGAAGAAGTATTCTTTGGGATTGTAGCAGCAATAGCGATAAATAATAGGAAAACTCTATACAAACACCTTAAAAATATAACTGAACGCTCTGACAAATCACCTTGTAAGTAAAAATACAAATAGTCCGTAATAGCCAATCCAGTTAATACTAGGATAAAAATAAACAATTTACTTTTTGCATTGAAAATAGCAGGTCGAAAGATCAGTGTAACTCCAAGTAATAGAAGCAATAAATCTATAATCGGAAAAATAAATGAGAGAAAAACATCTCCAATTGATAAGAATAAAATATTTGCAGATGGTTTATTAAATAGGTACCACTCTAATGTAAAAATAGCAGTAACAACAATGCATAAATCACAAAGTAAATACGCTTTCTCCCATTTGTTACATTCCATCATAATTTTATAAAAGAACGCAAAAAGAAAGAAGAATAAGAAAAACAGTAGAAATACATCAGAAATATTAAAATTTTGTATTGGCAATTCTACATTAAGTACTTGAAAAGCGGATATGAAATTCCCTATCAAAAAACACCCTATTGCAATAGTAATGCAAACCCAGAATACTCCTAACTTAATTTTTTGGGATAATATAGAATACAGTAATGAGATAAATACAGTAGTTTCAACGACTAAAGATGATAGTCGGATATTAAAATCTGATACGAAATAATGATTCGGAAAAACAAATAAAAATATAAAGCAAAAGCTTATATAAGTTATTAAAGCCAATATCAATACATAAAATTGCACATATACATGTTTACGCAATGGATTCACCTTCTTGATTTTTCTATACTTTTATTAAAAAATGGCTTGATGGTGGCACAAGTCCTACTAATTAAAATGTGTGCTACCTATTATCCATATTATGACCTTTTTAAAAGATTTCTTTCTACACACAACAATCTTATTAACTTTTTGTAGATGTTTACAATTATCAATACTGAGGATTCTAAAAAGGATAAGCTGAAAAATGTAATTTTTTAAGTATTTGAGCATCGTAAATTTGGCGGGTACAACTTATCTACTCTTTACATATGAGATAGAATCTACTCCTCTATTGGATTATAGTTGCTATCTGTCACACTTAAAAAGGAATGAAAATATACTATCATTAAAATAGAAATTCAAATTAGTTTACGAAACCAACCGTAACTATTATAGTTACACAAAAAGTTGATGTCAATTTCATATCCTCCCTTTTTAACGGACAAAAGACATGACCTATTGAACAAAAATGTGATGTTTATAAAAAGGGCGGTAAAGTTTTATCTCCTTACTCAAAGAATTATAAATGATTTAGAATTAGATGAAATTGAAGCTAATATTGCATCTCCCTAAAAAGAATGTTACTCTAAAAATAGAATTATGAAAGGAATGATGGATGAATAATGATTAACTAATTTATATTTTAAGTTGAATTTTATAACTTCAAACTACAAAATATAGGGTTAGTCTATCCATTTTTAAAATTCAGTTCATACTTTATTTGTCATGATTCAAATGATTAATAAGTACTTATTAAGTATAGACGAAAGACTAATCCTTCCGATTACAAATTGGGGGATTTTTTTATTCCCGTTTGTCTTAGTTGAAACTTACTAATTGTTAAATGTACTTCACAAATAAAGGAGCGAGAAAAATGAGTACTTCAGATACTATTGTTACACATGTAATGCTCTATATAAGTCGTTAATATCCATCAAACTTATATAGAGGAATTAAAAAATGGATGGATGTTCCGACTTTATATGAAACGTTTCGATATATAAAGGAGGAATTATTATGTCAATGATAAAGGTCCAAGACTTAACTTTTTCATACCCAGGTAGCTTTGATAATATTTTTGAAAGTGTAAACTTCCAAATAGATACGGATTGGAAGCTAGGATTTATTGGTAGAAACGGACGAGGTAAAACGACATTCTTTAATTTATTGTTAGGGAATTATGAGTATAGCGGGAAAATCCTTGCTTCAGTAGAATTCAATTACTTCCCCTACTCTGTTTCAGATAAGAACAAATTCACTCATGAAATCCTTGAAGAAATTTGTCCCCAAGCCGCAGATTGGGAACTTCTACGTGAGATATCCTATTTAAATGTTGATGCTGAGGTCATGTACAGACCATTTAAAACATTATCAAATGGGGAACAAACAAAAGTGTTGCTTGCTGCACTGTTTTTAAATGCGGGTCAATTTCTATTAATTGATGAACCAACAAATCACTTAGATACAGATGCACGAAAGATAGTCTCCGATTATCTAAGGAAGAAAAAAGGATTTATTTTAATTTCACATGACAGAATCTTTTTAGATGGGTGCGTTGACCATATCCTATCTATTAATAGAGCAAATATTGAAGTTCAAAGTGGTAACTATTCTTCTTGGAAGTTAAATTTTGATAGACAGCAAGAACACGAGAAGGCTACAAATGAGCGTCTACAAAAAGACATAGGGCGATTAAAACAGTCTTCCAAACGTTCAGCAAGTTGGTCTCATGACGTGGAAGCTTCCAAAAATGGAACGAGGAATTCAGGCTCTAAGTTGGATAAGGGGTTTGTAGGACATAAAGCAGCCAAGATGATGAAAAGAGCAAAAAACCTTGAATCAAGGCAACAAAAAGCTATTGAGGAAAAATCAAAATTACTAAAAAATGTGGAGAAAACTGAATCATTAAAATTGGAACAACTACAATTTAAATCAAATGAATTGATTACTTTAGTTGACGTGTCCGTTAAGTACAATGATCAAATTGTGAATGAGCCGATTAGCTTCATAGTTGAACAAGGTGACCGAATTGTACTTGATGGAACGAATGGGAGCGGAAAAAGTAGTATCCTAAAACTAATTCTAGGACATCCGATACAGCATACAGGCTTAGTTACTTTAGGTACAGGACTCATCATTTCCTATGTCCAACAAGATACTTCTCATTTGAAGGGATCGCTATCAGGCTTTATTGAAGAGCACAAGATTGATGAAACCTTATTTAAGTCCATCCTAAGTAAGATGGACTTTGACCGAATTCAATTTGAAAAAGATATATCTCATTATTCTGGTGGACAAAAGAAAAAACTGCTTATCGCTAAAAGTTTATGTGAAAAAGCTCATATATATATATGGGACGAACCACTAAATTTTATAGATATCTATTCCCGTATGCAGATTGAAGAACTTATTCAACAATTTAATCCCACAATGGTTATTGTTGAGCATGATAAAATATTTCAACAAACAGTTGCAACGAAAACTATATCTATGTAGCTCAAAACGAATACTTGAAAATATAATCATTAACTTGAGTCCTTGAATTATAAAAACTTTAATGAATTGATAAAAAAAGCCTAATTTCTCTACAATACATTGAGAAATTAGGCTTTAAATAGTAATAATAGAATTCATAAACACTGAATAATTTACACATTAGGTTTATCTGTTAATGCAGTAACAATCCTGTCCACTAAGTCTTCGGGTAATCCATATTCCTTATTAACTACAGCCTGTATACTAGCAAAAGAACTTTCATTGTATTTTGATTGCCTTTTTCCTCTACTATCTTTCTCTTTATTTATGAAGTTTTCACGAGATTCATAGTTCATCTTATCTGGTTCTTTAGCAATAGATTGATTGGTGTAAATTATAAAGATACCTAACATCATAATTACACAAATGAAAATCCCTACTAATTTAAGTCTCATTATTCATTTCCTTCCTGCAACTCTTACTGTTTCTCGTTCATAATATCTCAACCATATCAAATTCATATTAATTTGAAGTAAAATTTTGTTCTTAACATATTTCTTAATAGAAAGACTGTATATCCTTCTATTTGTTTGACATCATTAAGATGCTCATAAATAGAAATAAATTCTATTCCTATATATAGATAAATAATCTAAAAATTTATATAATAAGATTAGAAGTGTAGCATATTATTATTATTATTATTGAAAGGTCTTGGTATAATGCTAGGCATTAATGTCAAAAAAACAAATGAAGAGTTAATTATTTCATGGCAATTGGCGGAGATTACAATTCCATTACGTGATGTGATTGAGGTTACCGAAGATGCTACCTATGCTGGTGTTGAAGAAGTAGATGTAATACGTATTGGAACAGCTTATGGGACAACAGACCGTATTTTAATTAAAACAGTAAAACAAAATTATGTATTGTTTACTACAAATAAAGTTGCTATTTTAAATGCCATTCACGCTTAAATATAGGAGTCTTCTTGGCTAAAATGATAAAAATAAGCACATCTTGTTATAAAAACAGATGTGCTTATTTTTTAGTTTTTATGCATTTTTACGTTTTAAGAAAATAACTCCACCAGCAATTAACAGTAATGCTCCTGCAGCCATAGAAATCCAACTTGTAAGATTAGTACCTGTTTGCGGTAACCATCCAATTTTAGATTGAACTTCTTTCTTAGATTGTGGTTGCTCTTTTGGTTGTTCTGTAGTTGGAGTATTTTTATCTTGATTCGGCTGTTCTGGTTTTGGTTGCTCTGGTTTTACTTCTTTAAATTTCACTGTTTGTCCCTTATCTTCAATTTCAGCGTGAATAGCTACTAATATATTATCTTGATACAGTTCTTCAAATACTACTACTTCTTTACCTTGTAATGCAGAAGCATTAAATGTGAAATCTAGTGTGATAGAACCATTTTTCTCTTTAGCAGTAAACTTAGATTCTACTGTTACTTCTTTACCATCAACTAATAATGGCTTGTTTGTTGCTTTATCCATTAGTTTGCCTTTTACAACGTACTCTTTACCCACGATTAAGTCTTTGTATTCCACTTTATCTTGGATTGTTACAGATTTAGAAGCATCTAACTCTTTAGAACCATCAGCTTTGTTTGTTGCTGTCGTTTTTACTGATGGCTTAACGAACTTAACTGTTTGACCTTTATCATTGATATCAGCATGTGTCGTAACAACTTTTCCGTCTTTCAGTAACTCTTCAAATACTACTACTTCTTTTTCTTCTAAACCAGTTGCATCAAATGTGAAGTCTAATGTAATAGAACCATTTGCTTCTTTTGGTGTAAACTTCGTTTCAGCAGTTACTTCTTTACCATTTACAACGAATGGTTTATTAGTCTTTTTATCCATTAATTTACCTTTTAAAGTGTACTCTTTACCTACTTGTAGGTCTTTGAATTCCACTTTATCTTGGATTGTTACAGACTTAGAAGTGTGCATTTCTTTTGTACCATCTTTTTTATCAGATGCTGTTGTTTTAATTGAAGGAATCTTCTCATCTTTGACAATGTGTTTAATGATTTGACCATTCTCTTTAATTTCAAAAGAAAACGTCTCTTCATTTAAGATATAACCGTTTGGTGCAACAGTTTCTTTATATGTGTATTTTCCAAATGGTAACTTTTCAAATTTAGCGATACCTTTATCATCTGTTTTACCTTTTACTACTTCTTTTCCTGCTTCGTTATAAATTGTAAATTCTGCATTTGGAAGCTTGTTATTTCCATCAGCTACATCTACCTTTGTAATTTCTAGATCACCTTTGATAAGATGATTAACTGCCAATAACTCAATAATCTTTCCATGTTCCTTTATTTCGAACGCAATCGGTTCTTTAACAAGAACGTAACCATTTGGAGAAGCCTTTTCTACAAATGAATATTTACCATACGCTAAATCTTTGACGTTAATCTCACCATTTTTATCTGTCTTATATTCCCCAACTACTTTTCCACTTGCATCTTTTAGCTCGAATGCTGCACCTTCTAATTTTTTACTAATATCTTCATTATCTACTTTTAGTAATTTTACACTACCTTTCACTTCGGTATTTTCCACTGTAAAAGTAAGTGTTTTATTGTGCTCTTTAATTTCAAAAGGATACTTTGTTTTATTTCCAATATATCCATTAGGTGTTTTTGTCTCTAAGAAATAATATTTACCATACGTAAGATCTTCAACGTTTGCAATTCCATTTTCTTTTGTTACTACTTTTTTCTACTTCTTTTCCATCTTCAGTGAAGACTGTGAATTCAACATTTGGTAAAATCTTTCCTGAATCACTAAGCTTTTTAATTTCGATGTTACCTTTTACTTTGTTATTTACTATTTGGACAGCTCCTGTTTCCCCTGTCTTAACTTCAATAGTTTGTGGTTTATCATCTGAAACATAGCCTGTTGGTGCTTTAATTTCTTTTAATGTGTAAGTACCAATTGGTAAGTTGTTTAATTCTGCCATACCATCAGCACCAGTCGTGATTTTTCCGACTGATTCATTATTTGCATTAAAGACCTCAAATACTGCACCAGCTAAAACTTCTCCATTTTCTCCAACTTTTTTAATTTTTAAAGAACCAGCTGCTTCCCAATTTACTGCAAGATCACTACTAAGCTTTTCTTCATTTCTTTCTAATAGTACTGTAGCATTCTGAACAGTATCCGTACCACGGTAAGCAATTGCTTGAACTTTAGTTAAATTAGCAGCAACACTTAAATTAAATTCACCCGTTTTTGTATTTTTAGGAATTTGGATACGAAATTTTTCTCCAACTGAAAGCTGATCTTTCACTTCTCCATTTTCACTAACAATTCTAACTCCATTAGGTGCATTTTTCGCTACTACTTTATAAGAACCACTCTTAGCATTTGTTTGTACTGTATATAGATTCGTTTCGAAGAATTCACCTTTTAATTCTGCTTTTTGTTTTTCAGCTGGGATAACATTCATATAAATATCTTGCGTATCCCCACTATTATTAGCAGCATTAATAATTGTCTTAGCTGCTTTTTCAACATTTTTATTCTCATGTTTTAATTCATTTACATCGAGTTGACCTAATGCATTCCAAACCGCAAGTTGCGTTGCATAATGCGCTTCATTTTTATTAGCTACTCCCAGCTGTTCAGCACTTTTTTGCGGGAAACCATTTAATAAGACTCTATATACTACATTATCTGTTTTCCCCATTTCAGGAAGATCTTCACCATTTGGTGATTTTAATCCAAGGGTTAAGCAATAAGCAATTTGACCACTTGAATTTTGAATCATTTCAGTGCGAATGTACTTACCTAGACTATTACTATAACTCCAGTCCATTGAATATTTCTCATGCGTCATAACCTCTGCACTAGCCCTAGGTAAAAATACATTAAGGAATAATGCCAGTACTGATAATAATGTAAAAACTCTTATAATGACTCTCTTACCCAATTTTGTAACCTCCCTAGAATAAATTAATCCGAGTATATATCGCAATATCTAAAACATTCACGATCGACCCAATTATCATTATAAAACAATAAATTACAAATATTAAATAATTTTAATAAAATAGTCAAAAAATTTACACATTTTATTATTTATCAAGTTTTTTAACGAATTTACTATATACAAATTCTAAAACACACCTACAATTTAAAAGACAAATATGTATGTTAAATATATAAATAGCAATTCCTTTACTCCAGTTATTAAGCTTTCCCCTATTAAAAATAGCCTTTTCATTTTCTTGTTAACCTGAGTAATTTATACACCTCTTTTAATCTATTACACTCCTCCATTTAAATATAAAGGTGACTTCTCGTTCAAATAATAAAGTGAAACTTTAATCCGCCCGATTCCCACCTAACTTCTTTGCTTTCATTGAATTTTTGGGCGGGAGTCTTACTGCCCAAAAATAACGGGATATATTATGCAATATTGCATTTGATAATCATTTTCATTGTAACTATAATGATTACATGATTACTATTAATCTAATATTCTACATGGAGGTTTTATTATGTTTAAAAAAATTATTGTATCTTCTATGGCGCTTACTATGTTCGGTGGAGCTGCAACTATGCTAGAGGCACCTACTGCTCAAGCAGCTTCTTATAACTCAACGTCATCCTCTTACTTTGATGTCACTCCTGAAGAGGCCGTGGCTTTCTATCAATCTCAAGACTATAAAAAATTAAAAGTATTTTTGGATGACTTTGAAGCTAGAAACCCTTATACTCCAGGTGGAGGCTACGCTCAAGGGAGTGTACGTATGCAAAAATTCAACGATGCTCTTAGAGATGCCAAATTAACAAATGTCTACCAAGAATTTATTAGAATCTCATACTACAATCATTATCCAGAACCAAAATAATAACAACGGATTAAATGTTTATTATTTCTATAACTTAGCCTAATTTTAAATGTATAACCTAAAAATAATTACTAAAAACCACTCATATAAGGGTGGTTTTTCTATTTCCCCATATAATTTAGCGGAATGTTCCATCATCTTTATTTTACTATCTTTTATAGTAGACATTCTCTCGTTGACACAATCTAGTAGGTTAGCAATGGGAATATCAAAATATATTTATAATTATTTTCTGTTTAATAGCAAAAAACGAACACCCTCTCAATTAGATAAGGTGCTCGTTTTTATTTTTATCGGTAATTCTCAATTCAATTTAGCTTCTTTCCGATAAGTAAAGATTAAATTAACTTAAAAGCATAGCGTTTTAAATTTAATTCATAGATCTTACTGAAACTTGGAATTGCCCCTTAGAACCATCATCATTTGAAACGTAAATTTTATATGTTCCATTCGGTAATGAAGATAAAGCATTCCGTACATTTGTAACATTAATTTGTTGTTCTCCAGGTTTTATATAACCACCAACAATTAGCTCTGTATTTGGACCTTTTACACTATATCCCATTGTATTTTGACCATTATTTTTCATAGAGAAGCTTAAGTCAGCACTCCCATCATATACGAAAGAAGTTACAGCTTCGCCACTATAATCCATTGTTTGGGTTAATAATAAGTCTGCAGAAACATGTTCAACTACATGAATTGGATCGTTCGTTTTGTGTACTTCTTCAGCATAAGTATTATTCCCTAACACACCAAGTGTTAATGCTGAAACTACTCCACAACTAAGCACTAGTTTATTTAACTTCATTTTAAGTTCCCCCTTGATGTTTGTATTCTATTACCATCATACATCCTTTTTTAAGTGCGCTTTTATGTAATAATTCATATCTATAAACCTATATATTTTAACTTTAAGCCTTAATAGTTATTGAGAAAGCCACATAGATAAAGCTACAATATTACACTTCATAAAAAACATGTAAATTTTAAAATCTTTTTCTAACAAAGTTTTCTACGAGTAAGTACCAAAATACTCAAATAAATAGCATTTCTATTTCAGATAAAATGTACTAATAAAATTTTTCTAAAATTTCACTTTGTAATTTGATATATTCCATGTTAATATAACGAAGGCTACAAAACAGGAGTCACCACGCATATCATTTTCACAGAATATTCATACTTAAAAAGACTTATTTTATCAGTAACTCAATCCAAATTTCATCTATACAAAAGTTAGTTTATAATTTCATATATACATAAATTTAAATAGATTTTTTATCTATTATTTTTTCTATTTTCCTTATCAATTTTAATACGAGTAATATAACAGCACTTTTCAAGTACCCTTCCTTTTTTAGATAAAAAGTCTACTAATACTAAACATCTATGTCCAACTCATACATAATTCTACTTACAAACTATCGGAGATGCAAAACTATGGGAATTTCTACTCTTTTATTAAATACCTTTATTATAATAATTTGTATCCTTAGCTATCACGTATTTTGGCTAGAGTTTAAAGAAAAAATAACATGTAATAATATGTTATTTTCTATCCTTTCCTCCATTGCTATTATTTTTTGTATGACTTTTCCTTTTCATTTACATGTGGGATTTATTTATGATTTACGTTTTATTCCTATAATATTAGTTTTTCTATATGGAAATACAAAAAACATTGTTTTTATAGGAATTTTATATCTTTCTTACCGGTTTTACTTAGGCGGAAATGGCGTTCTTCCATCATTTATTATCTTTACTATCATTTCTGTTATAACAATGCTCTTTCGTTACTTATTACCTATGTATTTTAAAGAAAAAAAGATATTATTAAGCTTACTTCTTATTTTAGTATGTACAGCTTCCCTTTCTATTTGCGGTATTGTAACTCAAATAAATACAGGAGGTAAAATAGACTCTACTCTCATAGAATTTTTATTAAATTATATAATCATTAATATTTTCACAGTATTATTATCAGTTTATTTTATAGAGGAAATGATTGAGAAATATAAAATGAAAGAAAAACTGCAACGGGCTGAAAAATTTTATATAGCTAGCGAACTAGCAGCGTCAATTGCACACGAAATCCACAATCCACTAACCACGGTACATGGATTCACTCAATTATTAAATGAAAAACATGCCTCTAAGCTATCTCAGGATCAATACTTAGAAATCATGTTAATTGAAATGCAGCAAATACAATCTACTATTAATAACTATTTATCTTTAACCAAACCACAGAATACCCTAAAAGAAAAAATAGATATTAATCACATTTTAAATCAGGTGAAAGATACTATTTCACCACTCGCTCTATCATACAAAGTTGAAATCAAACAAAATAGTACAGATTCCTTTTATATAAATGGGGACCCCGAAAAATTCAAACTCTGTCTAAACAACATCATCCAAAACGGAATTGAGGCTATGAAAAATGGTGGATTATTACAAATAAATATACAAAAAGTAAAAGGAAATATCATAATTGATATTATTGATTCAGGAATTGGGATGTCATCTCAACAAATAAAACGAATTGCTTTGCCATTCTATTCAACAACAGAAAAAGGAACTGGGCTTGGTACTATGATTGCTTATAGTATTATTAGAGAATTAAACGGAGATATAGAAATAGAGAGTGAATTAGGTAAAGGGACACGCTTTTCTATTAGTATCCCTTGCTAATGTGATAACAATTTTCTGTTTAGTTAATTACATAAATGAATTTTAAGAATTCCGCTAGCTAGCTTACTTATTAATTATCTTAAATTCATATGCGTTAATTAAATATAATAAGGATCAGAGCTTATCTATTGTTACAGATACACTCTGATCCTTTAGTTTAACTACATTAAACGCACTTAATATTTATAACTTTTCTTACATCGTGATGAAATACTAGTTCATCGATTTTATCTCATTTACTGATTAGATTTGTTTAATGTAAATATAATATCTCGCGACACTTAATTTGTTATTATCACTAGTGACATTTCCTGCAGTTGTTTTTTCATTAAAGTACAGACCTTTTTCCATTCATCGAAAAAGACAACTCCCCTTCTACTACTTCACTTCTACCGTATAATTCCCTGTCCCCCCGCCATACTGATACACATGTAAATAATACTTCCCTGGATACGTGTAGTAGCTACCTACTAATTTATTCCCTTGTTGCTGAGCATACGTAACATAATTATTTAAATCTGCTTCAGAATAAAGTACCCAGTTCATTCCAATATTATTTTCATTCGTTACGTTAATTTGAAGGTTTTTAGCAGTCTCCACATTAATTTCAAAGAAATCACTTGTATCGCCATTTCCTAAACTAGCACGTAAAACTTGATTTAACTGCAATTTGTTTGCTGTTTGGAATGAGTTATTCGGTTCTTTTTCTACACTGTTATCTTCTTTCTTTTGAACAGTTACAGTCGCTGTAGCAGTATTAGTTGCTCCTTTATCGTCTGTTACTGTTAATTTAGCCGTATATGCTCCTTCTTTTGTATATACGTGAGTTGGATTTTGCTCATTACTTACTGCTCCATCACCAAACTCCCATTTATATGAAATAATTTTCCCATCTTCATCTTTTGATCCGTTGCTTGTAAATAAAATTGCTTCATTTACATTTCCACTATACGGACCGTTTATAACCGCAACTGGCGCTTTATTCTCTGCCCCTTCTTCCGTATTAATACCATGGAACACAACATCATATTCAAATTGTCCTGATGCATTCACGCGATAATTTACGAAGTATGCTGTTACTGTTTTATAGCCTGTCCATTCCTTTGCACTTAAACGTTTTAACGTATCATTAACGTTTTGTGTAATTGTTTTCCAATCTTCATATTCTCCTTTTGCTGCAGTTCCTGTATATGTTCCTTGTAGTGTGAATGTATTAAAGAACTGTGATTTATTTTTCTTCACTGATACATTTTTCAATTTTGCTTCCGCTGTTATTTCTGCTGCAATATCTGAAACTGGCTTCGATGCATGATTCGCTAAATAATCGTCTGATACTAATGGCACATTATATTTCTCACGATTATCAACTAGCATTTGCATATAGTCTTGATATTCTTTATTTAAATTCGCATCTTTACTTAATGTAGAGCGATATGCATCATATGCTGTTACATCATTTTTCCTAATAAGATCATGTATTTTATCGAACATATCATATCTCTTATTGTACATATACGATTGTAAAGCAAAGGAATAATTATAGAAATCCCACGTTCCATACTTTGCATTTAACGTTCGCTCTGCCGTATAACGCTCTGCTGGATTTGAAGATAATCCTCCTATAATACTCTTTCTCGGTACAACATTATCCGTTCTCGTTGCCCCTGCAAAAAATTCAGCATTCCCTTCTTCAAACCAAGATAATCTTTCATTTTCATATATTTTCCCTTGTCCCCATAACCCTGGTACTTCATATCTACCTTGTAAATAATGCGTGAACTCGTGTCTGAATAATTCTTCTAAACTATAAATACTTTCTTCTGGCGTACGCTCATAAGTAAAGAACGTACCTGTTCCTTCTATATAAAGACCACCGTTATTCGTTTCATAACCGTACAATTGACGATTAAATTGATATTCTGCTGGGCTATTATAAATAACCATCGTTAGTACATCATCAGGATTTCCTTTTTCTAAAGGTTGATCACTTTCAACCGTACGATGGAATTGTGCCTTCACTTCTTTTGCCGCCCAATATAAACGTTTTACTTTTTCTTCTGTCACTTTATCTCCAGCTTTTAAAACAATTGCCCCATCATCAAACGTATACGTTTTTGGCAAATATTTTTTCTTTCCATCTTCTCTTATTTGATCTAAATTCACCACTTTACCATTTGCATCTTTTCCGCCATAATTCGTTGCGATTTGCTCAGCAGCTACGAAATATTGCTCCCCTAAATACGGATAAATTTTCATCGCATCTGTTACAACTTGTAACCCTTTCGTTCCTGTACTATGGAATGTACCGAGTCTACCTGTATAATAAATGCCATTATTAATAAGCCAACCGGTTTTTGCTGTAATCGTTCCCATTAATGCAAAACGACTTAGTTCATTAATATAACTATCTATTTTCTGATACCATACTGTATCTTTCGGTGCTTTCCTCGTATCGTACAAATACGATTGAATGTCGTAATCAACACCTTGCATAATATCGTAAATAGCATTTCCAGCTGAAAGATTATCTACTAATGTAGAAAAATTATCATTATATTGTTTAAAAATCTTTGCAGCTGATGTTATCGTTTCCACATCACTCGAAGCGTTTCCTATTAACTTTCCGTATGATGATACCACTCTATTTTGCTCTAATGTACCCAGCTTGAAATTTGAATTGTTAGCTATCGCTTTTAATGCAGGTAAGCATTTATCATGATAACTCCGTTCATTTAATTTACTAAGTTCCGAATTATAAAATCCTAAATAAAATCCTGAACGCAATACCTCCACTAATGTCTCAATCCCTTTTGAATCATCCTTCGTATAGGCTTGTCCTTGCTGCTTCAATTTATCAATAATCGCCTGCATCCTACTATCATTTTGATAGAATGCTAGACTGTCTGTATTAAACTGAAATAGCCCCGTAATTTGCTCCCAATCAATTGTTACAAGTAAATCTACTAACTGCTGATTGCTTAATTGATTTAATTCAGCAATTGTATAAGTTTTCGCTACAGCTAATTGCTTACTTTCTTTTTTCACCTCAGGTGGTCTTTGTGATAAATCGGCAAATTGTAGCCTTTTCTCAAAAGACTTGCTTTCGAGCACTTTCGATGAATGAGCTAATTCTTGTACTGGTAGTTGTACACCGACTGGCTCCATTTTGAGCACATTTCGATAAGAAACTTGCTCTCCCTTAGTATCTTCTGCCAAACTGCCCCCTTGAAAACTCCCTAACATTAAACTAGCAAAACTTACCCCTACTAACATTTTCTTTGAATAGCTTTTCATGCTCTCCCCTACCTTACATTTTTAGTGTCCCGCTCCATTATTTTACTATTTTTACTTTTTGTCCTGTATTGAGAAAAAATAAGGTAACGTTCACACATATATTCATTTCATGTAAAATTAACGCTTGACTTTCCGTGCATTTTAGATCAAAAAAAGATAGATAATAGCAAAATTTCTGCTACATCTATCCTCGTTTTCAACACTATGATTTTAACTTTATAAACGTAACTTCCGGTAATGTTTGCATATGCTGAATAAACTCATTCTTTTCTTCTGACGATATATTTTTCAGCTGCATTCCTACCTTATAAACAGTTTCTGTACCTTGCTGTGAAGCTTCCACCTCATATGAGAGTATTGGGATGCCTTTCACTTGTAGTGTTTCTAATATTTGTTGTATCGCTTCATGTTTATTTACAAACATTTGCACTGTTATATTTTGTGGAAATAGAAATTGCACCTTAAAAATACGACTTACAATTTCTAAACCAATTAAAACGAGAATCGTCGCTCCAATGCCTACTACATACATTCCCGCTCCAATTGCTAATCCTATACCGGCAGTAGCCCATAAACCAGCCGCGGTCGTTAATCCTTTCACCGCCTGCTTTTGAATAATAATTGTGCCTGCACCTAAAAAACCAACTCCACTAACGACTTGTGCTGCAATCCGACTTGGGTCTAGAGACGTATGCTCTTCATACACAATATCTGAAAAGGCATATTTCGAAACAACCATTATTAACGCACTTCCTACCGCTACGAGGAAATGAGTCTTTAATCCAGCTTCTTTCGATCGAATTTCTCTTTCAATACCAATCATTGCTCCTAACAAGCCAGCAACACCGATTCGTATAATAAAATCAAAATCTACACTCACGGGCACTTCCCCCTTTCATTCATTATAGATAGATAAAACAAAAATTATCACAAACATCCATTTATCACCATGAAAGAATACCACTAAAATACACTTAATACTCCGACTGTTTTATGTTAATATTTTAAATATTAACATAAAATAAATAACTCCTGATTTTAAACCTTCACTAATTTTCTAAAAAACCAAAGGTGGATTGCATGAAATTAGGTTGAGAAATTTTAGAAAACGCTTTCATTTTGTTTCATAATTTTTTATAAAAAATACATAAATAAAGGAGCTTACTAACAATGAACGTCTCGTTACTTACACCTACTACTGATTTACAAGAAGAATACTTAGATTTCTATAACGAATGGAAAGATAGCGGTGAAACAATGATCCCGTGGGTTATCTCAAAAAATCCTGCCAACTTCCCAGCTATGGTTCAAGAACTTCTCGATGCGCATAACGGAATAAATATCCCTGAAACTTGGGTACCAGACTCTACATATTGGCTTGTTACAGATGAAAATAAAATTGTGGGAGCTGTTAATATACGTCATAGTTTAACCGAACATTTATTTAACGCTGGCGGTCATATTGGTTATGGCATTCGCCCTTCTGAAAGAAGAAAAGGTTATGCTACGAAGTTACTAGCATTATCATTAGAAAAAACGAAGGAATTAGAAATCACGAAAGTACTTGTCGTTTGCGACGCAGTGAATACCGCTTCTGAAAAAACGATTTTACATAACGGCGGGCTTCGTGATGATGATTTCACTGAGGAAGATGGGAATGTAGTAAGAAGATATTGGATTGAGCTATGAATGATCACAAATAAGCGAGAAAGTGATTATACACTTTCTCGCTTATTTTACACTGCTTCTATTTCAAACTGCACTGTAATACCACTTGGATCTACCACCACAAACCCATTTGTAGTTTCATTTATTTCATGTTGTTTTTCTATTAATCTTTCTTTCACTTCATCTAACGCTTCTTTATACGGTAGTACAATCGTATACACCTTTAGCCCAGTTGCATGTACTGGTGGGTGTGGATTGTTTACTCCGTTCCACGTATTTGCACCAATATGGTGATGATATCCCCCTGCTGAAATAAATAAGCAATCCTCTTCACGCTGTTGTACTTCAAAACCTACTGTTTCCACATAAAATTCATGTGATTTCTCTACATCAGCTATTCGTAAATGTACGTGCCCAACGACAGTATTAGCAGGCAAACCATCAAACTCATAATCAACGAATGTTGCCAATTCTTTTAAATCAAGTGGTGTACTTCCTCCTGGCCCTTCTCCCCATCGATCGCGCGGACGGTCTGCATAAATTTCAATACCATTCCCCTCTAAATCTTGCAAATAAAAAGCTTCGCTATATGTATGATCACTTGCACTATTAAACCTTGAAATTGGTAAAATTTCATTTGAATATGTATAACGCCCTTCTTGCTCAGCCGGGCTGTCAATTACATTCTTATTACGAAGAACCCCAAATAGCGCAGAAGCAAAAGCTTCACGAGTCGGAACTAAAAAGGCTACATGATATATACCAGTCGTACGCGGTTCTTGCAGTACCCCGTCCTCTAACTTTTCAAGAACAAGTAACGCATTCTTTCCACCTTTTCCAGATAAATATGCTTTATTCCCCTCTTGCTTAATTACCTCTAATCCTACAACATTCTCATAAAAAGCAATTTGACGCTCTAAATCTTTCACTTTAAATTCAACATGACCAATACGTGTTTTCGGATGAATTTTTACCATGAATAACTTCATCTCCTTATCCCTATATTTTCCCATTACATATAACCGTTACTATGAAGGATACAACTAAAATCATCCTATGTAAATAAGAAAAGTCAGAATTTACATACATTTTTATTTTCATAATAAAAAGCCACCTTTTCTAACTTTTAGAAAAGGTGGCTTTTTAACTCTTATCTCATTTTATGTACTTCAGCAACTAGCTTTCCACCCTGAATGCCCATATAAAGCTTCACAGGTGCATCATTCGTATTTTCAAATACTAAATCTAAGTATGGATATGCAATTGTAGCATCTCTTCCTTGTGGAACATAACCTACCGTTTTAGAATGTGTAGTTCTCTCCACCATTTTCAGACCAGCTTGATCTGCTGCATTGTATAAAGTTGAAGATGTTTGACAAACACCACCGCCATATCCATCTACTAATTTACCATCAACTATTTCTTTCCCTAATTGATATCCTTTATCTGGTGTTGTATCACCGATTAATGAATTAAAAGAGAAACGGTCTCCTTTTGCTAACACAACTCCATTTATGCTCGCTGCTGACAAACGAATATTCTCAATACGGCCACCTGTTGAACCACCTAAGTTCGTTTCATATCTACCAATTACCGTACCATTTCCTTGCGCATCACTTAATGTTGCGACTGGTTTTTTCTCCACGATCGGCAACTGATACGTAGCATCCCACATACCAACATTTAACAATTTATCTACTAATTCTTTTTCCATTAATTCATAAGAAGGTTTTCCTTCTTGCCAACTTCCATCAGGTGCTATACGTGAAGGAACCATTTTTTTGTCGACGCTTTTTCCAACCTCACCAACAACCTTTGTTACAGACTTTTTAAATTTCGCTTCATCTTCAAAATAGCCTAAACTAGATAAATCTAATTTTTTCACTTCAGTACCAGTTCGACCATCAACTAAACTAATAGTATCCTGCACTTCTGCTTTAGCCTCTACAGTATGCCCACCAATATCACTTACCAATGCAACATCACTTACTTTTGCACCACAGCCACTCATTATAGCTACACATAACACCCCAACCAATATACCCTTTACTTTACGGAACAATATACTCTCTCCCTTTCCCCAACATCACTATTATGTATTTATTTCATTTTCATGTATGTTTTGTTACAATCATTTTACAATATGTTTATAAAATGTTACAAGTTATTTTTCACTCTATATAAATTACTCTTTTCTTTTATAAATGTCTATACATATTTACATAAAAGTTTGAGTTTGATAGAATTGTAACTTTTATGTAAACTCTCCCTTTTATCCAGTATATACCATCATACAAAAGAAATACAAATCAAAAACCCTCAAGCTATTTTTTATAAAGTGAAACTTTAATCAGTGGGGTCTTACTGCCCGTTAATGCGGGATAAAGAGAAATCCCGTCAACATAAATAGGTATTTGCCGTGCCACCGCTCCGCTTTTGCACATACATTATGGTGTATTCAACCTATTTTAAAGAAATGGAGGATGTTATTATGTATCCCTACAATCCATATGATCCATATAATCAATATGCGTACCAACAACCACAGTATGACTTACAAACACAATATCAATCTTATATAGATCAAGCAGAGCACACGAATCCATACGACCAAAATAGACAATTCCAACTTCCAATCTCTTTTCCTGGCACTGGAAATCGTCAATTAGAAAGACGCGTAAATGAGCTTGAACAAAGAGTACGTCAACTAGAAAATACAGTTGAGCGCCATACACGTAGACTCAACCGCTTAAACCAACGTTTACGCACAGTAGAAAACAGACTAAACATTCCATTCGCAGCATTAGAAGACGGATTTTAATTGAAAAAATAAAAATTATATAAGGAAGGGGCTCCCCCTTCCTTATATAAATTGACGAAAGTTTTTTCCATCTCTATACTGATAAGAGTTAATGAAATGAAACAAGGTGATAAATATGGATTTTGAAATAAATTATCTTTCCTTTTATGTTGTACAAGTAGAAGGAAAAGGTGAAGCAGTTGATAAACGCTACAAACATTTTCAAACTTTAGACGCTGAAGAATATGAAGATAGCTCCTTAAAAGAATTTTTGAATGGTGAGTTATTAAAAATATCGAAGCGAAAAGTAGAACGTCATGCAAAAACAGAACAAGCCCCAACAAAAATTGGTCGCTTTATTGTAGAAGAAGGGCACGAACTTGATTCAAACCCTCATTACAACCTTTTTAATCGTATTCGCTTTGCAGAAACAAAAGAAAACTTTAAAGATATGAGCGAACCTCTCGTTTATACATATCTTGACACAAGCGCTGTACGTGGTGGTGTATTTTTAATTGCTCAGGCAAAACTACGCAAATACTTTGATGATCCATTTGTATTCGTAATGAAATGCGACTTCGAACCAAAGGTTGCTTCTATTTCTGATGAATCAACACTGATTCGTAACGTTGAAATGGCCATCACAACAAAGAATATGAAATCTATCCAATATCCGTACATGCCTGAAGAAGGGATGGCTGAAGTAGGCGAACTAAAAATACATCAAGCATCACATGCCCGCTACTTTGAAGACTTCTTAAAATTCGTCGAATATGAACGCTCTATGCCTGAAATTATGAAAACACAAGTAATGGACATGGTATACGACCAAATTGAAGATGTATTTGAAGAAGGTACGGAAGAACGCGAACAATTCGACCAAGCGATGGAAGTATGGGCTGCCAGTCCGAAACGCGAAATTATGGAACAATTTTCAACCGAAGAAGTAATGGAAGCAACCGCTCAAATCGTCGAGCATGCTCCTGAAGTGGAATTAAAACTAAAAGCCGATCATATCTCTGTGAAGGCGTTGCTTGCGGATTTTGGGGATCAAATACATATTGCGAAGGTAAATGATCGATATGTACTTATGATTGAAGCAGACACACTTACATTTGAAAAAGGCTTCTCTCCTATTGAGTTTCTGAAGCCAGATGAGCTGCAAGATGTGATTGAGCGGATTGAGAATAAGCAGCAGTATTCGTTTGATCCGAGCGGTATTGAATAAAGTGAAACTTTAATCAGTGGGGTTTTGTTCATCCCCCACTAATTATTAGCCCTCACCAATCGGGCTTTTACGGGATAAATACTTCCATATAACTGTTGTTACTGGGCGCTTTTAATAAGCGCTCTTTTATTTATATTAAAAACCGATTCTACTAAGAATCGATTTTTCTGCTTTATAATAAAACATGTTTATTTTTAAATTTTTTTGATGCAAGATGACATTTGTTGCAGAATCAAATATATCCCTTCCTTGTTATACAGGCTTATTTCCATTAGAAATATCTACTTCAATATTTCTAGTTGACCAAGTCCTTCTATAAGTTGTTAAAATGCAAATTTCACTTTACTACCTCAAATTTATTGTACTCGTAAAAAGATAATTGAAAACGATATTCCGGATGTTCTCTCACCCAATCGTAGGCTTCTTCTAAAATTTCCATTTTGTTTTGCAAGTCATTAAGTTCACTACATTCGTCCCTTTTCTGTTTGCACAGAGGGCAGAATCCATTCACTATTTCCGCACTCGTCGCCCTAATAGTTTTACTTTCTAAATCAACTACTAGACGAAGAATAACAGAATGCTCTTCTTTTGTAGTCACCTTCATTTCAGCAATCCGATCCTCATTCCAAAAGACACCGTTTAATTCCATCTTTACTGTGACATCTTTAATATCCAAGTCTACCACTATCATACCTCCCTTATACAAAACTCAATCTTACTCTTCTATTTTAAACTTTAATACACCACAACTTAAAGAGATATTAAGTTTTTTCCAATTCTTCTTTACTATGAAAGAAAGTGTAGTTAATGCTAATTGTGTAGTAAATATTATCCAAAAAACTAAAACAGTTTAAATGTTAAAGATTGTTTCCATTAAGCTACACTCTTTTCTTTATATATATTTTTATTTTATTAATACAGTTTAAAACTCTTATTACGTCTTAACACTCCCAAAGCAATTATAATGCACAATCACAACAACAAGTTGATGCCTATTTAATATCAATACGCTGTTATTACATGTATGTAGTTAGAGATGGAGGAGCAATTCATTTAACCTCTGTATTCTCCTCCATCTCAGCCAAATACCTAATCTGCCGTTCCGCTTTTCTCACTGCTGTACGAAAATGTTTTTTCAGGAGTTCTACTGTATTTTCACTTATATAATATCTTTCCGTTATACTTTCCCACGTGTCACCACTTTCAAATGTACTCCATTCAAAAGGGCGTTCTGTATTTTTCTTTAGTTCTTTAAACACCCATTTTCGCATCTTTTTTTCGCTTTTTCTGTTAGTTTTCCGTTTTTTACAAGTTCAAGTTCACCATGTCTTTTGTATCGCTTATTAATATCTCTCTCGCTACACACTTTAAGAAGTATATTTGCTGTATTTTCAGCATCTGCTAAAGCACGGTGCTGTTTTCCTTCCCACGTTAAAGCGAGCTGTTCTACCGCAAATTGTAAACTTGGCGTATGTTCAAACAATTCCTCATATGCTTGGAAAACAAATTTTTGCAAATCAATTCTATTTTCTTTTTCTATACTTGGGCATTCAACACCATATAATGTACAATCATGAGATAGAAAGCGATAATCTTCTTTTCCCCATGAAACAAATATAGAACCTTCGCCGATGAACTGAATAAATTTCTCTATAATTTGAGGGAATTTTTCTACACCCATTAAATCTTTTTTCGTAATACCGGTTAATTTTGTTGTATGACGAGTTAATCGTGCACTTGGTTTTACTAACTCCGAAAATTCTTCAATTATCTTCATTGTACCTATTTCTATTTTTACAGCTCCGATATCAACTATTTCTGACGGATCTTCTGATTTATACGGTCTGAAATTCCTCTCAATATCAAACACAATAAAATGTGTAGCGTTTTTCAATTTATTTACCTCTTTCTAAATTCCTTTTCACACAAACACTTTATTTTCAGTATTTATTTATTCATGTACTTTATACAAAAATACTCCGAATAAATAAATGAAAATTCAGTCTCGTTATGATATGTAAGTAGGAGGACATCTATAAAAATGCAAAAAAAAAGAAGGGCGAGCCCTTCTTTTTTCAAAAATTACTTCTTGTTTACGTTAGTAGCTTGAGGTCCACGGTTACCTTGTTCTACTTCGAAAGTAACTTCTTGACCTTCTTCTAAAGTTTTGAAGCCTTCGCCTTGGATAGCTGAGAAATGAACGAATACGTCTTCTCCGCCTTCAACTTCGATGAAACCGAAACCTTTTTCTGAGTTAAACCATTTTACTTTACCGTTTTGCATGAAAAAAATCCTCCTACAATGTACCTATATGTACATATTCATTTTCAACCACCTTACAATAATAAGCCAGATATTAAAAAACTGCAACCCCTGAGGAGATTTAACATTGCTATCCTCCTCGGAAGTTACAGCTCATTTAAATCTCTATATTATTAAAAGTAAAATGGTTTAAATATACTATATCATATCAATATAATAAAAGTAAAGTTTTTTTCTTAAATTATTTTTTGTTCCCACTGCATTGCTTTTAATTCACCTGATCCGGCTACTACATAGCCATCTTTTTGATTAACAATGCGCCATCCGTGCCCTTTAACCGAATCACATACTGTAACAATACCTTCTTCAAGAAGCACACGGCACACACTACTAATACCCGCCTTATTTTGCGTTGAAGTTGTATATAAAATATGTTGATCTACACTTAAGTCTAAATAACTACTTGCTTTCTGCTCACTTTGACATGTGTGCCAATATATTTTTTCACTTGCAATACTTTCATCTATTTTACAATAAGAAATATTCCCGTTAACTCCCTTGCACGATCCACTTGCCGCTACTAAATAAGAATTGTGTAAAGTCAACGCAGAGATCATTTGATTCATCGCAATTTTAATCCTCTTTAATTTACGTGTCTTCAAATCAAAGAGCCAAACACCACCATATTTAGCATGAATTTTCGTACCAATAAATAAGTAATGTTTATATAAAAATAACGATCGAATAGACGGTGCCGCACTGCCATACTCAAGAAACGGATGAATAGTTTCCCATGTCGAACCGAAATTATTAGAAAGATACAGCATTTTTTCTCCATGAGCAACAACAGTTCCTTGTACATTGCTACATACATTCCAACTCGTTGCTTTTGTTGGAAAACGCTGAATTGTCCAATTCTCTCCACCATTCATACTACGAATAAAAATCCCTTCGTCACCTACACCATAAACTACATTATCTTCGCTATGTAAATCCCTAATTCGTTTTTGAAAACCATTTAAAATTCGTTTCCATTCTCCGTCTTGTTCAACAAATAAGCCATTATATGTAGTAGCTAACAACAGTTTTCCATCTCTTAACTTTGTAATAGCAGTTGCACTTAACATTGTCTCCACGTTGACACTCCCATTCTTAGAACTTCTCAGCAAATGCAATTGCAAAATTACTGCATTTTTCAACATCCTCTTCATCTTCTGGAGCTAATTCAATTTTCAGCCCTTCTTGTACAAGCTCTGCACCGCGTTCCACAAGACGTTCTTCAAATATCGTTACCGCTTCACAAAACAGTTCATACGCCGTATCACCCGATCCGAATACCGCTACCTTTTTCCCAGCTAAATCTATATTTTCTAAGTCATCATGAAAATCTTCCGCTTCAAATGGTAATTCACCATCGCCCCACGTATAAGATCCTAAAATGATTCCATCATAAGCTAATAATTCTTCAGCATCCATGCCTTCCATTTCTTGCAATACTACTTCATGATCAAAAGCATCTAAACTAACTTTAATTAAATCAGCAATACTCTCTGTATTTCCTGACATACTTGCATAAGCTATTAAAATCTTTGCCACTTTGGCATCCCCCTCTAACAATAAATGATTCTCATTCTCATTATATTAATAATGAGAATCAATTTCAATTAATTTTTTTCTACTTTTATTTACATTTCACATTACTTATTTCAAATAAAGTGAAAGTTTAATGAGACCTCACCAATCAAGCTTTTTCAGACAGCCCACAAAGAGCGGAATAAATAAAAAAAGCACAGATGACTATACAATCATCTGTGTCTTTTATTACTTTTTAAAAATACCAAACGGCTTTCCAACTGGTAAAACAACTTTTCCAAAGTGTGTGTTTAACACTGCTGCTGCTGAACCATAGAAAGATAATAATGAAATAAGAAGTTCAGAATATGCTGCTAAATTATGCATTGCATGCGGCATAACACCTAAAGTACTTAATGAAAGACCGATAAATAAGAAATCAATAAGGACGAAGATCATAAATAATACTTTATGTGTTTCCATTGCACCAATTGTCATAAAGATTGTGAAAATCAAATATCCGATAAAGGCTACACCAAGCTGTTTTGAATCTGCAGCTTGTGCTAATTTTTCGCCAAATACTCCAAGTTGAATTAACCAAGTCATTCCAACACCTAGCCAAAATAGACCGTACGCACCGAATGCTGTTGTACCGAATGTATTGTTATGCTTTGCATCATGAATGCAAGCAAAGATTTGTGCAAATCCTCCTAAAAAGATTGCCCACGGTAATACAAGTGAAACGCCATCTGTTAAGCCTAACTTTTGAGATGATGCTACAAGTGTTACCATCGCTAATCCAAATAGTCCAATTCCAGATGGATCTGCTGTTGTCATTTTCACATGATGTGTAGTAGTTTGATTGCTCATATAAACCTCCTGATTATAAACATACTCGAATACAATACTTAAATCAGAAGCCTATGTCAATGGTTTTTTTTGTATGTTGTCAGACGTTATATTTTATAATGATTAAATATATTTCCGACCACTTCATAAGGTTTTATATTCACTTTTTCCAACTCATTTATCGGTAGCCATAACGGAATATAACTTCCTCTACCTTCCCACTGAAATTCCTCAGCTGTTCCACTTCCGAACACTCCGCCTGTAATATAGGCAGCATAATAATATTCATTTCCTTTATATTTTACCTTTGCAATGAGGTGCTCCACTTTTATATGTACCCCTAATTCTTCGTATACCTCTCTTTTCGTTGCCTCTTCAGGCGTTTCACCTTCCTCAATCCCTCCGCCAGGAAACACATAATATGTTTCCTCTTCTCGAATACGTTTTATAAGAGCGATTTTTCCTTCCTGTACAATGATAGCCGCTCCGCGATTTCTTATCATTTTATTACCTCAATACGAATCGCAACTGTTCCCCACTCTTTTTCTTGTTCTTTCGTATATATTTTGTATGTACTTTCTAACATTTCCTCTAAACTATCATTTTCACAATCCAATAATTTTTTATCGATTTGTTCATACATGGCTTTAAAGCTCTCGTATCGCTTTATTTCCGTTACTTTTACCGTCATCATTTCTTTTGTCGTAAGATTCGTAAATACGATTTCATCGCCTTTGTTTATTAGTTGACGTTTTTCATCGTATAGGCGTACTTCATATACTTTTTTTCCTGATTGAATTGACTGAAACGGTTTATTATATAGACCCATTTCGTATCGCATACATCCCACTTCCTTTTGTTCATTTCACCTATTAATACAGTTCACATTACTACATCTTGCATATAATATTCCATACGTATCACTTAATTGAGAAAGGAGGCTGAAGAAGCATGTTATATTTAAATCAAAAACCTGAATATAATAAATATGATATTGGTGATTATACTTATAGTAAAGTAGGGCCAACCATTTTTTCTTGGAACGATGAAACAAAATTAAAAATAGGTAAGTTTTGTTCATTAGCAGAAGAAGTCGTTTTCATACTTGGCGGTGAACATCGCGCAGACTGGATAACAACTTATCCATTTAATGCACTTTTTTGATGAAGGAGCACATATTACTGGTCACCCTTCTTCAAAAGGTGATATCGTAGTCGGCAATGATGTATGGATTGGTTATCAATCCTGCATTTTATCTGGTGTTACAATTGGTAACGGTGCCATTATTGGTGCAAAAAGTGTTGTTACAAAAGACGTCCCTCCATATGCAATTGTGGCTGGTAATCCTGCAAAATTTGTTCGATATCGTTTCCCACAAGAAACGATTGACAAACTAGAGAATCTCGCATGGTGGGACTGGGACATTTCTGTTATAAAAGGAGCCATTCCATTACTACTCTCCGACAAAATCGACGAATTTTTCACCTCACCCGAAAAAGAATCTACATGATAAATACAGAAAGAGCATCCTTTTTTCCGGATGCTCTTTCTGTATTTATTTTTTATTTATTTGCAAATGATTACACGGAGAACATTGAAAAGGAATTTTCCTTAAGCAATTAAGATTCGTTTCACAAATTTGTTCTATCGTTGGAACAAATGGAATGACAACTATGTTACTTTCTACCATTTGTGTAACAGGTGGCAATACTGTGCCTACTTGATGTTCGAAACGAATACTCGCTTGATTTATATAATTTCCTGAACCATTTGGCGCGCTCTGCACTACTACTTGGAACGAAACTGTCCGTGCTTCACCTGGATTTAAATTTCCTATAATAAAACCTGATACTGGGTTTACATTTGGCACTGGCGTATTATCAATCGTTACAGTTCCAAGGACAAATTGAACACTACTATCTAACATATCTTGAAAACGAATATTTTGTATTGCTGTATCCCCCGTATTTGTAATAACTGTCGTAAACGTAATAACATCGCCAATTGTTGCTGCCTGTAAATTTGCCGTTTTTACGACTGTCGTTGAGACATTTTGAGGAATAAACGGGATAACAACTGTATTGCTATCACCTTCAACTACTACTGGCGGCTCATTCGGATTTACAGTTGCGAGCCCATTTGCTATAGCAGTATTTGTAACTAAATTATTTATTTGTCCTCCTGTTATTACGACTTGGAAATTAATAATTGCTGCGTCATTTGGCTGAAAATCACCTAACGGAATACCGGTATTCGGATTAGCAAATGGAAGAGGTACATCATTTACCGTTACCGTGCCATTTATAAATAGCGTATTCGGATCAATGATATCTGTTAACACAATGTTGGTCACAGGAACTGTACTATCATTTATAACAGCGATTCCGTAAGTGACAACATCCCCTATCATTGCTACTTCAAAGTTTGCTCCTTTTGCAACAAATAAGATTGCAGTATTTACCGTCACTATAACTGTATTACTCGTATCCATCACTGTAACTGGCGGCTCCCCTGGTACTAAAATATATTCTGCTAACGCCCCAGCAACGTTCACTACTGTACCACCATCTGGAAAGCTCGTAATCGTAGCTTCATATGTTACAATCGCCGTCTCACCGACTGGAATGTCTACAATCGTAAATCCAACCTGCGGATTCACTCCCGGACGAGCTACTCCATTTACAGTTACACTATTTGGTACAAAAACAGCTTCCGGAGATAGGACATCGATAAATTGAATATTCATCGCATCAGCAGTACCAGTATTTAATATTCGAACCGTATACTTTACTGTTTCTCCTACTCCAACAATTGAATGATCTACTTCTTTTTGCATATCTAAACTGCCTCTATTTACTGGTGTGACTGTCGTATTACTTGAATTTGTAATTGTAGACGGAGGTTCTCCTGGAATCAATTCGAAATCACCCGTTACTCTTGCTGTATTCATAATGCTACTAGAAGGCGGAACTGCGATTATATTTACTTCAAATGTAATTAATACACTATCCCCTACTGCAAGATTAGGCAATGCAAAGCCTATAAATGGATCTAAACCTACTTGCGGAATCCCATTTATTTGTACACTTCCAAGAACGAATTCTAAACTAGGTGATGGAACATCGCTAAACTGAACGTTCGTCGCTGTTACCGTTCCCGTATTTGTAACTTGCACACTATACGTTAACGTATCTCCTAATCGTGTCGCTTCTTTATTTACAGATTTTATAACGCTGAATCGTCCTCTATTCACTCTAGTTATCGTCGTATTACTCGGCTCTGTTACTACAACCGGTGGCTCTCCTGACACTAAAGTAAAGCTTCCTGTTATATTTGCAACGTTCGTAATTGTTCCTGATGACGGGATGTTTGTAACTGTCGCTTGAAACGTCACTATAACTGTTTCACCAACTGGAATATCTCCAACTCCAAATCCAGTAATCGGATTTAAGTTTGGTTGCGGGGCTCCATTTATTGTTACACTATTTGGTAAAAATGACGCACCTGTTGAAATCGTATCAATAAACTGAACATTGTTAGCTGTTACTGTTCCTGTATTCGTTATTTGCACTGTATACGTCAATACATCTCCAACTAGAGTAGCGGCTCTATTTACTTGTTTAATAACATTAAAGCGTCCTCTATTTACAGTTGTGAGTGTTGTATTACTTGGCTGATTTACTATAACTGGTGGTTCTCCTGGTACTAAAATAAAGCTTCCAGTAACATTTGCCGTATTGGCAATTGTTCCGTTTGACGGAACGCTAACAACTGTTACTTGGAATGTGACTTCTACACTTTCACCTGGGGTTATATCGGGAAGTGAGAAGCCAGTGTTAGGGTCTAATCCAGGCTGTAACACACCGTTTATCGTTACACTATTTGGTACGAATGTTATAGAGGATGGTAATACATCACTATATTGAACATTCGTCGCTATCACTGTTCCCGTATTTTGAACTACTGTTGTATATGTGATTGTATCGCCTACTGCAACAAACGGCTGACTTACTGATTTTAAAACATTCAAACCAGATTCATTGATTTCTGTTAATGTCGTATTACTTGTCGTTGTTTCCGTAATAGGCGGTTCTGTTTCACTTACAGCAAATGTAGCTGTAACGTCTACAAAATTAACAATCGTTCCACCTTCTGGTATGCTTGTAACCACTTCCTGATATGTGACAAGTACAAAATCATCGACAGGTATATCTGGAACTGTAAAACCAATGAAAGGATTTAATCCTGGTGCTGGTACCCCGTTTATGCTCACACTTCCTGGTACAAATGCTACACCCGCGGAAGTAGTATCGATAAATTGAACATTCGTCGCTGGCACTGTTCCGAAATTAAAAATCAATACATCATACGTTAATATTTCTCCTACCGTCGCTACTTCTTTATCTACTAGTTTCAATGGAAAAATAAACGCTATATTAATTGTCGTAACGACTAAATTTGTTAATATCGTTTCCGTAATCGGTGGTTCCTGCGGATTTGGTTGTGAAGTAAATGTAACATCTGCATCATTTAATATGACTTCATTATCTGGAATTTCTGTAATCGTCACTTGGAATGTGACCTCAATACTTCCACCAGCGATTAATAATGGAGTAGCTGTAAATCCTATTTCTGGATTTAATCCTGGTTGCTGCACTCCACCTATCGTTACACTATTGTCAACAAACGTCGTCCCTTCTGGAATGACATCTTGGAAGAGTACATCTGTAACAGGGATAATTCCTACATTCATTATTAGCACTGTATACGTTAATACATCCCCGACAGCCCCAGTTGCAACATCAACTGTTTTTGTTGCTGTTACTTCACCAGGAGGAGGTAACGGTATTGTAACTACCGTTGTATTACTTGAATTTGTTGTTGTTACAGGTGGTTGTAAAGGATTCAATAAGAAAGTGGCTGTAGCAGATGCTGTATTTAATACTGCTCCACGTGTAGACGGTGCAACTACCGTAACTTGGAACGTTACTGTCAATGATGTTCCAGCTGCAATATTAGGAAGCGGGAAACCAATATTTGGATCAAATCCAGGTTGAGGCGTTCCATTTATCGTTACACTATTTGCTACAAATGTTGTTTCTAAAGCAATTGGATCAAGGAAAGAGACATTCGTTGCTGTTACTGTACCGTTATTTCGAATGACAACAGAATACGTGTAAGTTTCTCCAAGTGCTGCTTGTTGTACAGATGAAGATTTTTGTATATTTAACTGTGCTGTGTTTACTTGCGTCACTACAAAATTACTATTTGTAACAGTCGTTATTGGAGGGTTTGCTGGATTTATAAGAAAACTTGCAGTAACGTTCGATTGGTTTCTTATATTTCCACCGCTCGGAATACTCGTCACTGTAACTTGAAACGTAATCGTAGATGTTTGCCCGACCGGAATATTTGGTACTGGGAAACCTACCATAGGATCCGCACCTTGCTGAACGACTCCATTTATCGTCACACTATTTGCTACAAAGGCAGTACCAGACGGAATTGGATCTTGAAAAACAATATTCGTTGCAGGAACAGTTCCTGTATTTTGAATAAGAATCGTATACGTTAACGTATCTCCTACACCGGCTTGTGGTGTATTTACACTCTTCATTACATTAAGTGATCCTACATTCACTCGCGTCACAACAATATTACTAATCGTTACAATTGTAATTGGTGGCTGGAGAGGACTTACTTGGAAATCAGCAGTGACATTCGCATTATTCGGAAGAACTCTATTTGGTGGTATACTCGTGATTGTCACTTGAAAAGTGACCGTCACCATACCTCCTACTGGAATATTAGCAAGTGGAAATCCAGTTGTCGGGTTTAAACCTGGTTGAGGTGTCCCGTTTATTGTTACACTATTCGCTACAAAAGTGGTTCCAACTGGAATCGGATCAAGGAATGATACATTTGTCGCTGCCACCGTTCCACTATTTTGTATACGGACTGTATACGTTAACGTATCTCCTACACCGGCTTCAGTAGCACTTACACTTTTCCTTACATTTAACCCTGAAGAATTCACGACCGTCATAACAGTGTTACTTGGTACTGTTACAGTAATCGGTGGCTCTGTTGGATTTACAAGGAAATCTCCAGTTACATTCGCATTATTTACGACATTATTTCCTTGGGGAATTTCATCAATTAATACTTCAAACGTAACAATAACACTGGCGCCAGTAGGCAAATCATTTAATGGGAATCCAAGTCCTGGATCTGCCCCCTCTTGTAAAACACCATTAACCAATACACTATTTTCAATAAATAATGTCCCTTGTGGAATTGAATCTTGGAAAAATACATTTGTAGCTGGTACACTACCTGCATTTATAACTTCGATTGTATATACTAAAACATCTCCTACCGTCGCAACATCTGTATTCACTGACTTCACAACTTCAAAGTTTCCTGATTGTACTGTCGTATTCACAACATTACTCGGAACATTTATTGTCACTGGTGGTTCACTCGGATTCACTTGAAAGCTTGCTGTTACATTCGCTTGATTTAAAATATCTTCATTTTCTGGATCCTGTACAATTAACACGTCAAATGTGACTACAACTGTTTGAGCCGCAGGAATATTCGGAAGAGAAAATCCTGTATTCGGATTTAGTCCACTTTGCTGTACTCCATTAATTGTTACAGAATTTGCAACAAATGAAACAGCAGAAGAAATAGGGTCTTGGAAAAATACATTTGTTAACGGAACGTTCCCTGTATTTTGGACGGCAATTGTGTATGTTAAAGTATCCCCTACTGCTGCTTGCATTGTATTCACTTCTTTTATTACATTCAAACCACCTGTATTAACTTGTGTCACAACTGTATTCGTTAGTCTATTAATTGTTATCGGTGGCTGATTTGGAATAACGACAAAATTAGCAGACACATTTCCGCGATTCGGAATCGTACCACCTGACGGCGTAGATGTTACTCGTACTTGAAATGTAACAGCCCTACTTCCGCCAGGAGATATATTAGCTACCGTAAACCCACTCGCTGGATTTGCCCCAGGTTGTGAAACCCCGTCCACAGTCACACTATTTGCGATAAAAGTCGTTCCAATTGGGATTGGGTCTTGAAAAATAACGTTCGTTGCAAGTACATTTCCTGTATTTTGAATTGTTACCGTGTACGTAAGAACGTCGTTAACCGTTGCAAAAGCTTTATCCACTGTTTTTCTCGTTGTTATATCAGCTATATTAATTGTCGTAACTACAGTATTACTTGTCGCTTGCCCTGAAACTGGTTGTTGACCAGGCACTGGAGTAAAGGTAAATGTTGCACTTGCACGGTTTGGAATTGGATTGACAAGAGGGTTCGATGTTACTCGAACTTGAAAGCGCACTACAGTCGTTTGCGAAGCATTAATACTTCCTAGATTAATACTACTTGCTGGATTCGCTCCTGGACGTGCTACTCCATTTACCGTAACGCTATTTGCGACAAATGTTGTTCCAGCAGGGATACTATCAACAAAAATAACATTGCTCGCAGTGACATTTCCATTATTTGTGACATTAACTGTGTACGTTAATACATCATTAAGCGTTGCCGTCTGTAAATCTACAGATTTCTGCATACTTATAGTTGCTTGATTCACTGTCGTTTGTACTGTGTTTGAAGAAGACGTACTTGTAATAGGAGGACTACCAACGAAAGGACGAAATTGATATGACACCATTGCACGATTTAAAATAGGATTGGGATTCGGGAATGATGTTATTCGAACTTGAAATGTAACAATTCTTTGCGTGTTATTTGGGATTGTACCTAAATTAATTCCATTAGCAGGGTTTGCATTCGGCTGTGTTACTCCTCCTACCGTAACACTACCTGCAACAAACGTCGTTCCGTTCGGAATACTATCACGTAATACAACGTTTTCTGCACTTCCTGTTCCTGTATTTGGGACCGTAATCGTATAAGTGAGGGTATCCCCTACCCCTGCGACTGTTCTATTAACTGATTTAACAGGATTAATAATTGGACCTGTTGCATCAATTTGAACACCAAAACCAGCTGCAGCGTATCCATCTCCATTTGTAACAAATCGAACCGTTGCTGACGTTTGATTATTTACTAATGCTGCAGAGGCATTTACATTCGTAATATCCCACCCTTGTCTTCGGACAGCTAAAGCTATCCCTAACGGCTGATTCAAATCTCCAAATGTCCCGGTTGTATCTAACTCTCCAATGTCATTACAAATTTGAGACTGGAAGAAATTATTCGCAGGGTTTCTCGGTCCGAATAATGCAACTGTAGCATTTGCATTCGGTCCAAAGCGAAGTTGATCTCCAACAATGTTAGAATCGCCTTCTTGAGCAGTTACGAGCACTCTTCCTGTAACAGCTCCTGTTGCCGGCGTAGCAAATCCTGAAATAGTAGCATCAACAGGCGGGGATGAAGCATCAATAATTTCTTGGCCTGCATAAACTGACAAATTCCGAAGAGGTAAACTTGCATTTTGATATACAACCTCAAGCGTCCAGCCAGCTGAACGACTGATTGTTGGATCAGCTGAAGTTCTTGCAGCGGGCACAGCACCTGTTGTATATGTGCCTGCCCCACCTGCACTAACAAGATTCGTTACATTAGCAGAGCGAGCATAATAAAACTGATTTCCTACTGAACCTTGCTGCGCGGTAGCGGGATCTGGCGTAACAGCAAACGTCCCTGATGGTGTTGTAAATGTAATATCATCATTTAAAAATGGTAAAACATCTTCCGTATCAGTCCGAAAAGTACCAGCCCAAACTAACTCTGCATATAGCACACTACTCCCCGCCGGAAGATTTAAAATTGCACTTGAAGAATTCAATTGCCATTCATCCGTCGTTCCTGCTGGGAACCCTGGTACTTGCAGCGCTGTATTTACCGTAGTAAATACAGCAAGTGTACCAAAAATATTACCTGGCGCAGGTGATGTAGGGCTAAGCCCTAACGTGTTCCCAGTGAACGTGACGGCACCAGGTACTGTTGTTGTAAAACGGTTTATAAAAGGCACACAATCATCTCATTTCATTTATAGTAAAAAGTGCTCTATACTATAAAATGTAGACAAACTATGCAATGTACGTTGTCCAACAAAATTCCGCACATACGAGAGGAGTTTATAAAACTATGCGCTACGTTATCATAACAGGAACTTCACAAGGTTTAGGTGAGGCTATTGCCACTCAATTGTTAGAAGAAAGTACAACTGTCATCTCTATTTCTAGAAGAGAAAATAAAGAACTTACTAAACTTGCAGAGCAATATAACAGCAATTGCATTTTTCATTCCTTAGATCTTCAAGATGTACATAACTTAGAAACTAACTTTAAAGAAATCATTTCATCCATTAAAGAAGACAATGTATCCTCTATTCATTTAATTAATAATGCGGGTACAGTTGCACCTATGAAACCAATTGAAAAAGCAGAAAGCGAACAATTCATTACGAACGTTCACATTAATTTACTTGCACCTATGATTCTTACATCTACGTTTATGAAACATACGAAAGAATGGAAAGTAGATAAACGCGTTATAAATATTTCATCTGGTGCAGGAAAAAATCCTTATTTCGGATGGGGCGCTTATTGTACGACGAAAGCTGGTGTAAATATGTTTACACAATGCGTAGCAACTGAAGAATGGGAAAAAGAATATCCAGTAAAAATCGTCGCTTTTGCCCCCGGTGTTGTTGATACAAATATGCAAGCACAAATTCGTGAAACAGCTAAAGAAGACTTCACAAATTTAGACCGCTTCATTGCATTAAAAGAAGAAGGAAAGCTATTATCACCTGAATATGTTGCGAAAGCTATTCGTAACTTACTAGAAACTGAGGAATTCCCTCAAGGCGAGGTTATTAGAATTGATGAATAACAAAAAGGCGTGCT
>NZ_JH414708.1:1184986-1250253 GCF_000238655.1 Bacillus sp. 7_6_55CFAA_CT2 | reverse complement strand
AATAGCACGCCTTTTTGTTTTACTTCTCTAAAAATATGAGCACAGATTCCGCAATTTGTTCATAACCAATTTCTTGATAAATTTTATTAGATGTCGGATTCGCTAGATCAGTATATAACGTAGTCGTCTGATAGCCTTCATCTAACATACGTTGACTAAGTGCTGCTACACAATGAGATGCATACCCTTTTTTCCTTGCTTCTTTCGGCGTATATACGAAATTGACTGTTATATTATTTTTAGTTGGTCTCGTTTTTGCAGCTACAGAAACGAGTTTCCCATCTACTTCCAAACCAAACAGTCGATTTGTAGTTATTAATGTATACGCAGTTTGTTTTGCTTCTTCTTTCGTAGTAGGAAGCTTTACGTCTTCACAAAATTGATATATCCACTGTTCTATTAATGGTAATTCATCATTATTTACCGCTCGGAAAAGTCCATTCGCATTACACTTCTTCTTTACTCTGTTCAGCTCATACACACCTTGCTCCATTGCAACATTCGTTTTTTTATTTTCTAATACGGCAATCTCTTCCGCTAATTTCTGTACAATTTTCTTATTACCGATCAATCCAGGAATATCCGGATATACTTTCGTTAATTCTTTTGCAAGTTCCTCAATAGTTACTCCCGCAATTTCAGAAGTTGCAACAATGATTTGTTTCTTCTCTTCTGTTTGCAAAAATACAACCGCAATTTCTTCTCCTTGTTTCGCTATCCCCATAAATATCGGTTCTTGGACCATTTGTAATACACCTAATATGAGATTGTTTTCCTGCTCATTCTTTTCTAGAAATAGTGTAACATCTTCTTTAAAATGAAGAATCTCTTCATATACATGTAATTGAATCATCGACAATCTCTTCTCTCTATTTATATTTTAATTAAATATTGGCGATTAATTCATCAAATCCCTCTTTTACGATTCAATAATATTCAAAGCTAATGTATTCAAAGTATTTTCAGCTTGTAAAATTCTCTGTTTTTCCTTTTCAAATACATCTTCTTCTTTTTGAAATGACTCTTTTCGATTTTTGATCATGCGCTCCATCTCTTTTTTACTCGGTCCACCGTATACATTTCTTTTTTGAATAAAAGCTTCTGGCGATATAATTTCTTTCCATTCTTTTTCTAATAAATTTATTTTAAAATGTTCTTGCAAGTACATATTTACCTCTTTGAAGTGTAATTCATGTAGTTCTTTTTTCTGCTCCAATGACATATTTGCAATAGCACTTGCTGCATGATGAGCATGCCGAAATGGAATTTCATAGTTTTTTGTTAAAACATCGGCGAAATCCGTTATCGTTATTGCATGTTTATAGGAACGACTTTTTAACGTTTCTTCTTCTACTTTCATCGTTCGGATCACTGCATTCATCATACAAAAAACACGAATTGCCTTTTCAATCCCTTTATATAAATATGGCTGCAAGTCATCTTCCGTATCGACAATATCACCAAATGGTGTATTATGAATCATTTGAAATACTGTAAATGCTTCTCCTAAAGCACTACTCGTAATTGCACGAGCATGTTCAATTGAAACCGGGTTTCGTTTTTGCGGCATAATACTACTGATTTGTACATATGACTTTGCAACAGTAATACCGTCATATTCTTTCGTTGCTAACAACAAAAAGTCATGAATCCATCTACTCGTATTCGTCATCATTACCATAAGTAGCGAGCTAACTTCTAATAAATAATCCGCTCCAGCAACAGCATCATATGAGTTCTCAATTACATTTGTAAATCCAAGTAGATGAGCAACTCGTTCTCGTTTAATCGGGAAACTTGTTGTAGAGAGTGCAGCCGCCCCCATTGGAGACTGATTTAAAAGCTGGTACGTTTTTTTCATTCGTTCTAAATCTCTTTGCATCGTATCATAAATTGCTAACGTATAATGACCAAATGTTGTTGGCTGTGCTGGTTGTGTATGTGTATAAGCTGGCATGATCGTTTCCTTATGATCAGCAGCAAGTTGCAGTACACTTTCTTGCAATAACAAATGATGTTCTATTAATCGTAATACATATCGCCTTAAACTCATGCGATACATCGTTACGCCCATATCATTTCTACTTCTACCAATATGCATATTACTTACAAAATCGCATTTCGCTTCTTGAGAAATTAAATGTTCGACTAAAAAAAAGAGATCTTCATGCTGCTCTGTATAGAGCAATTGCTCTTCTGGAATTCCCTCTACCTTTTTTAATGCGTGTAATATAACTTTAGCTTCTTCCTTTTTCATTAAATTTTCTTCCGTCAGCATCGTAATATGTGCTTTATGCACTTGAAACATATCTTTCAATAAGTAATTTCGTTGAAATTTAAATACATGTTGTAATACACAATCCACATATGTTTTCCCAGGGAAATCAGCGCCTTCACTCTTTATAAACTCTTCTTTACTTTGTTTCATCACCTTTTCCCCTCTCACCTAAGTATTACTACCCATCATACCCAGAGATAGAAAAAAAGTGCTTGTACATAAAAATAAACTCGGTGCTCTCTGCACCGAGTTTATTTAATAAAAGTCGCATCATACTTATCACTTTGCAACACTTGGAAATGCAAGTTTGCTAAATGCTTCCGTATTTCTGCACTATCGTCTTCATTTAAATTATTCGCCAAAAACACAATTTCTGTACAGTTTCCACGTTTATCCATAGCATAAACTGCTTTTGTAACCGTCCATGGTGTGTAACCATTCTTTTGCCCCGCATGTCTGAATGTTTTACGGTATTTCTTGGCACTCATGTCTGTTTCAACGATATTTGCCCACACTTTTTCTTCAGCCTCTGTCAAGCCACCTTTATGGTTTGCCTTTTGAAGTAATACCATATAATCATTTGCAGAAGCTGCTGGTAATCTATCTGACCAAATTTTGTCGTAACGTTCCTCTAAATAAAGCGGAATTTCCTTCTGTAATAATGGTCCCTTCTTCTTTAAGCGTTCATGAATAATCATCGCATATTCACGATATTGCTTTTGAGACATTTCTTTTAACTTTTTCTCTATTTTATATTTTGGAACATGTAATTCTTTATGCAAATATCCCGGGATATACAAAGATGAAACGATTGGAAATAGTGGTTGATGTGCAGGAAGTGATAAACTTTGTAAATTTCGATTGATGTTATCTAATCCTAACAATTCCATTAAGTATTCAGCATTTGCATTCGAACTAAACTTAACCATTCCTTTTGCCACTTCTTCTAAAGAAACCGCTCCTTCAGTTATCTTGCCCGTCTTCTCCAAATACTTTTGCCATCTATCTTGTGCACCACCATCTGTATTCGGCACATAATAACGATTCACATCATTAATCGACACGAAACTAGAAGAATCAATTTTCCCTTCAGTAACTTGTTTCGTATATTCAAGCGCCACAATTAATTTCATCGTACTAGCAACTGGCAATACAACATTTGGGTTTACAGAATAAACAACTTTATCATTTCTCTTTACTAGAAGCGCACTATTTTTTTCATCTTTATGTTCTTCAATAAAAGATGCAATATACTGTGCATCATCATTATTTGAACTCCACACTTTTTTCACTAAAAAGTTACCCGATATTAGCAAAACGAAAATACCCACAACCACTGCGCATACTATAGTTTTTTTCAAGTAAAATTCCTCTCCTATTGTGTAACTCTTCTCTCTATCTTTAAAAAACAAAATAATGGAGATGGTTATTTAAATAACCATCTCCATTATTTTAACTTGTATACTCCTATTATGTCTACGTCATGATTTTCACAAAATCCTCAAGGAATTTTTTATAATGTAATGACCAACCAATTCGCACCCAATTTTTTAATGCTTTTGCATCAGGTTGAGGACGGAAATCTGCAATACTTTCTCCTTTTGCTATTCCCACTGTATCTACATCGACACGGCGATACACATAATCCAATATTGAAGGATTTGCGGCAACCATCATTGTAACGACGTCATGTACTGGACTTCCTTTTATTTTCGGATTTAATTTTCTATAAGCTTTATAATAATACGTAAAAATCGGTTCAATTAATTTATTAAAACTTGTTTTAGAATGTTTCGTAATATACTTTACCATTTCTGGCGTAATAATAGCTTCAGATGTAACATTGAGCGGCACCAGTGTCACATTCTTGGCATTTTGCATGACTAATTGCGACGCAATCGGATCACCATGAAAATTCGCCTCTGCGACTGGTGTAACATTGCCTGGCATTAAGAAAGCACCCCCCATTATATAATATTCTTTTACATACTTCATCATTGGCTTTTCTAAAATAAATGCTGTCGCTAATGTTGTTGATCTACCAGCATCGACTATTATTAATTCTCCTTTATATTTTTCAAGAATGTCAAAAAACTCACAAAAAGGCTTTATATTTGGAGAAAGATTTTTCGGTGGTCGAATTGGTCCTAAACCTTCCGCCCCATGAATTTCTGGATAATACGTTGTAATATCTCCAGATAAAGGGATTTTCGCACCATTAATAACAGGTATATCTTCCCTACCTGCTAACTGTAATAAATATGCCGCATTACTTGTCGCCTTTTCTTGCGTTACATTTCCATATCCTGTAACTACACCAACAATATCAATATCAGGATGCAACAATCCATACATAATTGCTAAAGAGTCATCAATTCCTGGGTCTCCTAAAAATAATACTTTTTTCATCGACCTCAACTCCATCCCCTCAGTTGTTATTAATTTATGAATAACCGTGGATATACAGAATAAAAAATGAACAAATTCACACAAAAAAACGCAGTCTTATAAGGACTACGTTCTTCAGCTAACCTATACTGTTTTTTTTACAGCACTCATACTTCCAATGATGTAAGCGATAAACGCAAAACAAATCGGGAAGACAACTGTATGTATACCGAACGGATTTGGATAGAAAAGATGAATACACATATATGAGCCTACCCCAACTAAAATAGACGCAAGCGCTCCTGTAGCATTTCCTTTCCTCCAATATAACCCTAATACGATTGGCCAAATGAATGCAGCTTCTAATCCACCGAAAGAAAATAAATTTAGCCATATTAAAAAATCTGGTGGTTTAATTGCCGCTGCATAAACGAGTAGTCCTACAATACCAGTAATCCACAAACTTCCTTTTTTTATCGTACTGTCTGCTGCATCTTTATTTATGTAATTTACGTATATATCTTTAATAATTGACGAGCTTACAAGTAATAATAAAGAATTTACTGTAGACATAATCGCTGCCATCGGTGCAGCTAAGAAAACTCCAGCTAACCAAGGTGGCAACACTTCCATCGCAAGTAGCGGCATTACTTTATCTGGTACCGTTATACCTGGAAGTACTACTCTTGCAAATACACCCGTTAAATGCATACCGATCATAATTGTACCTACAACAATCGTCCCAATTATTAACGCTTGATGCATCGCTTTTGAATTTTTATAAGACATGGCACGCACGCTAATTTGCGGCAAACCAACAACGCCAATTCCAATTAAAATCCAAAATGATGTAACATATGATTTCGTTAAACTGCCATCTGCTCCGAATGGTGTAATTAACTTTGGATTAATTTGAACAAGTTCCTGCATAATCTTTTCAATTCCACCACCAGCAATGACAGTAGCAATTAAAATGATTGTTGTTCCAACTAACATAATGATTCCTAATAATGTATCTGATAGAGCAACTGCACGAAATCCACCAATTAATACGTACACAAGTACAGAAAAAGTAAATAAAAATAGTGCTGTTGTATACGATAGCCCCGTTAGTGACTCGATTAATCGTCCACCACCGACCCACTGGGCTACTGTCGCTGAAAATAAAAAGATAATAATACATAACGCAGAAAGTATAACAACTGCTTTATTATTGTATCTCCCTTTTAAATAATCGATAAGAGTAATTGCTTCCATCTTCCTAGCGATAATTGCAAACTTTTTACCGATAACCGTTAAAACGATATACCCTGTTACAACTTGAATCGCAGATAACAGTACCCATCCAAGACCCATATTGTAAGCAATACCAGGGCCACCAATAAAGCTACTTGCACTACCGTACGTAGCAATCATTGTCATCGCTAATAATAAACCGCCTAGCTCACGCCCACCAAGAAAATATTCTTGCAAAAATTTATTATGAGCAGTTGCTTGCACGCGTCTTGAAGCATATACACCAATTAAAAATACAACGATAAACGAAATTATCATTGGAATGATTACATACCAATTCATCTATTATTCCTCACTTTTTTCTTCCTCATCGAGTGAAATATCTTGAAATACAAAACGAACAACTAAACTAAGTAAAATAACCATAACGATAAATCCAACGATACAGCTATAAAAAAACCATGCGGGAAAACCTAATACATATGTATATTCATTCGGATTTTTACTACCAAGCCCATAAGCAAATCCGTACCAAATTATAAAATTAATAATAGCAAGTCCAAGACCAATTAACGCTTCTCTATGGGCTATTCGAAAGCGTGGATCATCATGATAATCTTTCATTTTTACCCCTCCTCTCACGATGTATTATTGTACCATTGTTCTTCTAGTTTTTCCTACTAGAAAGCAAAAACAAGCAGGATTTTTTTATAATCATATAGAAGATTCTCTTACATTACATATTTTTTACAATTGTAATACAAATGAAATTTGAATTTTCAGTATTTCTTAATTATGATTTTAATTAGAGGCTTTCCATCTAGTTTCCACATCCTTGATTTCGGAATAAGCGCCGTCTCGTACTGCGTTTACATTATATTTTCAAGGGGGTTATACAATGAGTCAACTAGCTGTAAATCTTCATGAAAAGGTAGAGAAGTTTCTTCAAGGTACAAAAAAGTTATATGTGAATGGATCTTTCATTGAAAGCGCTTCCGGTAAAACATTTAAAACACCTAACCCAGCAACTGGCGAAACACTTGCCGTCGTTTCTGAAGCTGGTCGCGAAGATATTCATAAAGCTGTAGTCGCAGCTCGTATGGCTTTTGACGAAGGTCCTTGGTCTCGTATGAGCACTGCTGAGCGAAGCCGTCTCATGTACAAGTTAGCTGATTTAATGGAAGAACATAAAGAAGAGCTTGCACAGCTCGAAACATTAGATAACGGAAAGCCAATCCGTGAAACAATGGCAGCAGACATCCCACTTGCAATTGAGCATATGCGCTATTACGCTGGCTGGGCTACGAAAATCGTTGGTCAAACAATTCCTGTTTCCGGTGATTACTTTAACTATACACGCCATGAAGCTGTTGGTGTCGTTGGTCAAATTATTCCTTGGAACTTCCCGCTTCTTATGGCAATGTGGAAAATGGGAGCAGCGCTTGCTACAGGATGTACAATCGTTTTAAAACCTGCAGAACAAACTCCACTATCTGCTTTATACTTAGCTGAATTAATTGAAGAAGCTGGATTCCCGAAAGGTGTTATTAATATCGTACCTGGATTCGGTGAATCAGCTGGACAAGCTCTCGTTAATCATCCACTCGTTGATAAAATTGCATTTACCGGTTCTACTCCTGTCGGTAAACAAATTATGCGACAAGCATCCGAATCATTAAAACGCGTTACACTTGAGTTAGGCGGTAAATCACCAAATATCATCTTGCCGGATGCTGATTTATCTCGCGCGATTCCTGGTGCACTTTCTGGTGTTATGTTTAACCAAGGACAAGTATGCTCTGCTGGATCACGCTTATTTGTTCCGAAGAAAATGTATGATAATGTTATGGCTGATCTCGTCCTCTATTCTAAAAAACTAAATCAAGGTGTCGGTCTTAACCCTGAAACAACAATTGGTCCTCTCGTTTCTGAAGAACAACAAAAACGTGTAATGGGCTACATTGAAAAAGGGATTGAAGAAGGCGCTGAAGTACTTTGCGGAGGAAGTAATCCATTCGATCAAGGCTACTTCGTTTCTCCTACAGTATTCGCTGACGTAAATGATGAAATGACGATCGCAAAAGAAGAAATTTTCGGTCCAGTTATTTCTGCAATACCATTTAACGATATTGATGAAGTAATTGAACGTGCAAATAAATCACAATTCGGCTTAGCGGCTGGTGTGTGGACAGAAAATGTTAAAACAGCACACTATGTTGCAAGTAAAGTACGTGCAGGTACAGTGTGGGTAAACTGTTATAACGTGTTTGATGCAGCATCTCCATTTGGAGGATTTAAACAATCTGGTCTTGGCCGTGAAATGGGATCTTATGCATTAAATAACTATACAGAAGTAAAGAGCGTTTGGCTTAACTTAAATTAATGAGAAAGAACCTGACCTATCCGGTCAGGTTCTTTTCATTATGTATTCCTTTAAACTTGCAGTCCTCCGCTCACATTTAATACTTCACCTGTAATATAAGATGCGTATTCTGATGCTAAAAAAGCTGCTGCGTTCGCAATATCTTCTGGCGTTCCAATTCTACCAACTGGAATAGCACCAACCATCTTTTCTTTCACTTTATCTGGTATCGTTTTTGTCATATCTGTATCCATAAAACCCGGACAAATCGCATTACAAGTAATACCGAAGCTTCCAACTTCTTTCGCTGCTGTTTTCGTTAAACCGACAACTCCTGCCTTTGTAGCCGCATAATTTGCTTGACCTATGTTTCCTTCTCTACTAATTGAAGATATATTAATAATGCGTCCATACCCTTGTTGTCTCATGTAAAGAAGCGCTGGTTGCATACAATAAAAAACACCAGTTAAGTTCACTTGTAATACTTGTTCCCAAGCAGACTTCTCCATTTTATGTAACATTGCGTCTCTTGTAATTCCGGCGTTATTCACCAAAATATGTAATGTACCGAATTTTTGAACCGCATATTCAATTAACGACTTCGCTTCATTTTGATTACTCACATCACATCGATATGAGCACACTTCATATCCTTCATCTGATAACTCACGTGTCGTTTTTTGTAGATTCTCTTCATTTACATCGCTAATTAATACTTTCGCCCCTAGTTTTGCATAAACCCTTGCAATCTCTTTTCCAATTCCCTGTGCAGCTCCTGTTACAACAGCTGTTTTCCCATTTAAAAACTCCATTCCTATCCCCCATTTCTATTACTTATACTGTATATTTCGGCTTTTTGCTTTTCAATTCCTCTTTGTATAAAAAAGTCTATTTGTGTCAAACTAACTTTGCAACGTCGCATAAAGTGAAACTTTAATCAGTGGGAAGTTTGTTCATCCCCCACTGATTATCAGCCCTCACCAATCGGGCATTTACGGACAGTTAATCTCCCACCTAGCTTCTTTGTTCCATCTGAGTTTTAAGGTGGGAGTTTTACTACCCGTTATGCGGGATAAAGTGCAAGGAGATTGTGTCGAATGAACAAAAAAAATTTCAAACAAAGCAAAGCAACTGATGGCATTGATGTTGAGTTCTCTCGCGAACTCGCTGACCACAATGACTTAGAAGCAAACGCACGTGCAAATGCCGCTGATGCACGTCAAAAGCGCCAATCAACCGAAAAATAAGGTACATCACAACCTTATTCTTTTCAAAAGGGACCTACTACCCAACAAAATAAACCGAGAGACATCTCTCGGTTTATTTTCTATATTTTTTTGCATAATGAGCCAAAGTAAGCAACGGATATATATGAGCATAACTATGATAACGAATATAAAACCCACCTGGTAAACCTGTTCCAGTAGGATATTTTTCATTTATATAAGGGTTGGAGAGCAAATATGAAATACCTTTTCGAATAACTGGCGCTTCTTTATCATAGTAAGAAATGAGGGCATCTAAAGCCCATGCTGTTTGGGATGGTGTACTAAATGGTAAAGTAACGAACCTTTTCTCCACACTACTGTGGCAAGATTCTCCCCAGCCACCATCTTCATGCTGTATATGTTCAAGCCATAAAGCTGCTCGTTTCAATGATGGATCGCTAGATGGTATTCCTAGTGACCGTAAACCAGTCAACACTGCCCACGTACCATATATATAACAAATTCCCCATTTCCCATACCACGACCCATTTTCCTCTTGTGCATTCATTAACCAATTTATCGCACTTTGTTTTTGTTTCTCAGGCAATTCGTTTTGTGCATACGTCCCGAAAAACTCTAGCACTCTCCCTGTAATATCTGGTGTAGAAGGATCTGTAATCATATCACTTGCATTTTCGATTGGTAAATTTGCTAATATACGGCTCGTTACCCCTTTTTCAAAAGCTCCCCAACCACCATCATTATTTTGCAATCCTTTAACCCAATTAACCGCTCGCTTCCAAGCATTATCTACATTTTCGTTCCCTCTACTTCGCGCCAATGCTCTTAACACAGCAGTTGTATCATCAATATCTGGAATCGTCGTATTCACATCCGAAAAGCCCCAACCACCCGGGAAGAGATCCGGTGCATGTACACTCCAATCTACTTTCTTCGTTTGCTGTTTTCTTAGTAAATATGCTGATGCATTGTGAATCACTTTACTTGCTTTCGGAACTTGAGCTTCTTGCAAAGCATAACTGAGTAAAGCTGTATCCCATATAGTTGATGGAGAGTTTTGCAAATGGGTTCCTCTCTCCATCTTCCATATATAAGATGTAATTCCCATTATAGCCTTCTTAATAATTGGTGATTGAATAGAATGTCCTAATGCAAGTAAAGCATAAATCATATAAAACGAGGCAGTTGCGTAGCTATATAATGTTCCATTTTCATCAATACGCTCTTTCATAAAACGTTCTACTTCCTCATATCCTTTATGATGCAAAGAAAGTGGATACGTTATAATTTTCTTCACGTCACTTACTAACGTTTGAAAAACTGGAGACCGATCCTCTCGAAACCATTCTCCGCCCCCGCCTGCAATGTGATTTAAATTTGGCAATAACTTTTTCCCTACTCGAAACCTTTTATTTAAACACAACATCATTGGAATTAAATGAATACGTGCTGAGCTACTCAATTCAAATATACTGAGAGGGGAATCATTCTGCAGAAACATAATTGGTGTTGGCAAATGAAAAAGAGAAGGATATTCATATTCTCCATGAATCGCTAATAAAAACTTCGTCATAAAATGAGCACGTGCTACCCCACCGCGCTCATTTATAAACATTTCCGCTCGCTTCATATTCGCATCTTCTTTTGTATATTTTTCCGATGCAAGTAAGGCGGCATAAGATTGAATGGTAGCTGATAAATTACCTCCCACCTCATCTTCATACAATTTCCATGTTCCTTCATTTGTTTGAAGTGATGCTAATCTTTTCACAAACGGTTCTATCTCTTTATCTCTACCTAATAATTTTAATAAAAAAATCATATGGCAATCTGTTAATGGAGCTCCTTCAAAACAAAACCGCCACGTACCATCTTGCCGTTGCATTGTTTGAAGTGCAGTTGTTCTTCTCGCTATTTCTTCATGCACTTTTTCATATAATAACAAGTTACTCACCCACCCTTTCGAAATCCGTATAACGATATTCAAAAAGGTAGCTGAATATGTATAAAAACAAAGAAAAGCAGAACATATAAAATGTTCTGCTCATAAACAATACCCTACTCCGACAATAATTCCTAATAAAGCACCGACTACTACCTCATACGGTGTATGCCCAACAAGTTCATTTAACTTCTTATATTCTGTTTCTCTACCGTGAAAAAAGTCATTCAATATTTTTGCTTGTTTACTTACTGCAAGCCTTACTCCTGAAGCATCATACATAACAATAATGGCAAAAATAGTAGCAACCGCAAACATCGAGCTTTCCACACCTTCCACTACTCCAACTCCTGTAGCAAGCGCTGTAACTGTTGAAGCATGAGAACTTGGCATCCCACCTGAAGCAAAAAACTTTGCAAAATCAAATTCACCTGTTTTAACTAATTTAAAGACTACTTTCGTTAATTGTGCTAAAAACCATGAAATTACAGCTGCCATAAGCGGATCATTATGTAAAATTGTTTCCATGTTCTCAGCTCCTTACTAGCTATAATGGAAATCCTATATAGTATCAGTATAAAGAAAAATGCGTAGAAAATACTACGCATTATGATACTTTTGCTGATTTATTTTTTATAAATTTCGGTTGTTTCTGCACTAAAAACTTAGTCTTCGCTACCGAGAATACAAATAATGCAACCCATATACAGAAAAATGCAATCATATGAGTAGATGTGAAATGTTCACCAAATACGAATACACCTAAAATTAAGCTAATTGTTGGTGCAATATATTGTAAAAAACCTACCATATAAAGCGGAATAAGTTGGGCTCCTTTTGCAAAATAAAAAAGTGGTAGAGCTGTAACAATACCCGCTCCTATTAATAGTAATGTCGATAACATTGAGATAGAGCCAAATGAGCCGAAACCATGTACTCCTGTCATTACTAGATAAATAATCGCAAACGGCGTCACTAACATCGTTTCCATCGTAAGTCCAATTGTCGCATCATAGTTTAACAATTTTTTCGTTAATCCATATAATCCAAATGAAAAGGCAAGTGAAAGAGAAACCCACGGAATAGATCCGAAACGTACTGTTAAAATGATAACCCCCACTCCAGCTAAACCAACTGCAACATATTGCCAAAAGTTTAACTTTTCCTTTAAAACGACTGTACCAAGTAAAATACTAATAAGCGGATTAATATAATAGCCAAGACTCGCTTCAATAACATGATTATGATTAACGGCCCATATGTAAACAAACCAGTTTCCACTAATCAAGACTGAAGCTATTGTTAATGACATTAATAATTTAGGTCGTTTAAAAAGATTCACAAATTCCCCAATAAACTGGCGAAACCTCTTCGTAACACCTAATACGAGTAACATAAAAACAAACGCCCAAACGATGCGGTGTGCTAATATTTCATCTGCTGGAACTTCCTCAACCCATTTCCAATAGATTGGTAGTATTCCCCACATCGTATAAGCACCAGCCGCATATAGTATCCCTTTTTTTTGCTCTGCTGATTGACTCCCCATCTTCCTTTTTCTCCTCTTCTCATTTTTTCTCCATTATACGGTCTCACATGCTCACTTTACCAATAATCAATCTGCATTTCTTTCGACATTTCTCATACAACGAATAATAAACATACCGTTATTACAACAAGTAACGGTATGCCGAAAACAAATTTCTTTTTATGAGTTTTATGATGAAACATATACATGCCGATCCAAGCTCCAACTGCTCCTCCAGCTGCCGCCGATAAAAACAACGTACTTTCTGGCGTTCTCCACTGTTTCTTCTTTGCTTTTCGTTTATCAAGCCCCATAAGGCTAAAAGCTATAACGTTAATAATAAGAAAATAAATCCATTTCATCGCTTTCTCTCCTTATGAAAAATTCGATTAATAGTAACACGAAAAAACGACGGAAACAACTGAAGAACTCTTTTTATCCAACTAGTTTCATTCCTTTTTCTTAATTAGTTACCTTCATATTTACATAACCAACTAAAATCGCAGTTAAAGCATTTAATATAGAAAAATGTTATGAGCAGAATCCTATATTTCATTACATTCATCCACTACCATATCATCAAAAAAATTGCTCTCAATCACTTTCTCATCAAAACGAAGAACTACAATTAGCCCTACATATAAAGAAACAAAATTTAGAAACCATTCCCCATTCTCATCTTTCTTAGCTAAGCATTTAAATATCTCTTGAAATTGCATACGCTCATCTGTCGCAACAACTGGTCGCACGCCAAAATATTTCAATACAAGATGTAGGTTGAACTGCACGGATAATGATAAAATATACTTTAATAACTCGGTATAATGAGCAACATTTTTTTGACTATATAACTTCACAAGCTCTTGATGTAAAGTAGAAATTGATAATTCTTCTTTAGTCACTTTTGTTGCTTCTATCATTTCAATCATCTTTTTCATATCCATTCCATTTACCCCTCCTGTTACAAAACAAAAGCCAAAGTATACTTACTTTATAATCAACAATAATTGATTATTTCTCGTCTCTCTTTTTTCTTCACTTACTAAGTCATACTTTTTTAAAAGATGAAATACATCATTTAATATTTCTTGTGAGTGATTACCTTGTAAAAAATTTTTTAACCCTTTAAAAATCTCTTCTGATAAAAAACTCTTTTGACTTTCAAGCTTATTCATCACATCTTCAATAGAATGATCAATCTTACATGCCATACTAAACTTCCCCCTCTATCCTCTATAAATAATATCCTCAGCTAACGATGTAAACACTTCTCCAACAAGAGAATCTTCATCATATACAGATGAACCATTATTTTCTTCACGTTTCGCAAAAGGTATTTGAGCAATTACTTCTGTTTGCAATTGTTCTGCAAGCATTTCGCCGCCGCCTTTTCCGAAGAGATAATTTTTCGATCCATCTTGTTCTTCATAATAAGCCATATTTTCCACAATACCTAAAATCTCATGCTTCGTATGTTTTGCCATTACACCGACTCTTGAAGCAACGAATGAAGCTACATTGTGCGGAGTTGTAACAATTATTTCTTTCGCTTGCGAAATCATCGCTGCAACATCGATCGCAACATCTCCTGTACCTGGTGGTAAATCAAGTAATAAATAATCTAATTCTCCCCAGTGCGTATTCGCAAGAAAATTTTGAATCCATTTATTTAGCATCGGTCCGCGCCACATAACTGGGTTATTTCCTTCTGTAAAAAATCCCATCGACATGATTTTAACACCGTGACTAATGACTGGAATTGCCGTTTGATCAATCATCGTTGGTTTCTTATTCGTTTCCATCATAGCTGGAATACTAAAACCATATATATCTGCATCTAATATCCCCACCTTTTTGCCCATACGCGCTAGTGCAGTTGCAAGATTAATTGTCACCGTTGATTTTCCAACTCCGCCTTTTCCGCTCGTTACAGTAATAAAACGTACTCCTGAATCCGAGCGAAGCATGCTCGGCATACCAGTTTCTGTTCTAGTATTTTTCTTTAATTTCTCTGTTAAAGCTGTACGTTCTTCTTGTGTCATAGAACCAAATGTTACCTCCACTTTAGAGGCACCAATTGCGTGAAGTGATTCTTCAATATCTTGTTGAATTTTTGCTTTTAACGGACAACCTTGGATTGTTAGTACTACTTCAAGTTTAACCTCTGTTCCGTTCATTTGTATATTTCTAACCATATTTAATTCTACAACACTTTTGTGTAACTCTGGATCCTCTACATGTTTTAATGCATTCATTATTTGTTCTTGAGTAAGCATAGAACTCATCCCTTCTCTTATTCTAATTTATATACAACATTTTCTTGGCGCTTCATCTGGTGAAAAAGCTTATCATCCACCGCTAACAGGCGGGATTAATGCGACTATATCTCCAGCTTTTATCATCTCTTCATTCATTACAAACTCTTCGTTAACAGCGACCATCACTTTATCCAACGATTGTAAACAATAGCTGGCTTTAAGCCATTCTTTTAATTGTTGCACTGTCATTTCTTGCTTTTCTGAAATCACTAATCGATCCGATCCAACTTCCTCACGCAAATTTGCAAACAATAAAATTATAATCATTTTCTCATTCTTCCTTCTTTGGTTTTCCTTCTGGATATGGTGTATTTTCAAGTTGATCTCCAATCCACATCGTTCCATCTTCCCAAAATTCTTTTTTCCAAATTGGAACAATTCGTTTTATACGTTCAATCGCGTACTCATTCGCTTCATAAGCTACTTTACGATGCGGTGATGAAACTGCAATGACTACCGCAATATCCATTATTTCTAGCCGCCCTACACGGTGCGTAATTGCTACTTTTGTATCCGGCCATCTTTCACAAATTTCTTCTCCAATTCTCATAAGTTGTTTTACTGCCATCGGTTTATATGCTTCATACTCTAAATGTAGCGTTCGTTTTCCTTTTGTTAATTCTCTCACCGTACCAATAAATGTTGTAATCGCACCTGCTTCTCTTCTTGCGACTTTATTCGTTACTTCTTCAACTAAAATCGGATTATCTACAATCTCAAATAGCACTTGTTCCATTAAAACCACCTCTCACTTTATGAAATGTCCAAGGCCATTCACTACCTTCGTTATCTTCTAATAAAAGAACATCGACAAACATATCTTTTTTATATCCTCTTGTCCCGCCCGGCAATACGATAAACGCGTTGGATTTTGCCAATGAAGAAACTGAGCTAGATTTATCAAACCCTGATGGATAAGCGATTAATTTCCCCTCATCATATTGCAATTTTGCTCGTACAAATCTTGTAAATGGATTCGGTTTTAGAAAATCTTCTCCTAATAACGCTTTTTCTCTTTTTAAATGTACTTTTTCACTAAACATATACGTCCGAATACACGGTCTTACGAATAATTCAAACCCTACGTAACAAGCTGATGGATTTCCTGATAAACCAAATAATAACTTGCCATTTAATTGTGCTACAGTCGTAACACTTCCTGGTCGCATTGCAACTTTATTAAAAAGAACAGATGCACCTAACTTTTCGTAAATAGCTGGTAAATAATCATAATCTCCTACTGATACACCGCCCGTTGTAATTAACATATCTACTTGGCCAAGCGCTTCTTTCACAGCTGTAAAACACGTATTAAAATCATCACTAAACTTCCCAAAATATTTTACTCTTCCGCCCGCTCTTCGAATTTGAGACAATATCATGTACGTATTACTGTTTCGGATTTTCCCTGGCTGTAATGAATCATTGACATCCAGTAATTCACTCCCAGTCGCTAACAGTCCAATTACAGGCTTTCTCGCAACTGGTACTTCACTATAACCGAATGTAGCAAGAAGAGCTGAAATACCTGGATTAATGTAAGATCCTTTCTTTGCAAGAACCGTTCCTTTACGAGCATCTTCACCTTGAAAAGAAATATTGTCGCCCTTTTTGAATGATCGCTTCACTTCCATATAATTGTTGCCATTCTTCTCATATTGACGAGTCAGCTCTAACATAACAACCGCATCACACCCATTCGGAATTTGTGCTCCCGTCATAATTCGAACTGCTTGAAACGGAGCTACTTTCTCATGGAATAGCGATCCTGCACCAATTTCACCCACTACTTCAAATACAATTGGCGTTTCATAACTTGCTAAATTAGTATCTTCTGCTCGAATAGCAAATCCGTCATATGGCGAACGATTAAATGACGGTACATCATGGTCAGCTACTAAATCCTCTGCTAATATACGTCCATAAGCTAATTCAATTGGTAATAGCTCCTTTAAGCCTTTATCAGCAAATCCCATCACTTTACGAACAGCTTCTTCAACCGTAATTGGCACTCTTCTTTCCATTGTTGACACCCTCTCTATTAACCGAATACGCGATAATATAGTTGTTTCGCTTTCGAAATATCATTTGTACCATGAATAAAAACACGACCATCTCGAAAAACAACCACGCGGTAATCATCGAATTGGCAAGATAGTAAATACGGATTCCGATCTACTTTCCCCAGTTTTTGTAATACTTTTTCTATATCATCAAAATTGTATTTCCTATTGTCTACTGTTCTAATTTGAACTGTATTTCTTCCGCATAAAACAGCTGCTTTCGTTTGATTTTCGTATGATAAATAAGGATAAGTTCGATTCAAACCGCATGAGAGACAAGCGTCTGTTTTTATTTTCCCTAATTTTATAAAATGATTTTGATTACTCCATATATCAAACATGAAAAATGTTTTTCTAATTGCTGAGAAATCTTCCACTAAAATTTTGAGTGCTTCTGCCACTTGATATGCTGCGACGATTTGAACAGTCGGGCTAATAATTCCAGCGGTATCACATGTCACACCTGTAACAGGAATATTTTTCAGCATACAATGTAAACACGGTGTCTCTTGCGGAATAATTGTATAACTCATACCATACGATCCAACGCAAGAACCATATACCCAAGGAATATTATGTTTTTGTGATAAATCATTTATTACAAATCGAATATCAAAATTATCTGTTGCATCAATGATTACATCTACATTTTTTAATAGACCTTCCATATTTTCTGAAGTTGCATCCATTACGAAAGCACGTATTTGTACTTCCGAATTAATTTGTTCTAACCGATTTTTTGCAGCAATTGCTTTCGGCATTTTCTTTCTCGCATTTTGTTCAGAGTACAATTGTTGCCTTTGTAAATTACTCCATTCAACGTAGTCACGATCAATAATCGTCAACTTGCCAACACCTGCACGTACGAAACTTTCGGCACTTCCACTTCCTAATGCGCCTGCCCCTACAATTAACACATGTTTATTTCGAATTTTTTCTTGTCCTTTACTCCCAATTGGTTTGAACAACTGTTGTCGTGAATACCGATCAGCCATTACATACCCTTCCTCTCAAGAACTCTATTTCATATTAGAATGTTGTTTCTGATAACAAGCAAAGTAAGCAAAACCAACAAACCCAGCTCCTCCAATTACATTTCCGATAAAAACAGGAACAAAATTTTTAGCCAAATCCATCCACGTTAGATGACCAGCAAAAATAACAGCGGAAATGACAAACATATTTGCTACTACTTGCTGAAATCCAATCACTACAAATGCCATAATTGGAATCCAAATTCCGATGATTTTTCCGACAAAATCACTCGTCCCGTAAGCGAGCCAAAGAGCAAGACAAACGAGCCAATTACAACCAATTGCTAAAATTAAAGTTCTCCCAAATGATTCATGTAACTTCCCTTCCGCTATCGCTACCGTTTTATTTAAATACTCTCCCTCTGTTAATCCGCCAAGATGCCCAAAGCAATACGCAACGAAAATTGCCCCAATAAAATTCATGAGAGTAATCCAAACCCAGTTATTCAGTACACTTATCAATGTAATTTTCTTTGCATAAAGCGCCATAGACAGTGACATCATATTTCCCGTAATTAATTCTCCTCCTGCTAATACTACGAGCATGAGTCCAATAGGAAATACTGCTCCTCCTAAAACATTCACTAGACTTCCCCAGCGCTCAGGTAAATTCCCTAAAACTCGAATGTTAAGTAAAAAACCTATCGCAATAAACGCTCCTCCTAAAAAACCGAGAATAAGCATCGCTGGCAATGTCTGTCTTACTTTTTGAACACCGGCCTCAATGACAAGCTCAGCAATTTGTTCCGGCTTATGAAATGCCATTACCCATTCCTCCATTTTCTCCAAATAAAAAAGCAGCTTCAAAAAACCTCCTCAAAATAAAGGTTTTTGAATGCTGCTTAATTTCTCTGCACATCTTTTACAGAGATATCAATCATCACTTTTACTATAAAATAGAAAATCCACAACTCTTGTAAATTTTCCATTTTTTCACTATGAAGCTAGCTATATATTAACCACCGATATGTGACATTTCAATTTTAGGTATTGTTTTCTTATTTGTATGATTTAAGCGTTCATCTGAATAACGATCTTCCCTATTATTCCATATATCGCGTACTACATCTGTAATGTTCTCATCTGTATGTTCAGAACGAAGCAATTCTCTTAAATCATTTCCTTTAGAAGCAAATAAGCAAGTATATAATTTTCCTTCTGCAGAAATACGAGCTCTCGTACATGATGAGCAAAAAGAATCTGTTACTGATGAAATAATACCTATTTCCTCATCACTTCCTATATAACGATACCTAGTAGCCACTTCACCAGAATAATTTGCTTCTATCCGTTCTAACGGCATAACTTGATGAATCGTATCTACTATTTCTTGTTTAGAAATGACTTCTTTTAAATCCCAACCATTATAATTTCCAACGTCCATATACTCAATAAAACGAAGAATATGCTTATTTTCCTTAAAGTATTGCGCCATCTGCAAAATGTCCTGTTCGTTTTTTCCCTTTTGAACGACCATGTTTATTTTAATTTTCATTCCAACTTCAGCTGCAGCCTGTATTCCTTCCAGAACCCTTTGCACTTTGCTCCTATTACCATTTAAATAGAAAAACCGCTCTTCTTCTAAGGAATCTAAACTAACTGTCACACGTGATAAACCCGCCTTATATAAATCAGGAGCAAACTTTTTAAGTAACGATCCATTGGTTGTTAAACCGATATCTTCTACACCATCAATTTTATTAAGGCGCTCAATAAGCTTTGGAAGCCCTCTTCGAAGTAACGGTTCTCCGCCTGTAATCCGTAATTTTCTCACACCTAAAGAAACGAAAATACGTGTTATCCTTTCAATTTCATCAAAAGATAAAATTTTATCATTAGACAAAAACGAGTAATCAGGACCAAATATTTCTTCTGGCATACAATATCGACAGCGAAAATTACAGCGATCAGTAACTGAAATACGTAAATCCTTTAACGGACGTTGCAACTTGTCTAATGTAACTGATTTCATCTTCATTGCCTCACTTTTATTTTATATTTAAAACACGTTCTGGATGGGTATACACATTTAAGGAGTAATTACGAATAAATCCTATTGTCGTAATACCTAAATCTTCCGCTAGTTGCAAAGCTAACTCAGTTGGAGCTGATTTTGATAGTATAATTTCACAACCGATTTTTGCAACTTTCAATAATATTTCCGAAGAAATACGACCACTAAAAACAATGATTTTATCTTTTATAGAAATATCGTTTCTTAAACAATAACCGTAAATTTTGTCTAGTGCATTATGCCTACCAATATCCATTCGGCTTAAAATAATACCATTCACATCACATAAAGCTGCATTATGAACCCCACCAGTATGATGAAACGTATCCGCAGATTGCTGCATTTCTTTCATTAACCGAAAACAATCCTCTGCCGCAACCTGTACATGGACACCCTGCATTTTTTTTGCACTTAGTGCATCATTGGCAAAAACAAACCCTTGCCTACTCATACCGCAACAAGACGTAATATATCGTTTATTTTGCATTTGTTCATAATACGGATTTACTTTTGTCGTTGTTACATGTACAAATCCTTCTTTCTCCTGCACCCATACACTATCAATATCTTCATACTTTCGAATGACTCCTTCAGACGCTAAGAATCCTATTACCATATCTTCTATATATTCTGGAGTACTAACCATTGTAACAAACTCCTGTCCGTTCATTTTAATGGTGACAGGAAACTCTGTTACAATGCTGTCCTCTATATGCTTAAACGCCCCTTGTTCATAACGAAAGATTTCTCTTTCTACCTGTATCTGTTTCACGATCAGTATCCTTCTCTCACGTTATATTTTTATCGAAAACAAATACCGAAACTGCAATATCTTCTTCTACTTTCATATCTGAAAACAAATTCACTAATTTTGCTCCAACAAGTTCCTCCAAATGTTCACGGGAATTCGCAGCATACACCTCTTGAATCATTTTCGTTCTAGCCATATGGACCATTTCCGCACCGTCCATCGTACTTGAAATAAATTTTTCAGTAGGTGTTAAGTTTCCATAAAGAGTCGCTATAGCCATATTTTCTGCAAAAACAGTATGAATTCGTTCTGGTCCTTTTCCGAAAAGTTCTTTTCGAAGTTTTCGTATCATATCATTAAATTCATGTACTTTTTTTGACATACAATTATACCTCCCAAAAGCCTCATTTTACTTTATTATATATTTTACCAAAATGAGCCTTCCGCCCAAACTATTTCGTACAAATATTTAGGCGGAAAGGTTCACTTCATGAAGTTTATTCGTCTTTTAACCCTTTCCCCATACCTTTTAAGAAATGAAGCCCAAACCCGATAGCACGGTTAATATCTGGGTCTTTCAATACTTTCATAAGATCGAATACCCCTACTTTTTTATTACTTTCTAGATGTTCATTACCTTCTTCTAGCCCGACTAATAAACTACCTATAAGCTTTTTCGTAAGTTCTGGGTCAAGTTCAGTTAACGCCCCTGCAGCACCCATCATATTATTAATTAAATTTGTAACAGGCTCACGAGTTACTTGACCTAGAACGATCTTTGCAATTGGTTCTTTCGCTTTCAGCATAGAATTTGCAGCTTCTAGCATTCCAATGTCATTTAATTCCCCTACTATATTAAACATCTGATTTAGAGCTTCTTCATTATTAGTTAAAAGCTCCTTTAAATCATCTAATTTTTGCTGTTTTATTTCTTCCTCAGTTAATTCTTGTTTTTGAATCATTTTTATAGGTGCAGCCATAGTTTTCTCCTCCTACTTATCCGTTAAATGCACATACCCTGGACGTGCCCACTTACGATGTACCTCAATTCCAGCTTGAGGGTGACGTTTTTTATTGCGTGGGTTCGCTTTTGGCATCGGATTTTCGCCATCAACTTCTAACACTTCCATACGTACTTTCGTTTGTTTATACGCAGGTGTATTCGTACGTACGTCCACAGCGGGGCCTGTTAAGAAATTAATTGCCGTTTCGTTATCTGTAGAGTTCATCGGTAAATATAACTCATTCGCTTTTACACGATCCGTAACGAGTGCACGTAATTTTAATGCTCCAAAAGGAGAGACAAGACGAACTAACGAACCTGTTTTTACGCCACGTTCTTTTGCAAGGTCTGGAGAGATTTCAACGAAAACACCAGGTACTTTCGTTTGAATACCTGTTGATTTATTTGTCATATTCCCTTCATGGAAATGCTCAAGCATACGACCGTTGTTAATGTGAAGGTCAAACTCGGCTGGAAATTCAGCTGGACGTACCCAGTCAGCAATCGCAAAACGAGCTTTTTTATCTGGGAAGTTAAATCCATCTTGGAACAGAAGTGGTGTATTTGTTCCATCAAAACTTCCCCAATGGAAACTGTTCCATCCTTCAAGAACTTCATAGTTCGCTTGCGAGAATAATGGTGATAAACTTGCCATTTCAGCAAAGATTTCACTTGGGTGGCTATAATTCCAGTTTGCCCCTAGTTTATTCGCAACCTCCTGGACGATCCACCAGTCTGGTTTCGCATCTCCTAGCGTAGGAAGAACTTGATATAATCTTTGGACACGGCGCTCTGTATTTGTGAAACTACCTTCTTTCTCAAGAGATGGCGCTGCTGGTAATACAACATCTGCATATTGAGCAGTTTTAGAAAGGAAAACATCTTGCACAACGAAGAAATCAAGGCTCGACAACACTTCATGTACATGATTTGCATTAGAATCTACAAGAGCCATATCTTCTCCGACAAGATACATTGCTTTCATTTTTCCTTCGTCAATTGCATGAAGCATTTCAATATTATTAAGACCTGGTTCACTATCAATTTTCACTCCGTAAGCAGTTTCAAATTTCGCACGCTCCATTTCGTTAGTAACGTGCTGATATCCTGGAAGCCATCCTGGTAAAGTACCCATATCACAAGCACCTTGTACGTTATTGTGACCTCGAAGTGGGTATGCACCTGCTCCTGGACGACGATAGTTCCCTGTTGCAAGAAGTAAGTTTGAAATTGCAGCGGAAGTATCAGAGCCACCTGTATTTTGCGTTACCCCCATACCCCAAAGGATACATGTACCATCCGCATCACGAATCATTTCAGCCATTTGAATAAGTGTTTCTTTTGAAATACCTGTTACTTCTTCTGCATATGCAAGTGTATATTCTTCTAGGCTCTCTTTGAAATCTTCAAAGAAGTTTACATTCTCATTAATAAATTCTTGATCATGCCAACCTCGATCAATCATATATTTTGTAACAGCCATTAACCATACTTGATCTGTTCCTTGTTTTGGACTAATAAAGACATCTGATCGCTCTGCCATTTCTGTTTTACGAAGATCCGCTACAATTAACTTTTGTCCGTGTAATTTATGTGCACGTTTAATACGTGTAGCTAAAACAGGATGACCTTCTGTCGGATTACATCCTACAATAATAACAAGACCAGATTGTGCAATATCTTTAATCGTTCCGGCATCACCGCCCATACCAATTGTACGGAATAAACCATCCGTTGCTGGTGATTGGCAATAACGTGAGCAATTATCAATATTATTCGTTCCAAATACTTGTCGAGCTAATTTTTGAATTACATAATTGTCTTCATTTGTAATTTTAGAGGAAGAAATAAATCCGATAGAACCTTTGCCGTACTCTTCTTTAATAGCGCCTAATTTATTTGCAACTACATTCAGTGCTTCTTCCCATGTAGATTCAACAAACGTTCCATTTTTACGAATTAAAGGTTTTGTAATTCGCTCTTTAGAATTTACGAAATCCCATCCAAATTTCCCTTTTACACAAGTCGAAATTGCGTTAACTGGCGCATCTGAAGATGGCTGTACTTTAAGGATTTTACGCCCCTTCGTCCACACTTCAAACGAACAACCTACACCACAAAATGTACATACTGTTTTCGTTTTTTTCGTACGAGTCTCACGCATAGATGCTTCTACTTCTGAAATCGCAAAAATCCCGCTATATCCTGGTTCTACTTCTTTAATAAGGTCGACCATCGGTTCAAGAATGTCTGGCTTTAATCCTGTCATAAATCCAGCTTCACCGAGCATCGATTTCTCCATTAAAGCATTACAAGGGCAAATCGTTACACATTGACCACAGCTAACGCATGAAGAATCATTAATATTTACTCCTTCATCCCAAATAACTCGTGGGCGTTCCGCTTCCCAGTCTATCGATAACGTTTCATTTACTTGTAAGTTTTGACACACCTCAACGCATTGACCGCATGCAATACATTGATTAGGGTCATAGCGATAAAACGGATGCGTCATATCAACTTCACTTACATCTACTTTCGGTTCATAAGGATATTTTTGATGTTCAATTTCCATTAATTCTGCTGTATTATGCAGTTTACAGTTCCCATTGTTGTTGTCACATACTGTACAGTATAATAAATGATTTTCTAGTAACCGATCCATCGCCTCTGTTTGTGCTTCTTTTGCGCGAACAGAAGCACGTTCAATGCTCATACCTTCCGTTGCTATCGTCGAACAAGAACGCATTAACTTTCCGTCAACTTCTACAATACAAGTGTCACATGTTTGAATAGGATCTACTTCTGGCACATAACAAATTTGCGGATGTTCAATCCCGTTCTCATTAATAACACCCAATATCGTTGAACCGGGCTCCGCTGTATACTTTTTTCCGTCAATTGTAATATGAACCATGTTGTTATTCATGGTCTTTCCCCCTTTTTGAGAATAAAAAAACTCCACCACGAAAATATACGCACCACATTTCGGCACGTTATTATCATGGTGGAGTAGTTTATTAGCACATCTTGCTAAAATACCAATCCATTTATTCATAAATAAAACGATAGAGTCATAACAGGTCATATCACGATTCCATCTTTAACACTATAATTATAGCGTTAAAGTTAAAAATATACAATATAAAATTTAAACTACGCATATGTCAGCTTGTAACTATCCATAATAACCCATATAAAACATAACAAGGAGTAAGCGAACAAATGGGGTCTTTTAATAAATGGATGCGTGGTGAAAAATCTTTTTCTACCCAAGAGCAAGCTGATTACGCATTAAATAAATCTATCTCTTCTTCCCTTTCCCTTAATTTAAAGCACTTGTCCAAACTGTTTAGCGGTATTCCAGAATTAATAACACGCACTTTTCCATTAAAAAACGGACAGGAAGCTGCACTTATATATATGGAAGGACTTGTAGACAAAACTGTTATTAACGTAAACATTCTTCGTCCTCTCTTATTTAAAGAGTGGAATGAAGACGATTTTTGGGAAGCTTCTGTTTCTATCGGAAATATAAAAAAAGTTCAACAGTGGACAGATATTGAACAATCTCTTTTACACGGCAAAAGTATTTTATTTATAAACGGGCAACTATCTGCTTTAGAGCTTGATACGCAAGCGGCACCAAAAAGGAGTATTGAAGAACCTACAACAGAGAGCTCCATAAAAAGCTCACACGAAGGATTTAATGAAGTAGCGAGCGACAGCCTTGCACTTATTCGTCGATATATTCCAAATCGCGAATTGAAAGTGAAGGAATTCACTGTTGGTGAACGAGCTACTTCAAAGGTTTTTTTGCTTTATCTAGCAGATGTTGCGAACGAAAATGTCGTAAAAGAAATGGCATCCCGTATCGAGTCAGTAAAAGTTGATGCGATTCTTACTACTGGTGAATTAGAAGGATTTGTTGAAGATAATTCCTTTACTCTCTTTCCACAATTATCAATAACTGAACGTCCTGACACAACAGCACATCATATTCTAGATGGGCGAATTGCCGTTATTGTAGATCGCTCACCAGGCGTATTAATAGGACCTATGACCTTTTCATCCTTTTTTCAGACGATAGATGATTACAGCTTCAGACCTATGATTCCATCTTTTATACGACTCCTTCGTTTCACTGGACTATTTATTGCAATATTTGCTCCTGCTCTTTATATTGCTATGATTTCCTTTCATTATGAAGTAATTCCACTTAAATTATTGTTAACAATTGGAGAATCTCGAGCCAAAATTCCTTTTCCGCCTATATTAGAAGCACTTTTGATGGAATTAGTACTTGAAATGCTACGCGAAGCTGCAGTTCGACTTCCCGGTCCCGTCGGACAAACAATTGGCGTCGTAGGAGGGATTGTCATTGGACAAGCTGCAGTTCAAGCAGGAATCGTAAGTAATGTTATGGTTATCGTCGTATCTATTACCGCAGTCGCTTCTTTTATCATTCCCAATCTGGAAATGTCAGCAGGAGTTCGGATTCTTCGCTTTCCAATGATGATAATCGCTTCTTTATTCGGAGTCATTGGAATTATGGTTGGAATGTCAGTTATCATCATCCATATTCTTTCTATGGACTCACTTGGTGTTCCTTACGGTAGTCCTTTTTCTCCATCATTTGCTACGGATTTAAAAGACGTTCTTGTGCGTTTGCCATGGAAACTAATGAAGAAACGACCACTATCCCTTAACTTAAAACAAGAAAATCGACAACCGGATATAGAAGAAAAGGAGGAAGATAAGTGACAAAGCGTGTAAAGAGGGAGATTAGTTTATTTCAATACATTTTAACGATTAGTGGTGTTCAAGTAGGATTCGGTGTACTTACACTGCCACGTGAAGTGGCCCAAGGGGCGAATACAGATGGCTGGATGTCTATTATTATAGGATGCGCTACCACTACTTTAGTCAGTCTATGTATTGTAAAAATCATGGAGAAGCATCCTGGTTACCATTTACTTGATGTGCTAACTCGTTATCTTGGAAAATGGTTAGGAAGAGTAGGAATGATTTTTTGGATTTTATATGCTGTTCTTGCAGCGGTTTCTTTAATTTTTTCCCTCTTATACGTTATTCACATTTGGATTTTGCCTAGATCTCCAATGTTTTTAATCATGATGCTATTATCTATTCCAATGGTAATGCTCGCATGTAAAGGTGTTCTTATTATTAGCCGCTATGCTGTTTTTACTGTCTTATTTACACTCTGGATGCCATTACTATTATTTATCCCACTTAAAGATGGGCATTGGATCTATCTTCTTCCTCTCCTTAAAGAAGGATGGATACCAGTTTTCAACACAGTAAAATCAACTATTATTGCCTTTCTCGGATTTGAGTTTGCATTCGTCCTTTATCCTTACCTCAGTAATAAATCATCTGCAAAAAAAGGGATTGTTATTGCAAATATGATTACTTTATTCGTTTACCTGCAAGTGACGTTCGTTTCTTTCCTTTATTTTAGCCCAGATGGTATAACTAAGTTTTTATGGCCTACCCTTTCTCTCGTTACACCATTTCACTTTTCTTTTCTGGAACGATTTGAAATTATCTTTTTGTCATTTTATCTCTTTATCATTTTTGATTCTTGCATTCCTTATATTTTTACTGCTTCAGATGGAATCAATCAATTACTTAACAAAAAAGGGAGTTCATTACCTATTTGGTTTTTATTATTCGGTTGTACTTTCATTCTGTTCTTTTATATCCCTTCCTCTTATCAAATAAGTGCGTTGCGAGAATTTTGGGGAACTGCAAGTTATTTTATCGTTTTTCTATTCCCAGTCGTATTTCTCTTATACATGACACTTTATCAGCATTGGAAAAGGAGAAGAGTTTAAATGAGGGGCTTTATTCATTTCACTATACTTTACTTTCTCATAACCTTTTTTAACAGGCTGTGGAGATCGACTCGACTTAGAAAAACAATCGATTTCATTAATTTACGGCTTTGACGCAAAAGCAAAAGGAAAATTAATTGTGTACCACGTAAATCCTATTTTTAATGAAGACGTAGAAAAAAAGTACGAAACACATGAAGCGAAAGTACGTACACCTCGAGAAGCAAAAGCAACGTTTAATAGTTCAAGTGGCGGTTTAGTATCTACAGAAAAGTTACAGCTCATTTTATTTAGCACAAATTTTTTAAAACAAGAAGGGGCTATGCCTTACCTTGATGTTTGGTATCGTGATCCTAAAAACACTGGAAACATGCGCATGGTTGCAGTAGACGGTCCAATTTCTTCAGTTATATATAATAACTTTAAAGATAAGCCTGCCCTTCCCGAGTATTTAACAGATTTAATTAATACGAACAAACTGTACAATCGGACCGTTTTTACGACATTTCATGAATTTCACAGGCAAACGTTTAATAAAGGTATAACACCTGCTATTTCAGAAATAAAAAAAGGTAAAAAGGATGTTATCGTTACCGGTTCCGCGCTATTAACTTCTCGCGGAATTTATAAAATGTCATTAAATCGTTATGAAAGCGCCCTTCTTCTTTTGTTACAAAAGAAAGCGAATACACCGGTTTCGCTTACATTGAAAATCCCTTCTACTTCAGTTGAAAGTAATAGTGATTTAAAAGATACCGATGGCGGCGATTTCGTAACAATAAATGTTCTTAGCATGGATCGTGATATCCATACAGATTATAGCGATAACCACTTCAAATTTCATGTTAAAATGGATTTGAAAATTGCTGTCTCTGAACTTACATTCAATATGGATATAGACAAAGATAGAAAGAAATTAACTTCTCTTATTACAAAACAACTAAACAAAGATTTGAACGATTTAATCCACAACATTCAAAAACAGCAACTTGATCCATTCGGATTTGGTGATTATGCGAGAGCGTTTCAATATAAAGAATGGAAACAAGTCGAAGATGATTGGCCGAGTGCCTTTTCAAAAGCTAATGTGAAAGTAACTCCTACTATTAAAATTTTAGAAAACGGGATTATTAAATAGTAAAAAACACGCTACTTGCTCTTATACATTTAAAGAGTAAATAGCGTGTTATCATTATTATTTTGAAACTTCTTATACAGTTACACTTCTGTCTCTTGTTCTTCGTTTTCCACTTCTTCCAATCTTTGCTGCTCTGCAAGTTCAGCTGAAATCATTCCATAATAAATTTCTGGATACAATCCAAATATTTGATATACACTTCCTAAAAACGGCATCGGAATCCCTCTTTTCTAAAGTTGTATTGCCACTTTTAAGGATTCCCTATTCTTTCATTATACATTCGTTTTTGACGTTTCCTCTTCATCATGAACGCTTAATAAATTTTGCCACTTTTTATAAGGAGCACTATTTGGATCTACATATCCTTTCGCATACGAACGATCCCACAATTGTTTAATAAACATTTCTTTCTCTTTCTTTGCCACCATATCGGCACCTGTACCGTAATAGTTCTGGAAATACAACTCGATTTCATCGAGGAATAGTCTTAATAATTCATCTGATGTTTCTTCTAATGTCGGATCATACTTCGCTTCACGGTCATACATTAAAATCATATCTAAAAGATTGTGGACATGTTCTTTTCTAAGCCATCTTACATCTTGGGCTCCTAATACGAACGGATGTGTATATAAATGTCCACCTTGTATCATCGCCTTTTCTTGCTCTTCTTCAAATCGTGACAAGATGTTTTCATAAATAAACGGATTATGAAGCAATGCTCTGTGTAATTTATAACTTTCGCTTGAAATATTTTTCCCCATCGACTGAATTAAAAAGCTACGTCCTACACCGTTATATTGATACACAAATTGTCCATCAACAGCAACTAAACTAATCCAGCGATACATATATGCGTATAGTAATGCACGATTACATTTATCATAATCTAATTTTGTTTGAGTCGCGTTTAAATCTGGCATAAAGGCTGGTAAGTGCCAATACTTATCTAAATGCGGCGTTAAACTAGATTTTTTACTATTTAATTTATTTACACGGCGATAATACGATTGGAAATAGTCACCTTTATCATTCATAAATCCGTTTGAAATATGTCCTGATGATAATTTAGGAAAATCTTGCAGCGATAAGCCGTAATGCGCTCGATAACAGATTACTTCAAATGGCGAAAAGGCTTCATGTACTGTATCTTTTTCTTTAAACATTTCTTGAATTAATTCCTCTTGCAGCTCTTTCTTTAAAGAAGGATGTATACCCCAATATTGTAATTCCCTATGATGAGCAACTTTCGGAACGAATGGACTCGCTAAATGGAACAGGTCTTCAATTTTTTCACGAACGTATTCATCGCGATCACGTTTCTTATAATCTGCTTCTTTTCGCAACGCTTCAATGATATTCAGTTCTAATTTATCACGATAGCGTACTTGCAGTTCGTCATAACAATAGCTCAGTATATGTTCTCGGTAGAAATCCTCTACCTTTTTCGACTGAATCTCTTCTGTTTTCGCATCACGACAATATTCCCCGTACAAACTCATATAAATTTCCGCTGATATATCTTTCGGTAGTACACCTAAATTTAAATGTTGCTGCATATCTTGCCATATCTTTTCTTGCAGCTGTTCCTCAGCTAATACATATACATTCGTCGGGTTTGTTTTCCCTTCAAATTCCTTACTGCGCTTTTGGATTTCAAACAGTAAATTTTCACGTGTTTCATGTAAATTATCAAAAAATCTTTCCCAATATTGAATCATTTTATTAACTGCTTGATATAGCGATTGATATACAAGTTCTAATAGCATTTCTTTTCGATATTCATTTAATTTGTGTACATATTGCGTTATGATGTCTTCAAATTCTCTTTTGAATAAACGTTGCTGATTATTAATCATTTTTCCAAACCAGCCTTGTTGTTGAGCAATTTCTACTCGGCGTACAGCCGTTACCGTTCCATCGATATTACCCACATTAAATTTTTTATCGTAGTTTTGAATTACATTTCGCTTTTGTTCATTATTTTCATGTAATCGATTCATTTTTTCTACTAACTGTTTTCGAATTTCATATAACATAAAACGTGCTGCTACTGGGTGAACTGGATCTGTTTTCTTTAAAAACCATGTATTTAATTGATAGGACTGCCCTTCAGAACCACTTGGTGAAAAGCGGTCTGATTCAATCATGTCATATAAAAGTGTCGTTACATGTTCATGTACACGGCTCGGAATCGCATATGCATATAAGCGAACCGCATGATCCACTCTTGCCACTTCGCCTTTCATTTGTTCCATCATTTTCAGTTTCGCAGCTGAAATTTTACACTCATGTTGCAAACGATTTAATTCCTCATCTTTTTGCACCGTTCGTTGTACATAACTTTCTACAGCTTCTAAAAACAGTTTTGATTTCGCAACTCCGAGCTTACCACCCTCTGCTCCTTCACGTGTTTCATTGTACATTTGTCTATAGAAAATATGAGCTTGCTCTGGACGGGTAGCAAGATGTTCCAAGTCCTCTAAATAACTTTTACCTCTCTCCGGCTTTTCACGCTGCATCCCACGTTTTACATCTTGGTCATATCTTTGCTTCTTCTCTTGAAACAGTTGATCTAAATGAAGCCACGATTCATCTAAACCTTGCACAGCCCATTTTAAAGCACAATATTTTAACACATGCTCATACGGATAAATGAGTTTTGCCGTTCCTGCCCCGCAATATCGTCCTTTTCCGCTTGATTCTGCTAATTGCTGAATTTGATTGTCTTCTTGTGCAAAATGACTTGTGGACATCGGGCTAAATAACTGTAAATAAATTGTATTTGCCATCTGTTCCATATAATCTGATAAATTGTGTAAATGGTGTCCATGTAGGTTTTCATAATCGTATAAGAAACAATAATTGTACGGTAAATGATGTTGTTTAATTGTATGATTCGTTCTTCCGTCTTCATCTACTTGATCAGGGCGATACTCTAATTCAATTGTTACACCGCCGCGTTTTGATAATTCTCCAGTAGAACCGAGCGTAATAGCATGTAATTCTTTTAACGATGCATAGCCGTTCGCTTGCACCGTTTCAAACTCTTTCCCACTAACTGTTCTCGTCTTTACTAAAACATCCGGCATTAAAAACGCACCGCGTATTAAAATGTTATGATGCTGCAATTTCTTCCGAAGCATTTCACGTAAATATAATGCAATTTGCAGAAACATCCCCGAACCTGTTCCGCCTGCTAGTGATGTTACTATAATGACACGCACACCATATTCTGTTTGATCACTTGTAACCGGAAAAATTTTCTCAATTTCTTGCCAAAAGGACGTTAATTTATCTTCTTTCATCGCAGCACGTAACGCTAAACGTGAAATGACGCGTAACTGTCCTGCTCCTTCTGTTAATGGTTTATCAAGTATAGTCGGATCCATCGGAAACCACTCTGGGATTGTTGGATCTCCTGCAATATACTCCCTGGGCGTTTTACTAGAACTCGTTTGTGTCTTAAACTTTCGAATATGATCAAATTTACTCAATGTATTCACATCTGTATCAAATACGTGCATTGCTACCTTTTTCCGGCGCTCTTCAGGTAATTTTTCATATATTTGATGCGTCACAGTACTACCGATTCCACCTAAACCAATTAATATTGTTGGAACTTGTAATGTCATGTGAACCACCTTCCTATTCTTGCTTGTTTGAAAAAAGGGAAAGAGAATCAATACTCCATCCCCTTCTTTTCCCTATCTACTATTCACATTCGTACTTGTAAATCTCTTTACCATATCCTCTATCAATTAGTAAAAGTTCATTTGGATATAGTGTCTTATGTTCCATTCCTACTTCATCCTTTGTTATAAACATCCCATCAATAATCATTCCAACTACTTGTGATTCTTTCGCTACAAAGACAGATTTCGAACCTTTCTTCGCTATAAACGTAACGGATTGCACTGTTTTTCTTTCTGCTCTAAATGGGATACCAAAATAATGGTTCCACCATTTATTTCGAAGTAATTCTGGTTCAGATTGATATAGCCAATCTTTCGCTACCTCTTGATCCCATTCATAATACAGTAGTGCTTTCCGGTGAAATCTTGGCCGAACAATCCATCCTAAAACAATGATTCCTACTACTAGTAGTAATAAAGTGATAGGAATGACAAACTTAAAAATAAGCGCATATTTTTCATAAAACGGAGCATCTTGAATATGGAATGTTATGTTTTTCTTTACTTCTTGTAACTTTGAATCCTGCATTACGATGGTAGCTTCTACGGTGCCGGTATCTGTAAAATTAAATGTGTCGGAGTAATAGGGACGAGGATAAACATAGATTTGATTTCCATGTTGCTTTATTTCATAGTTGATTGATTGTTTAGATGTGACACCAGTAGATTTTAATAGTTTCTTTACAGCCTCTTCTGTCATCGGCTTACCATCTAACTGTGGTTGTATAATAAACGGTTTACTATTCTCTAAATTTGTTACTTTTTCTTCATAATCTTTCGTAATCGTTTGTAGTGATAATTTTGGTTTTTCCGTTACTTCGATTTTAAATTCTTTCGTCTGTCTGTAAAATCCCTTTATGTTCATATGAACTTTCCCACGCACTAGCCCTTTAGCAATCTTCATTTCGTAGTAAAATACATGTTTTTTATCGTCCCACTTCATCGGGTACTGTTTTCCTTCTATTTCTAATTCTGCCTGAAAGTAAGAAGACTGAACTGGCAACTCCGTAGGCTTTGCTTCAATAACAGCAGTAACACCTTCATACATTTTCTCTACATTTTTTTGACTACTATCATCTTTGGCATAAGTAGAAACCGTATAATTAAGCGCTGGTTCAACTAGTACTTGTAGTCCTTCTTTCTCAATGTCCTGGTCCACTTCTATCGTATAAGTTCCTGGTTTAATAACTTCCTCATTTTCCGTACTTATATGAACTATATTTCCGAACAATTTTGCTTCTCCTGGTGCATGTATGGAAAAAGAAGATTGTAATTGTAATGGTTTAGAAATTTGTGTGACCTGATAATCGGGCAGAGAAGGCGATTGTCGTACAAGCGTCATACGCTTTAACGGAAACGGTGTTGTAATCTCTACTCTTTTCCCCACTACTTTCGTTTTTACAATCGATTCAACAGAGGAGAATGGATCACGATTTGCAACTAATGCTGCCACTTGATTTACACTTTTTACAATGCCATCTTCTCCGTTTGACGGCATCGTAACACCATTTATCTCTTTCTTCCATATTTCCTTGAACGTATTTAGTTGTTCTTTTTCTTGTTGTCCTAAATCTTCTTCCATCGTAATTAAGACTGGATGTAACGATATCTTTTTTGCATCCATTTCTTTCTTAAACTGGGCTAATTTCTGCAAAATTTGTTCTTTTCCGCCAACCTTATCTTTCTCTAAATCATTAAATGCCCCGTCAGTTAATACAATAAGCCAAAATTCACGTTTTCCATCTATATCTGCTTCCTTTTTTATAGATTGCATCGCCGTTTCTACCGCGCTAAATGGAGTATTTAAATACGTTTTCCATGCTCCAATTCCCTCAATTTCTGTTTGCCTTTTATCCTTCGTTAACGAAATGTTTAATGGCTCATTCGGCTTACTCATTGGAACATAAGAAAATTTATCTTTTTCATCCAATAGCGCAACTAAACTTTGCAAAGCATAATTGGCATATTTCCAGCGATCGTTATTTCTCATGCTGCCCGAATCGTCATATACAAGTGAAACGACCCTTTCCTTTGCCTCCTCTCCTTTTGCAAAAGCTGATAAAGGTAAACATATAAATAGAAACAACATGAACGTGGCACAAATTCGGATTTTCATGATGAGGCTTCGCCACCTTTGTAGACAAATTCCTATGTTTAAATTTATGAGAGGAAACAAGATATATGACTTGTATTTTAGGACCACGAACCCAGCATAATTTTATTATGTAAACAGTTATAAGAACTGAATATTATTCCTTCTAGCGTTTTCTATCCGATACTATAAGTAAAAAAGCCTGTTTAAGCTCCACACTTAAAACAGACTTTTCCTACTTTTTATTTTAAAAACACATAACAAAAAGTTTGATTTTTGACTTAACACATCACTTCTATTGTAAATCCACCAGGTGCTTCAACATAAAACGTATACGCATGGACATGCTTAGGAGGCTCGACCAAAAATCCATCTTCCTTCAATCTTTGATTTATCTTATCTACTTGTTCTTCACTTTCTTGTGGAAATCCTACGTGAAATGTTTTTGGATACTGAACTTCTTTTCCTTTCATTAAAGTTAGTATAAATCCATCATTATCACGCATAACTGCAAAGCCATTTCCCCTTGTTCCACTACAAATTAGACCAAAATACTTCTCTAAAAACTCTCTAGCTGCTGTTACATCTGTAACTGTTAAATTAAGATGTTTAATTCCCAATCCTTCACCTTCTTTCTCAATTTTCTAATATTTTATCATATAAAGTGAAACTTGAATCAGTGGGGTTTTGTTCATCCCCACTGATTATTAGCCTTCACCAACCGGGCATTTACGGTCAGTAGATTCCCTACCTAATTTCTTTGCTTCCGCTGAATTTTGAGGTGGGGGTCTTACTGCCCACAAATAGCGGGACAAATAAAAAACACGCCTTCCACAGCGTGTTTCATTGCTTTACATACACTTCAACAATCGGATTCTCTTTATGATCCGCATGTAAGCGTATATTCTCTTCACCTGTATTATAAATACTAGCTAATAACATTATCGTTAACACATTAGGTGTCTTCGCATCACTTCCGTATTTTCTCTCAAGCGCTTCCTTATATTCAAAATCTAAATCCCCCTGCACATATGTATACACTTCAAAACCATCTTCTAAATTGCAAACTACTGTATCAATAATATCTGCCCCTACTTGCTTCTTCATTTCCTCTCGTAACGCTTCAATAAAATCTTCCCACGGTACTTCGTATGTCTGAAACTGATCTGTAGATTTCATGCCTTTTCCTCCTTATATATCCTCTTCTTATATTTCCCCTTTCCTATAACAATTATGATAGATAGGGCATTCGTACAAGCCGCACTTGTCCCCCTTACATATCGTATTACTGTAATGCGGAAGGAGAAAAGAATATGCATAGACAAAAATGTTATGATACATGCCAACGTTATTTCGGAAAAGTTGTTCGGATTGAAGACCGTGATGGCCGTATACATTTAGGTAAAATAATCGATGTGACACAAAACTCTGTATGGATCGAACCGGTGCAACAGCGCTCATCTTTTGATTCAGGGTTCGGATACTACGACGCTTATGCAAACGGTGGTTGTGACCTTTGTGGAGGCCTTAGCAGGTGTGATAGTTGTGGATTCGGATGCGGTGGTGGATTCAGCAGCTGCGGATGTGGTGGTCGTGGTTGTAGTAGTTGTGGTTGCGGCGGCTGGGGAGGCGGCGGTTGTGGCTGGGGTGTTGAACTCGGATTTGGTTTCATCTTCGGAATTACATTAGCTGCATTATTTTTCATTTAACATAGTAAAGAGTTGGCTACCTTTAGCCAACTCTTTTTCTTTATTTTTCACATATAAAAATACGATGCCCTAAAATGTGTTGGTACATAAGCCGTACATTTTCATGCTGTATCCACGCCTCATATAACTCATTCGGAATATGTGAGGATACATTCCATTCTGGCTCTTCTACATAGCCAGAGATTGTTTCTGCAATCGTGCCACCACCAGCAATTGTAATTCTTTTAAAATTTGCTTTCTGAAATAATTGTACCCACTCCTTCTCAGTTAATAGTTCTTTCATGCCATATAATTGGGCGATTTTTTCTTCCTCACCCTTATCAATGTGCCTATCAATAATCATTTCAATGACAACAAGCTTACCGTCCTGCTGTAATACACGATAACACTCCGAGATAACCCTTTCTTTGTCTGTAAAAGCGATGATTGATTCTCCAAGTACGAACTCAAATGAGTTATTCAAACACGGTAAATGCTCTACACTTCCTTCAATTAATTGTATATCTAACCCTTCAAACAACCATCTATCTTTTGCCTTTTGAATCATAATTTCATTCTTTTCAACAGTTGTTACTTTATAACCAAATTCCCTTGTCATATACGCCGCTGTTTTCCCCGTACCACAACCTATCTCAAGGACATTTGCTCCATATTTAAAAGGCAGTTGTGCTAACAATTGTTTTGTTAACGTAAAGCCACCAGGATGAGCACTTCCTATTCCGTAATAAGCTAGGAAATCGATGTATGTGTTTCGTTTCATGGGATTCTCCCTTTTTTATTTTATATATTCGAGCACGGAAGAAAAGTGCATAGAAAAAAGGGCGTATTGTACGCCCCTCATCTTACTTATCCTCTGTAATATATGCCCATTTATAGCTGTAGTCTCCACCAACTGGATGGTGAACAATACCTTTTACTTTCTGTCTTTGAACGATAGCATCACCACGTTGATATAATGGTGCAATTGCTGCATCTTCCAATAACATTTTCTCCGCTTTCAGTAAGCTATCCCAACGCTCTTTCGTTTTCGTTAATAGCTCACCTTTACCTTTTTGTACAATTTCATCATATTTAGGATTTGAATATCCTGTTTGGTTATGAGGGCCATTTGTAACAAACATATCAATGAATGTCATTGGATCTAAGTAGTCAGGTCCCCAACCAGCGTAAGATAAATCATAATCTAGATCTGATTCTAATTTTAACTTTTGTTTAAATGGTTGGTTTTTCAAATTCACTGTTAAACCTGGTAAGTTTTTCTCAAGTTCTCCTTTTAAGAATTCTCCTACTTTTTTCGCACCATCACCATCATAGTTTAATAGTTCTACTGTAATTGCATCTTTTCCAAGTTCTTTTTTCGCTTTTTCCCAATGCTCTTTTGCTTTTTTCACATCTGTTTTTAAAATATCTCCATTTTCTTTACGGAAGTCTTTTCCATCTGGGCTCTTAGCAAATTCTTTTGGTACTAAGTAATCTGCCGGTGTAGATCCGTCATTTAAAATAACGTTCGTTAAGCCTTTTTTATCATACGCTTTTGCAATCGCTAAACGTAGATCTTTGCTCTTTAACACTGTATCTTGCCCACCACGTTTTTGGTTTAAGCGTAAGAAGTACGTTGACGGTGTTTTTTGTGTAAAGAAGTCGGGGTTTGATTTATATTTGTCAACAAATTCAGATGTAAGTCCTGAACGATCGATTTGTCCACTTTCATATAAGTTAACACGTGTACCACTATCTTTTACTACGTTAAAGTTGATTTCATCTAACTTCACTGTTTTATTATCCCAATATTGTGCATTTTTCTTTAACTTCCAACCTTCTTCATGTTTCCAGTCTGTCAATGTAAACGGTCCGTTGTATAACGTCGTATCTGATTCTAAACCGTACTTTTCACCTTTTTCTTTTACAAATTTCTCGTTTAATGGATAAAATGTTCCAAATGAAGTTAATTCTACAAAGTAAGGAACTGGATTTTCTAATTCTACTTCTAACGTATAGTCATCTACAGCTTTTACTCCTAACGTATCTAGTTCAGCTTTTCCTTCATTAATCGCTTGTGCATTTTTCAAATCAAACATAATGTATGCATATTCTGCTGCTGTATTTTTATCTACCGCACGTTTCCAAGCAAACACGAAATCTTTCGCTGTTACAGGCTCTCCATTTGACCATTTTGCATTTTTATTTAATGTAAATGTATACTTTTTACCATCATCACTCTTTTTATATGATTCAGCAACTCCTGGTGTTGCTTTATTATCTTTATCAAGTCGATATAAACCTTCCATTACGTTGTTTAAAGCTAGAAACGATACTTGGTCTGTCGCTTTAGCAGAGTCCATAGATGGAATCTCTTGAGACTCTGTTAAATTAAGCACTTGCTTCGCCGCTAGCTTTCCGCCTTCTTTTTCACCACTTTTCGGTGTTGTGCTTGCCTTCTCTTTATCTCCTGATCCAGAGCAAGCTGTTAATGCCATACTCATTACTAAAACTGGTGCTACGACCGCTGTCAATTTTTTCATCTTTTTTCTCTTCATTTTTTGTACCCTCCCCAATTATATGTACGATATTAACATTTAGAATTTCTCTACTAACTTTCGTTATCAGAAAATTCTTATTAATTAATATTCTACTATTTTTTAAAAATTTGTAAAGTATTTTTGTAAATTTTCTAAATATTTATTTTTTTATTATAGTAACTTGTTGTTTTAACTACTATATGAATTATCCCCGTCTACTTATATGTAAACATCCCTCCCCTTATTCCAATCTATTACTACGTTCTATATTTTTCTTATTAGCATGAGGTCTCTTACTATCATCTGTCTTACTACTTACTGACCTCTCTAAATCCCTCCGATAGAACCTTCCTAATTACCTACCCGATTCTCAATAGGCTAACGAGATTTATTCCCTTATACATACTAAAAAGCATTTCAAAAGCAGCTCAGCCACTTTTGAAATGCTTTCACTTTATTTTTTTCCGCCATCCTCAGTTACATACGCCCACTTAAAGCTATATTCTGGACTGATGTTATGTTTCACAATTCCTTTTACATTCGGTTTCATTACATACGATCTTCCTGTTTGATATAAAGGAACTAACCCTGCATCTTCTTCAAGGAATAATTTTTCAGCTTTCCCTAACGTTTCCCAGCGTTTTTTCGCATCACTCATTAATTCATTACCTGCTTTTCCTACCATTTCATCGTATTTTGGATTTGAATAACTCATTTGGTTGTACGGGCTCTTCGATTCAAACATATCAATAAATGTCATTGGATCCGCATAGTCTGGACTCCAACCTGCATAAGAAATTTCATAATCTTGCGCAGTTTCTAATTTTAATTTTTGTTTGAACGGCTGAATTTTCGTATTAATCGTTACACCTTTTAAATTTTTCTCAATTTGATCTTTTACATAGTCAGCAATCTTTTTCGCAGTTCCATCATCATAGCTTAGCAATTCAATTGTAACTTGATCTTTTCCAAGTTCTTTTTTCGCTTCTTCCCACGCTGCTGCTCCTTTTTTCGGATTATATTTCAGACCATTTTTAAATGTATCTTGATAATCTTTACCATCTGGCCCTGTCGCAAGTCCTTTTGGAACCAATTGATCTGTTGCTTTTGAACCATTATTTAAAATTACATTTGCCAATCCTTTTTTATCAACTGATAATGCAATTGCTTCACGAAGTTTTTTGCTCTTTAAAGGCGTATCTTGTCCGTTACGTTTTTGATTTAAACGTAAGAAGAATGTACTTGATTCCGCATACTCACCATATTCTTCTTTGTTCGATTTATATTTATCTACAAACTCTCCTGATAGTAATGTAAAATCAATTGATCCTGTATCATATAAGTTTACTTTCGTTGCAACCTCTTTTACTACACTATAGTTAATTTCTTCTAACTTCACAGTCTTTTTATCCCAGTACTTATCATTTTTCTTCAGCTGCCAACCTTGTTCATGTTTCCATGAAGACATAACGAATGGACCGTTATACACAGTTGTATCTGCTTCTAAACCGTACTTATCACCTTTTTCTTTTACGAATTTTTCATTTAATGGATAGTATGATGGGAATGCTAATAAATTTAAGAAATACGGTACCGGTTTTTCTAATTCTACTTCTAGCGTGTAATCATCTACCGCCTTCGCTCCTAATTCAGTTACAGGTTTTTCTCCTTTATTAATCGCTTCTGCATTTTTAATATAGTAAGCAATAAATGCATATTCTGCCGCAGTATTCTTATCAAGTAAGCGCTGCCATGCGAAAACGAAATCTTTCGCTGTTACAGGTTCACCATTTGACCATTTTGCATCTTTTCGCAGTTTAAACGTATACTTTTTACCATCTTCACTTTTCGTACTAGACTCTGCCGCAGCAGGAATTGGCTTATTCTCTTTATCAAGGCGATATAGGCCTTCCATCGTGTTCCCTAAAATTTGCGAACCTAATGTATCAGTAGATTTAGAAGTATCCATCGTCGGAATTTCTTGGTTTTCCGTACGATTTAATACTTGTTTCGCTGCATATTTAATATCAGATTTTTTTCTTCCCCACTATTTGATGTAGTAGTCGTTTTCTTTTCCCCACCTGACCCAGAACATGCTGTCAATGCAACACTCATCGCTAAAACTGGTACTACAACTGCCGTTAACTTTTTCATCTTTTTTCTCTTCATTTTTTTACCCTCCCTAATTATATGTACATTACCAACCCTTGAGAGACCCCTTGCTAAAGATTTATTTTTCAGAAAATTACAACTAATGTTATTCTACTCTTTTTTTCGTATTTGTAAATAGTTTTATTTTAAATATTCTGACTTTTGTAATTTAGTAGGATTTATCCCCCCATCTACTATATGTACATACTATACACCTTATTCTCCTCTATTTAACCATACTAAAAATTAGTATTTTAAGCTCATAAAAAAAGCATTTAAAAGTAGCTAAGCCACTTTTAAATGCTTTTTCAACTCTATTATTTTTCAGTCACATATGCCCACTTAAAGCTAAATTCTGGACTGATATTATGTTTTACTACTCCCTTTACATTTGGCTGTAAAACATAAGAATCTCCACGTTGATATAAAGGTACAATCGCTACATCTTCTTCAAGTAATGTTTTTTCAGCTTTTCCTAACTCTTCCCAACGTTTTTTCGCATCGCTCATTAATTCCGTTCCAGCTTTTTTCACCATGCCGTCATATTTAGGGTCAGAGAAGCTCATTTGGTTATGAGAATGTCCAGTCTCAAACATATCTAAGAACGTCATTGGATCTGCATAATCCGGATTCCATCCGCCATACGAAATATCATATTGTTGTTCAGTTTCTAATTTTAGTTTTTGTTTAAATGGTTGAAGTTTAATATTAACTGTTACACCTTTTAAGTTTTTCTCAATCTGATCTTTAATATATTCGCCAACTTTTTTCGCATTACCAGTATCGTAGTTTAAGAATTCAATCGTAACTTGATCTTTTCCAAGTTCTTTTTTCGCTTCTTCCCAAGCTGCAGCAGCTTTTTTAGCATTTGGTTTTAAACCATTTTTAAACGTTTCTTGGAAGTCTTTACCGTCTGGTCCAGTTGCTAAACCTTTTGGTACTAAGAAGTCAGCTTCTTTTGATCCATCATTTAAAATTACGTTTGCTAAATTCTTTTTATCAACTGATAGTGCAATTGCTTCACGTAACTTTTTACTCTTTAATGGTGTATCTTGTCCATCACGTTTTTGGTTCATACGAATGAAATACGTACTCACTTGTGAATATGTGCCAAATTCATCTTTCTTGCTTCTATATTTATCAACGAACTCTCCATTTAATAAAGCGAAGTCAACTTGACCGCTATCATATAGATTGACTAAAGTCGCAGCCTCTTTAACAACACTAAAGTTAACTTCTTCCAGTTTCACAGTCTTTTTATCCCAATATTGATCATTTTTCTTTAATTGCCATCCTTGTTCATGCTTCCAATCTTTAAGAACGAACGGTCCGTTGTAGACAGTTGTATCAGACTCTAAACCGAACTTCTCGCCCTTTTCTTTAACGAACTTTTCGTTTAATGGATAATATGATGGGAATGCTACTAAGTTTAAGAAGTACGGTACTGCTTGCTCTAACTCAACTTCAAGCGTAAGATCATCTACTGCTTTTACTCCTAATTCAGTTACAGGTTTTTCTCCTTTATTTACTACTTCTGCATTTTTAATCGGGAATGCGATAAATGCATACTCAGCAGCTGTTTTTGGATCTAATAGACGTTGCCAAGCGTATACGAAATCTTTCGCAGTTACTGGATCTCCATTTGACCATTTTGCATCTTTGCGTAGTTTGAACGTATATTTTTTACCATCTTCACTTTTCGTGCTAGATTCTGCTGCTGCTGGAATCGGCTTATTGTCTTTATCAAGACGATATAACCCTTCCATCGTATTACCTAGCATTTGTGAAGATACTGTATCAGTTGATTTTGAAGAGTCCATCGTCGGAATCTCTTGTGTTACTGTTCGATTTAACACTTGTTTTGCTGCTAATTTTTCCCCTGACTTACTATCTCCACTAGAGCTAGAATTTGTGCTTGTCTTCTTATCTCCACCTGATGTAGAACATGCTGTTAACGCCATGCTCATTGCTAAAACCGGTGCTACAACTGCTGTTAGTTTTTTCATTTGTTTCTTTTTCATTTTGTACCCTCCCTAATTCTTAACGATAGCTATTAAAGAATTTTCTGATAATTCTGTTTTTCTCTATATATTTATCAGACGATTCTTACTAATTCTTATTCTACTAATTTTTTAATTTTTGTAAAGTATTATTATTGAAAATTTTTAAAAAATTATTTTTTTACAGTAATATTCATAAAAATTCCATATGTTGTTCAAACCTTATTTTGCATTCATACACATTCCTTGTTTTAATCACTTCCATCTCATTTACCGCTTGAATACTTGTTAATTATTGCTAATAAATAATGCATATATCTAAAAACATCTTTTCTACAAAAATAAAAAAGTCAGCAAAGCTGACTTTTTACCTGGCCATTTTTTCTCGTTTCATTTCCTCTACTACTCTCGTATACTTCTCATCATCAAATTCATTTTCACTTTTTGCAACAACTACAGTTGCAATACCGTTACCAATTAAATTAACGATAGCACGTGCTTCTGACATGAAACGATCTACACCAAGTAATAACGCTAAACCTTCTAATGGGATAACATTCATTGCAGATAGAGTAGATGCTAGTACAATGAATCCCCCACCGGTTACTGCTGCTGCTCCTTTAGATGTAACTAATAAAATAGCTATTATTGTTAATTGTTGACCTAGTGAAAGATCGACGTGGAAAACTTGTGCTAAAAATATAGTAGCCATCGATAAATAAATCGTTGTTCCATCTAAGTTAAAAGAATAGCCTGTTGGAATGACTAAACCTACTACCGGTTTCGAACACCCGAAGTCTTCCATCTTTGTCATCATTCGCGGCAGTACTGATTCTGACGATGATGTCCCGAGAACAATAAGTAATTCTTCTTTAATATGCGCTAAATATTTCCACAAACTAAATTTGTACAGTTTACAAATAAAATTTAAAACAATAAAAACAAATAATGCCATTGTCGCATATACACAAATCATTAATTTACCAAGTGGTATGAGCGTGCTTAAACCATACTTCCCAATTGTAAATGCCATCCCACCGAATGCTCCAACCGGTGCTAATTTCATTACAATTGATAAAATGTTAAAAAATACTTTCGATAATCTTTCAAAAAAATCAATAACCGGTTGTCCATTTTTCCCTAACATCGTTAATCCTGCGCCGAATAAAATGGAGAAGAATAACACTTGTAAAATATCACCTTTTGCAAATGCTTCAAACATGTTAGACGGCACAATATGTAAAAAGAAATCCATCCATTTCATTTCTTGCCCGCTTTGTACATATTGTGAAACATCTCCGCCTTTTAGTTTTGAGGGATCTAATCCATCTCCGGGACGCACAACATTTGCTACGATGATACCAATAATTAAAGCAGCTGTTGTAACAATTTCAAAATATAGTAGTGCCTTCCCACCAACACGGCCTACCTTTTTCATACTTCCCATACTTGCAATACCGAGTACAATTGTTAAAAAGATAATCGGTGCAATAACCATTTTAATCATATTGATGAATGTTTCACCAATTGGCTTCATTTGTTGTCCAACACTCGGCCAAATTGCCCCTACTGCAATACCACAAATAATGGCCACAATAACTTGGAATGTTAAATTCTTTGCAATTCTCATTTTTGCTACTCCCCTGTATTTTCATTTCTCCCAAACTATTTTAAGCAATAACATTTATTCTATATGGTAGCCCCCTTGCTACTTAACTTGAACCCTACTATTATGTTACACTATTAACTAAAATTTTAAAATAGTATATAACATTAAAAACTAAATGTCATACCATTAGACAAAAATAAAAAAGCAGACATTTCGTCTGCTTTAATTCTCCTCAATTTGCTTTTCACTTAATCCTAGATGTGTTCTAAGAGTATTACTCAAACTCTGTAGATCTTTTTTATTAGGATTATAATAATATACACGTTGCCCGTTTGGGCCATTAGGTAAGTATAAATCATCACCAGCTAATTGTATTTTTTCAACTGAACCGTTTAAACCGTATTTATAAAAAGATAAAATATCATCCATTACTAAATTTGTTTTAAAATCACCATCAACCGCCTCAACTATTTTTTCTAACTTCGTAATCGATCCTACACTTTTTAATTTACTTAAAATCGCTTCAATAACAAGTTGTTGGCGTTGTCCTCTCATTGCATCACTATCAATATGGCGCGTTCTTGCTAGTGCAAGTGCTTCTTCCCCATTTAATTTTTGTAATCCTTTTTTCAAATGAATCGCATCAGGTTCATCTTTACTATTTTGCTCCGTAAATTCAACTGGGACATCCACTTCAATACCATCTAACCCATCAACAATTTTAGTAAAGGAACCAAAATTAAATTTCACAAAATAATCAACAGGCACCTGTAACAATTTTTCTACCGCTTCCACAGAAGCTTGCGGTCCTCCATCTTTACCATTTTTAACGAAACCACTTCCATATGCATGGGTTATTTTATCTTTTTTCTTTTCAACTGGAACATATGTATATGTATCACGCGGTATGCTCGTTAATTTCACTGTTTTATCGTCTTTATTAAAAGTCGCTAACAATAATGCATCTGTATGAAATGCACCATTATATTCCTTTTGTCGTTCTTGATTTTCATCAATTCCCATAATTAAAAGTGAAACATGATTTGCAATTGGCTTTACAGATTTCTCACGTAAATTGGATTTTTCGCCTCGTGCTAAATTCAAATTAGATTTTTGTACGAGACTAGAAGTTTTCATATATACATAGGCTCCATAGCCAATTCCACCAAATAGTAATACCGCCAGTAGTAAACTTACTATCGTTTTCTTTTTATATTTTTGCTTATTTTTCTCTTCTCTTAAAGATGAATGATTCCCCATTTACTCTCCTCCTGTTTCTATTCACCCAATATGTTTTTCATTTTTTCATATTTAGCGCTATCCTTTTGAAACATACTTTCTTTCAATCCCTTATCTATTTGTATCCATTCAGTCGTAACTGAATATTGAATCAAGCCTTCTTGAAAACTAAGAAATTTCAACATAATCCCTGTATTTTTCTCCACAACCATTTCGAATTTCCCTCTTAAATCTTCAGAGGTGCTAACAGGCACCTCTATGTTGATAACTCCTTCAATTTTGTAACAATCTAATCCAAGATATTTCGTTTCTTTATAATTCCAATCTTTATATCGAATTAACAAATCTGCGAATTCTGATTGAATACTATATTTAGCTAGCCCTACATATTCATCATCATATCTCTTTTTCTCATCTGATTTTCTCACTAACCTTTCCGTAGGATTTAATTTTAATAGTTCATTGTTTCTTCCTTTCGGGTTCCATTTTGTCTCTTTATAGGTATACTTCTCATCATCAAACTCTTTTTTCTTGCCCTCGTTATATATAATTGTTCGTTTTTTCGCTAGTTTATCTTCTTTCGAAGAGATACCTCTTTGTTTCTCCGTATCAATCGCATACTTATATGTTGTAGCAATTCTTGATGAGCTAGAATATTCCTCAAATTGTCCTGAAATATTTTTAAAATAATCAATAGAATCTAGCATTTTTTGATGAATCTTTTCTTTATCTGGATAATGTACATTCGATTTTATTTCTTCTTCATTTTCATAATCAGAAAACGCTTTTTTCTTTACATATTCAAATACTCCACCATTTTGCGCAAAACTTTGTATAGAAAACTCAGACATAGATACCACTGAAAGTATACAAACCGCTGCACTAATTATCATCATATGAATTTTGTAACTCTTCTTTTTTACCTTAAGATTATGTAGCGTGCCATTAATTTTTTCATTTAACTCTGGAGGTACTATAACATTTTCATCTTTTATTCTCTTTTTTAATTTCTCATCAAATAATTTTTCATTATCCATCCTTTACACCCCCTATTCCATCTTTAATCGTTTTTGTAGTTGTTCCCTCGCGCGTGACAATCTTGATTTCACTGTTCCTTTCGGTATTTCTAACAGCTTTGCTATACTCTCTTGATTCATGTCTTCATAGTAATAAAGCACCGTAACAGCTCTTAATTCTTCATGTAACGATTGAATCGCATTACACAAATCTATATCTTCATACTGATCACACGCACTCATATTGTAATCATTCTCTTCTGTCACAATTACATTTTTATACGCTCTAATAATATTGTTACACTCATTTATTAGTATTCGAATTAACCAAGTTTGAAAAAATTCTTCCTTTTTTAATTTTTTTATATTTTCATAGGCTTTTAAAATTGTTGTCTGTATCGCATCCTCTATATTTGTCTCATCACGTAACATCGCCTTTGCTATTCGATACATCTTCACTTTTTCTGTATGTATAAGCGCTATAAAGGCTTCATGATCACCTTTTTTCGCTAAAGAAACATCCGTTTCTTCTTTTATAATCATTTTATATAAAGGGATTACTTTCACAATCGCTCCTCCTGTTTCATCCTCACTTCATCACTTCCAATTTAACTTTACATATATTAGACGTATGAACCTAGAAAAAGGTTCACTTTTTTGAATATTTTTTTAATTAAAAAGATAAATATCCTTTATAAGGATGCAATAAACATACTAGTTTAAATTTACAAATAAAAAAAAGCCCACTTTCTCAGTGGACTTTCTACTCTATAACGGTAAATCCCTCTTCCTAAATACTACAATCGCTACGATAAAAATACAAAGCGCTACAGCAGTTAAACTTATACTTACCGGCCATATATTATATGATCCTTCAGCAATTTCTTTCGGACGAAACAGCGTGAATAATGATAGGTTTTTCATCCATTCTAACTTATCACTTAACTTCCCTACCATATCCAATACGAAAAATAAGATAGTTAAACTCGCTGAATAACTTAGTGCTTTTCTTTCGTCATTACATATACAAGAAAAGAAAAATGAATAGGCACTAACGACTAAAAATATGAGCCCTCCGACTACATTTATCTTCAAAAATAATTCTTTATTTAAGTTATTATCCTCTAAAAACCATTCAGCACCTACTATACCCGCTACATACGTAACCGCTACAATAATCAGTAGTCCTAATATAAGAATAGCCGCTTGCGTAATTGCGATTCGTACTCTAGATACAGGCGTTGCTAGCAAGTATGCCATTGCTCCTTTATCTACATGACGAGCAATTAAATGTGTCGCAACTGTTACGCAAAAAATTGTTAAAATGATAATAAACAATAGACTATAGTATTCGCCCGCTAGAAAATCCATTACGTTTTGAATCGGACTTTCCATACCAACGATTTTTTTCACACTATCAGGCATGGCACCTATTAATTCATTTAGCCCTTTTGCTGATACCATTGACGGGAATATCCAAATTAATAACCACAGATATAAAGCTGCACCAGACGCATAACTCAAAATACTTTTTTGTGTTTCTTTCAAACTAGCTAAAAATAATTGCTTATTCATGCGTTATTCCTTCTTTCTTATCGTAATAATGCATAAATAAATGTTCTAAATCCATCGCTCTCGTTTGAAGTGCCGTTACATTGTAGTTTGAAAGTGTTTGTAAAACAGTTTGATAGTTTCCTTGTACAATGATAGATGCCTCTCTGCCTTTTACCGCTTCAAATTGCAAATTACACTTTGTAAGAGACTCAATCTCTTCTTGTGATGATACTGTTACATCTATCACCTGTCTTCTCATACTTTGTAAATCGTGAATATTTTCAACCGTTACGAGTCGACCATCTTTAATAATAGCTACTCTGTCACAAGTTCTCTCAATTTCAGTGAAAATATGCGAAGACATAAGAATTGTTTTTCCTCTTTGCTTTTCCTCTAATATTAAATCTATAAACACTTGCTGCATAAGTGGATCAAGTCCAGATGTTGGCTCATCTAAAATTAACACCTCTGGATCGTGCATAAATGCAGCGACTATCCCTACTTTTTGCTTCATTCCTTTAGACATTTTGCGAATCTGTGTTTTCACATCAAATTGCAGACGCTCTATTAGTTCATCTCGTCTTTTTGTATCCTTTAATCCACGCATTCCTTGCATTAATTTTAAAAACTCTAATCCGTTCATTCCTTCAATAAAAGAAATTTCACCCGGTAGATAACCAACTTCCCTTTGAATTTTCGCTGCTTCATTCCAACAATCTAATCCAAAAATTGTCGCTTTACCAGCTGTCGGTTTTATAAATCCCATTAAATTACGAATCGTCGTTGATTTTCCAGCACCATTTGGGCCTAAATAACCAAATACTTCTCCCTTTTTTACATCAAATGTAATATGAAACAAACCTTTTCCATTCGAAAACTGTTTTGTGACATCTTGAACTGAAATCATAATTCCACCTCATTTTTTGAAATATTTAATATGTGATATTTCAAAATTATTGTACTCCTCATCTTCCATATTCGCAACAACTTTTTGAAATATTTATTAGTTCATATTTCAAAATTATTGTTTTCCATTATTTTTTCTTGTATATTTTAAGTGAGGTGATTGCATTGAACGGCTTTGAAAGAGTAAAAGAAAAGAAAAAACGTGCCATTAAAGAAGCAGCATTCGTATTATTTTCAGAACGTGGATTTAATGAAGTGAAAATAGAACATATCGCAAAAGAAGCCAACGTTTCTCAAGTTACAATTTATAATCATTTCGGAAGTAAAGATGCGTTATTTAGGGAGCTTATACAAGAATTTATCATATCTGAATTTCAATATTATAAAGATCTTGCAGAAGAAAAATTACCTTTTCATGATATGATGCAAAAAATGATTGTAAGAAAAATGAATACTGGCGGGTTATTTCAACCTGATATGTTACTGCAAATGATGCAAAGGGACGAAGAACTCCGAAAGTTTATTTATAGTTATCAAAATGAAAAAATCTTGCCCTGGTATTTAGAAATATTAGAACGAGCTCAGCGCAAAAACGAAATTAATCCACACCTTACTAAAGAAATGATGTTACTTTACATTCAAATGTTTACTAAATTAGGTGATGATTTTGGGGCACAACTTCTTGAAGGAAATCGCGAAAAACATATACAAGATATAGTCACTATGTTCTTCTATGGTCTTTCTGTTCCACAAAAATAAAAAGACACGAATTTCGTGTCTTTTTATTTTATAGAAATGACTCTACCTTTTTCACTGCTTTCAATCGCTAATTGAATCAGTTTAATAACATCTAAACCTTCTTTTGCTGTTACAGGTAGTTTCTCACCATTTAATATACTATCTCGCACACCTTTATAATAATTGTCATAACAACCGACTTCTGTTGGAATACGCTCTAAGTTTTCTTCTGTTTCTAAAGTAGCAAAATTCTCTTCATCGTCTACTCCATAACCGTTATCACCTGGCTTCATTCCATTTTTTAATTGCTCTTCCTGCGAATCCATACCGTACTTCACGATAGAACCTTTCTCTCCATGCACTATAAAATGCGGTCCAGCTTTTTTCACATAACTGCTACTACGTAAAATGACACGTTTAACTCCGTAATGAAGTACTATGTGGAAATAATCATCCACCTCTGCACCTGGTCGTTGTTTTATTACATCTGCACTTATCGCATCTGGTTTCCCGAATATTGATAACGCTTGGTCAATTAAATGCGACCCTAAATCGTATAATATACCGGAGCCTGGTAGATTTTTTTCTCTCCATCGATCACGTACATGTGGACGGAAACGATCAAAATTCGATTCATATGCGTATACATTCCCTACTCTGTTTTCTCCTAACAATTTCTTAATTGTTAAGAAATCATTATCAAAACGACGATTATGATATACGCTTAACATTATATTATGCTGCTCTGCTAATGAAATAAGCTTTTCCCCTTCTTCAATTGAGACAACAAATGGTTTTTCTACAACAACATGTTTACCGTTTAAAATTGCTTCTTTTACATATGGAAAATGAGTTGTATTAGGTGATGTAATAACAACTAAGTCAACATCAGCTCGCTTCACCAATTCATCAATTGTACTAACAACATTAGCATTTGGTAATGTTTCTTTTACTACCTCTTCTTTTGAGGATAATACAGCACGAATATCATATTCTTCTATCGTTTGTAATAGTGGGATATGAAATGTCGTACTAGAAAAACCAAATCCTACAATCCCTACACCTATTTTTTTCATGTTGCCCCTCCATTTGTCCCGCTTTAACAGGCAGTAAGATTCCTAACCAAAAATTCAGCGAAAGCTAAGGAATTAGGTGAGAAATCAACTGCTTGTTAAAGCCCGATTGGTTCAACTAATAATCAGTGTGGATAAAGAAAATCCCCATTGATTAAAGTTTCACTTTATGAGAACGATTTCATTGAGTTATTATAACAAGATTATTATTATTTACATAATAAATTGCCTAGAAAAAAGCATCTTGCTATTATTCATAGCAAGATGCCCTCTTTATTCTGGTCTTTTCTTCGTCCACGTTTCTACTACTTCACCAGTATCATTAACATCTAGCACTAGGCTGCCATTACTATACCGGTCTTTATTTCGATACGCTTTCGGATCAATCTCTTCTACAATGTTTTTCTCTGTCTTCATGTAAACTAATTCATCGTCCCGAACAATTTCAATACCGACAATGCGGTACGGATTACGTTTTAATTCTTTGAAAATAACAAGACCTCGTTTCGCCCTCGTTGATTTTTCAATTTCTGATGCTTTTAGACGTTTTACAGCACCACGCTGTGTTACGAGAATAAGTTGATCTTTGTCACCATTTAACGGTTTACCAGAAGCGACATAGTCATCTTCTTTTAAATTAATTGCTTTCACGCCAGCAGCTCTTACACCGACTGGACTTACTTCATCTTCATGGAAAATAAGTGCATATGCACCGTGTGTAGCAAGAACGATATCACTCGTTCCATCTGTCGCAAATATATCGACAACTTCATCATCTTTTTTCAAGTTTACAGCAACGAATGCCCTTGAATAACGCTGAACTTTATATTGATTTAATTCTGTTTTCTTTATCATACCATTTCTTGTTACAAATACGATAAATCGTTTTTCTTCCTCAAAGTTCGGTACAACCGTTGCCCAAATGATTGTTTCATCCCGGTCGAGTGAAACGATATTAGCAACGTGCTGACCTAAATCTTTCCAACGAATATCTGGCATTTCGTATACTGGCAGATATATATAGTTTCCTTTATTCGTAAATAAGAGGACTGTCTCTGTCGTATTCGTATCGAATCGTTCAAGTAAGATGTCACCCTCTTTCATACCGAAGTCTTTGCCGTTTGAGGCATTATGTGAGCGCCATCCAGTACGTTTCACATATCCTTCTTTCGTTACAGTAACGATGACATCTTCTTGTGGGATCATCACTTCTACATCGATTTTAATTTCCTCGATTTGATCTTCAATAATCGCGCGTCGATCATCACTATATGTTTTCTTAACTCTCTTTAAATCTGTTTTAATTACTTGAAGTAATCTTTTTTCACTTTGTAAAATTGCCTGTAGCTCAATAATTTTCTTATTAAGCTCATCTGCTTCTTCTTGTAACGCCGTAATGTCTGTATTCGTTAAGCGATATAATTGCAAGGAAACAATTGCTTCTGCCTGTGCTTCTGTAAAGCCAAATTTTGCACTTAAATTATCTTTCGCGTTACGTTTATCTTTTGAAGCTCTAATTGTTTCAATTACTTGGTCTAAAATCGATAATGCTTTCTTTAAACCTTCTACAATATGTTGACGATTTTCTGCTTTTCTTAATTCATATTGCGAACGTCTCGTAATAACCTCTTTTTGATGTCCAATATAAGCATCTAAAATTTTCGGTAATGTCATAAGTGTTGGACGACGATTATTGATCGCTACCATATTAAAGTTATATGGAATTTGCAAATCTGTATTTTTATATAAATAATTTAAAATACCTTCAGCGTTTGCTTCTTTCTTTAATTCAACAACAATTCGTAAACCAGTACGATCTGTCTCATCACGCACTTCAGCAATACCATCTAACTTTTTATCTAGACGTAATTCATCCATTTTCTTTACAAGATTTGCCTTATTCACTTCGTAAGGAATTTCAGTGATTACAATTTGTTGTTTCCCACCGCGCACTGTTTCAACTTCTGCTTTTCCGCGAATAATAATTTTACCTTTACCTGTTTCATACGCCTTTTTAATACCATCAATCCCCTGAATAATACCGCCTGTTGGGAAATCTGGTCCTTTCATAACTGTTAATAAATCATCAACAGTACTATTTGGCTTATCAATACGCATCATTGTAGCATCAATAACTTCTCCAAGATGATGCGGAGGAATTTCTGTTGCATAACCAGCGGAAATCCCTGTAGATCCGTTCACTAATAAATTCGGGAACGCTGCTGGTAATACAACCGGTTCTTCACTCGTATCATCAAAGTTTGACACGAATTCAACTGTTTCTTTATCAAGATCACGTAATAATTCAGATGCGATTGGTGATAAACGAGCTTCCGTATAACGCATCGCTGCCGCTGGGTCCCCATCAACACTACCGTTATTACCATGCATTTCAACTAAAACATTTCGTACTTTCCAAGTTTGGCTTAAGCGTACCATTGCTTCATATACAGAGGAATCTCCATGTGGATGATAATTACCGATAACATTACCTACTGTTTTAGCTGATTTACGAAACGCTTTATCATGTACATTACCTTCTACATACATAGAATATAAAATACGTCTTTGTACTGGCTTTAAGCCATCACGTGCATCTGGAAGTGCACGATCTTGAATAATATATTTACTATAACGTGCAAATCGATCACCTAACACGTCTTCAAGCGGGAGGTCATGAAACTTCTCTGCTTGCATGTTATTCCACCTCCGTCTCCATAATCATTTCATTTTCTAAAATATTTCCTTCTTCTTGCATACCAAACTGTACATTACGTTCAATCCATTTACGGCGCGGTTCTACTTTATCGCCCATTAATGTTGTAACGCGACGCTCTGCTCTTGCTGCATCATCAATTTTCACGCGAATTAATGTACGCGTTTCAGGATTCATTGTTGTTTCCCATAATTGATCCGCATTCATTTCACCAAGTCCTTTATAACGTTGTAACATATAGCCTTTTCCAACTTTTTTCGTTACACCGTCTAATTCCTCATCTGACCAAGCGTATTCAATTATCTCACTCTTACCTTTTCCTTTACTTACTTTGTATAAAGGAGGAAGTGCGATAAACACTTTACCAGCTTCGATAAGTGGCTTCATATATCTGTAGAAGAACGTTAATAACAATACTTGAATATGAGCCCCATCCGTATCGGCATCGGTCATAATTACAACTTTATCGTAGTTAATATCTTCAACATCAAATTCATTTCCTACACCGCCGCCAATCGCATAAATGATTGTATTAATCTCTTCATTTTTAAAAATATCAGCAAGCTTTGCTTTTTCTGTATTAATTACTTTACCACGTAACGGTAATACGGCCTGGAAACGTCGGTCTCGCCCTTGTTTCGCAGAACCACCGGCAGAGTCACCCTCTACTAGGTACAGTTCATTTTTTTGCGGGTTACGTGATTGTGCAGGTGTTAATTTCCCGCTTAACGTACCTTCTGATTTTTTCTTTTTCTTACCACTACGCGCTTCTTCTCTTGCTTTACGGGCTGCTTCACGGGCTTGTGCTGCTTTAATTGCTTTTCTCACAAGAAGTGTAGCTACATCAGGATTTTCTTCTAAAAAGTATGCTAAATGCTCAGATACAATGGCATCAATTGAAGAACGCGCTTCACTTGTACCTAGTTTTCCTTTCGTTTGCCCTTCAAACTGAAGCACTTCTTCTGGTACACGTACCGAAACGATAGCCGCTACACCTTCACGAATATCTGTGCCTTCTAAGTTTTTATCTTTTTCTTTTAATAGTGCTACTTTACGAGCATACTCGTTAAACACACGCGTCATCGCTGTTTTAAATCCAGCTTCGTGTGTTCCACCATCTTTTGTACGTACGTTATTTACAAACGATAAAATGTTTTCTGAGTAGCCATCGTTAAATTGAAATGCTAGTTCTGCTTCAATTCCATTTTGTTCACCAGTGAAATATACAACTGGATGAATGGAATCTTTTTCTTCGTTTAAATATGAAACGAAAGCTTCAATTCCCGTTTCATAATGAAATACATCCTCTAAATCATTTCGCTCATCTTTTATCGAGATTTTCATTCCTTTTAATAAGAATGCAGATTCACGTAATCTCTCACATAATGTTTCATAATTATAATTTGTTGTGCTGAAAATCGTTGTATCTGGTTTGAAATGCATCGTAGTACCAGACTCTTTCGTCTTCCCGATTTTCTCAAGCGTCGTTACAGGAACACCGCCATTTTCAAAGCGTTGTTCGTAAATATTTCCGTCACGCTTAATCGTTACGACTAACCATTCTGATAAGGCATTTACAACCGATGCCCCAACACCGTGCAAACCACCACTCGTTTTGTAACCACCTTGACCAAACTTACCACCGGCATGAAGTACAGTTAAAATAACTTCAGGTGTAGGTTTCCCAAGTTTATGCATTCCCGTAGGCATTCCTCGCCCTTTATCTATAACGCTAATACTATTATCTTTATGTATTACGACTGAAATTTCGTCGCCAAATCCCGCTAACGCTTCGTCAACGGAGTTATCTACTATTTCATATACTAAATGATGCAATCCACGGCTGTCCGTGCTCCCGATATACATACCCGGGCGTTTTCGAACGGCTTCAAGTCCTTCTAACACTTGAATCGCATCTTCATTATATTGGAACTGATGCTTCGCCAAACTCCTTGCCCCTTTCCTAATCCAAAATCAGAACATATGTTTCTATTATAGAATAACGCCTCGACTATAGTTTTGGCAAGTTATCTTATCTCTTTTATATACCATTTTCAATAGAAAAATCCTTGTTTTCTCACAAGGATTCCTCTAGGCTACTATTTCAGAAAAATAATCGTTTGTCAACGAGAAATGGATATGTATTCCAAGATTACACATTCCAAACCTTTATTATGATCCAAATGATCAAGATCCAAAATGGGATTACAAATAACAACCCCCAAAAACAGCCTTTAAAAAATCTCATGATGAACACCTCGTTCATCGGCCCTACTTATCTATAATGAGGGCTGAATCAATCTTTCTACCTTTAAATCTATACTATTTTGTCATCGCATGTTCTACTTTAATACAACGATCCATTATTACAGTATAGTCTTTTTCTTTTAAAAATTTATATGTATCCTCATCTTGTACTCCTAATTGTGCCCAAAAAACATCTGCATCAATCTCTACGAATTCTTTTGCAACATCCATTAAAAACTCTGAGCGACGAAATACATTTACTATGTCAACGTGTTCCTTAATATCCTTTAGTGAAGAAACTGCCTTTTCTCCAAGCACCTCATCTACTGTTGGATTAACTGGAATAATGCGGTATCCAGCATCTTGCATTGCTTTTGAAACCATATACGATGTACGTTCTGGCTTATCTGATAATCCAACAACCGCAATTGTTTTGCTTTTCTTTAACACTTCACCAATTTCCGTACGAGTTGGGTTTTCAATTGTCATAATTAATCCCTCCTATTCCTTTAGTATAGCCGATAAAGAAAGTCTCTTTCAATATGAAAGAGACTTTCTTTTATTTCAATTATTGATTCTTTGTAGCTGAATTATCTGCTAAAGTAGCCGATTTCGTCATTTTTTGACCGTTACGGTAGAATGTAACTTCTACTTTCTCGCCTACTTTTTTCTTTTCATATAAATATTTACGGAATTGAAGCGCATTCTCTACTTTTTGATTATCTAATGCTACTACGATATCATATTGCTCTAAACCAGCTTTTTCAGCCGGTGATATTGGGTAAATTTTACCTAATACAACACCATTAGTTACTTCTTTCGGTACTTTCAATTGATTGACTGCATAAGCTTGCACATCTTCTAATGAAACGACACCTACTCCAAGCGCTGGACGTTTCACTACTCCGTCTTTTTCAAGTGATTCAATAACTGGCTTTGCGATATTAATTGGAATAGCAAATCCAATTCCTTCAACTTCTTGTTGTGCAATTTTACTTGAGTTAATCCCAATTATTTCACCATTTTGGTTAAATAATGCACCACCACTGTTACCAGGGTTAATCGCTGCATCTGTTTGAATAACTTGTGCTTGCCAATCTGGTCGTTTATCGCCATCAATATCAACTGGAATTTCACGTTCTTTACTACTGATTATACCTTCCGTTACACTTCCATCAAAACCTAGTGGGTTACCGATTGCAATTGCTTTTTCACCCGCGCGGATTTTACTTGAGTCACCTAAAGTTGCAACTTTATTCACATTAGCCCCGTCAATTTCAACAACAGCTAAGTCTAACCAAGGATCTTTCCCTACTAACTTTGCATCTACCTTTTTACCATCACTTAGTTTTACAGCAAGTTTATTTGCACCATCTACTACGTGGTTGTTTGTTACGATATATGCTTTATTCCCTGCTTTTTTATAAATAACACCTGATCCTGAACCAGCTTGTTGTTCTTGACCTGTCGGTTGCATTGCAAATGGATCAACACTTTGTTGCATATTAATAACACCTACAACAACATCTTTCGCCCCTTCAATCATACCAGGTAAATCAGTTTCATTTTTCGCTTTATTTACAACAGGAACTACAGTACCTTCTACTTTTGAATCCGAACTAAATGATGATACTGGCGCTCCATTATTTTGAGCCCATGGCATATATGGTGCTGCAAAACTAATCGAAACCGCTCCGACTACAGCCCCCACTAAACCTGTGAAGAAATAGCCTTTTTTACTACCTGATTTTCTCACTTCTCTCGTTTCACTATGCTCTTCATTTAAATTTGGTCCGTCGTAATATCCCATGTTTTATTTCCCCTCTCTGGTGAATTCGTATTTTCAGTATAGTCACGTTTTGTGTCCTTCTTGTGAACTCATCGTGAAATCTAATTAAAAAAATACTCCTATCTAACATTGTAGACAAAAAAAGTATTTTTTGTACATTCTACCTTCAAAAGAGAGTATAAAATCGCCATTTCCCTAGGCTAAATTACACAAATCGTTCTAGATTATTCTTCAAATTTATAACCAACTCGAATAACAGTACCGATATGCTTCGCTTTATCTCCTAGCTTATTTCGAAGTTTTTTAATATGGGTATCAACCGTTCTGTCATCACCGTAATAGTCATATCCCCATAACTGATCTAATAAATGTTGACGTGATAACACGATTCCTTTGTTCTCCATTAAATACACAAGAAGTTCAAATTCTTTATGTGTCAATATAATTTCTTCTCCATCTACTAAAACAGTTCTAGATAGACGATTTACTTCTATTCCAGCTAAAGACATAGCATTTTCTTCCGCTACTCCTACCGCACCATCCGCACGTTTCAATAACGTCTTTGCGCGAGCTACTAATACTTTCGGGCTAAATGGTTTCGTTACATACTCGTCTGCACCTAATTCGAAACCTAGCAATGTATCATCCTCATCCGAACGTGCTGTCAACATAATAATTGGTACTGCTGATTCTTTTCTAATTCTTCTACAAACAGACCATCCATCTATTTCCGGTAACATAATATCTAACATAATTAAATCAATTTCATGCTCTGCAAATAACTCTAACGCTTTTTTTCCATCTTCTGCTTCGATTACTTCAAAGCCTTCATTACGAAAATAATCACTAACAATTTCACGTAATCTTCTTTCATCTTCAACAAGCAATACTGTTTTATTCATATAATCTATCCCGCCTTTTTACTCTTTCAATCGAATAATACGTTGATTGGAGCTTCCGCGAAATGGAAGTGCTAAATCTTTTTTCTCAATTTCAAACCTTCCATCGACTAAAACATCCCCATAATGTAACAACTCTATCATATCATTATTTTGAGAACTCTGTATCTCTTCTAACGTATAACCTGTATACATCCATAGGTTTTTTTTCAAATCTTTTACGATTTTTGCTACCTTTTTCACTTCAGCAGCTTGAAAAAATGGATCTCCACCTGAAAATGTTACATCAGTTAATGGATTACTTGCAATCTCTTTCACAATTTCTTCTACTGTCATTTCCGTTCCATTGCAAATATTCCACGATTTCGGATTATGGCAACCAACGCAACGATGCGGACAGCCCGCAAAAAACACGACTGTCCGCAATCCTTCTCCATCTACTACACTATCATGAATAATATTCATCACTTTCATTTATGTTTCACCCGATCTATCTCTTCACTACGTTTCGCACTATTCCACTTCGACATATCTCCTACAAGATAGCCTGTTATACGGCGAATTCTTTCTATATTAGCCTCATCTTTATTCCCGCAACTTGGACATTCATTCCCAATAACCCCGTGATAACTACAGCACTTACAACGGTCAACAGGATGATTAATTGAACCGTATCCAACGCCATGTTCTGCCATGGCTTGTACAATTTGTTTTAATGCCTTTTTGTTATGCATTGCTGCTCCATCTAGTTCAATATAAGTAATGTGTCCTCCATTACAGAGAGCATGGAACGGGCCTTCTAAACGGATTTTATTTATCGCTTGAATGTTATAATAAACTGGAATATGGAATGAATTCGTATAGTAATTATGGTTCGTTATACCGTTAATTTCACCAAATTCTTCTCTATCTTTTTTCACAAACTTCCCTGATAATCCTTCTGCTGGAGTTGCAATTACTGAGAAATTCAGTTGATGTTCTTCTGTCGCTTTATCCATTCTATCTCTCATAAAGGAAATAATTTCATACCCAAGTTTCCATGATTCTCCATCTTCCCCATGATGCTTTCCTGTTAAAGCTACTAAACATTCCGCAAGACCGATAAAACCAATACTTAACGTCCCTTGTTTTAAAATCGAGGCTACGGAGTCTTCAGGCTGCAACGTTTCTCCACCACGCCATACACCTTGTGAATATAAAAACTGAAAATCTCTTGCTCGCTTCGTACATTGATACGCATATCTTTCTAATAGCTGCTTAATTCCTAAATCTAAATAATAGTTTAGCGCTTCAAAAAACGCTTCTTTTGAACCACTAATTAACGCTAATTTCACTAAATTAATAGACGTAAATGATAAATTCCCTCTACCAATCGCTGTTTCTTCTCCATGTATATTAGACATAACACGGGTACGACATCCCATGTAACATACTTCACTTTCTGGTCTTCCATCATAATGTACTGCATTAAACGGAGCATCTAAAAATGAAAAGTTAGGGAACAATCGTTCAGCCGTTGTCTCTAATGCTAATTCAAATAAATCGTAGTTCGGATCACTTTCTTCAAAATTCACACCTTTTTTCATCTTGAAAATTTGAATCGGAAAAATCGGTGTCTCTCCTTTACCAAGTCCAGCTTGTGTCGCTTTTAAAAGTTGTTTAATTAACATTCTTCCTTCTTTTGATGTATCTGTTCCGTAATTAATAGAAATAAACGGTACTTGTCCTCCGCCCCTACTATGCATACTATTTGAATTATGAATGAAAGCCTCACACGCTTGATACGTATCATTTTCCGTTTCTTTCCATGCGAATTCTTCTATTTGTTCTTTCGTAAGCGGATATGATTGTAATCGTTTTTTATGTCTCTCAATTGTTTTTCGTACATAAGGTGCTAAATCAATATCAAAGAGTGCAAACGATTGACCACCATGCTGCATATTTTGATTCGCTTGAAAAATAATAGACGAAAGAGCCAATGCACTTTTAATGTCTTGCGGTTGTCTCATATGTCCATGTCCAGTATGAAAACCGTTAGCAAGCATTTGCGCTAACGGAATTTGTGAACAAGTCGTCGTTCCTGTCGCATAAAAATCTAAATCATGTGGATATAATATATTTTCATTTATCGCTTTTTTCACTTGATCTGACAATAAATTCTCAACAGCATAATATTTTGCACTCTCAGATGCAAATGTTCCCATTACGCCCATTGGAGAGCGGCCGTCTACATTTGCATTTTCTTGCATTAAATCTTGTTCATTGCCGTGGACTATTGTCTCGAACACTTTCATTAATTCTTCTTCTCCACGTGTATTATTTTGTAACATTTATAACCCTCCACCAATATGTTGTTATCTTTTGATTAAAATGTTACTACATATAGTCTTACTGTTTCTGTGAGAAATGTAACATTACTGTGAAATTTTTTTCACGAAATAATGAATTTTTCATTTACAAAAAAGAAATGTGCTCTTTACAAATGTATGGTACAATATACGGGAAAAACTCTTTTTACCCTTTATCAACACATTTGAATAAAGGAGACTGAACTTATGGTTACTACATATCTTTTATTTATCGTTGCCTACTTACTTGGCTCGATTCCATTTGCACTAGTTGTTGGAAAAATCGGCTACGGAATCGATATTCGTGAGCACGGGAGCGGTAATCTAGGCGGAACAAACACATTCCGCACATTAGGGAAAAAAGCAGGTTTTACCGTTACAATTGCTGACATTTTAAAAGGGACATTAGCAACAAGTCTACCAATGATTTTCGGATTAGATATTCATCCACTATGGTTCGGGTTAGCGGCTGTTCTTGGACATGTCTATCCAATCTTCGCGAAATTCCGCGGTGGTAAAGCAGTTGCAACTTCTGCTGGGGTGCTATTATGCTATTCACCAGTTGTTTTTGCAATATTGGCTGTTGTATTTTTCACCCTTTTATTTACAACAAGATACGTATCACTTTCTTCTATGGTAACAGCAGTTGTTGCTGTTATTGCATCCATTGTTAGCGGGGATAAAATCTTCATTATTGCGATGTGTTTATTAGCAGGTATGGTTATTTATAAACACCGTGCAAATATCGGACGAATTATAAATAAAACTGAACCAAAAGCAAACTTTTCAAAAAAGCAAAAATAAGATCGTAACCCACATAACGCAAAAAGAAAACGTGAAGCATATTAATAGCGTCTTTTTGCGTTATTTTTTATACTAAAGAAAAAGCAACATAATTTGGAGGAACTATACATGAATCTTTCCGTAACAAAAGAAGCAGCACAATGGTATAAAAATGAATTAAACTTACAATCAAATGAAACACTACGCTTTTTCGTACAATACGGTGGTTGCAGTACTGTGCAAAAAGGACTTTCTTTAGGGATTCGTAAAGATGATCCTGCACATCCTGCTGTTCAAATTCAAGAAGAAGGTATTAACTTCTTTATTGAAGGCGATGATGAATGGTTCTTCGATGGACATAATTTATCTGTTACACTTAACGAAGGTGACGACTTCCCACAATTTAATTATGAAAAATAAAAAAACGTGGCTTCTGCCACGCTTTTTTATTTTTTCTTAATTTCCTCATATTTCGCATACCACTCAGGATATAACTTTTTAAATGATACAGGGCGGAACCCTTCTTTTTTCGCACAAATATTCGTCGTACTTGCAGTAATACAAAGTTCACCATCACCATTATATATTTCATATCCATATACAACGCGAAGTGGGCTGACAGTATCTACCCATGTTTTTACGATTGCTTTTTCTCCGTAACGCATCGCTTTACGGTATGAAATTTGTAAATCTAACACAGGAGAAATAATTCCTTCTTTCTCCATTTCAACATATGAAAAACCTAAATCTTGTATAAGTTTCGTGCGACCTAACTCAAGCCACACTAAGTAGTTTGAATGGTAAACAACACCCATTTGATCTGTTTCCGCATAACGGATTTCAACTTCATGTTCTGCTACAAACATATGTATATTCGCCTTCTTTCACTTCTGCTACCTTGCATACATTTAATCATAATACAGTGACATCAAAAATAAAATAAAAATAGTGAATCTTTTCCCGAAAGGAGCAAGCATATGATTCAAATTGTAACGGTTCGTAGCGGTGATAGCGTATATAGCTTGGCATCAAAATATGGATCAACACCTGACGAAATAGTAAAAGACAATGGACTAAATCCCGCTGAAACGCTCGTTGTTGGTCAGGCACTTATCGTTAATACGAAAGGAAATAATTATTATGTACAGCCTGGTGACAGCCTCTATCGGATTTCTCAAACATATAATGTCCCCCTCGCTAGTTTAGCTAAAGTTAATAATTTATCTTTAAAATCTATTCTCCATGTCGGACAACAATTATATGTACCAAAAGGCACAAAACGAGCTGTAGAATCCATCGCTTATTTACAACCTTCCACTATACCGATTAAAGAGAGTTTAGTTAATGCTACACGTGCCATCAATCCATTTTTAACATATTTAGCTTATTTTAGTTTTGAGGCAAAAAGAGATGGCACATTAAAAGAACCTACTGAAACAGCTAAAATTGCTAATATTGCAACGCAAGGACAAACAATCCCTATGCTCGTTATTACAAATATTGAAAATGGTAATTTCAGTGCCGATCTAACATCGGTTATTTTACGCGACGCAACGATTCAAAACAAATTTATTACTAACATTTTGCAAACAGCTGAAAAATATGGCATGCGAGACATTCATTTCGATTTCGAGAGTGTAGCACCCGAAGACCGCGAGGCGTATAATCGCTTTTTACGAAATGTAAAAACACGCTTACCTAGCGGGTACACATTAAGCACAACTCTCGTACCGAAAACAAGTTCAAATCAAAAGGGAAAATTTTTCGAAGCCCATGATTATAAAGCGCAAGGGCAAATTGTTGATTTCGTCGTCATTATGACATATGACTGGGGTTGGCAGGGCGGGCCACCAATGGCAATCTCTCCTATCGGTCCTGTAAAAGAAGTACTTCAATACGCAAAATCTCAAATGCCTCCCCAAAAAATTATGATGGGGCAAAACTTATACGGATTCGATTGGAAACTTCCGTTCAAACAAGGGAATCCACCAGCAAAAGCAGTTAGCTCTGTCGCAGCTGTTGCACTTGCTCGTAAATATAATGTTCCTATCCGCTATGATTTCACAGCTCAAGCTCCACATTTTAATTACTTTGACGAAAATGGCGTACAACATGAAGTTTGGTTTGAAGATGCGAGGTCTATTCAAAGTAAATTCAATTTAATGAAAGAGCAGGGCATTGGCGGTATTAGTTATTGGAAGATTGGCTTGCCATTTCCACAAAATTGGCGTTTACTTGTTGAAAACTTTACGATTACGAAAAAGGGCTGACAAAAGTCAGCCCTTTTTGTACATTTTGTTAAGATTCATCTTTGATTTCACTTTTTAATGAGTCAATACTTTCTAAACGTCTTTGATTTTTTGCTTCAATAGCAGCACGATCTTTTTCATTAGAAAGTTCCGCTGTTTCTTTTGCTTCATTAAAGTTATCAACTGTATTTTGCACCATTTCTTGTAACTTTTCAGCGTTGTCACTTCGATTATCTGGATTTGGCATGTACTTCCCTCCTAATATTGTATATACACACCATCTTAAATTACCTATCTTTCCTCAAATTTATACATAAAAAAGGAGAATGTAATATTCTCCTTTTCTTTAACCATTATCAACAATCGGTTGTTTACCTGTTTGATCTTGCATTTGCTTTCCTTTATTTCCACCAGCTTTTTTTGATTGTGTTCCAATATGATTCGGTGCAAAGTCTTTTGAATTTTTTTTCGGATTACCCATTACTATCGCCTCCTTAACACTAGTATCGTACTAGTGTTAAGAATTATTCAGCTTGCTTAAAAAGTTTCATTTCATAACGTTTTTCAATGCGCTCTTCAATGCGATCAATTGCCTCACGATCGCTTAATAATTGTTGTTTATTTTCATTTACAAGTTCTTCAAACGATTTACGGCGACTTCTTCTCATGTTGTTCACCCTCTCTCCTTCGCTTTCTTATTACATAGTATGAGCAAACAAAAAACTCTTTAATCAGATTTGCAAGAAAATTTTATGTTTTAGTACTCCTAAAAAAACTCCGTGTACAATATATT
>NZ_JH414708.1:1132631-1184668 GCF_000238655.1 Bacillus sp. 7_6_55CFAA_CT2 | reverse complement strand
TTTTTATACCATAATATTTAAATACTCTTTCAACTTTTTCATCTGCATTCATTTCATTTTCTTTATAATCATGAAGCGCCTGTAATACAAAATCATACTGCTCTAAAATATAACTTTCTAATTTCATAACATCCTCTAAGCTATTAAGCATAATTCTCGTATTACCAACTTCACTTTTTAACGCCGGTTCACATTTTAAACTTGTACATATTTCTTCCACATCTTCTTCTAATATCTCTGTTAATACATATTTCTTTCGCCCTTTTACCTTTAATCTCATAACTGGATAAAAAGCTTTTATATCTAAATAACTTCCTACGTTCATACAACGTAGCCATTCTACATTACGTTTATTACATGCAAGTATTTCTTTCACCGCTTCATATACCGCAGTTTCATCAAGCATAGCCTTATTTACTTTTCGTTTCCCTTCTTCTTCAATAGCTGCACACTTTTGATAAACAGCAGCACACGTAATGCAATCGTCAAATGCATTATGAGAGCTTAAACGAATTCCAAGCATTCGTTTTAACGTTTCAAGTTTATGATTAGGCGCATGCTTCATGTATTTCTTTGCTAAAAATACAGTATCAATTACTTTATTTTTAGGTTCAGGCAACCCAAGCATATTTACATTACTTTTCAAAAAGCGCATATCAAAAGAAGCATTATGGGCCACAATAACATTTGTATGTAAAAATGCTAAAAATAAAGGTAACACTTCTTCAATCGTCGGTGCATCTGAAACGCGATAATTAGTAATACCTGTTAAACTCGTTATTCGGTCCGGAATTGGCCGCTCTGGATTCACGTATGAAACAAATTGATCTACTAATTCATGATTACGATATTTCACTGCTGCAACTTGAATAATTTTATCATTATAAGGGTTAAATCCTGTTGTTTCAAAATCAATTACAACATAATCTAACGGTAAGGATACATTCCCCACTCCATACACTCCTTTATCTCTAAACGTTTATATTTCTTACATCATATCATGAAGTGATTACTACTTGAAAAAGAAAAGGCAGAAATGGGAACTCTCCACCTCTACCTTTTCACCATTATTTTAATTTAGCAACTCTTTTCTCCATCTCTTTTTGCGTCATCGGCCCAATAAACTTATCTTGAATGACACCTTTTGTATCTATAAAATACGAAGTTGGAATCGTAATTACTTTATACGCTGTTGTCACATCAATGTTCTTGTCCAATAAAATAGGAAAAGTAATTCCTTTTTCTTTAGCAAAATTGCTTACCTTCTCTTCCCCCCCACCTTTTTCTGAAGGCGTATAATTGACCGCTAAAATTTCTACGTTTTCTTTATGTTCTTTATAGAAAGCCTCCATATCCGGCATTTCTTGCTGACATGGTCCACACCACGTAGCCCAAAAGTTTAAAATTACTTTCTTTCCTTTTAAATCCGATAACTTTACATTTGTCCCATCTAACTTCGTTAATGTAAAGTCCGGTGCACTCTTCCCTATCTCAATACCATTCCTTGCGATAATCTCTTTCATCGCAGCTTCACTTTTTTCTTGCTTCACTTTTACCGCCTGCTCTTTATGACCAAACTGTTCATAAGCTGCATATCCCGCTAAACAAAGTAACACTACAATAATCGTAAGCTTCCGCCACATTTTATATCACCCTAACGTATTATCTTCTTTTAACACATTCATCAAAATACTATATACCTTATTTTAGCTTATACGGACAAGCTTGGAAATATTCACAATCTAAATAATTAGAATATTCTTATTAAAAGTGCAATTTCATCATATAATTAGAAAAGCAGATGAAGTGTTGCTTATCTAATTATGGACCCATTGACCTTTTTCCTCTCATAGTTATAAACCTACAACAAAAGGGGATTGTTTATGAATTCATTCGAAAAAACAACATTATATATTCTTAGTTTTCTTTTATACCCAGTCGGTATTATTACATGGATCATTTCACTCTTTAGTAAAGATCTTGAAAAAAAGAAAATAGGACGTATTTGTCTCTACGTCTCTCTAGTCTCATTCGTCCTTTTCTTAATTCTTGGAATTGCCACTTTCCTTATGACTGCTACTTTTAACGTTGATCTAAATCACTCCGAATCTATCGAGTATCAACTAAATGACACTGAATAAAGATTAGAGCATTGCTCTTATCTTTATTCACATCTCTTAAAAAATGAATGACTATGTATTAATTTTTCTGGACCCTCACATGCAACAATATTTCCTTCTTTCATTATGACAATACGATCTGCTAGTACCACCCTCTCTACATCATGTGTTGCCACAATTCTCGTTACATCTCTTCCTATCCCTTCAATCATATTCCAAACCAGTTCTTGATTGCCCGGATCTAACCCAGCCGTCGGTTCATCTAAAATAATAAGAGTTGGATTTGATACAATCGCGCGCAATAATGCAAGACGTTTTCTTTCGCCTCCCGAAAACTCTTCACCGCTTTTATGTAGCACAGTTTGACTCCCTTCAGGTAACCCTCTAATAATCGGCGTTACATTTATAAGTTCACTATTTTTTTCTAACTGATTTTCTAAACCCTCTTCCCCGAAATACATATTCTCTGTTACCGTCGTTCGGAAAAAACGTGGTTCTTGCCACACTGTAGTCATACGAGCTTCATTACCATAATAAGCAATGCTACCGTTAGATGGTTTATACAAGCCCGTTATTAACTTTAAAAGCGTTGTTTTTCCTGCACCGCTTTCTCCCACAATCATAACGAGTTCACCAGGACGAATTTGCAAATCAATATTATGAATTCTGCATTTCTCTTCGTCATTCTCCTGAAATGAAACATTTGTTATCCTGATCCCCATCGCTCTTTCTACATTGCTATCTGCTGCTCGTTTATTTAAAAAGCAAAAAGCTCTATTTGCCGAAGCGACTGCAACTTGTGTCATTATTAATAAATCGCCCACATAACGGACAGGGAAAAAGAGCATCTCAATTGTCGCTAACACTGCAATGAGTGAACCAACTTCTATTTCTCCCCTCATTATTTTTTGTGCACCTATAATGAGAACAACAATATATGCTCCTGTTTCAATCACCGTTCCAACTACTCCAATGCAATGTTGCATCATCGTCTTCTTTACTTCTGATTTATACGATTGTGCCGTTACTTCTTTAAATAAGCGAATTGCCCATTTTTCTTTTTGTAAACTCCGCAAATCTTGTATCCCCTTTACAAACTGTGAGACCATCTCTACAACACTTGAGTGATTTTTTTGAGAAACGCTTGCAATATCTCTTACCTTTTCTCCCATCAGTATTGGAACAATTGTACTTAAAAATAAAAACGGAGTTACCCACAATATAAACTGTATATCTATATGTTGTAGTGCTATGAAAGCTCCAATAAATTGGGCAATAGCGTGTATATATTCTATTAATATAGAGCCATATAATCTGACCCAGTTCGGAATATCAGACACGACCAAAGTTTCTAACTCTCCTTGCTTAATCTTCTCACTCTCTTCAAACGGTAATGAGAAATAGTGACGCAATAATTCTATACGTTTCGTTTGTAATATACGTTGACTCGCTTTTGAACTTATATAATCAAATAAAAGATTGTTCGCCCACATTAAAAAGTGACTACCCGCAAACAAAGCTATATATACATACGCACCTTTTAGCTCCCTTTGAATAAGATTGTCTACAATTAATCCCATGAAAATTGGGCGAGATAAATTTAAAATGGCAGCAATTATCCCACTACATACAGCTGCTATTACTAATATTTTTTCTTTCTGTAACGGTAACAGAATTCTTTTATATTCTTTCATGACGTTTCCTCCATTTTTCGTAGTAAAAAAGAAAGGGATGAAACCATATGGTTTCATCCCTTTCCATAAAATAAGGAAGCTAACTATTGTTAGCTTCCTTATCATTCATTTCAATTATTTAGTTCGACACTTTAGACTCTTCAATTTTCTCACGAAGAACCATTTGCAGAATACCACCGTGACGGTAGTAGTCAATTTCTACTTCACTATCGAAACGAGCTACTACTTCAAATTGTTTTTCATTGCCATCTGCATCAGTTGCAACTACTTTCACAAGATCGCGTGGTCTAACTGTTTTGTCGATTTGAATTTCAAATGACTCGTTACCAACAAGACCTAACGTTTCAGCACTTTCGCCATCTTTAAATTGAAGTGGTAGTACACCCATTAACACTAAGTTACTGCGGTGAATACGCTCAAAGCTTTCTGCAATTACTGCTTTAATACCTAGTAAGTTTGTTCCTTTCGCAGCCCAGTCACGAGAACTTCCCATACCGTAATCTTTACCAGCAACAACTAGAAGGCCTGTGCCATCTTCTTTATATTTCATAGCAGCATCATAGATAGACGTTACTTCACCTGTTGGCCAATATGTTGTATATCCGCCTTCTGTTCCTGGTGCGATTTGGTTTTTAATACGGATGTTCGCGAATGTACCACGCATCATAACTTCATGGTTACCACGACGAGAACCGTAAGAGTTGAAGTCAACTGGTTGTACGCCGTTTTCTAATAAGTAGCGTCCAGCTGGTGTGTGCTTACCAATTGAACCTGCTGGTGAAATGTGGTCTGTCGTTACAGAGTCACCAAATTTACCAACTACGCGTAAGCCTGATAACGTTTCAACTTCACCTGGCTCTTTAGATAATCCTTCAAAGAATGGTGGGTTTTGAATGTATGTTGAATCATTATCCCAAGTATATAACGCTTCATTTGAAGTTTGGATTTCATTCCAACGCTCATTGCTGTTAAATACTTGTGCATATTCTTTCTTGAACAGTTCAGATGTAACAACACTTTGAACTACATCTTCAATTTCTTTAGCTGATGGCCAAATATCGTTGAAGTAAACAGCATTGCCATTTGCATCTTTACCAATTTCATCATTTTTCAGGTCAATATCAACAGTACCTGCAAGTGCATATGCCACAACAAGTGGTGGTGATGCTAAGTAGTTCGCTTTTACAAGCGGGTGAATACGACCTTCAAAGTTACGGTTACCAGATAAAACAGATGTTACTAGTAAATCGTTTGCTGCGATTGCTTCTTCTAATTCTGGCGCTAATGGGCCAGAGTTACCGATACAAGTCGTACAGCCGTAACCAACTGTTTGGAAACCTAATTGATCTAAATATGTTGTTAAACCTGATTTATCTAAGTACTCAGTAACAACTTTAGATCCTGGTGCTAATGATGTTTTTACGTACTCAGGTACTTTAAGTCCTTTTTCAATTGCTTTCTTCGCAACTAAACCTGCTCCAATTAATACGTATGGGTTTGATGTATTTGTACAGCTTGTAATTGCTGCGATTGCAATTGCACCTGTTTTCATCGTTACTTCTTTATCTTCTAATGTAACCTTCACTTCTTTATCGAACTCTTGCTCATTAAATCCAAGTCCTTGTGTTCCAACTGGTGCTACAACAGCTTCGTGGAACGCATCTTTCATATCTGAAAGTGGAATTAAATCTTGTGGGCGTTTCGGTCCAGAAAGGTTAGATTCGATTGTATTTAAATCAATTTCTACAAGATCAGTATAGATTGGATCTTTACTGTCTGCTGTATAGAATAAACCGTTCGCTTTACAGTATTCTTCAACAACGCGAATTTGTTCTTCATCTCTACCTGTTAAACGTAAGTATTCTAATGAAATATCATCGATTGGGAAGAATCCACAAGTTGCGCCGTATTCTGGTGCCATGTTTGAAATTGTTGCACGGTCAGCTAAAGGCATGCTCTTTAGTCCATTACCGAAGAACTCAACGAATTTACCAACTACACCTTTTTGACGTAATACTTGCGTTACTTTTAAGGCAACGTCAGTTGCTGTAGTACCACTTGGAAGTGTACCTGTTAATTTCACACCGATTACTTCAGGTACTGGGAAGTATGAAGGCTGTCCAAGCATTCCTGCTTCTGCTTCAATACCACCAACACCCCATCCAAGAACGCCGATACCGTTAATCATTGTTGTATGTGAATCTGTTCCAACTAATGAATCTGGGTATGCAACTAAGTCACCTTCAGCATTTTTCACAGCATGAACAACTGGTGCTAAATATTCAAGGTTTACTTGGTGTACAATACCTGTAGCTGGTGGAACTGCACGATAGTTATCAAATGATTTTTGTGCCCAGCTTAAAAATTTATAACGTTCTTCATTACGTTTAAACTCTAAGTCCATGTTGAATGCAAGCGCGTCTGCCGTACCCGCTCTATCAACCTGTACAGAGTGATCAATTACAAGATCTACAGTAATTTCTGGATTGATTTTATCAGGATCTCCACCCATGTCTGCCATTGCTTTACGAAGCGAAGCCAAATCAACAACAGCTGGTACACCAGTGAAATCTTGTAAAATTACACGAGATGGTTTAAATGGAACATCGATATCTTGCACATCTTTCGTTCCCCATTTCGCTAAATTTGTAACATGCTCTTCTGTAATTACACGTCCGTCTACTTGACGAAGTACCGATTCAAGTAAAACTTTCACGGAATATGGTAATTGAGATACGTTGCCAACCCCTGCATTTTCAAGCGCTTTCAAATCATAATAATGATACGTTTTTCCATCTACTTCAAAAGTTGCACGTGATTGAAATGGATTATGTTTGACCATTATGTTTCCCCCCTGTTAAACGTGACTAAGTTGTCTGAATATAAAATGTAGACAAACTTTTCAATACCTTACGATAATATCTTATTACAACTTTCTAAATAAGTAAATAATAAGAAACTTATAGATTATCATAAGTTTTCTTTATGTTTCTAAATTTGAATAGTGTTTATGCTCTTTATGAATACTATTACCATAAAGTAAAGTGCTCTATTAGCGCTTTACTTATAGTTCATACACACTATGAACTGCTCATCATTCAACATACAAAAAATGTTATAGAGGTGAAATAAAATGGGTAAAAGAAAAGCAAATCATACTATTTCAGGAATGAATGCAGCATCCGCACAAGGACAAGGTGCTGGTTATAACGAAGAGTTTGCAAATGAAAACTTAACTGCTGCAGAACGACAAAATAATAAGAAACGCAAAAAGAACCAGTAACGAAAAATCCCAAAAGGACCATTCACCTTTTGGGATTTTTTCTAATGTTTATAGCGTAACAATTCCGAAACCGTTACAAATCGATAGCCCTGCTTTTTCAGTTCAGGTAAAATTTTTGCTAGCGCTGCTACTGTTTGACTACGATCATTTCCTCCATCATGTAACAATACGATATCGCCACTTTTAGCATTTTTCACTACATGATTTACGATAGATTCAACCCCTGGATTTGCCCAATCACGCGGGTCTTGATGCCACGACCATAGAACGGTTTGATAACCAGCTTCTTTCGCTGTTTTAAATACAGCATCGTTAATATATCCGCCAGGAGGACGGAATAGCAAAGGTTCTTTCACCCATTTTTCGAAAAATTTCTTTCCATCTAAAATATCATTTTCTAATTTTTCATCTGATGAATTACTCGCATACAAATGATTCATCGTATGATTTCCAATTTCATGTCCCTCTTTTAACACCTGTTTCACTAAATATGAATTGCGCTGCACTCGAAATCCAATCATAAAAAATGTTGCTTCTGCTTTATATTGACGTAATAAATGTAAAACTTGCGGTGTATAAGTTGGATCTGGGCCATCATCAAATGTAATGGCAATAATCTTTTCATTATTAGGTACTTCCCACGTTACATAGCCAGTTGGTTCTAGCTCTTTTCTGAGCAACATTTTCGCTTCCACTTTTTCAACTTGAAATATATGTACTGCGCATAATAAAGAAAAAACGAATAGAAAAATTTTCTGTTTTCGCATAATGTTCATTAAAAGTAAGAGGTTGTCAAATACACAACAACCTCATTTACTTTTCTAATTGATCTACATGTTGCATAATATTTTGGAGATTATTTTCGTATTGCTCAAGTTGTGGGCGTTGTGTTTCCGAAGCTACTTCTAACGCATTTTGAATCTGTTCATACGCCTCCTGAACCTCTTGGCGTAACTCTTTTAAATCATGACCGTAGTTTGGATCATTTTTCACAATGTTGTTATATGCATGTTCTGCTTGTGTAACTCCTTGCTGCGCTGCTTGAAAAGCTTGCTGTTTATCTTTATGATATGGCATTATATAATCCCCTTTCCATAATAGTTAGTCCCAATTATCTTTACCTTTTTTTCTAAAAACATTCTCGTATAAATTTGCAAACTTCTCTCATTCTAAAGAGAAAGAGGAGGTGTCACATACAATGAGCAAAAACAATCGTGAAGCAAAAGAAAAAAAGGGACAACCTGAACCATTAAGCGGATCTCATAAAGTAAAAAATCGTAACCATTCACGCCAAAAACATCATGCACATCATGATATGTAAAACAAAAGGTTCACAATAGCTGCCTTTACCACATACAATGTTTATATTTTTCCATTTATTCTTCACCCCTACTTCATTCATGCATAACATAGTATGAATTGAGATTTTACGGAGGGTGTCTTACATGGGCAAGAAAAAGAAGGATTGTCTTTTTCATGTTGATGGTTTCGAAGAATGGATGGATCAGTTTTGTTCTGACTCTTGTAGTAACTTTAGTTTCCCAAATCAAATTCATATTGACCTTTGCGAAACTGAACAAGAATACATTTTGGAAACTGATGTACCAAATGCCAATGAACAAAATGTAGTCATTAAAAAGATGGAGACAGGCCTAAACATTTGCATACTTCATAAAAACATTTCTTTGCAGCGAACTATTCCTTTACCCGCTAATGTTATTTATAAGAAGATGCTAGCCTGCTTAGAGAATGGTTTTTTGGCCATTCATATTTCCAAAAATGAAGTTGCTGATAAACATGAAAAGAAAGTTCTTTTTTCAAATTAAGAATTAATATAATACAAACATAAGCCCCAGTTGGTTACTGGGGCTTATATTATTTCGCATGCATCTCTATATTAGAATTTCTATCATATCTTTTTTTCGATAAACCTTTTGTAACTAAAAGCACAGGAAATGCCACAGTTGAAAATATAGCTAGTGCTGAAAATACTGCAAACCCATTTTGGTACCCGTAGTAATCGAGAAGTACTCCTCCAAACCACGGACCTATTACTGCTCCAATTCCCGAAAAACCCATCGCACCGAAGTATGTTCCTTTTAGATGCGCAACAGCAATATCATCAATAAATACATCCGTCATTGAAAACATTAAGACTTCTCCAATTGTAAAAATAATTGTACAAACGGCAGCACCTAGCAGAGATTCTACTACTCCAAATCCAAATAATCCTCCGCTCACAAATAAAGTTCCCACCATAATGGATACTAACGGTGTATACTTTTTACAAATTTGAATAACAGGGTATTGAATTACGACTACAACAATCGCATTTAAAGCTAGCATATATGAAAATAATTTCACTCCATCCTGAAATATATGTGCATTTGCAAAATATTGAGATACTGTTGTCGTTAAATGAGAAAAACCACAATTACTCAAAATAATACCAACTAGTGCAACTAAAAATACGACATCCTTTCGCAAAATACGAATTGCCTTTAACATTGTGACAGGCTTTTCTATATTTACTTTCTCTTTTTCAATCGCATACTTCTTAAATTGGAACGCTAATATAGCTGTATATAAAATGTATACTCCAGCTGCTACTAAAAACGGAATTGTTGATTTTGCGCTTCCAATCTGTAACCCGACAAGTGGGCCAATCGCTACTCCAACATTGATTGCACCGTAACGCAAATTATATACGAGTAAACGATACTCAGGTTTCGTTAAATCTGATAATAACGCTCTTGATGTTGGCTCAAAAAATGACCTACATAATCCATTCAAAGCATTTAATAAAAAGAAACTTAAAACATGATCTGCAAGTGAAAAACCAATGAATACAAAGACCCAAACGATCATGGACCATATTATAATCATATTTCGACCGAATCGATCTGATAAATTCCCTCCGATAAAACTAGCAAACACTCCAACAAGTGCACTCGTTCCGATAATAGCACCTGTCATTCCAGCTGATACACCTTTCACAGTCGTTAAATAAATTGCTAAAAAAGGAATACTCATTGACGTGGCGAACCTCGCAAATAAAGTCCCTATTATAATTGTCATTCCTAACGGATGAATATTTTGCAACTTCCCCTTCATCTTAAAAACCTACTCTCCCTGTTCTTACATAAAAAAAGAAAGCAAAGGATCTGCTTTCTTTTCCCTTTTTATACTTGCGCTGTTGATACCCGCGCTGTTCTCGTTATATCCATATCTATGCCATATGTAAACTGTAATTCTTTACAAACATCTTTAATTAATATTGCAACATTATACTTCTCATTAAATTGTAAAACGATGTTCTCCACTTCTTCATATGTATACTTATATTCGCCTGTAATGACACTTTTTAGATCAAAGCATTCGTTAATACAAAGTTGTACAAGTAGCTGGTCATATTTCTCTATTACATCTTCTTTCTTCCACAGTAACTCTTTTACATATAACCGATCAAACTTCACACTTTCTCGATTACAATCCGTTAAAATCCGGGTCATTTCATTTAATTCTCGATACAATTCAGAAATATTTTTGCTTAAACTAAGCAGTTTATCTACGCCATTTTCATATAACATATTTATTCCACCCCCGCATTTTCTTCTTATTATAGCAAGAAAATTCTAAAAATAGTTTCTTTCTTCTGAAATATTAGGAAACTAATTTCAATTGCTTTACAATGAAACTAGTTAATGCGAGAGGAGAAAGAAAATTGGAGCACAAATTATATTACACTGACGCTTATAAGCAAGAATTTACTACTAAAATTATAAAGCAAGATTATGATAAAGACGGTAACTTATACGTTGTTTTAAACGAAACCGCATTTTATCCGACTGGTGGCGGACAACCACATGACACTGGAACTTTAAATGGTATTGCTGTACTTGATGTTGAAGAAGTCGACGAAGAAATCCGCCACTTCATTGCAGAACAATTACACACAGAAGACGTAGAAGGTAAAATCAATTGGGAGCGCCGGTTTGATCATATGCAGCAACATGCAGCTCAGCACATTTTATCTGCTGCTTTTTGGGACTATTTCAACATAACTACGATTGGATTCCATCTTGGAAAAGAAACGATAACAATTGATTTAGAAACAGAAAATCTGCATGCAGAAACGGTTGAAAAGGCAGTACAAATTGCCAATAAAATCGTTTTTGAAAACCACCCAATCCGTATAGAGTGGATGAACTTAGAAGAAGCAAAAACATTACCTCTTCGTAAAGAACCAACTATGACAGAGAATATACGTGTTGTTATTATCGAAAATTACGACTACAATGGCTGTGGTGGAACCCATCCGAAATGCACTGGTGAAGTTGGTTCTATTCAAGTACTAGGATGGGAGCGCAATAAAGGTGGTATACGCTTAACCTTTATCGCTGGTTGGCGTACACTTAAATTAATGGGGCAACAGCAACAAATTATGAAAGATGTTTCCAAACAATTAAACAGTAGCGAAACTGATATCCCAGCAAAAGTAGCACAGCTTCTTACCTCTCAAAAGGAAAACGAAAAAACAATACAAACAATGAATGAAAAATTATTATTTGCAGAGGCAAATGAATTACTGCAACAGCCCACCGAAATACATGCTGGGTTACTTATTTCTAAAGCATTTACAGATCGTTCTATGCAAGAAATTGCAAAACTATCAGCTATCATTACAGAACAACAAGAGCATGCAATTACGTATTTCGTCATCGAAAATGATGACAAACTACAATGTATTCTCGCTTGCGGAAAAACAGTAACGCTCGATATGAATGCTCTTTTAAAAGATGCTCTTCCTGCAATTGAAGGAAAAGGTGGCGGAAATAAAAAGAGTGCACGCGGCGGCGGAAAAGCGGTGATGAACGGGGACGAGTTTTTAAATCAGCTTGTTTCTTCTTTACAGTCAGCAGTGTAAAACATGTTTATGAAGGATAGCTAACGGCTATCCTTCAACTATATTTACAGGCCTATATGTTGTTTCAACCCTTGATAACTTCCTGCATTTGCAAAACTGCCACTTATAAGATTAATAAAAGTTTCCGAAAAACCATAATAACTTAATTCGTTAATCGGTACCATTTGCACATCATGAATGGGATTATGATCGAACTCGTTAGAAGGTAGTGTAATTTCACCTTCAATCCTTTCAAGCAGAAACGTAATATGTAACAAAGATGGACTAGCATCTGGTTTATCACAAACATAGAGTAGCTTCTTAATTTTAACTTCTAATCCCGTTTCTTCTCTCATTTCTCGAATCATCGCTTCTTCTAACGTTTCACCATTCTCTACCCTTCCTCCAGGTAAAGACCAATCGCGATTAGCCACTTTTTGCTTTACTAGCAATACTTTTTCATCTTCAATTAAAATTCCCGTAACACGAACTTGCATTACATTTTCCATATGTAATCTCCTCTTCCTGTTATATTTACAAATTAATCCTTCCACAAAGAGAACATACGTTTTATAATTAAAGAAAATTATGGAAGAAAGAAGTTGTTATATTCATGCGTCCACCTTTAACAAAATCTATATCACTTGAAGATTTTCAAAACTATTATTGGTTAAAAGCAGAACTACAAACATTTTGTCGCGAGCATGGTTTGCCAGCTAGTGGCTCTAAGACCGAAATAACCGAGCGTATCTCACATTATTTAACTACGGGGAAAGTCTTAAAAAACAGCTCTGTGCAAAAAATGAGCAAAGCTCCCCTCTCTTATAAAGACCTTTCTCTTCAAACGATTATTACTAAAAATCACCGCTGTAGCGAAGATGTTCGTGCTTTTTTCAAAGAAAAAATCGGAACAAACTTCCGCTTTACAGTAGCTCTTCAAAAGTTTTTTAAAGAGAATGTTGGAAAAACATATGAAGACGCGATAACATTTTGGTATGAAGAAAACGAACGAAAAAAAGATCCTACTTATAAAACAACGATCAGCGCGCAATTTGAATACAATCGCTTTACTCGGGACTTTTTCGAAGATCCAAATAACAAAGGCAGATCAAAAGCTGATGCTATCGCTGCTTGGAATGAAATAAAAACAAAACCTGGTAGCAATGCTTATGTTCCTCAAAAAGTAGAAAACTAGAGTGAATTCATTAAAAATCAAATTCTAAAACAAATTTTAAATTTACTCCTAGGACATTATATATATGTTTTAGGAGTGAATATACAATATAACTAATCATACAAATCGATTTATCCGGTGCACTATCCTTCCCTTTCTTCATTTTCTCATCACATATCTTCTCTAATACCTTAAGTCCTTTATCTTCTCCAAACTTTTTCTCCTCCAATGACGAAGAGAAGTATTTATTCTCCATTTGTATGCTCCTTATTAGCAAATACAGCTTCTAAAATTAAGGACATAATCCTATATAGCAAAAACATACAAGCATACTCATAAACAACAACATATATTTAAATATACCTTTATATGAAAGGCTGGGATATACCATGAATAAAGTTATTTGTTGCACTCCATCAGCAATAATAAAAGATAAAATTTGCATTCCTTGGTCTATCACAGGTGGAGAGATGGGAATACAGACTATATATACTAACAATTTGTTAAATCATATTTCTTCAACTGGATATATCAAATACGAGACAGGTGTTCAAGAAATAGGTGTTACTTTCTTTCAAGATACAAATGTCTTAAACTCAATCATAATTCAACCTGGAAGTGTCAGTAATTTTACTATGAAAAATTTTACTAGTATCCAAATAACAACTGGATTTGGTCTACATCAAGGTGAATTTTGCATCACGGTTTCATATCAATTTTAAACAATAAAACATTTAAACTTCATATTATGCTCTACATTTGGTAAGGTAGTTTGAAATAAGCTAGATGCAAACGAATAAGCCTGCCCTACATTTCAAATATTCTAATCTTCTATTTTCTCAAATATTAGCGCCAGTCCTATCCCACCCCCAATTCCTAACGTTGCAATTCCATATTTCATATGCTCTCTTTGCGCCTGATAAAATAAACGTGTTACAAGCATAGCCCCAGATGCACCGTACGGATGACCGAGTGCAATTGCCCCACCATTTACATTTAATTTTTCATACGGAATTTGTAACTCTTTTGCACAAGCAACAACTTTTGAAGCGAATGCTTCATTTATTTCAAAATAATCGATGTCCTCTATTATTAAATTCATTTCATTTAATAATTTGTTCACCGCAAATATCGGACCAGTTCCTGGAAGATTTGGATTCACTCCCACTACAGCACTACGAACGAAACGAAGGACAGGTTTATAACCTAACTTTAGGGCTTGTCCCTCTTCCATTACAAGAACAGCACATGCCCCATCATTTACACCACATGAATTACCTGCCGTCACTGTTCCATTTTGTAAAAATGCGGGTTTTGTTCTTTTAATGATTCGTTCAAAATTCATTTCTGGCTTTATAGACTCATCTAATAATCCATTAAAAGAAAATATTTCATCATGTATATACCCTTTTTCTAACGCTTGCAGTGTCCGCTTATAACTAAGACAAGCGTACTCGTCTTGCATTTCTCTCGTTATGTTATAACGCTCCGCAACATATTCAGCCGCTACTCCCATGTCAGGATCACCAATTGTTTCAGGTGAAAATCTTGCTCTTTTTTGAAAAGGTGACGTACTTGTACTCTCTACTCCTCCGGCGATATAGCACTTACCTGCCCCGCCTTGAATGAGATGACACGCAGTTCGAATTGCTTCTAAACCAGCACCACATTGCCGATCAATCGTTACACCAGGAATATGATAGCCAAGTCCTGCCGCTAAAGCAGATAGTCTCGCAACATTCCCTCCTGGCCCAACAACATTACCTAATATAACATCGTCTATCTCTCTCTCAATTCCTCTACTTAAAAACGTAAGAAGCGGCGTTGCTAATCGCTGGACTTCATACTCTTTTAACATCCCATTCTTCTTACCGATAGGTGTTCTTTTCGCCTCTACAATAACTGCTCTATTCATATATTTTCTCCCTGTTTTCAATCATACTTTTTGCTTCCATACGAGCGATTTTCCCACTATTTGTATAAGGTATTCTATCTACAAAATGCCATTCTTTCGGTATTTTAAACGAGGATAGTCGTTGTAAGCAAAAACTCTTTAATTGTTGTTTCGTAGCACTTCCTTTTACGATCGCGACGGGCTTTTCACCCCAGTAACTATCTTTCACATTAATTACAACTATTTCATCAACAGCTGGGTGTTCATGTAATACACTTTCTATTTCTTCTGGATAAATATTGATTCCTCCAAATAAAATCATATTCTTCTCTCTACCAACAATATATATAAAGCCTTCTTCATCTTCATAGCCTACATCTCGCACTGTCATCCAGCCTTCTGCATTCAACTCCTGTGTTAAAACCCCATCTATTATGTATCCCATAAAAAACTGATCACTTTTCACATAAACAGTTCCTATCTCGCCTTTTTGTACTTCTTCGCCTGCTTCATTACATATTCGAACTTGCACATTATGACAAGGTTTTCCTACTGAATTTAGCCTTCTTTCGCTTTCTGCATCGACTAGTGCTGTTACAAAACTTAACTCTGATGCACCATAAAATTCATATCTTTTCGCATAAGGAAATATATTCTTTATTTTTTCTTTCGCTTCAGCTTCCCATTTCGCTCCTGATGAAATAATTTTCATTTTATTTTCTATTACTCTATTTTCTTTATATAAAGATTCAAGCATTGTCGGAACTGTATACATAACCGATATATTTTCAGTTTCTAACTTATCTAATACTTGATTCGGAATGAACTTTCTCATAATGTGCAACGTTTGTCCTACATATAATGCACTTATTGCCCCGTATAAGAAAAGAGAATGAACGAGCGTTCCAGCTATTAAAATTGAATCCTCCATTTTCATATGAAAATCATGTACATTACAATCAAAACTATGAACCCACGATTGCTGTGCGCGTAAAAATGCTTTTGCTTTTCCAGTTGATCCTGATGTAAATCCCATATAAAAGGGAGCATTTCGTAAACTTTCTACAGTGGAATGTGTAGGAAGATATTTCTCCATCATTCTTTTCCACTCATCAATTTCAATTACTCTTCCTTCTTCATGCGGTAAATCATTTACCTTATATCTTTCTGTCACAATCATATCCGGATTACTGATTTCAATTCTTTCTCTGAGCTCATCTTGTTTCCACTTTATATCTAACGGAACACAAACCCACCCGGCCATAGCAGCACCAGCAAATAGTTGTAAAAACTCTATATGATTTTCTAATAGGATTGCTATTGTTTTATTTTTTGATTCTGTTGCATGCAACCAGTTTGCTACTTTACAAACTGATTCGAACCACTCTTTATATGTTAAAACTCTATCATTTTCCTTTATCGCTATTTTATTTGGTTGTAAAGAGGCTTGCTTTTTGTATTTTTTTGTAACACCCATATGAGACGTCCTTTCTTTACAAAAATAATAAAAAAAAACACGCAATGTACGTGTTTCTTCCCTTTATCATCCCGCATTTGTATATTTTCCATTCTTTAAAGCGGGTGTAATAATATGTTTCAATGAACGATGTAATTTTGTTACGAGAACTGCCGCAATAATTGCTTTTATACAATCCCCTGGTAAAAACACAGCACTCACTTTCATTGTCTCCCATACAGAAACATCCATTAAAAACGCTTGTACAATAATACCAAATACATAAACTACGAAAATACCACCAATTATATTAATACATAATACTTTTATAATAGAAACTTCACGTAAACGCTCAATTAAATAACCAATAACAAACGCTCCAATGATGTAACCAAGTAAATATCCTGCACTTGGCCCAACAAATACACCAAGGCCACCGCGGCCACCAGCAAGTAATGGTGCTCCAACTCCTACAATAAGTAAGAAAATAAGCTGACTTAATGCACCAAGGCGTGACCCTAACAACCCACCCGCAAGCATAACACCGAGTGATTGCAATGTAATCGGAACTGGTGTAATAGAAAGAGCAATCGGAGGTATTAACCCTAACACTCCCATAATAGAACTAAATAAAGCGACGAAAACTAAGTTTTTTGTATTCATATTTGCTTCTCCTATTTGTAAACTTAAAATTGTTTTTGGATAACATATTACAAAAATTATATTATCTTTCCACCCCTCTTTTGTCAACCGTTAATGTATTAGAGTTTACAAATAGAAGTTCACTTATTTCTCTCTATGCAAATGCTCCAGTTCTTTCCGAAGCGCCTGTTTTAAAAACTTCCCAACAGATGTTTTCGGTATTTCTTCCATAAATACAATATCATCTGGCAACCACCACTTCGCAAATTGTGGTTTTAAAAACTCATATATTTCTTCTTTTGTAACCGTACTATTTTTCTTTTGAACAACGCAGGCAATTGGTCGCTCTTGCCACTGAGGGTGAGGAACTGCAACGACAGCCGCTTCAAATATAGCATCATGTGCCATTAAAGCATTTTCAAGATCGACCGAAGAAATCCATTCTCCTCCGCTTTTAATAACATCCTTCGTACGGTCAACAATTTTCACGCAACCTTCCTCATCCACTGTGACAACATCACCAGTATATAACCATCCATCGCGAAAACCTTCAACAGTACGATCATCGTTATAATAGCTTTCAGCGATCCAAGGTGCTCGTAAACATAATTCTCCCATCTCAGTACCATCCCACTTCACTTCACCATTTGTACCGACTACTTTCATCTCTACACCAGGGACAAGATATCCTTGTTTTGAGCGGATTTCTAATTGCTCTTCATATGATAATTCTGTTTCATAACTTTTTAAACGTGCAAGTGTTACGAGTGGGCTTGTTTCAGTCATACCATATGCATGTACGAAAGGAACATTATATTTTTGTTCAAATGCTTTAATAACGCTTTTCGGTGCAGCAGCACCACCGCATAATATTCTCGTTATACTAGATAAATCGTAACTATTATTTTCTAATTCTTGTAATACACCGAGCCAAATTGTAGGCACACCTGCTGCTATCGTTACTTTTTCAGCTTGAATCATCTCTAATAAAATTTTTGGAGTAAACATTGGTCCTGGCAGAACTTGTTTAGTTCCAAACCAAGTAGCTGCAAAAGGAAGCCCCCAAGCGTTCACATGGAACATCGGTACAATTGCCATCGCCGCATCACTTTCCGATAAAGCAGCTGTATCCGCTAAACCGAGTGCCATACAATGCAATACAGTACTACGATGCGTATATACAACACCTTTTGGGTTTCCTGTAGTCGCTGACGTATAACACATACCAGCAGGTGTATTTTCATCAATATCTTTTACAAATTGGAAATTGGGATTGCCTTCTTCTAATAGCTTTTCATAATGATATACAGGCTCCAGCATAGTATTTGGAAGTTCATCTTTATCAGTCATAATAATGTAAGCTTGTACAGTTGATAATTGTGATTGAATATTTTCAACGAGCGGTACGAGATCTTCATCTATAAGTAGAATTCGGTCTTCTGCGTGCTGAATAATGTATGAAATATGTTGAGGAGATAAACGAATATTAATCGTGTGCAAAACAGAAGCAATACCTGGAATAGCAAAATACGCTTCTACATGTCGATGATGGTTCCACGCTAACGTTCCTACACGTTCACCTTCTTTAATTCCAAGCTTTTTCAACGCACTGGAAAGTCTTCTCGTCCTTTCCCCTAACTGCTTATACGTTAACGTTGTAACTGTATCATGTGTCCGTGAAACAATTTCTTTCTTCGAAAACAGTTTCTCTGCTCTTTCCATCATAGAACTAATTGTTAGCGGTACATTCATCATCATATTGGTTATATCCCCCTTTAAAGCGTTTTCATTTTTCGTTTATTATAACAGAATTCCGCAAATGGTTACGAAATTTTTCTGTTTTTTCTGAATTATTTCTTTGGAAATAATTCAGAAAAAACATGTTTTGAATACATTGATTCGAAACATGTTTTTTATCTTTTATAAACTATCTACCTTTTTTCTTACTTTCTTTTTCAGTTTAAAAATAAAACGATTACTGTATTCCTTATTTTCTACTAAAATTCGATATATCTCCCATACTCCTAACACACGAACAAAAAGATAAACTCCGATAGCAATAAGTACAACACAGTACGGATAATACTGAACTAATTCCCCTGAAGTGATATGCTTTTTCTCAAACAAAAACGGGATCGCGCCTGCTGCTATAAAACAAAATCCAACGATCATTACCGCAGCATACTTCTTCTTAATAATCACATATCTTTTTGTCAATTCTTTTAGAAAGTTTTGATCAAATAGTAGTTCTTCCTTTTTCAATACATTGTATCGACTCTCTTCTATCGTTACAGGTGCCATCATTGCTCCAATTCCAAGAACAGCAATGATAATGACAAGAAATGTCGACATTGTTGCATTTTCTTTAAATAATAGATACGGTATTGTAGACAAAATAAGCAAACTAAACCCTAACGCTATATATTTTGAAATCTTTTGTCCGTACACTATATACCCTTCTGCCATTTCCTGACTTACGTAATAGCCATCCACATTTTCATTACTTTGCTCTGCAGTTTCTTTTAATAAATAGTCGAGTGATACTTCAAAAACATTTCCAATCATTATTAACTTTTCAGTTTCAGGAAAACCTTGACCGTTTTCCCATTTACTAACCGCTTGCCTTGTTGTGTTTAATTTTTCAGCTAATGCTTCTTGAGAAAGGCCCTTTTCCTTTCTTAATTTAAAAAGCTTTTCACCAAATCCCATATGTGTGTCCCCCTTTGTTTTCTTACCTAAATTGTATGTAAACATTGCCTTTATCTCTATCTTCCCGCGGTTGCACTTTGTCAACTTACGGTTGCGAATGTGTTATTTAGCGTTTTTTTCTATACTTAGAACGTTAATAAAAATAGCGCTTCCTAATAGTCCATTTGTTGTTATCAAAATAAAAAAACTCCTTAATTCATTTAAAGGAGTTTTCAATGTAAGATATTTCATTGATTCATATATCTTTCTCTAGATATAAAATACCTTTTTGTATCACGATTCTTACCTTTAATAAACATATCCTTCTGAATTGTATATTTGTACTCCATATTCAAACGTTTCATTAATTTTTCAGATGCTTCATTTTCTGAATCACATCCCGCTTCAATACTATTAAGATGCAATTCATGAAAACCATAGTAGAAAAAAACTAACACAGCCTCCGTAGCTAATCCTCTTCCCCAATATTTTCGAGATAAGGCGTATGCAATTTCTGCTGTATGTGTGACCAAATCATATTTTATAAATCCACACGTGCCTATAAGTTTTTTTCCTCTTTTAATACAATTCCAAGAGGTGCTACTTGCCCTCCATTGTACTGACCCACAATTTCTTCTATATAGTTATATGTGTCACATAACGATCGATGAGCATCCCATACAGTAAAAGTTGTCATCTCTTTATCTGTAGCATACTCATATATATGTAAACTATCACTCATATTCATTTTCCTTAACATAAGTTGTTTCGTATACAAAGTTGGATATGACCACTTCTCAATAATCATAACGGTTTCTGTTTAAACCTTTCATAATTCCTTACCTTTAATAAAAGGATATTCCCACAATCTGTACAAATATAAGCATCCACCGGCGAAGATGTGAACATCGTTTCCTTTTTTCGTATTTGTGCATATCCGACAAACTCACCTTCTCCTATATTTTGAGAACCACAATTAGAGCATGTCTGCACGGCTTTTTGTTTCATGAGAGCACCACCTTTAATCTGTTTCTACTCCCTTCGACAGTTCACTTCCATTTCCCTTCCAAAAAACCTCTTATTCTCTCACATTTCAACAGGAATCTCAAAACAAAAATCGTATATGTACTATGAAATATATTTATTAACGGAGGAATTTTATGACTACTGTTATGACACTCGATATGGCAACAGAAATTGAAAATGCAGAAATTGATATGCTCTCTTCTAAATTAGAGAGACTACAAACAATGAGCGGAAACCCAATGCAAGTGCAAATGAAAAAATTCGGTAGTGCCACTGCCTTTTCATCAAAAATAATTGCTGGTCCTGCTTTTAATACGGTAAAAGGTATTACATTTACAAATACAGATGAGTTAGATGAAATTATCTCTTATTATCAATCACTACAAATCACTTGTCGTTTTGAAATTACCCCAGCACAAGGTACAACTGAATTATTTCAATACTTATCTCAAAAAGGGTTTTATCAATCTAGCTTCCATACTGCTTTGTATAGTATACCGAGAGAGGGTTCATCACTTCTTCCTTCTAATATTACAATACGAAAACTAAAAGAAAATGATTTTGATATTTTTGCAGACATTTATGTACGTGGATTTAATATGCCATCCTTTACAACAGATGGTGTGCGCCAAAATAATGAAATTCTTTACAATGAACCAGGATGGCATTTTTTCATAGCTGAAGTTCAAAATATCCCTGCTAGTATTGGTGTCCTGTATATAAATAAGGGTGTCGCATCATTAGCTGCTTCTGCTACTTTGCCAGAATTTCAACGTAACGGCTGTCATACTGCATTAATTCAAAAAAGAATAGAAAAAGCTATAGCGACAAATTGTCATTTAATAGTTGGCCAAGCCCGCTTTGGTAGCCGCAGTCAAAATAACATGGAACGGGCCCATATGAAAATTGCTTATACAAAATCAATATGGACCGCAAAAGACATATTATAATTTACTTTCTTTCTCCTTCCGTTACATTTTTAAACATTTTATGACAATTCCTTTTCTATCCTATTAATCATTTGAATATTCCAACTAGATTTGTTACGCTATTACTAGATACATCATTCAACTTGCAATATGAAAAGAGAATTCTAATCAAACTACAAGGAGGAGAAATGTATGACTAAACATGATCATGGTTTAAAAGAAAAAGTAGAAGGTGCCATTGATAAGGTAAAAGGTGAAGTAAAAGAAGTTGTCGGGAAAGTAACTGACAATAAGAAATTACAAGCTGAAGGAAAATGGGATAAGGTGAAAGGCACCTCCAAAGATACAGTTGGTAATGTGAAAGAAAAAATACATGAATATAAGGAACATAAGAAAGAAAAATAAAAAAGAGCCCATCGGCTCTTTTTTTATTTCCCTTCATTCTTCTCTAACACGTATAAATCTTCTTCGATATTCGTTAATTTCTCACTTACAAGCTTTCTTGCATCTCCAATTGCTTGATTGTATGCAAATGGTCCAACTAATTTAATCATTTCTTCTATTAAACGCTCTGCTTGGAAACGTCCAATTTCATCTAGATCTTCTTCCATGAAAAATTGCTGAATTTCCGCTACAAGCTCTTCTTTTTTATCATTTGGTATTTTTATATTCATCATCGTTGTTACTCCTCTATATTTAAGATAATATCTTCCTTAACTCTACCATAGAAAAACGATTACCAGGACAGCTTTTTGTAACTCCTTCTAACTCCCTATGACCTAGTATATTTTTTTCCTTTATAGCAAATTGCTTCATAAACATTTTGCATAAAGAATATAATGCATTCACTTGTGCAGGAGTTGGATCGTATTTATCGAAATTTCCCGTCATACATATTCCAATTGTATAACGGTTATGGTCTTTCGCATGCGCTCCAATATGTAAACCTCGTCCTTCCACTACAGTTCCATCTTCTTCAATAAAATAATTGTAACCAATCCCGCTCCACCCCCGTACTTTTTGATGAAATTCATGCGTTTTATACACGTTCCATCCATCTTCAGCTGTATGGTGAATAATCAGTTGATTTACTTTTTCTAAAGGAACTAATTCATCTTGAAATGTTAGATTGACACATTTAATTTCCATTTGAACTGCCTCCTCTTAAAAATCAATCATAATAATCGTTTTATCATCTGGCCTTATTCTCTTTTCCGCTTCTAGCTCTTCAATGATTGCTACATATTCGTTTATACTATTCTTTCTTATATATGCAACAGTTTGTTCTAATGACCAATCTGGGTGGAATAACCCGTCTGAACAAATAAAAATTCCACTCACTTCATCTATATGTAATTCACCATGTTGTAAATAATGTATCGCTTCTTTCATTCCATTTGCAACTGAATAACCATTTGGCATATTTGCAAGATAACGATTGTATTTTAACTGTTCTCGCACATCTTGAAAAACATATTCTTCTGGTACAGATAACCCTTTTTTACGATTTTCTTCCCTCTTCCTTTTTGCTCGTTTACTAATTCCTTCAACTGTGTCTTTCGTTAATACTTGCATCGTTCCATTTTGAAAAGTTGCGACAATCATACAGTCCCCTAATTGTGCATATTCAATTTTCTCACCAACTATTTGAACTGCCGCGATACATGTGCACCACAAATGCTCTTTTTTCCCCGTGTCTACTTCATATTCTAACATTTTGCTTTGCAATGCTTCATTTGCTTTGGCAACTGCAAATTGTAAACTATGATTCTCTCGTAATGCAGTAAAATAACTTGCAAATAAATGCGAAGCGATGTATGCTCCATTATGTCCATTTTCATCACGAAACGGGACAAGTGGTGTTGCACCGTCACATACACCATAAATCTTTTTATCTTTATTACAAAAATAAGAATCCTCACATTCTTGCTTCAACGGGCTTTTCTGTTGATATGTTTTTATCTTCACAACTGTATCCCCTTTCAAATGATAAAATACTCAAATTCTTTCGATTAATCTAATTTACCAAAATAAACTGTTTTTACCCAAAACTTTCAATATCATATATAATCTTGAAATAATATGAATTTTTCAGTGAAGGATGGGAAAGAAATGGTCAGATTCCTTGGTGTTATTATCGGTTCTATTATTATTGCGGTTGCCTTTAATCTTTTCCTTATCCCCCACAAAATTTTAAGTAGTGGAATTGGCGGAATTGCTATTATTTTAGGGATTGTAACCCCTGTAAACACAGGCATTATTAACTTTGTATTAAACTTACCTATCCTTATTTTAGGGTACATAGGCCTTGGAAAAAAAGTAATTTTTAACACAGTTGTCTCTGTAGTTGTATTATCTGTTGCATTATACTACGTTCCAGTAAAAGTCGTAGCAACAGATCCATTGTTATCTTCTATCTTCGGAGGTGTCATCGCCGGAGCTGGTATTGGTCTTGTTTTTAACTGTAATGGATCCACTGGTGGATTTGATATTATCGGTATGCTTTTATCCCGCAAGCGAGACATTAAACTTGGCGGATTCCTTATTGTTTTAAATGCAGTCGTTGTAATAATCGCAGGATTCTTCTTCACTTGGGATGTTGCACTTACAAGCTTACTTTCAATTTATGTAACTGGTAAAGTAATTGATGCTGTTCATACAAAACATCGTAAAGTTACACTTATGATTGTAACAAATGAAGCAGAAAAAATGAAAAAACAACTTCTTTCAACTGTTGTACGTGGAATAACGTTACTTGATGGCGAAGGCGCTTATTCAAGCGAGAAAAAGCGTGTACTTATGACGGTTGTTTCTCGTGAAGAATTAGCAAGTATGAAACTTACAATTTCTGAAATTGACCCGAATGCATTCGTTAATATTACAGAAACTGTAGAAGTGTTAGGACTTTTCAGAAGAAGTTAAAGACTAGGTGGGAATACACCTAGTCTTTATTTTGCATAAATTCAATTCTGTTTCCAAACGGGTCTGATACGTAAAATCGAATTACATCTGGCCGTGCATAATCATCAATCACTTTTACACCTTGCTCTATAAGTGTTTGCTTAAATTCATTAATTTCATTCACATAAAAAGCTGGATGAGCCTTTTTAGCTGGTGTAAAGTTCCGCTCGACACCAATATGGATTTCTTGATTTCCACATTTAAACCAACATCCACCTCGTTTTTTCAACTCTTCTGGCTTTGGAATTTCTACCATACCAATTTTATTCCCATAAAAATCACGCGCCTCTTCTTCACACTCTACAGGTGCAGCTACTTGCACGTGATCAATCCCTTGAATATAATTTTTCATTTTCTCTCCCCCTCCTCTACCCTAATGTTATACGGAAAACAGCCGTCTGTAACTTACAAAAGGGTTATAAAACAATATAAGTTCCCCTTATTACCATCCTGCATTCACTTTGCAAAAAAAATAAAAAACAAAATTTATTCTATAACTTCCATTTTTTATAGAAATACACATCACATCTATATTATAGTTATGAATAGACAAATCTTTTTAGATGCTATTTGTACGGAGGAACTATTATGAGTCGTAAAAAATATTCACCAACTCAAAAAAAACGTCATCCGAACATTTCTAGACGTTTGCGAAACCATATACAAGATCGTTCATTAACAGAAATGTACGCATCTCTGTTCGAACATAATCCTGATAGTATTATTTCATTAAATTTAGAAGGAGTTATTCTACATATAAATCCTTCTGCCGAAAGAATATTAGGTTACACTTCTTTAGAATTAGAACAGAAAAATATTACCTCTATTTTAGGAGCCCATATTTCTGAGCAAGTATTACAAAATATAAAGAATACTGAAGCGGATAATCAACAAGAGTATATCTTATCTATTTATCATAAAAATGGATTCTTATTAGATGTTGTGACAAAACTAGTTCCTATTTTTGTTCAAAATCGTCTTACTGGTGTATACGCTATTATGAAGCCACTTGAAAAATCAGAAAGAATTGAGAATATGCTAAAAGAAAGTGAGAAGAGATTACGTACATTAGTAAACTCCATGCCTGCGTTTGTTATATTTAAAGATCATGAAGGGCGCTGGCTTGAGGCAAATGACTACGCACTTTCTTGCTTCAACTTCCATCATGTACCTTACCACGGGAAAAAAGATAGCGAACTCATTCAATATAATGAAGCATACCGAGAAGCTTTTTTACATTGTGAAGAAGTCGATGAACTAGCATGGCAACAAAGACAAATTCTTCATGGCGAGGAATTTATTATACATAGAGATGATTTCGATTTAATCTTAAGTATATCAAAAGTTCCGCTTTATCATCCTGATGGTTCTCGCAAAGGTCTTATCGTGATGGGGAGAGATGTTACTGAGCTAAAAGAAACTGAAAAGTTACTACGAAAATCTGAGAAGCTCGCAGTAGTCGGACAACTGACAGCTGGAATTGCCCATGAAATTCGGAATCCACTCACTTCCCTAAAGGGTTTTCTAACATTGCTCCTCCCTGAAATAAATGAGGAGCAAAAATGGTATATCGATGTTATGTTAAGTGAGATTTCACAAATGGAATCCATCACGAGTCAATTTATGGCGATGTCTAAGCCACAAGTATTATCTATCCAAACTTGTAACATACAAACTTTAATTGAAGAGGTAGTTACATTTATTTTACCGACTGCAATTATGCATAGCGTTCATATCATCATGGATCATTTTGATTACGTATATGATATTCAATGTGACGGCAACCAATTAAAACAAGTTTTTATAAACATATTAAAAAATGCGATAGAAGCGATGCCAAATGGCGGAAATATTTTCATCCAAACAAAACCATTAGAGGATAATTTCATCTTAATACGAATTATCGATGAAGGTTGTGGCATTCCAGAAGATCGTATCTCCCGTCTAGGCGAACCTTTTTATAGTTTAAAAGAAAAAGGCACAGGACTAGGATTAATGATGTGTTACAAAATAATTGAAGAACATCATGGTAAATTACACATTTCAAGCGAATTAAATGAAGGTACAATTGTTGATATTGAGCTACCACTTTCTTCATCTCATCTTGCAATCCAGTCTTAAATAAAAAAGAAGCATCTGCTAATCGTTAGCAGATGCTTCTTTTTTAAAATGCTTTGTCATACCACTCTTTTGCTTTTTCTACTTCACCCATCGTTAATTGATGCCCTCGATTTTCCCAATGCATTGTTACATTCGCGTTTGCATTTTCTAATAGTATCTTCAATTCCTCTGACTCTGCTGATGAACAAATTGGGTCATTTGTCCCAGCAGCAATAAACACAGATTTCCCTGCTAAATTTGCTAATTGCATTCCTCTTCTTGGTACCATTGGGTGATGAAGCACAGCACCTTTCAATGCATTTTCGTAATGGAATAATAAGCTTGCTGCGATATTTGCCCCATTCGAATAACCGATAGCTACAATGTTATTTCTATCGAATTTATATTCTTTAGCCGCTTCATCTAAAAATTCATTTAATTCCTTCGTACGGAAAATTAAATCCTCTTCATCAAAAATGCCCTCTGCTAATCGGCGGAAGAAACGCGGCATCCCATTCTCTAACACATTTCCCCTAACGCTTAATACCGACGCTTCCGGATCAACTATTTCTGCAAGTGGTAGTAAATCTAATTCATTACCACCTGTGCCATGAAGTAATAACAACACTGGTTTTGACGTATCTTTTCCTTTTTGAAAAACATGTTTCATCATAATCCTGTTCCCCCTTCAATCACTTTAATCTAAATTTCTCACTTCAAATGGTAAAAGCGTTTGTTCAATCTGTTTTCTATGTTGTTCATATTGTTCCGGTAACTTTAATTCCTCACCCATCGTCTCTAACGATTCATCATGAGCGAAACCAGGAGGATCTGTTGCAATTTCAAATAAGATTTCACCATGTTCTCTAAAATAAATCGCGTTAAAATAATTTCGATCTTGTACAGGAGTTACGTGATATCCAAAACGCGACACATGCTCTTTCCAGTCTAGCTGATCAGCATCGTCACTCGCTCTCCAGGCAATATGGTGAACTGTGCCAACGCCCATTTGGCCACGACCGATTGTTGATAATTTCAAATCAATAATATTTCCAATGTCAGCAGAAGAACGGAATCGAACAAATTCACCCTCTTCTCCAATTTTTTCAAGACCCATAATATGTTCTAACAATTCAGCTGTTTTTTGAGGCTGTGTAGATAAAAGAACAGCACCTCCAAACCCTTTAATTGCTACTTCTGGTGTAACTTCTCCAAAACTCCAATTATTTAATTCGCCTTTTTCTCTTTCAACTAATTCTATATGCAAACCATGCGGATCATCAAATTCTAAATACTGCTCTCCAAAACGAGTCATTTTTGTATACGAAACATCGAATTTTTCTAATCTATTTTCCCAAAACTCCATTGCACCTTTTGGTACAACGTAAGACGTAATTCCTACTTGACCATCTCCAATAATACCTTGACGAGCACCTGCCCATGGGAAAAACGTAATAATTGTTCCAGGCTTTCCTCCTTCATTTCCAAAATAAAGATGGTACGTACCTGGATCATCAAAATTCACTGTTTGTTTCACTAAACGTAACCCCAATACACCAGCATAAAAGTCTACATTTTCTTGTGGATGCCCTACAATCGCTGTAATATGATGGATTCCCATTGTTTTCTTTTCCATTTCTTCCACTCCTTTTTTATTTCATTATAAAAATTCTTTTACATTTAAGTTCATTATTCATTTTGTCCATGCTACAAAGTAAAATCCGTCATTATAATTTTATCTCGAATTCGAGATATTAATTACAAAATTACGTATCGGTGTCTAATCTATTGAATTATCTTGAATTCAAGATAATTCGTAAAAAATATTTGTTCGATTTATAACCATAATAAATTTTTATTATGAACATTATTTATCTCGAACTTAAGATTTATTATAAGTTACTTATTTTTTATTGTCAATAAGTCCTTACTTTCATTTTACATGTAAAAAGAGTAAACGCTATTCACCGTTTACTCTTTTTGCAAATCATTTCTTTTCTTCTTCCAGTACTGCTTCCATCTCATTAAATTCACGATGAACTGCCTTAACGGGTTCTTTCGTTAATAAACTTACAACAATAACAGTTAATAAACTACAGAAGAATCCAGGTACCATTTCATACATAATTGCTTTTAAACTTGGAATTTGTACCCATGCTATAACAACTACTGCACCAACAATCATACCTGCAAGAACGCCCCATTTATTCGTCCTTTTCCAATATAAACTTAATAAAATGGCTGGTCCGAACGCTGAACCAAATCCAGCCCAAGCATAACCGACAAGTGTTAAAATTGTATCACTTGGATGATACGCTAAAACAACTGCGATCATAGCTACTACTAATACTGACAATCTACCGATAAATACAAGTTCTTTGTCACTTGCATTACGACGGAAAAATGTTTTATAGAAGTCTTCCGTTACTGCACTTGAAATAACAAGTAATTGTGAGGAAATACTACTCATAATCGAAGCCAAAATAGCTGATAATAAAAATCCTGTAATGTACGGATGGAATAAAATATTGGAGAATGTTACAAAGACCATTTCTGGGTCTTGTAATGTCGTATTATTTTTAGCATAATAGGCGATACCAATTAGACCAGTAAGCATTGCACCTATAATTGAAATCGTCATCCAACCGATACCGATTCTACGAGAAGTTTTTAAATCTTTAATAGAGGTAATTGCCATAAAGCGGACAATAATATGTGGTTGACCAAAATATCCAAGGCCCCATGCTAAAAATGAAATAATACCAAGTATTGTGGTTCCTTTAAACATATCTAAATGCGATGCATCGACTTGCTTAATGGTATTAAATGTTTCTGTTATACCACCGACATCCGTAAAGGCAACAATTGGCACTAGTACAAGCGCAATAAACATAATACAACCTTGCACAAAGTCCGTCCAACTTACGGCTAGAAAGCCACCAAATAGTGTATACGCAACAACGACACCCACTGTTACAAATAAACCAATTTTATAATCAAGGTTAAAAGAATTTTCAAACAAACGTCCACCCGAAACTAAACCAGCCGACGCATAAAATGTGAAAAATACTAAAATGACGACAGCGGAGACAAAACGAAGTATTTTCGTACGATCTTTAAACCGATTCTCTAAAAAGTCTGGAATCGTAATTGAATCATTTGCCACTTCTGTATACGTTCGTAAACGCGGGGCAATGATTAAATAGTTTGCATACGCACCTATTAATAAACCTATCGCAATCCATACACTTGATAATCCTGTTGCATACATCGCACCAGGTAATCCCATTAACATCCAACCACTCATGTCAGAAGCACCAGCTGATAAAGCTGTAACTGCTGGACCGAGTCCCCTCCCGCCTAACATATAATCTGATAAATCGGATGTCTTCTTATAAGACCAATATCCGATATACAACATACCTGCCATATAAATAGCAAGCGAAACCATAATTTCAATCTTCACCAAATCTCTCCCTTAGTCCATAAGCCATTCAAAATTTCGAAAAATGACTTTTTCTATTTTCTTGTTTTCGCTTATGGTTCCCTACCTTAACAAACATTTTTTGTTCTTTCAAGTGAATGAGCACTTTTCATTACATGTGAAAACCTTTATAAACGCCTTTATCCCAGTGGATTACAATGATTTTTCAAGAAATTAAAGTAATAATATTCAGAAAATTAAAGAGGGTTTTTTCACACCTTATTTTCATTCCATTACCCGATAAATTTTAAAAACTAAAAGCCATACAAATGTATGACTTTTAGCTTATTGATGTCTCAAATTTCGCTTTCTCTACATATACTTTACGAAATTTCATATAGCATCCAATACGCCAAGGTACTATATAACAAACCGCAAGAGTGTAGAAAAGAATGCCGATTGACTTTGGATCTAGACCTTGTAAATGTCTTCTAAAATAATCACGTAAAAGAACGATAACTAAAAATGTAGCAATAAAAGCGATACTTTTTTTTGCATAAATTTGACCATCTTCTCTGACTTCATACCCACTTAAAATAATAAGTGGAATTGATAATAACAGTCCGATCCCAGCAGCTATACCAATTTGCCAACCAGCAAGTTGTATCGGTGCTGCGTATAAAGAAAAACCTGGTAATAAAAAGAATAATGGCAATAGTAGTCGTCTTCCTTTATTATTAATTGGTCGATTCATAGAGCGCATGCGTCTAAATATAACGAGCCCTATGACGAGTAAAAAAATTGTAATACTGTACGAACCTTGCTGCAAGTGAATCTCTCCCTAAAAATAGTCATTTTCAAAAATACTTCCCTATTATACTCCTAATTTTTCCAAAAATATGATTATTCCTCTAAAAAATCTTACATATCAAATATACTTTTAGGTTTGATTTACTATAGGAAACAATTCCGAAAGTGGAACTACTCTCCCCACCTCGTCTTTAAACACAATATGCTCTCTAGTTAAATGGCGCGGGCTCTTCACTCCCGCCGCTGCCGCTAATGAAAATAAACTATATCTCATACTAATAATATAATTCATGACTCGCCACTTCTTCTCATACGGATCTAACGCTTTTTGATAATGCGGATTCGTCGTGGCTACACCAGATGGACATTGGCCAGAATTACATTGAAGGGCCATAATACAGCCGCTTGCCATCATAAATCCGCGGGCTGAACTTACAGCATCCGCCCCAATCGCTAAAGCAATCGCCACTTTATCTGGTGTGATTAATTTACCCGATGCAAATACTTTAAACTTGTTACGGACACCATAATGGTTTGCTGTATCAATAAATGTAAGTAATGCTGGAATAAGCGGCAGTCCCATACAATCTGCCATCGATTTATACGTTGCCCCTGACCCGCCTTCTGAACCGTCGATTGTAATAAAATCTGGGTAAATGTTTAGTTCTTTCATTGTTTTTATTAAATCTTCCAAAGGCTCCTGCTGACCAATTACAATTTTCATTCCAACTGGTTTACCGCTGTTTTCTTGCAACTGTTGAATAAAACAAAGTGTATCCGCTGCATTCTTTAAAAATGAAAATCGATTCGGTGAATTAATCGTCTCTCCCTTTCGGACGTTGCGAACAAAAGCAATTTTCTCATTTACTTTTTGTCCCTCTAAATGACCACCACGTATTTTAGCACCTTGCCCAAATTTCAATTCGAATGCTCTAATATTACTTTCTTTCGCTTTCTCCATGAATTTTCCCATTGAAAAATTACCGTCTTCATCACGGTATCCAAATAACCCTGGACCAATTTGCGCAACGATATTCGCTCCTGTATGTAAATGTTCTGGAATAACGCCACCTTCACCCGTATTAATCCACGATCCGCCTGCCATTTTTGCTCCAAAACCACTCGCTAAAATATAATTTTCTCCAATCGCACCGTAAGAAGTCGCAGATGCACCAAACATGCCATGTAGCTTCCACGGATATTTACGGTTCTCACCGACTATAATTGCATCATCTTCTTCGTACAGCCAAAGATTCGTTGTATCCGCTGTCAATTTTTCTCTTCTTGAAAATAACCCTTCTTTATGAATCACGTACTTTTTACCTTCCCGCTCTTGCGTGAGATTCACACTTAATTCCTCAGTTAATATCGGAAATAATGTATTAGCAATATAATATCCAGAAGCTTCAAAATCTCGTTTTGATCCAAAACCAAGTATTTCAGAGCGATATTTCGCTAAAAACATAACACTTTGAAAATCATAACGTGAGAAAGGCTTTCCATCCGTATCATGATCAAACCAATATTGTCGAAATTCAGGCCCTATCTTTTCCAGTAAGTAGCGCATTCTTCCTAAGTACGGATGTAATTTTAAAATAGAATGGTGTGTTCGTTTTTTTATAAAAAATGTAATGATAAAAAAGACGATTAAAAGCAACATTAAAAATAGTAATATACTAATAATAACGAGTAGCGTTTCACTCATCCCGCTTCCCCCTATGAAGTTCCATAATAAAAGGAGAACACTCGACGTGCTCTCCTTTTATCTTTATTCATACTAACGTAGCAAGATGCTCTTTCGCGTCATATTCAACTAAACTTTCAGCGTGTTTAATTCGATGAACAAAGTCTGGATTAGCAATTAACGGTCTTCCGAATGCCGCTACATCAATCGTTCCTTCTTGCAACGCTTCTTCGGCCTCTTTCGGATTTAAATTACCAACCCCAACAATCGTACCATCCCAATATTTTCTTACTAGTTGATGAAAATTCTTTCCATCAGCAATCTCTTGCGTATAATTCATCGTTGAAGGATGGATCATCGTTAGCCCAACCTCTTTAAACATATTTATGAACGTTTCAATTGCAAACTCAGGGTTTTCCCACATATAAGTAGGATTATCACCTTTGAAAGCAGAGAAACGAAGAAGTGTTTTATTAGCTCCAACAGCTTCTATTACAGCCGCCGTTACTTCTTTCATAAACGTTAACCTTTGTTTTAAATCACCGCCATATTTATCTGTTCGCTTATTCGCAAACTCATACGTAAATTGATCGATTAAATATCCGTGTGCACCGTGAATTTCTACTCCATCAAATCCAGCTTCGATCGCATTTTTCGCAGCTTGTGCGTATTGACCGATCACTTCTTGTATTTCTTCTAACGTCATTGCTTCTGGCGTATCAAACGGTTTACGAAAGCGTGGAACATTCCCCTCTGCAGCGATAGCCGACGGTGCTTGTGGCATTTGACCACCAATTATTTCATGATGACTCATACGCCCAACATGCCATATTTGAGCAATAATCGTCCCGCCTTCTTTATGTACTGCCTCTGTAACAGGTTTCCAAGAATCGATTTGTTCTTGTGTATAAATACCTGGTACTCCTGGGTTTCCTTTTGCTCTCGGACTAATGACAATTCCTTCTGTAATAATTAGTCCAATTCCATCCGCAGCACGTTTTCTGTAGTACTCCACTACATCAGCACCAACTGCTCCAGTCTCATTATCTGCAAAGCATCTTGTCATCGGTGCCATCGCTATACGATTACGAAGAGACCAAGTTCCAACTTGAATTGGATTAAACAACTTTGTTTCTTCAACGTTTTCAAAAAATCCCCCAGCATTTACATTTGTTCCTTCATAAATACTCGCTGCTTTATTACTTGAACTTGTCATTTTTCTTCCCCCTAAAAAATCTTACTATAATCGCATCATACTTACTTTTAGATAGTAACGTCAATTTTTACGACTTTACAATAAAAAATTCGAATATCCAAAAAACAAAATGCTATAAATAATATTAAAAAGGTTTCCTTAGGAGGAAACCTTTTTTGTTGACCATATATGGCTGTCAATTCGTTTATCTCTTTAATAAAAAACACCTTATCAATAGAAGTGAAAATGGTTCAGTATTCTTCTAAAAATAATAACTTATATACCTAAAACAATGAAAGCCCTACCTCTCTTTCATCCTTACGGCTCCTCGTCCGTGCCAGTGTGAATCAGGATTGCAAAAATCAAGTAACTATTTTATCGAAGTATTCAATTAAACTTCGAACATTCATAAATGAAATTAAAAAATAAAAATGGATTTGATTGTAGTAATAACAATAGAGGTAATGCTCTAAAAGTGGTTTGAAAGAGTTGAATGTCTTTGAAATGATAAATTTTCTATAATTATGTTCCCAAAAAATTCAAGATCTTTTTTGGGATATAATACATTATTTGTAATGAACCTTAACAAAAGCTTTTTATCTGATTTTCTGTGATACCTTCAATTAATCCCAGTTCACTAATCAAAAATTCATATGCGTTATCTAACATCTTCTTTTCGCTTGCATTAAGTGCTTTTTCTTTCTGTATACGCATTAAATCACGTACAACTTCAGCACCTTCTTGCATTTTACCCGTCTTTATTTTATCAGTGTTCAATTTATACCTTTGTTTCCATGTAAGTAATCTATCTGATTCCCCATGTTGAAAAATATCCATTATGTGTGCTAATGCGGTTATATCCGTAACTGGTCGTATATTCGAATTCAATATTCTCCCTGCTGGAATCATTAGTTCCATATTACTAGCCGACATTTTTATAACATAATACTGTTGTTTTTCTCCTGAGATTTCCTTCTCTTCTATGGCTTTAATTATACCTGCTCCCTGCATTGGATAAACAATGTTATCGCCAATTTGAAACAAATAATCCACCTCCATATATGGTAACCTTCTCAAGCTTAACACACTTTTAGTTTTTTATCAAAATTTTTATTTTATCATAAAATTATTTTACGCGTCAATACTTAAGAAGCAAGAAATTAAATTTACACAATACACTATAAAAATCGCAATTCCATTAACGGTTCCACATACATTCATTCTCCTTTAACACAAAAACACATCACTACATTTCAGTAGTGATGTGTTTTTGATAAAGCATAAATATCTACTTTTCCGTCTATATACTAACCTGCTTACTAACCGTTTCCCTCGCTAAAAGAAAACTCATAATCACTTGCGCTGCTACTCTACTCGTCATATCTCTGAAATCAAGAGTTGGATCAATCTCTACTATATCCATCCCTTGAACGAGCAGTTCTTTACCAAGGAATTCAATCGCATCTAGTAAAGTCGTACTATCCATCCCACCAGGCCCAATTGCTGGACAACCTGGTGCAAACGCTTGGTCTAGCACATCCATATCAAGAGAAATATAAATAGAAGTCACACCTTGATTTCTTAATATTTCAATACTTTCCGTAATAATATCTTTTATTTCTCGCTCTCGTACGTCTTTCATTGTATACACTGTTACACCATGCTCTATTGCATATTCATGGTACGCACGTGCATTAGAAAAATTACGAATTCCAATTTGAACAAGTTGTTTCCCTGCAATGACATCATTTTCTAGTAAACTACGGAATGGTGTACCATTTGATGGGCCTCCATCATCTAAATTACGTAAATCATGATGAGCATCAAATTGAATAATTCCGACCTTTCCTTTACTGTTTGCAAAACCTGTTATACTCGGAAAACTAATCGAGTGGTCACCGCCAAGAACGATTGGTATCATGTTCGGGTTTACTTTCGTTACATGCCCAACTGTTTTCGCAATTCGTTTATGACTTTCTTTTATATCCGTCACATGCATCGTAATATCGCCGCAATCATATAAGACACTTTCTTTCATATCGTGTTCTTCTGTAATTGCATATGTGCTATATGCATCTAACATCGCACGAATTGTCTTTGGAGCAAAACTTGCTCCTGAATGACTAATAGATGGTTTAGAAAGGGGTGCTCCAATTAAGGCCGCACCGAATATTTCTACGCCTTCCTCCCAATCTTTAATCATCTCACTCCACTTTGTCACTTCACGATCAATAAACTTTGCATTTTTCTTTAAATAGTGGCCGTGCTCCACGATTGTTCACCTCTTGTATATGCAATATTACCATTCTTCCATACTGTATTCACATGACTTACGCCGTAATGATACGGTACGTAAGCATAATTGTAAGCATCCCATAAAACTAAATCTGCCTTACGACCAACTCTAATTTTCCCAGCTACATCACCACGGTTAATGGCATATGATGAGTTAACCGTTACGGCATTCCAAACTTCTTCTGGTGTCATTTTCAATTTTAGCATCGCAATGCTCATAATAAGCTGAATATTTTCAGTTGGACAGCTACCTGGGTTAAAGTCTGTAGCTAACGCAACTGCAACACCTTCATCAATCATTTTACGTCCACGAGCAAAGCTTTCTTTATTTAAATAGAAAGTTGTTCCTGGTAATAAAGTTGCTACTGTATTAGAATTTGCAAGCATTTCAATTCCTTTATCAGAAGCACCAACTAAATGGTCCGCTGATGCTGCACCGATTTCTGCCGCTGCTTCCGCACCACCAAGAGGGTCGATTTCATCTGCATGAATTTTCACATCAAAGCCAAGCTCTTTCGCTTTTAATAAAAATTCTTTTGATTCTTCTACAGAGAACACACCTGTTTCACAGAAAATATCAACGAACTCCGCTAATTGCTTCTCTTTCATTTCTGGTAGTAGGTCTAACATCCATTGTAAAAATTCTTTCGATCTACCTTTATACTCTTTCGGAACTGCATGAGCACCTAAAAATGTTGAAACTAAATCGATCGGATGCTCTTTTTGTAATTGTGCTGTTGCCTCTAATTGTTTCCATTCCGTCTCATCATCTAATCCATAACCACTCTTCGCTTCTACAGTAGTAACTCCGAAAGATAGCATACGGTCTAAATGGAATTTCGCTTTTTGAACAAGTTCTTCTTTCGACGCCTGTTTCGTTGCATTTACAGTTGAAAGTATGCCTCCGCCTTGTTCTAAAATTTCTAAGTACGGAACTCCTTGTAGTTTTAGTGCGATTTCATTTTCACGAGATCCACCAAATACAAGATGAGTATGCGGGTCAACAAGACCAGGAGAAACCATTTTCCCGCCGCAATCAATAACTTCTCTCGCTTGTAATCCTTTCGCTTCTTCCGCTGTTCCAACGAAAGTAATTACACCATTTTCAATTCCAACCGCACCGTTTTCGATAACAGGAAGCGTGTTCATCACTTCCCGTCTTAACAAGCCATCTTCTTGATCCATTGTTAGTAATTGACCGATATTTATTAGTAAAGTGTCCAGCATGTTTTCTCCTCCTTATTTCATCATCGGAATGTTAACGCCTTTTTCTTTCGCCGTTTCCACAGCTAAGTCATACCCTGCATCCACGTGACGAACAACACCCATACCAGGGTCAGAAGTTAATACGCGCTCAATTCGTTTTGCTGCTGCTTCTGTTCCATCTGCAACGATAACCATTCCCGCATGAAGTGAATAACCCATACCAACGCCACCACCGTGGTGAACAGATACCCAGCTTGCACCGTTTACACTATTAATTAATGCATTTAAAATTGGCCAGTCAGCTACTGCATCACTACCATCTTTCATCGCTTCTGTTTCACGGTTTGGAGATGCTACTGATCCACAATCTAAATGGTCACGACCGATAACGATTGGTGCTGATAATTCACCATTTGCAACCATTTCATTAATGATGCGACCAAATTTCGCACGCTCACCGTAACCAAGCCAACAAATACGTGATGGAAGCCCTTGGAATTCAACTTGTTGACGTGCCATACGAATCCAGTTACATAAATGTTCATTATCAGCGAACTCACGTAAAATTACTTCGTCTGTTTTATAAATATCTTCTGGATCACCAGAAAGTGCTACCCAGCGGAATGGTCCTTTTCCTTCGCAGAATAATGGACGGATAAATGCTGGAACGAATCCTGGGAAATCGAATGCATTTTTCAAACCTTCATCGAAAGCAACTTGGCGAATGTTATTTCCGTAATCAAATGTAATTGCGCCTTTTTCTTGCATAGCAAGCATTGCTTCCACATGTTTTGTCATACTTTCTTTTGATAATTGTACGTAGCGTTCTGGATCTTCTTCACGAAGTTTCGCTGCTTCTTCTAACGTGTAGCCTACTGGAATATAACCGTTTAATGGATCATGAGCAGATGTTTGATCTGTAACTAAGTCTGGTGTAATATTGCGCTTCACTAGTTCTGGTAAAATTTCTGCCGCATTTCCTAATAAACCAATAGAAATCGGTTCTTTCTTCTCTTTATACTCGTTCGCAACCGTTAACGCTTCTTCTAATGATTCTGTATACATATCACAGTATCTCTTTTCAATACGACGATCGATGCTGCGCTTATCAACATCAATAGCAATGACAACACCGCCGTTCATCGTTACAGCAAGAGGTTGTGCACCACCCATACCACCTAAACCAGCAGTAAGTGTTAATGTACCTTTTAATGAACCATCGAAATGTTGACGAGCTGCTTCACCAAATGTTTCATATGTTCCTTGTAGAATCCCTTGCGTTCCAATGTAAATCCAGCTACCAGCTGTCATTTGTCCGTACATCATAAGACCTTTTTTCTCTAGTTCTCGGAAGTGATCCCAGTTTGCCCATTTTGGTACTAAGTTTGAGTTCGCTAACAAAACGCGAGGTGCATCTTCATGTGATTTAAAAATGGCAACTGGCTTTCCTGATTGAACAAGTAACGTTTCATCGCTTTCTAACGTTTTTAATGAATCTACAATCGCCTGATAACTTTCCCAGTTACGAGCTGCACGGCCAATTCCGCCATATACAACTAATTCTTCTGGTTTTTCAGCAACTTCAGGATCTAAATTGTTCATTAACATACGAAGTGCAGCTTCTTGCACCCACCCTTTCGTTTGTAACTCTGTACCTCTTGGCGCGCGAATTGTTTGTTGTACTTTTTCCATTTCAATCTCTCCCTTTTCTCATTTTATAGTGCTGCGTTTACATCTAATCTTTCTTTTATCGAATAATTCGTTTTTAACCAATGCGCAATATTTTCAATATCTGTTGAGAATATACGGTCATTTTTAATAGATGGCACCTGCTGACGACCTTGATGGTAGAAGCTCTTCGTCACTGTACTCATGTTTTCAATTCCGCGATATTCTGCTGCTTGCATCGCACAAATCATCTCAATAGAAAGAACACGTCTTGCATTTTGAATAATCTGATGTGCATGGCGTGAAGCAATTGTTCCCATACTTACATGATCTTCTTGGTTAGCAGAAGACGGAATTGAATCTACACTCGCCGGATGTGCTAACGTTTTATTTTCAGAAACTAGTGACGCTGCAGCATATTGCATAATCATTGCACCTGACTGTAGTCCTGGTTCTGGACTTAAAAATGGTGGTAAATCATTTAATTGCGGATTCACTAAACGCTCAATACGGCGCTCCGAAATATTTGCAAGTTCTGCCATTCCTACTTTTAAGAAGTCCATCGCAAACGCAATCGGTTGACCATGGAAATTCCCACCCGAAATTACTTTTTCCCCACCATCAAAGATAAGCGGATTATCTGTTGCTGCATTCATTTCAATTTCTAATTTTTCTTTTACATAATTTAAAACTTGCCAAGAAGCACCGTGTACTTGCGGGATACAACGAAGTGAATAGGCATCCTGTACACGTAGTTCTCCTTGTTTTGTTGTTAATTTACTATCGTGAAGAATGTCACGAATTCTGCTTGCTACTTCCACTTGCTCTTTATAACCACGTGCTTTATGAACATTTTCATCAAATGCATCAATAATGCCTTGTAACCCTTCAATTGTCATCGAAGCAATTAGTTCAGCTTGATACGCCGTTGCTTCTGCTTCTATATAAGAAAGAACTCCTTGTGCTGTCATCGCCTGCGTACCATTAATTAACGCAAGACCTTCTTTTGCTTCAAGTTCAATTGGCTCAAGCCCTTCTTCTGTAAGAGCAACCATTGCATGAACGCGTTTCCCTTTATAGAACACTTCACCTTCGCCTAATAATACGAGCGCGAGATGAGATAAAGGCGCTAAATCTCCACTTGCACCAAGTGAACCTTGTTGCGGAACAACTGGATGAATTTTACGATTTACAAACTCAAGAAGCATATTTACAACAAGCGGCCTTACGCCTGATACTCCTTTAAGCATCGTGTTTGCTCGTAAAATTAACATTCCACGCGATACTTCTTCCGGGAATGGATCACCAATCCCACATGCATGTGACTGAATTAAATTATGTTGAAGTGCCTTTACATCATCTTTTTGGATAAGCACATCACTAAACTTTCCAAATCCAGTTGTAATTCCGTAAACGACTTTTCCGTCCTCTACAATTTTCTCAACTACTTCGCGGCACTCCGCTACCTTTTGCATACTAGTTGGACAAGCTGTTACACCTTCTCCTTCCAGTAATAACCTCTTCATTTCTTCAACTGTCAATGTATGTCCTGTTAACGTAATCATCATTTTTCCTCCTTAAAAAGGCAAAAGGGGACCTTATCTTTTTAAGACAGACTTCTGTCCTAAAAAAGTAAGGCCCCCTTCTAACTAATAGACTATGGGCAAATCATATGTGATTAATTCCTAAACCAATCGCCTCATGCTCAGATCCTTTTACAGGTGCACCAATCGTTCCATATAATGCAACAGCAACCCATTCGCCTTCTTTTTTTCCGTCGTATGGTGTACCGCGCACAATCGCAAAACGAAGTCCTACTGTACGAAGAACGTCTGCTAACTGAATTTGACCTCTCGTCACTCCGTACAAAGCTTCCATAATTGCATGATAAAGTGCATGTGTTTCTCTGTAAACATCTGTTTCAATAACTTGGTTGCTTTTAGCCGCTGTTTCCATTGCTGCGACAACCTTTTGCGAATTCATCGAACCCACTTTCCCCGTACAATACTTCCAACCTTTTGGAATGGATAATACAGGACTTTCATTCTCATCCGCAAGTGCCAACAGCATGGCCATACGACCAATTCGATGTGTTCCTTGAAGAAGCATGTGACTCTCTCATTTCTTTTGAATTATTTGAATATTACTTAATTTAAGAATATATGAAAACGTTTAAATCGTCAATAGTTTAAAATCATATTCAAACATTTTTTTCATCCCCATAATTTTGTGTACACAAATGATTTACACAAAATTTCCAGACGTGCTATAGTCTCACTAACAGATGCAAAGGAGCGAGATTTCAGTGACAAAACGAAAAGATATTCATTTTCGAATTGAAGAGAAATTACTTAAAAGGTTTGAATTAGCACTCCATTACGAAGGTTTAAAGAAAACAGATGTATTAACACATGCAATCCAATAATTTTGCACAAAGGTGGAATGCGACAAAATGAATGATGTAAAACGTCAATATAACGTTAGCAACCATTTACAAACACGCATCGACACACATACACATTACGAAGAAAAACACGTAGATTTAGATAAACTCGTCATTAAACATTTACAACTTCAAGGGGAAGAAAACATATTAGAGGTTGGGTGCGCTAGTGGAAAATTCCTTTCCCTTTTACAAACAAATGGTCATAAAGGCCCATTCACCGGGTTTGATCAATCCGAAGCTATGCTTGCTGAAGCTGCTAAAACAAATAACTTAATAGAATGGAAACGAGGGGATGCTAGTAAACTTCCTTTCGAAACAAATTGTTATGACCTAATAATTGCAAGACATATGTTATACCATGTGAAAGATGTTGAAAAAACAATTCAAGGATTCCATAAAGTAATTCGTCCTGGCGGAACACTTTTAGCTACAACAAATTCTAGCGTTACACTACCTCGTATAGTTGAAATGTGTAACCGTATGTTAGACGCATTTGATTTACCGAAAACAACATCATCAGTCACTCCATTTTGTTTAGAAAACGGTAAAGAGATATTACAATCTGTTTTTCCAACTGTTGAAGAAACAGTTATTCATAATGCTCTCGTTTTTCATCATGCTACTCCGATTGTAAACTATATTTCTAGCATGTTTCCGTCGCTAAATATACCTGATAATACATACCTTCACGCGGAAATGAAGGTATGGCTAAAAGAAGAAGTAGAAAATGAATTGTCACTTCATAACGGTATATGGCGTGACCCAAAAACGTTAGCCATTTATCGATGTCAAAAAGAAAAAAGCTAGCATTTGCTAGCTTTTACACGTTTTCTCGTAAAAGTTTCTCCATTACTACATTACCTTTACCACAATAAAAATCTGTATTATGTTCGTCTGCCACTCCAAAATAAGAGGCAATTGCTATTCCAAATGGTACAAATGCATGCCCTTGTGCTGTAATGATATTTGAGTGTTTCACAACTTCTTCATACACAAAATTTTCTACTGGAAAACAATCAAATTTTTGATAATCTATAGTCGCAGTATAAGAAATCCCTTTAAATAACCCTGCTTTTGCTAGTGCATACGGTCCAGCACAAATTGCCGCCACTAATTTTTCTTGTTCATGAAATTGACGAATGATTGAAAAAAGAGGTTTTGCATCTTCCAACTGTCCTTCTTCTCCACCTGGAATAAGTATCCCCTCATACTCATCTACACGTACTTCACTTACTTCTATATGCGGCTGCACTTGCAATCCAGTTTCACTTATAACCAATTCTTTAGTTAAGCCCGCTGTAATGATTTCATATTTATTTTTCAGCAATGCCGTCGCTACTGTTATTTCAAACTCTGCAAATGTTGAGTATACAAATAAAAGTATTTTTTTCATATCCCTCTCTCCTTTAACCAGTCCATAAAATATACCTCTAAATCGTCCACTGTTAATCTATTCGTGTCCACATAAGTTACAGGAAATTTTTTATACCAGTCTTTTCAGTTTCTACTAATTTAAATTGCTCCGCAAACGTACTTCTGTTTCTTGTTCTATCATTATTTTTTCTATCATATACATTCTTTTTCGTAACATCTAAGTAAAAAATCACATCCGAACGGCATGCTCTTAATTTATATAATTCATCTTTCAATTCAGTTTCTATATCCCACTCTTCTCCTATAATCGTTGGATAAAAGAGTGTAAAAAACTCAATGTCTTCTGGTCCGCGATCAAAAATTACGACTGAATCTTTCACATTTTGAAACTCCTTTATTTTTGCTTCCATAAACATTTTTTGATTCATAATAAACCCTACTTTTGAATTCATATCTAAATTCAATTTTTTTCGCTTCTCTACAATTGGATATGGATTTTCATATATAACTCGAAACCCTCTCTTTTCTAACCTTTTTGCTAATGTTGTTTTTCCGCTAGCCATCGGCCCTTGCAGTGAAATTACGTATGCCACACCTCTCATTCCCTTACACTTTAGTACACCTATAATATACAGAATCTTGAAAACTCTCAACATTATATATATCATCTTGTTTCTTATTCTTATCTAACTTATAATGAAAAATAGAGATTATGACGGACGCATCAATAATGTAAGCTTGGAAATCCAAGCTTACATTATTTTTTGCTTTCTCTTTTCTAATAAAAAGAGTATACTAGATTAGAACGTATGTTCTTAGTAATTACATACAGTAAGGAGATAGAACAATGGTATACGACACAAAAGCAATTTCTTGGAATGAATCTTTAAAACAACTTCAACGCCGCTATACAAACAAACAAGTTGACCGAAAAGAATTTGAGGATATTGAACTGATGGAATTCTTCCGCGATAACGACTACATTTCTTTACCTACACATATAAGCGGCCTATCAAAAACACGTTTTACTTCTTACTCTATTTTCACAACTGAAGATAAAGATCGTAAAGTTGGCACACTTATTATTGAGTATGTTGAAGACGATAATAATAATTTATGTGTTGAACAACTATACTTCGTTTAAACTATAACGCTTGGTCAAAATGACCAAGCGTTCTTGCTTTCTATGAATCTCACTGTATATAATATGAATAAAAGAAAACCGCTATCATTAAGGGGGGATATGCGTGCTCGAAGGATGGTTCAGTTGGTTCATTGTATTATGGACGGTTATTTTATTAGGGCTTATGTCTATCGGTGGATACTTTATGTTCAGAAAATTTTTAAAACGTTTACCAAAAGAAGACGGCATGTCCATTTTGGATTGGGAAGAACACTACATAAATAAAACGAGACATTTATGGGCTGACGAACAAAAACAATTGTTAGAAGAGCTTGTAAGTCCTGTTCCAGAACTATTTCGTGATGTTGCAAAATCAAAGATTGCTGGCAAAATCGGGGAACTTGCATTACAAGAAAATGCCTCTCAAATTACACAAGACTTAATTATTAAAGGGTATATCATTGCCACACCAAAGCGTGATCATAAATTTTTAATAAAAAAACTACAAGAAAAAAAGATTGATTATTCTAACTATCGATCTTTACTCGCAAAGTAACTTCATATTATTTTCGATAAAAAAGACAGCGCCTTTGACGCTGTCTTTTTATTTGGTACATATACAGTTTTTAAGTTAGCTTCATATCTTTTTCATTATAAAAACCATCTTCTTTTTCCATTTCCTTCTGTAATTTCGTAAAGGAACGATACATTGCAATTCTCCATGACACAATCATCGCAAACGCAAGTAAGAAGAACATGCCACTAAGTTGTCCTAAATCAAGAGATTGACTTAAGTAGGTTTTAAATACAATCCGCACTACAAGTAATCCAATTAATATGAAAACAAAGGCTTTTGAACGCTTCAAATAAATCTCTTGTCCTCTAATTTCAAATTTAGATGTTTTAATAAGAAAAATAGAGAAAATCAAACCGACACCAATTGCTTCTAACATTTCTGCTGGAGTTAATCGAAATTCAGGAAAAACATACATCAATGCACCCGTACTCATAAAAAATGGTGGAAGTATAATTTTTTTCAATGTTGCAGGTTTCTTAGCTGCTTTTAAACGAATAAACATCGTACCGACAGCCATACAAACAGCAACGATACTTGATAAAAGAACTATGTTCATATTTTCTCATCCTTTTTTGTGGCTATATGCAAAATATACTTTCATTATATGCTTTTCCGTTAGTATTTCCAACATTTTCGCAGAATAATACTAAAAACCAGTAAAACCACCAAATAAACTTGAGAAATATACGATAATTTTCGTCATCCAGTTAAAGTATAGGAAGACACCCATAACAATCATAATATATCCTCCGACTTTCATGAAGGCCATACTATTTCTTTTAATCCAAGACATTTTCGTAATAAAGAATGACAGTACGAAAAACGGGATTGCAAATCCAAGTATGTAAGCAATCATATATATCATTGCTGATTCTGGATTTGTTGCTGCTAATCCAATTACAGACACTAGAATTGGTCCGGTACATGGCGTCCACCCTGCTGCAAAAGCTAATCCGATTAGTACTGATCCAAAATAGCCACTTGGACGATTTTTAAATGTAAATTTACGGTCTTGCATTAAAAATTTCGGCTTAAACACCCCGACAATAATTAAGCCGAACACGATGATAAATATACCACCTAACTGTCTGATTAAATCTTTATAGTCAGTAAAGATTCCTCCAATAAAACTTGTACCAAATCCAATTGCAATAAATATAATTGAAAATCCAAGTAAGAAAAACGCTGTATGTATCATACTTCTTTTGCGAAGCATTGCATTTTCTTCTTTCAATTCAGAAACCGACATACCTGTTATGTACGATAAAAATGCCGGATAAAGCGGTAAGCAACATGGGGAAATAAATGATAAGAACCCGGCGCCAAACGCTAAAAAAATACTAATATCTTGCATCATTCCACTCCTCTCCCTAAATATTGTAACAAAAACACATAAAAATACTATGAACAATTCGTGAAATCACTTTTACAACGTGGCAATAAGAAAAACCGCACTTCCTCACAGTTTCTAATAAAACGTTTTCATTTCCTTCTATTATATAGAAAAAACCCAAATGGATTATAAAACTCCTTTAATTGTTATTACCATAACAAAGGTAACATAGTTTCTCAAATAATTAGCACGTTACTAGTACGTCTATATACATATTGGTTTAAAAAATATTTTTTTCAAATGCTATCTCTATACAATGCAAAGTTTATTTTATAATACTTCTACTATTAAAAATTTCAAGATTATGCATAAATATCACACTTTTATTATTATTCTATAAAATGTCATACTTTTCTTTCATTTGACCCTTTATTTCTAATTTTGTATACTTCCCTCTAGTTATATATTTTCGATACGGAATAACTTCATATAGATGGGAGGAATTTTTCATGCTTCGTTATTCTCTTTTAGTTTTATTAGGAGCGTGTAGTTATGGAATTTTAGCTATTTTTGTTAAGCTTGCATATGCAGAAGGCTTTTCACTTGGAGAGGTAATTGGCAGCCAATATTTGTTCGGTTGGATTATTTTGCTTGCTATTACACTTCTATTTTCTAGACATCGCGTTCCTTTAAAGCAAGCATTACTTTTATTCGTTGCAGGAACATCTGCAAGTTTTACCGGAATTTTTTATTATGCTTCATTAAAAACTGTACCAGCTTCTATTGCAATTATTCTTTTATTCCAATTCGTTTGGGTCGGAATTATCATTGAAGCAGTCGCAACAAAAACATTACCTTCAAGAGAAACAGTTATTTCTGTTATTTTCTTACTTGTAGGGACATTTTTATCAAGTGGTTTACTTGAACAATCAGTAGGTGCTTTCGATACGACTGGGGTCATTTTAGGTTTATTATCTGCTGTTACATTCGCAACATACATTTTCGTAAGCGGAAAAGTTGCTGTTGAAGTACCTTCATTACCGCGCGGTGTTCTCTTAATGACTGGTGCTTTAACTTTAGTCATGATTGTATTCCCACCAACATTTATTTTTAATGGTGCCATTTCTCAAGGTCTTTGGAAATACGGTTTAGGATTAGGAACATTTAGTATCGTTATTCCATCTATTGCCTTTACAATCGGGATTCCAAAAATCGGTTCTGGCTTAGCGACTATTCTTGGTGCAGCGGAACTACCAGTTACAACAATTATGTCAGTATTCGTTTTAAAAGAGGCTGTACTATCTTCACAATGGTTCGGTGTATCTCTTATATTAATTGGGATTGCAATCCCGCAAATTGCATACGCAATGCGTGGACGTTATCGTAAACATCATACGCATAAAAAAGTCGCAGCATAAAGTGAAACTTTAATTAGTTGAACCAATCGGGCTTTTATGGGATAAACGAGAGAGGATTTTCATTTGAGAATCCTCTCTTTTATTGTTGTATACTTATGATAAATATTTTGCTGAAGAAAGAAGGCATACTACATGGTATCTATTTCAAATCAACTAAAAGAAAAACTTATTTCCATCCGTCGACATTTACATGAGTATCCAGAACTATCATATGAAGAGTTCGAAACAACAAAAGCAATAAAAAATTGGTTAGAAGAAAAAAACATTACTATCATTGATTCCAATTTAGAAACAGGAATTATCGCTGAAGTGTCTGGTAATAAAAACGGACCAATTGTAGCAGTTCGTGCCGATATTGATGCCCTTCCTATTCAAGAAGAAACACATTTGTCCTATGCATCTAAAGTACGAGGGAAAATGCATGCTTGTGGACACGATTTTCATACAGCTGCTATTTTAGGTACTGCTTTCTTATTAAAAGAAAGAGAATCTTCCCTAAATGGAACGGTTCGCTTCATATTCCAACCAGCTGAAGAAAGTAGTAATGGCGCTTGCAAAGTTATTGATGCTGGACATTTACGTAATGTGCAAGCGATTTTCGGCATGCATAATAAACCTGATTTACCAATAGGTACAATTGGCATTAAAGATGGTCCACTGATGGCCGGAGTTGATCGATTTGAAATTGAAATTCACGGAGTTGGTACACACGCGGCTGTACCAGATGCTGGAGTAGATCCTATTGTCGCATCCTCTCAAATTGTGATGGCACTGCAAACAATTGTAAGCCGAAATATAAGTTCATCTCATAATGCAGTTGTTAGTGTTACAAATATTCATGCAGGAAATACGTGGAACGTGATTCCTGAAAAAGCTACGTTAGAAGGAACGATTCGCACATTCCAAGCTGAAACACGTGAAAAGATTCCAGCACTCATGGAGCGTATTATTAAAGGTGTATCTGATGCATTAGGTGTAAAAACGAAATTCCGTTTTTATTCAGGTCCTCCTGCTGTTCACAACGATAAAGCTCTTACAGACTTATCTACTCAAGTTGCCACAAAGATGAATCTTAATATCATCTCGCCTAGTCCGTCAATGGCTGGAGAAGATTTCTCATTTTACCAACAGGAAATACCAGGTTCATTCGTCTTTATGGGAACGAGTGGTACACATGAATGGCATCATCCTGCTTTTACAATTAATGAAGAGGCACTGCCTATAAGTGCAGAATACTTTGCTTTACTAGCCGAAAGAGCACTTAAACAATTCTCATAAAAAAAGCCGTTCAAAGTGCATCTCAGCACCCTGAACGGCTTTTCTTATTAAGTTAAATCACGTTTTAAAAACACAGTATATGAAATACATAAAAATACGAACAAATAAAGTAACAACATACATGATGCAAACGGGAATGTTACTCCATCAATAAAACTTCCATTCTTTGAAATACTATATAAATCTGTGTTTGCTGGCAATAAATATTTCGCCCAGTTATATCTAGTGGCTGCTAATAGCGCAATATTTCCTGATAAAGCAAGGAATAGTGAAATACCAATTGCACCTCCATTAGATCTCGTTAACACAGAAATCATAAATGCAAACGATGCGTACACAACCGTTGGTAACCACGATAAAACATAATATTTACTTGCTTCTACAAAAATGTTTTGTTTTATTATATTTCCATCTTGGAAAATAAACTCACTCCATGCAGGCTGTTGGAATTTATAAATAACAAGTCCACATAAAACGGAGAAGATCATATTAAATATAAATAATAAAGCTGCAAATATAACGATTGCTAAAAATTTTGCTGTTAAAATTTTAAAGCGACTCGCTGGTCGTATCGTTAAAAATTTATATGTTCCCCAGCTATATTCATTCGCAAAAATTGTACTTGCATACACGAGGATAAATGGGAGCAAAATTGGAAATACGATAAAACCTGTATCTCTCATGAAAGAAAGTGGAGTACTGCTTGCCGGTGCTGTATCTGTATCTAAATGCTTCATCTTAAGCTGGTATTCTTTTACAAGCTCATCCCCTGATTTTTCTGCTAAAATAGCTTCTTTTTTCATGCCAAGCTTTTTCTCAATTTCTACAGTACGTTCTGTATAATCTACTTTCCATCCTTTTGTTTCCGGTTCAAAATACTTTACCGTAACCCACCCTAATCCGATTATTAATACTGCAATAACCGCAAATGGAATAATCGTTCGCTTCCGCTTAAATATTTTATACAGTTCGTTATATACTAAATTAAACAATATCTTTTCCCCCTGTTAATTCTAAAAATTGCTCTTCTAACGTTTTTCTTTCTTCATATACACGATACACTTGAATATTTTTCTCAAGCAATGTACGAATAACATTTGGGATTTCTTCATCTTTTACATTAATAAGTAATTCATTATCTTTTACTAAAACATCATGCCCTAATATTTCCGCTGCTTTATTCGCATCATCTACACGTATACGGATCGTCTCCATCTCTTCGCTTTGGCTATGCTGAATATTTTGCGTAGCCACATATTCCCCGTGCTGAATAATGATAACTCTGTCACACATTAATTCAACTTCTGAAAGTAAGTGACTTGATACAAGTACAGCTTTTCCTTGTTCATGTGCAATTTTTTTTATGTACATTCTCATTTCATGTATTCCACTAGGGTCTAATCCATTTGTCGGTTCATCTAGTATCAACACGTCTGGATCGTGAATAAGCGCCTGAGCGATTCCTAAACGTTGTCTCATGCCGAGTGAATACGCTTTTACTTTGCGATCAATTACTTGTCCCATCCCTAACAATTTCACTACTTCATCGATACGTTCTTCGGTCACATTACCATTCATTCGTCCGAAATATGTTAAATTTTCATAGCCGCTCAAAAAAGGATAAAATTCAGGTGTCTCAATTACCGCTCCAATTTTAGCAGCTGTTTTTTCGAATTGCTGTTTCACAGATTGACCATCAATCCATACTTCACCTTCTGTCATACGGATCATACCAACCATCATTCTCATTAAAGTCGTTTTTCCAGCACCGTTTGGTCCGAGTAAACCGACAACCTCGCCTTTTTTCACTTCAAAACTAATATTTTGTACAAGTGTCTTTGATCCGATTCGCTTCGTTAACCGATCGACTTTTACAATTGATTGTTCATTTGTCATTCTATACAACCTTTCCTTCCCATTCTTTGTCAGGTCTTTTCACTGTAACATGATTATTTTTACGTGTAAAATAGAAAAAAGCATGATTTCTCATGCCCTTTCTTTAAACCGCAACGAATTTTCATCTTTTAAACTTCGAACAAATCGATAACATTGCATCATCGATATTAAAACGACAGTCATCATAATTACACTAATAATTACAACTGCATATATTGTAATTGGCGCACTATTTATTCCTTGTATCCCTGCGATTTTCATAAAGATAACCGTGAATAATTTCAAAAATAGCATCCCATTAATTAATCCAAAAACAAATGCTGCTCCATAAATGAATAATTGCTCCTGACATAATACACATAGTACTTCTTTTCTTTTTATATTTTCTGCTACATAAGATGTAAACTCCTCTCTCCTCACTAGCAAAAGGGAGTACATCATTTTATATGTAGTAAAAATACATATGAAAATTAGTACAATAAACAGTGTGTAAAAATACATTTGAAATACAAATGCATCCCCTACTTTCAAAATAGCTCCTTCATTAAATTGTAACGATATCATAAAAAACAAAATCATAGTACTCATAGCAATCCACATAAATTGCTTCATCCTTTTGGTAGCAAATGTTCTAATATTTTTTCTCGCTAACCGACATAAAGACATAAAATTCTTCCCCTACCTTATTACATACGCATTCTATACTACTAGTGTATAAAAATATGACATTTTAAACATCGCACTACAATCGGAATTTCTTCTAAGTCTTTAGTCCTAGAAAACGAAATGATAAAAAATCACATTTAGAATATAATTGTAAAAAGGAGGAGATTGCATGCGTATAAAATTACTATCAATCTTGTGTTTATTATTACTCACAAGTTGTAGCCAAATAAAAAACAATGAAGTTGCCATTGTTGAGCCATACAAATTAACAAAAGAGCAAGCTTCTATTTTACAAATGACTCCTTTTCAAGAAGGAAATAGCATGTTTTATAACGTTACTCTTAAAAATGATAAAGATGAAATAAATGCTACAATTGATTATTATAACAATGGTAAAAAAACAAAAGAAATTGCTAATATAGCTACCTCACATTTTTCAAAAAAGAAAGTAAAGCTTTCTTTTTCACCACCACATTTCCAATTCGATAAAGATATACAAGAAAAAAGGCAGTGGTATATGAATATTGAAGGTGGTTCAACCCTTGTTCATGAAGAAGCGCCACCAAGCGTAAATAGCTCTGCAACTACTACAATCCAATCTATAAAAAATTTAAAATACAATCAAAAAACAACTTTAGCTGCTGTAATCCAAACCAGTAAAGAAACTGTAAGCGTTCCTACCATTGATGAAGAAACAGGTATTGATCTACTCTTAAAAGAAAATGAACACGTTTATCTATTTAGTATCGAGCTAAAAAAAGAACAATAAAG